>NZ_VUOS01000105.1 GCF_009829325.1 Nocardia sp. CY41
CGGACCGGCAGTAGCGGTTCGATCACTGTCCACAACTCGTCTTCCACGATCCACGGGGCCGCCACGACGAAACATACTGCACCGCAACGAGAATCACCGCCACTCTACAGAACCTGTTAGGAGCTCTAACTAACCCCGATCTGGAATCGGCGGGCCCGGGAAATGGCGATGGTGTGGCTCAACCCTCGCCACCCCGCTGTCCTGGCGGCCGGGCTCCACCTCAAACCCGACCCGAAAGAACCACGAACCGTGACGCTGCGCGCCGGCATCTTGCGCGCGCTGGCGGCTTGGGCCACCGCGCAGGGGCTGCCCGAGGAGCTGGCCCAGTGGGCGCGGGAGGAATTCCACCGCTACATTCAACGCCGTCGACGCGAAATGCCTGGGAAACGCCGTCATCCCACCCGGCCACCACGGACCGCTGGCCGATCGATGCCAGCCCGCACGCTGCGCCAACAGCATCATCGGCGCCGAACATCTCCCGATCTGGCGCAGCCAGGAAGCTGGCCTGCTCACCTTGCTCGACGCCCCAAAACTGCCCGCGCCTCGCCGAACCGCACTGCACCACCAACTCGACGACATCCGAATCGCACTCCGGAGACCAGAACAATGACCGAGCCCGGCAGGGAGGTCAGCCACTGCACCGCCCGAGCCCTGCGCGAAGCGACGCAGCGACTGCTGACCGGCCGCCCCGAACGGAACCGACGGCAGACTCACCAAATCCATCCGCGGACGAGAAGCACAGGTCAGCCACGCCACCCTGCACCGCGCCACAACGATACTTCAGGAATGGGACACCGCCGTCGCCCACGCACAACAGCCCAGTAGCGACAAGACGCGACCGGACCGCGAATCACCGCCCTGCGCGCCGAACTCGCCAAAAAGTACAACGAGAACGCTCGACTACGCCGACAAATCGACGCCGCCGCCACCGTGATCGCTACCCTCCACCACGAGAACACTGCACTACGCGCTCAACTTGCCGGTCACGCCAGTGTCACGCCACTGAACCGCCCACGCTGGCACTCCGGCGTACCAGTCCGAACTGGTCGAGACAGTCAAATTGGTGGTGGCGACCCGTCGCTTCGATGTCTGACAACGCAAGGACTCGATTTTCCTGGGAGTTCCCCAGCCTTCGCTGTCCTGTTCTTGCGGGCGGCGTCGATCGCCTCTTGAATTGACGGAGCCAATAACAGTCCCACATGGCAAACCGCATTCATCTGCACTACAATCGGATTAGTTCCATTTGCCCGCTCTGGCACGTCAAGATTCTCAGCGAGTGCCACAAGTTCACCTAGTTGCGCCACTGTTCTGTCCATCAGATTTTGGGCGTTTTCAATAGCCTGCCATTCTTCACTGACCGGATCTTTCGACACCATTCCCATCCTTCGCTAGATCGGTATGCAATTCTAAATTCCAGATTCACACCCCCCTGGCCAGGCGACCCAGAACGCGGTC
Source organism: Nocardia sp. CY41 (assembly GCF_009829325.1). Lineage (GTDB taxonomy): Bacteria > Actinomycetota > Actinomycetes > Mycobacteriales > Mycobacteriaceae > Nocardia. Next base: position 1,456 of record NZ_VUOS01000105.1, read on the forward strand.
ATTCACGAAGACGTCATAATTGTCGTTGATCGACGTCGCCATTTATGTCGAAGAATCGGGCAGCGCGCGGAAGTGCTGATCTAACAGAGTCACCATCCATTGTCGATTGATAGTTAATAGTCCGCATTAGTTCGGGCTGATAACTGGTCTTCCGATCATTCCGGGATGCGCCGTTCGTTCTGCGGTGCCACAGGTTCGACGCCAATTCCCGACACGACCGAATGTAAAGCATTCAGGCGCTAGGTCCGGCTTGATTCGGGGTCTGGTTGCCGGGCGCGGGCGTCGGCGGGGTCACGGTCGGGGCAATGGTCGGCCGTTCACCGATCACCGCTTCGGTGTGCGGTGTGTCGTCCACGTACATCAAGCGGTCGGGATGCCATGCCACGACGCGGTTGCGGT
>NZ_VUOS01000106.1 GCF_009829325.1 Nocardia sp. CY41
CTACACCGGTACCGCCGCCTGGCCACCCGCTGGGAACGACGCACCGACATCCACCAAGGATTCCTCGACCTCGCCGCCGCCCTCATCTGCTGGCGAAGACTCCGCAACCGAACCTGATAGGCGCTCTTGGCTGATCTGGTGATAGAAGCAGTCGACAGCGAGGGAGATGGGCTGGTTCTCCGGGCCGCGGTTGCCGCCTCGACTGCCCGGTGTCAGGGATGCGAGTCGGTCTCTGCGCGTGTGCACTCCCGCTATCAGCGCACACTGGCCGATGCCGCGATCGCCGGCCGGGTGGTGACCGTCCAGCTGATGGTCCGGCGGTCCTTCTGTTCGAACAGTGATTGCCCGGCGAAGACCTTCGCCGAACAGGTTGCCGGGCTGACGGCGAAGTGGTCGCGGCGCACGAGCCGATCGAGGTCGATGTTGGTCGCGATCGGGTTGGCGATGGCAGGTCGTGCCGGCGCCCGGCTGGCGGGCCGATTGAGGCTGCCGGCCAGCCGAGACACGTTGATCCGGCTGGTCCGCCGGTTTCCGGACCCGCCGAACAGCCTGGTCGCGATTCTGGGTGTCGACGATTTCGCTGTCCGCCGCGGCCACCGTTACGGGACGGTCATGGTCGATCTCGACACGCGCAGACCGATCGATCTGATCGACGGCCGCGACGGTGACGCCCTGGCTGCATGGCTCCGCGGCAGGCCTCTGCCGCAGATCATCTGCCGGGACCGGGCCGGCGGGTTATGCCGAGGGCGCGCGGCAGGGTGCTCCGGCCGCGCTGCAGGTGGCCGACCGGTTCCATCTGTGGCAGAACCTCGGCCAGGCCGTGGAGAAAGATCTCTCGGCGATTCGCCGCGAGCTGACTACGGCTCTGGCCGCGGAAGCTGCCACTGAGCCGTCCGTTCAAGCGCCTGCGGTCGTCGATCATGTTGAATTGAAGGTGGTCAGACGCTTCCGGCATCAGCATGCCGCGGTTCACCGGCTGCTGCAGCAGGGCCTGAGCAAGTCCGCGGTCGGTCGTGAGCTGGGCCTGCATCCAGCGACAGTGCGCAAGTTCGCCAATGCCGAGACGGTCGATCCGCTGATCGCCAAGAACCAGCAGCGTTCGTCCATCCTGGACGGCTACCACGAGCATCTGCACCGACGCTGGAACGACGGCATCCGCAACGGCGCCCAGCTCACCCGCGAGATCGCCGAGCTGGGATATCCCGGCACCGAACAGCAGGTTCAACGCTATCTGCGCCGGTTCCGCACCAGGACCGGCCACATGCCGGTCCCCGCGCCACGACCACCGTCGGTCCGCGACATGACCCGGTGGATCATGACCGACCCTGCCAACCTCCCCACCGACGACACCACCAGCCTGCACCGACTCGGCAAACGCAGCAAAGACCTGAGCCGTCTGGCGAACCATGTCGAGGACTTCGCGATCATGATGACCCGACTGGAGGGTCACCGCCTCGAAGAATGGATCAACATTGTCGAGAAAGACTTACTGACCGCGATCGCCTCATTCGCCCGCAACCTCCGCCGCGATATCGACGCAGTCCGCAACGGCCTGACCCTGCCCTACAGCTCCGGCCCGGTCGAAGGCCACATCAACCGCATCAAGATGATCAAACGCCAAATGTTCGGCCGAGCCAACCTCGACCTACTCCGCAAACGCACACTGCACCAGATTTGATCACGAAGACTGCGCCAGAGCCCGGACCTTCACATGCACGGCATCGATGAACACCACCGGATACACCCGCTCGAGTGGCCGGTTGCACCAGTCGGTCATCTCGCCGATCACCTTCTCGGTGATCCGGGAGATCGTGTCCTTGGATACCG
>NZ_VUOS01000107.1 GCF_009829325.1 Nocardia sp. CY41
CTCCGTCCAGGCCCAGGGCGGGGACGAACCGCCACCCCGTGACTGCATCGACTTCGAGGTCCTCATGCCCGGAGCCGCCCAGCGATACCCGCTCGACGCCGGAAATTTCGTCCTCAACAACACCTAGGTTCTGTCTCGAAGTGAAGTGATGGGTGGCACCGCTGTGCGGTGCCGCCCATCTGCATGTTCGGTGAAAGTTGTTGGCCGCTTTGGCATATGGGTGAGGTCTCCGGTATTTCGGGTTAGCGACCAAGCAAACCTGAATAGTCCCGGAGACCTCGTGCCCAGCGTAGTGGTGGCGGGGCGGGCGGATCTGACCGATGCCCAGTGGGCGCGGTTGGAGCCGTTGCTGCCTCGCGGGAAGAAGGCGGGACGCCCGCCGAAGTGGACGAAACGGCAGCTCATCGACGGCATTCGGTGGCGGACCCGGGCCGGGGTGCCGTGGCGGGACGTTCCCGCCGAGTACGGGTCCTGGCAAGCGGTCTACGGATTGTTCCGACGCTGGCAGCGAGCCGGCGCGTGGGCGGCGATCGTGACATCGCTGCAGGTGCTGGCCGACGCGGCCGGGGTGATCGACTGGCAGGTCAGTGTGGACTCCACGATCACTCGGGCCCACCAGCACGCTGCTGGTGCCCGCCGCGACAGCGACCGGCAGGCCGAACCGCCAGCCGGTCCTGGTAAACGCGAGCCGGCCGATCACGGGTTGGGGCGCTCTCGGGGTGGGTGGACCAGCAAGCTGCATCTGGCGTGTGAGCAGGGCTGCCGGGTGTTGTCGGTGCTGGTCACCGCGGGTCAGGCCGGTGACAGTCCTCAGTTCACGGCGGTGTTGGACGGTATCGCGGTGCCGAAACTCGGAGGCGGACGCGCGCGGGTGCGGCCGGTGCGGGTGCTGGCCGACAAGGCATATTCCAGTCGCGGTAACCGGGAGTGGTTACGTCGTCACCGGATCAGAGCAACGATCCCGGTCCCGTCTGATCAGGCCGCGAACCGGCTGCACCGCGGCCGGGCCTGTGGGCGGGCGCCGGCGTTCGATCCAGTGATCTACCGTGACCGCAACGCTGTCGAACGCGGCATCAACCAGCTCAAACAGCATCGGGCCGTGGCCACCCGGTTCGACAAACTCGCCGTCTGAAACCGTCACGGGTTTGGGACCGGCTTCGTGTTCAGACCAGCGCCGGTCGGCGTGGTGAGTTCTGAGCGTAGTAGGCGGACTCGAACTCGGCCGGGGTCAGGTAGTCCAGCCGGGAATGCAGGCGTGCGTTGTTGCCCCAATCGCACCACTCCATGACCGCGAACTCGACCTCGGTGTGGGTCTTGAACGGGCGACTCCGGTTGACGACTTCGGTCTTGAACAAACCGATGATCGACTCAGCCAGAGCATTGTCATAGGCGTCTCCCACTGAACCAACCGATGCTGAGAGCCCTCGCAATGCAAGTGATTCCGTGAACCTCACCGAGGTGTACTGAGACCCGGCGTCGGTGTGAAATATCAGACCGGGCTCGACCGGATGCCCGTAGTGATCGCGCCGCCAGAGGGCCATATTGAGGGCCTTGGAAACCAGAGCGGTCGTTTTGCTGGCCGAGGTGGTCCAGCCGACGATCGCACGCGAGTAGGCGTCGAACACGAACGCCACATACGCCCATCCGGTCCAGGTCGCCACATACGTGAAGTCGGCGACCCACACGTGGTTCGGCGCCGCGGCGGTGAAGTCGCGGTTGAGCTTGTCACCAGCACGGACACCGTTCTTCGCTGGGACGGTCGTTCGTTGTCTACGTCC
>NZ_VUOS01000108.1 GCF_009829325.1 Nocardia sp. CY41
ACAACAGCCAGCGCATCCAGAAGAAGCTGGGTTGGCGATCACCTGATGAATTCGAGGCGAGCTACCATCACCCGGTTCCGGCTGGAACCTGATTACCCCGCCCTCCAACAATGCGGGGGAACCTCACCGCGGCCTGGCTGATCCTGCCGGGCGACACCCACGACTTCTTGCGTGATGCGGCTGGTGACGTCGATCGCATCGGGCCGGTCACACATCCAGGCAATCAGTCGATCAACGGTGTGCTGTCGAACCTGTGGGCACCCCAACCCGCGCCGAACTGGCTGTGGCTGGTATGCGTCGCTGGTGCCGCCGGCCTCGGCTACGCCGCCGCGGCCACCGCGCACCGCACCGACCGGTCATTGCTCGGGTTGATCGTGGTCGGATTGATCGGGTGCGCCGTGCCGCCGCTGGCGTGGGGACACCACTGGGTGTGGTTGCTGCCGCTACTGATCATCCTGCTGCACCACACCGCCCGCGCATACCGACACCGGATGCTCTGGATCGCCACGGCAACAGCCACCTTCGCGGCCGCCTCCATGTGGCTGACCAGCTGGCTCTACGCCGAAATCAAAGCCCTCGGCTGACCGGGGCACCCACATACGTTCCGGCTATGACCGCCGCTGCCAAACAGATCTCCCACCCGACCGGGCCATCGTGTGTGGTGTCCCCGTCGCAGTCTACCTCGCCGTCGTCGTCGCCATCCTCACACGGCAACCGGCCAGACGGCGAGAACCGGACTCCGGCGCCGAGCGCCCCCCGCGCTGTGACCACACACGATGGCCCGGGTCGGGTGGGTCCCAGAAAGACTGCTGGAGAATCCACGGGGCCAACTCGGCAGACTGACGCCGAAGCTCCGCACCCCTCCCGAACAGCCCTGTAATACATTTCGTCTTACACTTGGAGTATGGGAATACTCACCGTGCGCACAGACGAAGCGATGGAAACAGCGCTGACCCAACTCACCGCAGACACCAACCGCACCCGCTCCGAAGCAGTCCGCTACGCCATCCTGCACGCTTACAAAGAGCTCTTGCTCAAACAGGCCGCCCACGATGCCGAGCGACTGGCCGAGGACCCCAGCGACCAAGCCGAAATGCTCGCCATTCAGCGCTTCATGGGCATCGCGTGATCTTTCGAGGCGCAATCTATGAAATCAAGGCCCTGCCCGGCGCCCGAGGGCACGAACAACACGGGCACAGGTACTGCGTCATCATCCAATCGGACCGGTTTCCTTCCAGCACCGTCATCATCGCCCTCACCTCGGCAAGCGCCGGTCCTGCGGTCTATCGGCCCGAGATCGAACTGGAAGGCACCCGCACCCGCATCCTGATCGACCAGATCTTCACCGTGTCACCTGAGCGGCTCGGCGCGTTCAAAGGCCGACTCGACGGCACCGAACTCGCCGAGGTCGACCGCGCCCTCATGCTCAAACTCGGCCTATTCTGAACCGGCCTCCCGCAGCCCGCAAGACAATCCACCGCCGCTACCACGATCCCACGACGACGCCAGCCTCGCCGACCTGGCCGACGAATACAGCGTCGGCCGCTCCACCATCCACCGCATCGTCAGCGGTACCGCGCCAAGCGCGTAACGCCCACGGCGCTCATGTACCTGGGGTTCCGGTAGTAATCGTGCGGAAAGCAACGAAGTTGCCTTGACCAGCAGAGATGGCGGGTTTCCGGTTACCCCGATTTCGTCGTCCGCGTGGCGGTCAGATGTCGTTCCAGTCCCATGCCGGGGCGGGGCTGC
>NZ_VUOS01000110.1 GCF_009829325.1 Nocardia sp. CY41
TCGGCCATCTGCCCTCCCGCAGCCCTCCGTGAGCACAACCGAGGGTCGATGATAGATGAGTATGAAAGCACGGAAAGGCCTGGCCGAGAATGGATTCGCGGACAGCTTTTGGACATCGACCGTCGAGCGACACGCAGCCGCGCGGTGTCACAGGCTGATGCGGGCGCAAGCTGGGCGAGATCGCCGTCGCCGGACCGCCACAGCAAGCGCTATCGCGTGTGATGTTGGGGTATGTTGCGGCCGTCGAGTGCGGCGACCAAGCCGAACATGCTGAACGGGTTAGTGGACATCAGAATGGGTTTCCTGGTTGGTGACGTTGCGGGATCCCGCCTGTGCGGC
>NZ_VUOS01000111.1 GCF_009829325.1 Nocardia sp. CY41
GCGAGTTCGGCGTGGAGCACGCCGAAGAAGTTGAAGTTCTCACTGTGCGCACCGCGTTGGTGGCCAGGGCCAGGCATCACGCCTGTTCGGTCTGAGCCTCGAGATGGCGCGCCCGGATCATGCCCTCCCTCATGGGCGTAGAGCAGATTGTTGCGTAAAGCGTGCAGGATTCGCCTTTGTTGAGCTGGCGGGCTGGCGGGCGATGTTCCCAGCGGTAGTCCGGGTCGGACAGATATTCGCGGGGATGGCGGGCAGCCACCGCAGCCGCCCGTGGGCGCCGGGTTGTGGGAGTGCAGTCCGGTCGGGTCGATGCGCCAGTCCAGCACCGCGGCGACGTCCCCGGCGGAGCCGAGTTCGCGAGCTTGCGCGGCGTCGGTGAGGGCTTGGATCGGGTCGCGGCCGGACAGCTCGAGCAGCGCCAAGTGACGTGTGGATCACGAGATGACGCAATCAGCGGATACGCCCGAGAACCCCGGCCGAGCAGGGAATGGATGTCGAGCCGGGCCTCAGAGTTCGGCGTCAGCCGCGAAACCGGTCTACGCCTACCTGCGGGCTGAGACCGTCACGGCCTGAGTTGCGAAGTTTCCGGTTTCGCACACGAAACCGAGAGCATGTCGATGTGGTCGCGGTCTGCTCCGCGTGATCCACACGTTTCACGGCGATGGCAAGGCCCGCTCACGCTTTCACGATCACTCCTCACCGGGGCGGGCCTTCACGCCGCAGGGCCCGGCCCGTGGAGAACGACCGAGCCCGCGGCGTTTCGACCAGTGCCCGAGCGGCGGCCCAGACCCCGGCCTCACCCAGGACACTGCCACCACACGGGGGAATGTCAAGAGCCCTGCGCAGCGCATCCGCGCTGCTCATGATCGCTGCGGGTCCCATCGGATGGTGGGTGCTTCGCCGGGAGGGCTGATGTCGATGTCCGGTCCATCGCCGAGACATCCCGGCACTACGCGGAGATGCTTCCTGCGAAGGAGCTGAAAGCATGGCCCTTCGAGGTGCTGCCGTGGAAGCCGATCTCGCATCTGGCTCCCGCGTGTTCGATGTAGGGGCCCCACTGGCCGACGCCGGTCGCCACGGAATCGAGGGCGGGATTGCCGCCGGGCAGGGTGTAGGGCGTGCCCGCGTCGAAGGTGGGTGGGCCGGAAGCGCGGGCAGATCGAAGATGCTGCCAATCGTTCCCTGCCCGTAGATGCCCTCACCGATCACCGCGGCATGAAATCACCTCCAGCTCGGTCCCGCTCACCGAGTCGGGTTTACCGCCGGATTTCTGGCGGATGCTCCCCTGCTCCCCATTATTGCCGAAACCCTACTGGTTTACGGCATGCTCGCGTGGACGATTGAGCTGGAATGCATGACG
>NZ_VUOS01000112.1 GCF_009829325.1 Nocardia sp. CY41
GTTGAGCAGCGGCGACCCGACCACCTGCTGCTGTCCCGGGGCTCCGAAGACCTGGGCCGCGATCTGCGCGTCACCGAGTCCGAGGGCGGCCAGGTCCGGATAGGCCCCGCGCAATCCGGCCCAGGTCGTGCCGCGATACGGCGTTCCGAGGGTCACCACTCGGGCGACCGCCTCGCCGCCGCGGGCGCGCAGGTACTGCCGGATGACCGTGCCGCCGGTCGAGTGACCGACCAGCGCCACCCGGCTCGCTCCGGTCGTTTCGCGCACCGAGCGCACGACTTCGGCGAGCTCGCCCGCCATCCGGTCGATGTCGGCCACGCCGTAGACCGCGCGTCCCAGCAACGCGGCGCCGATCGGCCCGATGCCGGTGGAGCTGGAGCCGCTCTGGCCGCTCACCGCGTCGACGACGCCCGGCGCCGCGCCGAGATTCGCGGCGAACACGCAATGTCCCTCGGCGCGGATGGCGCGCGCGAGCACGGGGAAGCTGCGGCCGATGTCGGTTCCCGAGCCGTGCACGAGGACCACCGGCTCCGGCCGTTCGGGGGTGGGACGGCAGGACCAGTCGTTGGCGCCGTCCAGTACGGGCGTCTCGGGAACGGCGGCCGAGCTCGGCGCGTGCGGCAACGCCGCGGCGGCCGCGACCAGCATGAGGCCGGCGACACGCGCGGCCCGGAGGCGAATAGACATCTCGAATTCCCGACGGTTCAGATTCCCAATCCAGCGGCGAGCGTCGGCCACGAATCCTTCAGCGCGTCCTCCCAATAGCCCCAGGAGTGGGTGCCTTCGGGGCGGAAGTTGTATCGCGCCGGGATGCCGAGGTCGTCCAGCCGGGTTTTCATGTTGTGCGAGCAGTAATTGGTGGCCGCTTCGATCACGCCGCCGACCACGAGCTGATTCGCGAAACCCCACGGGCCGTTCAGCGAGTATTTTCCGCCGTACTGGTCGTAGACGCCGGGCATGCCATTTCCACTGGCGATGTAAATGGATTTCCCGCGCAGCCCCTCCGCCTGCACGTACGGATCATTGGCAACCCATTGCGGATCGCCCGCGGGCCCCCACATGTTGTCCAGCTCCGCCAGACCCCATTCCTCCACGGTCAGCCGGACGAACTCGCGGCCGACCGGATCACTGGTCTGCGCGCAACCGCTGTAGGCGGCCACGCTGGAGAACAACTCACCCGTGGTCGCGGCGAGCGCGAGGGTCGTGGTCCCCGACATCGAGAAGCCCGCGAGCCCGTTGCGCCCGCTGGCGCCGAGATACGCGTCGATCAGCGGGGGCAGTTCGCCGCTCAAGAAGGTCCGCCACTTCTGGCGGCCCAGCCTGGCGTCGTCCTTCTGCCAGTCCGCGTAATAACTGAACATGCCGCCGATCGGCGTGACCGCGTGCACGTTCTTGTCCGCGAGGAACTGCATCGCATCGGTCTTGGTGGCCCAGGTGGAGCCGTCGACGCCACCGGCCGCGCCGAGCAGCAGATACAGCACCGGACGCGGCACGCTGGTGTCCGCGGCGCGCTGCACTTCCACCGGAATATCGAGATCCATGGCGGCGGAATGGACCGTCAAAGTCAGGCTCCGCGCATCGTGCTCCTGCACGGAGACGATCGAAGACTCCGCAGGCGCCGCTTCCGCCTGCACCGAAACCATGGCCGATGCGAC
>NZ_VUOS01000113.1 GCF_009829325.1 Nocardia sp. CY41
CTTTCACTCCCAACACCGGCAGCAACGGCTCGATCACCCCCCACTACTCCTCGGTCAACTCGTGCCTACGCACCACAACCGAGAATCACACCACATCAACCACGCCAACTTTAAGGACGGACCCTAGCGGAGTTCGTTGGCAAGCCGTCGGGCCCGACCGCAGTTTTCCCCATCGGTCAGGTTGCCGCGAGTGGGGACATCGACGTACACCGCCTTGTCGCCGAAACGCCCCAGCACGCCGTGAGCGGGGTCGTCGGCGTCCTTGGTAACAGTGCAGAACGCTTCGTCGCCGAGCCAGGTGTCGCTCAAGAAGAAGGTTCTCAGCGTTCGCGCGTCCTGGACGTCGCGGTTGAGGGCAATTTCTCGCTCACGCCGGAATACAGCTGTCGCATCGCTTCCGGTCTGTGTCCTCGCGTACACCATGCTGTTGCCCCGGCGGTCGCCCGCTGACATACCGAGCGCAGATGTCCCCTCCCGCCAGCACGTTCCTGTCCGTGCCCGGGTTCGAAGGACGTCCACCCGGCTCAACACCTCCTCCGGCCCGATACGGGCAGCTTGCCGCGACTCGCGGCCGCCTCCAGGCCTTCGGCGAGGCGGACACGCGTGGCAGCTCGGTCACGCACCTCGGCGATCGTCACGGTGCTGCCAGGCGCGATCCCGCTCCTGGCGCTTACCACGTCCGGTCCCGTACGGTCAGGCCGTGTTCGCACACTGCCTCCTCCAGTGCGGCCACGCCGTCGGGCAGCGATGTGGGCGAACCAGGAGTGACGACGCCGTCCCTGCAGAAGTCCAGGTGCAGCAGGGCCCGCCGCTCTAGCATGACGTCCGGGCGTGGGGCTCCGTCCATGATGACCTCAGCGTCGCCCAGCGTGACCAGCACAAAGTGCGGAGCGATATCGGCCGCCACGGCGCCGCGCCGCCGGCGCAGAGCAAAGGCGTCACTTTTGGCGCGAGTGATGCGCTCGGAGACGGCCACCTCCTCGGCAGTCTTGCCCATCGCGAGCGTCACCTCACACACCTCCGGTGGCGCACCCGGCCCAGCGCGGAGTCGGCCACCTCGCTGGATTCGACCCACGGGGGCGCCGGGCCTGGGTAGCACGCACGGAGCGCTGGTCACGGAGTCGACCCCGCCCCGCCACGATCACGTCGGACTCGCCGCCGCTGATCGTGCCCGCCGCAGTGTGGACACCGGTCAGGCCACTGGACACCGCAGGTTGACAGTCAAACCCGGAAGACCGTCCGGCATGCCCGTTACCTTTCTCGTGGGTCCGATCCAGGGCCTCGGTCGCCGGGCCCGGTATGACTTCTTGCCCCTGTCTTTCGCATGATCCGGGGGGTGGTGTCGCCGGGTACCGGTGGCATCGGATGGACCG
>NZ_VUOS01000114.1 GCF_009829325.1 Nocardia sp. CY41
CTAGGGTCCGTCCTTAAAGTTGGCGTGGTTGATGTGGTGTGATTCTCGGTTGTGGTGCGTAGGCACGAGTTGACCGAGGAGTAGTGGGGGGTGATCGAGCCGTTGCTGCCGGTGTTGGGAGTGAAAGGTCGTCCGCGTGTGGATGACGGCGGGTGATCAACGGCATGTTGTACAAGGCCAAGACGGGGTTGCGTGGCTGGAGCTGCCCGAACGCTACGGGCCGTGGAAAACGGTCTGCAACCGGTTTGGCGGTGGTCGCGCAACGGCACCTTGGGCATGCTCGTGGCGAAGGTGCGTGTGGTCGCCGGGACTGTCGAGCCCCGGGTTGAGTGGAGAGTTTGTTCCGTGGGATCCGACTGATGCCACGGCTTCGGTTCGGGCCAGCCGCTGGGCATAGCGGATCGCACGATATTGGACTCCCTGGTCGCTGTGATGGGCCGGCCCGGTCAGGTCGGCGCTGTCGCGTCGGCGACGTCAGATCGCCATCTGCAGCGCGTCCAACGCCAGATCGGTGTAGAGGGAGGTGGCGAGGTGGCGACCTGCCGGCCCACCACCAGCCGCGAGAACACATCGAGCACGAAAGCCGCATACACCCAGCCTGTTGACGTGCGGATATAGGTGATATCGGCAACCCACAACTCGTTCGGGCGCGAGGCGGTGAAGTCCCGCTCGACCAGGTCGGTAGGCCGCCCGGTCTCCGGGGCCGGCCGGGTGGTCCGCGGTGACTTGTCGCGTAGCAGGCCCCGCAGCCCGGCGTTACGCATCAACCGTTCAACTGTGCAGCGGGCCACTTCGTGGCCCTGCCGGTTCGTCTCGGCCCACACCTTCCTGACGCCGTAGACGCCGTAGTTCTCCTCGTGGATCCGGGTGATCACCTCGATCAGCTCACCGTCACGCACTGCCCTGGCCGAGGGCGGGCGGGTCTTGGCGGCATAGTAGGTCGGCGGTGCGATCTGGGCCGGCGTCTGCTCGAGCGCCTCCGGAACCGGCTGGACACCGTGCTCGTCGCGGATGGAGTCGACGAACTCGACCCTCATCGCGACGGACGGTCCAGCTCCGCCGCGAGGAAAGACGCCGCGGACTTCAGGATCTGATTCGCCCGCCGCAGCTCACGGTTCTCCCGCCCCAGCTCCGCAATCCGCGCCTGCTCCACCGAAGTCGGCCCCGGCCGCAGCCCCTCGTCACGCTCCGCGCGCGTCACCCACGTCCGCAACGCTTCGGGATGAACCCCCAGCTGGTCAGCGATCCCCTTCACCGCACCGCTACGCGAGGCCGGGTCCTTCCTCGCCTCGATCACCAGACGCGTTGCCCGCTCACGCAACTCGTCGGGGTACTTCCGTGGTGCCACCATGACTTCGAATCCTCCGGGT
>NZ_VUOS01000115.1 GCF_009829325.1 Nocardia sp. CY41
GGGGGGTGGTGTCGCCGGGTACCGGTGGCATCGGATGGACCGCTGATAGGGACAGGGCCGCATTTCAGGTCTCTTCGTAACGTGGGTGCCGGCCGCCGATGCCCGATCGGTGACCGCCCCGTGCTGACCGAAGGAACCAGGACGTGACAGCCAGCTACGCCGTGTTCTGCGGCGTCGACGTGGGCAAAGGTGAACACCACGCTGTCGGGCTCGACCCGGCCGGTAAGCGCCTGTTCGACAAAGCCTTGCCCAACGACGAATCCAAGCTGCGGGCCGTTTTCGACAAACTCGCCGCACACGGACCGATCCTGATCGTGGTCGACCAGCCGAACACGATCGGCGCGCTGCCGGTCACCGTGGCCCGCGACCGCGGCCACGACGTGGCCTACCTTCCCGGCCTGGCCATGCGCCGCATCGCCGACCTCTACCCAGGCCAAGCCAAGACCGACGCCCGAGACGCGTACATCATCGCCGACGCCGCCCGCACCATGCCGCACGCACTGCGCCGAGTCGACGTCGGCGACGAAGCGTTGACCGAACTCGGTGTCCTGGTCGGCTATGACGACGACCTCGCAGGCGAGGCAACCCGCACCAGCAACCGCATCCGCGGCCTGCTCACCGGCATCCATCCGGCCCTCGAACGCGTCCTCGGCCCGCGAATCGCCCACCCAGCAGTGCTCGAGATCCTGTCCCGCTGCGGTGGACCCGCAGGCATCCGTGCAGCAGGGCGACGGAAACTGACCGCGATCGCGGTCAAACACGCACCCCGCATGGGGGCCAGACTCGTCGAGGAGATCCTGGCCGCACTGCCCGCCCAAACCGTCACCGTCCCCGGTAGCAAAGCCGCCGAAGTCGTGTTGCCGAAACTGGCCGACCAGCTCAAATCCGTTCTTCAACAGAGGAAATCGATCGCCGAGAACATCGAGGAGATGCTCGATGCACACCCTCTTTCCAAGGTCCTGACCTCGATGCCCGGCATCGGAGTCAGGACCGGAGCCCGCATCCTGCTCGAGGTCGGCGACGGCGCTGGCTTCGCCTCGGCCGGCCACCTTGCCGCCTACGCCGGCATCGCTCCGGTCACTCACCGCTCCGGCAGCTCCATCCGCGGTGAGCACCCGGCCCGGTCCGGCAACCACAAGCTGAAACGGGCACTGTTCCTGTCCGCGTTCGCCGCACTGCACGACCCTGCCAGCCGCGCCTACTACGACAGAAAAAGAGCCGAAGGCAAAAAACACAACGCCGCCCTCATCTGCCTGGCCCGGCGACGCTGCGACGTCCTCTACGCGATGCTCAAACACGGCGAACTCTACCGATCACCCACGACCTCAGCGGCTTGACGAACACCATAGGGACACCCCCC
>NZ_VUOS01000014.1 GCF_009829325.1 Nocardia sp. CY41
CGAGGCGATCATCGGCAACATCCCCATCGCCATCATCCCCGCCATCGGCAGCACACCCGCCACCAACGCCGGATCCACCAACGGCTCCGGCTCCTCCTCCCGACCCGCACCCCCACCCCGACCCGGCGCCGACTCCACCCGCGGAGCAACCACACCACCCGGCACCGGCACACCCGGCTGACCCGGCACACCACTCGGCTGACCCGCCTGACCAGGCACACCCGCCGCACCCGGCACGGTCGGATTACCCGGCGCCCCAGACGAACCCGGAGCCCCGGCGTCACCGCGACCATTTGGCTGACCGGATCCTGGCTGACCCGCTTCGGGAGACTGCCCCGGCCCGGGAGAAGGACTGCCAGGCGACCCCGGCACCCCACCCGGCCGCGACCGCTGCTGATCCGGCCGGCTCGACCACGGCGTCATCGGCACCGGCGGCGCCTCGGCATCCTCGCCAGCTTCTATCTGGGGCTCTACCTCTGTTGGCGGCATCGCTTATTCATCACATCCCGCTGCCGAGTACTCGTTTCACCCGCACGTCGTTCGTGCTCGGGATGGTCAGTTCGATCACGTCACCGGTCGCCGCATCGGTGGTGACTAGCCGCGTGTCGCTGACCGCGATGCCGACCTGGGTCGGCGCGTTGTTTCGGAAATTCCAGAACACCAGATCGCCGGGCGAGACCGCGACGGGATCCACTCGCTGGCCGCACGCGGCTTGCGCGGCAATGGTGTTCGGCAACACGACTACCGACGCTTCGCCGAGCTGTCCACATGCCCGCCGCGCCGGAACGCTCGGCTGACCCGCGCCGTCCCCAACCGACGGCTGCGCGACCGCCGCCTCGGTCGTCGCGCATCGACCCGTTGTCTGCGCGGCCGATGCCTGGTAGATCACAGATCTGGTGAACTCCGTGGCGCCAGCTCGGCTACCGGAGCCGTTGCCGGCCCCGCTCGTCGTCAGCTGTGCCAGAGCGAGCTGACGCGCACACTCCACACCGATGCCCCCGTTGACGTACAGCAAGGCAGGATCCTGGCGTGGCGCGTACTTCATCGCCGTGGCGCAGGCACGATCCCACTCGGAGGCGTGGGTGTCGTCCGGTGCGATGGTCAGCTCGGCGTATGGATTCGTGGTGGGAGTGGAGGTCGTTCCACCCGCCGGTGCCCTCTTCGCAGTCGGCCGCGCCGCTGTCGTCGCGCGGCTGGGGGTCACTGTCTGCGAGGGGTCGGGCCCCACCGCACTGTCGCACTGATAGTGCAGGTCGGACGCGATCGCCGACGTCGCACCGCCGATGACCACCAGCAAAACCATCATCAACACGAGCACGACGCCCACGCCCCCCATCACCACCCATACCCAGATCGGCATCAGTATGAGCGTCAAAAGACGACCGATCATCGTATGCCTTTCTGTGTGCTTCGGCCCGTTGCCATGCGTTCGGAATTCTTATGCCGATCAGGCGTGTCGCCTGTTCCTGAGAGCTTCTATTAAATCCCCCGGTATGCGGGGCTCGAGTGGATACCGCACAGGGTCCGGCTGCGTAAACGGACGGCTAACAACGTCCGGTTGCGCGAGCGAGTTAGCACCCGTGCTCGGCTTTCCTTGTTGATATTGAATCGTTTGGGTGCCATTGTCGATCTCGGCACGCAGCACCCGGATTCGTTCGAGGTCGGTCGGATCCTGTGCTGCCCAATTGGTGGCGGCCTGGATTCGAAGTGCATGCTCGTTGGTGATCCATTTTCCCAATCGGTCGGCGTCGTGCGGGGTGAGATCGGCAATATGACCGCCGTGTACCAAAATGGTATCCGAGATATCGCCGCTCGAAATCTTCTGCAGGCGTGTAATAAAATCCATTTCGGGATTGAGAACATACGATCTGCCGAGATTTTCCAACTCCGGAGTCCGGAGAGCGACACCACCAGGGAAATCCCCCCGGTACCGATCGACGACGGCCTCCAATGCGTGGAACCTGGCCCTCACCATTTGCGGATCATGACCGTTCACCAATTCGTTCTCGAAAAGTCCGTGAGCGGCGACGACATGTCCGATGTGGCCCGACTGAAGCGGCTCTTTATCAGTATGCTTTATGACGTCCGTCGTGGCGTTCCAGGCTCGATGCAACTCCCTCCTCCGGACACCGGCCATTTGGAGGGCGAAGGGGATATTGGACGACAGGCCCGTCATATGCACGACATTCTGGGCGGCGAACGCGGCTTCCCTGTCCGCACTCGAGTCCAGTCCGAGCACTCGAGCGCGACGTCGGGCACGCGCGATGCCGTCCCGGGCCGTATTCGCATTGTGCACTTGGGTGTGCACCCCTGCATGTGCAGCCGCTCGCAGGTCCTTGGTTTTCATGCCCCGCGCCTTATTCTTCTTGTCCATATGGTCGAGCCAGGACCAAGGACTCAGCGGGTTGAGGCGGCCACCGGCCGCCCACGCCGTGACCGGCGAGCTGTTGATGGTGCTGATCGCGCCGAGCATGGCGAGCGGGGTCAGCGAGTTGGCCGCGCCAGAGTTCCCCATGCCCAAACCCATACCCAATGGGGCGCCGCCACCGGCACCCTGCGCCGTTCCGGGGTTCTGGATCGCCGCGCCGATGCGGTGGGTCACCCAGTCGTTGGCCTCGTCGATATTCCTGCTCAGACGCCGCACCTGGACGATGGCGACGACCTCGACGCCCGCCCCGATCACGAACACCACCATGATCTGACCGTTCGCCGCTCGGAACAGGCTGCCCAGCAACAGCTCATAGCCGCCGAGGGCGATGACGAAAAAGGCCATTTTCCCGCCGGCGATGAATCCGTGTACCACACAACGCACGGTGAAAGTCTGCGTCGGACCGTATATGTAACCACCGGCGGCGAACCCGAAGATCGACGCGAACCCGTAGTAGATGAGGTCGAGCGCGGCCCACATGATCTTGAAGGACAGGTACGCGGCGAAAGCCAGAAGAATGAGCGCGCACAGCAACAGCAGCAGTCCGGCTCCGATCTGACCGACGCTCGGATCTCCCATCGCGGCGTACGCGGCGCTGTCACCGCACGACTTCATTCCGTTCCGCACCCGGTCTTCGCTGCCCGCCGCCATGCCTGCGGACCACGCCGCACGGCAAGAAGGGTTGTTGTCCACCACGTGGCCGGTATTCCAGACCTGCAACGCGAGCCGGATGATATTGGTTGCCATGGTCGCTTGCAGCGTGCCGACCAACTGGTCCGGGTTAGGGTTGTTGTCCCCGTTCAGACCCGCGGCGACCGAAAGTCCCACGTTACGGCCCTGCACCAGCACACCGTGGTCGGACAACGCCTCCGCAAGCGGGTTCGTCAGGAAGAACACGCCCGCGATCGCGAAGGCGATCATCGTCACGACCTGTACAGCGGCCTTCGCGTATAAGGCGCGAACGATGAAGTAGCCCACGAAGAACGCACCGATCGCAAGCGCCGTCGACGCCAGCAGCGGTGTCGCGATCTGCGTTGTCAGGTTGCGGGCCATCGCTTGCAACGGCGCGCTGATCAGATTCAGCCACTGGAAGTCCAGCGCCTTGCCGGGCAGCCAGACCCCGGTGATCGTCAACAGCTGCCATACCGCGAACAGCGGCATGAGGATGATCCACAGCGCGAAATTACCGATGTTCAGCACTCCGCCGCGATCGACCACCAACATGTAGCTCGACACGTTGACGCCATAAGAGTCTTTGACATTCATCCAGTCGGTCGCACTGTTGGGTGCGGCCCCCCGGGTGACCGTGCCCGTCTGCGCGATGGACACCGCGTGCATCAGGCCAGGGAAGACGAACAGCACGAAGAGTGCGATGACGATCCACGTGGTGCGACGGCGACGGCGGGAAGCATTGATCCAAGCCCGGAAACGCCGGAACACCATCTGCGGTCGCCAACGGTCCGCGTCCCAGAACTGCGGTTCCCAGGGCATGCCGAAGGACGATTGATCTGTGCGAATCCTGGAGGCGAGCAGCGATCTCATCAGCGCACCGACCGCTCCGGTAGCGCCGAACGCATGCCATTGACGCTGGTCGGGGTGCTCGTGATCGCCGCGGCCCGGTCCGGACGCGCCGGACCGAGCACCTTGCCGCGACCGATGCGGTTCAACGCGTCACGCATGAACATCTCGCCACGACGCTCCTCGGGGATCTGACGACCGGGTCCGACGGGTGGCGAGGTCTCTTCCCGCAAGATCTGCAGAAGGAAGGGCGCTTCCTCCAGATCGACGCCCAGCCACTCCAAGCTGTTGCGCGCCAGCGTCTCGTCGCGCTGCCGGAAGACGAACCGGTTCGGGATCAGGTTGTGCGCCGCGCCCTGGAAGTCGGTGGCCGGATCGTGCGAGGCCAGCCCGATCGCGGCAAGGTGCTTGCGGCCGTCGCGACTGAAGTCCGAAGTGACCGCCGAGCCGACCTGCGTCTGCGTGAAGTGGTGCGCCTCGTCGCCGACCAGCAGGCCGAACCTGCCGTTGTCGGAGAGGAACGCCTCCCGCGCCGCCACGCCGACCAGTTCGTACAGCGCCGTGCCGAGCCGTTTCGTCAGCGGCAACCGGTTGTACAAGTGCGGCGTGGTGAGTTCCTCGGCGCTCGGCAGTTGCAGGTTGTGACTGCGGACGACGGTTGCGGCGGCGTCGAGACGCAGCGGTCGGAGTTTGGGGTCGAACAGCACCGGAACCCGCTCCACCACAGTGCCCAGCCGCGCCGCGAGATCGGCGTACTCCTCGCCCCGCTCGGGATGCTCCCGTAACCGGCGAACGACGTGGTACAGATCGAGCAGGCTCTTGATCTTGTGCTCGGCCATGCCTCTCGGGGACAGCAGATTGCTCACCGCCGCGCCCGCGCCGGAAGTCGGCGACAGATCCAGCAGCGGAAGAATCGAATCCAGCGCACGTTCGCCCGCGATGCGCGGGTTGAACAACCGCAGCGGATCCAGCGACACCGTGGGATTGGCCAGGTCGATGATCACCGCGTCATCGATCGACCGCGCGAAGTGCTCCCACTCGCCGACCTGACTGCGGTCGATGGCGAGGAACTGCCCGCCCATGTCGTGGACGAGCACCGCCATCAGTTTCAGGAAATACGACTTGCCCGAGCCGAGCTCGCCAGTCACGGCGAACGAGGCGGACAGGTCGTGCAGCGCGGCCTCCATGATGCCGAAGTGGATCGGCTCGAAATGGCCCGACAGCAGGTTGACACCGATCACCGGCCCGCTGTCGTCGCCGATCTGACTGGTGGTGAACGGCACGAAACCGGACCACATGTCCGAGGGAACGATGTGGGCGAAGTCGTCGAAGGCACGGCGCGGCGGGCTACCCGGAATCAGCATCGACCACAGGTCCACCTGCGCGCCGACCGGGGCGGTCATGTCGACCTGGAACCGCTTGTAGCGCCGCTTGAGCGTGTTGACCGCGTCCATCGTGGCGTCCCGCGTCGGTCCGCCGATGGCGATGACCGTCGTGAACGAAACCTCCGATTCCCCGCCGTTGACCTCGAAGTGCTGGTTGTACTCGCCGAGCATGCGCGCTTTCGAGGCCAACGTGTTCTGTGCGAACGAGACTTCTTGGTCCCGCTGATCCATCTGCTCGCCGAGCCTGCGCAAACTGAGTTCGTTGTTCTTCAACACTTGTTCGGCGGGCTTGGTCGAGATCCGCATGCCCCAGTCGACGGTGACGTCGCCGAGACCTTCGAGCACGTTGAGGAACTCGCTGCCGCCGGGAAAGGTCATGCCCGCGTAGGGGAAGGAGTGCGGCGTCAGCATCGCCTGGTAGGACGGGCGGTACTCGAAATCCGGCTGTACCACCTTGATCACGGGAACGAACGAGGGACGGATACGCCGATTGCTGTCGGCCTGTGCTCCCTCGTCGAGCGCCGCGGAGCGGAATACCGCCGCCGTCGCGTCGTCCAGCGCGCCCGCACGCGTGGGCGCCACCGGGTCCCCTGCGGCGCCGCGCGAGAGGTAGTGCTCCCACAGCCATTGGAACAGAGCCGCCGGCACCGGAACCGGATCGAAGTCACCGCCGATCCTGGACAGGATCTCGTTCGCCTTCTCGTCGTATTCGTCCAGATCGGCGCGGGAGATCGCGGTCGCATCGATCGTGGGGGTACTGCCACGCCACAGGCGCGACAGCGCGGACATGCTGGAGTTGCTGGTCCCGACCGGGATCGACAGCAGGAAGATTCGGGTCTGCGGCATGATCGCGTGCACGCGTTCGTAGGAGGCCACCACCTCGTCGGCGTAGTCCTCGCACTCGTCCAGGTCGACACCCTCCACCATCTTGGTGAGCACGTCGATCGTGTTCAGGCGCGCCTGGATGCCGAGCAGCAGCGAGCCGCTCGGCAGATTGGTGACCAGCGCGTGATGCGCCATCTTCACGTCGTACTTGTCACCGGCCTTGCGCAAGCCGTAACCGAGCGGATTGATGAAGTATGTCGCGGTGACCAGACCCGTATGGGTGAACTGGAGATTGCCGCGAATCGCCGCGGTGGGCTGTAGATCTCGTCCGAGTGCCATCAGGGGCGTCCTCCGGAGGCTGTGCCGTTGCTGTCGCCGTTGTCGTTCAATCGCCGCCACAGGTCGGTGGCCTTACCGCCTCCACTCACCACCTCGAGCAGGCGGATGCCGGATTTCGGCTGGGCGGCCAGCGCGTCAGGGCGGTCGGGCAGTAGGAGGACCACCGTCTCCTCGATGAACATGGTGTGGCGCACCGAGTCACCGGTGATCGGCATGCCAGATGCCGACACCGGCTTGCGGTAGACGATGAGCCTGCCGAGCCACAAAGCGCGGGAAAGCATCCGGACGCCCGTGTACGGCACCAGCCCGAGCACGAAGACCGCCAGGATGGTGATCGCCAGACCCGTGATGAACGTGACGGCCGGGTTCAGCGGCAACGTCATGGCTCCCACCGATGTCACCGACATCGCCGCCACGGCGACGGCGACCTGCGGCAGGGTGTAGGGGCCGAACGGCAGCTTCTGCCCGTTCTGCGCCTTGCCGATCATCGTGGGGACACGTTTGATCGGCGTGAACACCTTGATGACTTGGCTCATCGATAGCCACCGATGGGATGATCAGGGACGATCAGGTTTGCGTCCGTGCGCGCGTAGTTCATGGCCGTGGGCAGAATCCAGATCGCCACCCCGGCCATCAGCCCCGATCCGAAGACGAGGATGATCCGCCCCGGCGACAGCCTGGATTTCGCCGCCTCGGAGATCAACACACCGATCGTGATGATGGCGATGATGATCAGTCCGCCCCATCGGACAAAGATCAGGATGCCATAGAGGATGTTGCTCAAGTTACCCATCGGGCTGCCTCTCGGATCAGTTCTGCGTCGCCGGCGGAATCTTCACCGACGGCGAAGGAGTCGAGGTGGAAGTGGGCGGCGCTCCGCCGCGCGAATCCTGGCCGACGACCACCGCGAGCGGGCTCGCCAAGGCGGGAATCGGGTCGATGGACACCACTTGCCACTGGCCCGCGTTGCGCATCATGGTGAGCGGGTAGGCCAGTGTCGAGGTGGCGCCCGTGTCGGCTTTGGGGTTGACGGTGGCCAGCACTTGGGCCTTCGCTCCGCCGGAGCCGCAGCTCGAATCGTCCGTGGTGAGCGAGGTCAGCTCGACGGCGGTGAAAGGAGGCGGCTTCAGTGCGGCCAGCCCGGCATCCGGGGTGGTGTAGCGGGCCACGTCGCCGTTTCCGGCCAGCATGGCACTCAGAAAGCCCGCGGCTACCTGACCGAGCGGCGTATCCGGTGCGCACGGCGCGCCATAGGCGGGTTTGAGGTCGACGCCCTTGCCGGGAGGCTGGACCACCGCCGGCGTCGACAGCGCGCGCAACCGCCCGTCGGAGAACGAGACCGCGACACGATAGAACTGACGCTGGTCGGACGGAGCAGCGGTCGCGGCTTTGCCGACTCGGACCGACACGGTCACCGACCAGACCTCGAGCCCGCCCGCCGCGAGCGCTCGCGAGACATAGACGACCGACGGATCGGAGACGTGGCGAGCGGACGACGGCAGCGTGATCTGCTGATTGGAGCCGACGAATTCGCCGAGTCGATCCTGCTGTCCCGCAGTGGCGGTCAGATAGGTGACGACGAACTGTTCGGCGAAAGACCCGGCCAATTGCGCATGCCCGACAATTGCCGTCGTCGAATCATCCGACGGCGCGGGCGGGCCGGAGTCGAAGACACTGAGAATCGCGTGGCCGCCGCCGAGTACGGCGAGTACCGCGAGCACCGCGACCACGATGTTGTCGCGACGGCGGCGGGCGGCCATCCGGCGAAGCAGTGCCTCACCCGAATCTGCCGGTCCCCGAACCACTGTCCTCACTCCCGAAATGGTAGAGAGCACAGGCGTTCTTAACCGGCCAGTAGTTCCCACTCATGGGAATCAATCGTCAGCAGGCGGGGTTGCTTTTCACCCTGCCCGCGAGCCAATGCCGCAATTGTTCGTCATAGCCGATCGGCGCGCTGCGCTGCCGCGGTTCCAGGACCTGCCGATGGGTTTCCAGCAACGGAACGTCGTCGGCGGCCCGGACCAGCTGAGCGATCGCCAGCTGTCTGCTGGAGTACCCGGGATAGGGATAGAGGAGCAACGAGGTGGGCGTGTAACCACCGCCGTAGTTGAGTACCCGCAACGTCACCCCGCAACTGTCGCCCGACCGCAGCCGATCGCCGAGTTCCGCCAGCTTGGGACGGTCCTCCGGATGGAAGACGTCGACGGGCCGGAAGAGATAGTCCCACCGCACCCACGGCGCGGGGTCCGTCAGCCAGTGCGAGATGCTGGTGTGCTCGAGCTGCACCACGGCCAGATGCGTGCCCGCCCGGCGGTGCGCCTCACGCAATCCGATGCGCTCCAAGGTGGGCCACGCCGCCGGCGCGTTCTCCGAGGTCACATCCTCGATCAGCCACCACGCGCCGCGGGTGCGCTCGTCGTCGCGGGCGCGGATGGTGATCCGCCACTGGGCCGGGCGTCCGAATCCGTGCACCACGGTGGTGTCGAACTGCATCCGCTCACCGGGCTTGGGGTCATAGAGGAGATCGAGGACCTCCGCGTGCCGATCGAAGCTCGAGACCCGGTGGAACAATTCCGCGATCGACATCCTCGGGACGTACTGTTCGGCGGTGCTGCCGGACAGCCGCGTGATCCCGCTCGGCTGCTGGATCGTCTGACTGCTCAGGTCCCAGATGGCGCCCACCGCGGGGCGCGGCGCGGCGACGCGCTCGGATGCCGGGCCCAGCCACAGTCGCACGGCGTGCACGTCGCCGGCCGGGCCGAAGATCGGGCGGATGAGCAGCTGGTGCCGACCCGCGCGCGTCTGGATGGCCAGGTCGACATCCTGCGCTTGGTCGTGCGCGGTATGGATCGCCTCCGTCAGGCCCGCGGTCGTCAGCTTGTCGTACAACGCGGGCGTTTTGGACAGCGTGCGCTGCAACACCCGCTGCCAGCTCGCGAACTCACGCGGTGCATCCCCCACCGAGGCCACGGACATGCCGTCCGGCGCCAACGTCTCGATCGTCACCCAAGGAATCACTGCGCCACTTCGCTTCGCACTTGCCCGACCAGCCGTTCCTCCGGGTCCGCCTCAACCCGGATGAGACATCTTGTGACTCAGGCAATGTACCGTTATTTAGCGGCTCAATCAACCTGCGAGAGAACCGTCTGTCCTCATGAAGTCTCCGTCATGCTCATGGGACACGCGCAGGCGTGTTCATTTTGTTCACGTTACGTTCGGTCGAGCTACCCTCGTACCGGCGCGCAGCGCGACGGCACATCCGCCGCAAACCGGCGCACAAGATCAATGGCAACCGCCATCCGTGGCCGCTAGCATTCCCGTGGTTAATTCGGCCCGCAGCCGGAACCCGCTCTCGCCCAGGGCTTGTGCCGTTGCGCGAAAGGTCAGGCATTCCTTCCGGCCAGCGCCAGCACACCTGCGCCCATAATCGTCGCGATATCCCCGAGTTGCGAGGGAATCACGCGCAACCCGGGCAGGAAGCTCAGCCTGGCATGCGTGGCGACGGCTTCGCCCAGCGGTTTCCACAACACGGGTCCCGCTCCTGCCAGCGAGCCGCCGACCACCACGAGGTCGATGTCGAGCAATGCGGCCACCGAAGCGATCGCCCGGCCCAGCGCCGTGCCCGCCCGGCCCAGCGCCGCGGCCGGGATGTCCTCGCCTACGCGGGCTGCCTCCAGCAGCTCCGGCACCGATGTGCCGGCCCAGCCCTGCTCCCGCGCCCAGCGCACCACGGCCAGGCCGCCTGCGACCGCCTCCAGGCATCCGCGGCCGCCACACGAGCACCGATCGTCGAACCCGGGAACCAGGACATGACCCACGTGGCCGGCGTTGCCGGTGCGCCCCACCAAGCTGAAGCCGCCTACCACGACGCCGCCGGTGATGCGATCGGAGACGCCGATCGCCAGACTGTCCATCACTCCGCTCGTCGCGCCGAAACCTCGCTCCGCCAGCGCCAGGCACACGCCGTCCAGCGCGAGCGGAACCTGCGCTTCCGTGAACAGCTTCCGCGCGGCTCCGACGATGCCGAAACCCGCTCGCCACTCCGGAACATCGGCGGGAGCGATCACGCCGGCCGCCATATCGATCGGCCCGGCCGAAGCGATGCCGAGGGCGGTGACCTGGTTACCGCCCGCGACCTCGAGCAACAATTCCTGGCATCGGTCCCAGGCGCCCGTCGCCGGGATCGGGATCCTCCGGATGTCGTCGGTGTCGACATCGTCGGCGACCCTGGTCGCCGCGAAGCCCGACGACCCGATCTCCAATGCCAGCACTGTCATGAGTTACACACCACCGAAGGACTCGACACGGAAAACTGCACGCAGCATAGTCACAGACCGTCGGTGCCGGTCGGTTTGAGGGGTTGGCCGAGCACGATGTGCCGCCGGGGCGCGGGAAGAGTGGAGACCGTGCGCAGCGGACGCGGTCCGGTACGGATGATCCGCATGGGGCGCTTGTGGTCGATCGGAGCGGCGCGGTGCCGGTCCAGGTTCTCGATGACGCCGCCGGAGTTGTCGTAGGCGACGCCGGCCCAGATCATCGCGCGGGGACCGTCACCGCGGGAGGTCAGCATCTGCGCCAGCTGTTGGCACTGCACGAGCAAGGGGCAACTCTGGCAGGTGCGCACTGCTGCTCGCCAGGCATCCGGATTCCCGGTGTCCATGTCCCAGTTGTCGGGGACGTCGGCACATGGGGGCCGCTGGTTCGACTTTGCCGGAATCGACGAGACCTTTGCTGATGCAATGGATCCCGTGTCCATCGGAAGAGTTCGCGTAATGCTCATAGCCATCTCCGGGGATGCCGAGCACACACCTGTTGCAGGTGCGTGGCCCATGGATCGGACGGTCATCAGGGCTGCTCAACAGTCCCCGGAACCCAGCCGCGATAAGCTGGTCTACGCACGGTAGCCCACTGTTGCCCAGCACACAACCTCTTGTACCGCTATGTAACGGCTCGTTGACCTTGAAGCAATACCCAGCTACCGTATTTAACGGCACGTTATGAAACGGACCGTTTTCCACGGGGGCCCGACTATGGTTTCCTTTTAAACATGGCTGCAGACTCTGAATTCACGATCGACGAACTGGCACGGGCAGCCGACACCACCGTGCGCAGCGTCCGCGTGTACCACGAGCGAGGGCTCCTGCCCTCGCCGGAGGTGCGCGGGCGGATCGGGTATTACGGGTCGGACCACCTCAACCGGCTGCAAACCATCAGCCGCCTGCTGGGGCGTGGCATGAAGCTGAACGGGATCAGGGAGCTGCTCGAGGCCTGGGACCGCGGCGACGGACTCGCCGATGTGCTCGGCGTGAAGAACGCGAACGCGGCCGAACCGGATCCGGAAGCCACCACCGAGCCACAGGACAGCTACGCCGAGTTGCCGGACTACGCGAAGCAGGCGCTGGCCTCCAGCGAAGACCCGCTCGAGGCGTACCGGGTCACCAATCCGCGATGCTGCGATCTGGCCACCCGGCTCGCGGACACCGGGCTGCCGATGCAGGACACGTTCCAGTTGGTCGAGCGCCTGCGCGCGGACTGCGATCGCATCGCCGACCGCTTCGCCACCGAGCTGTTCTACCGCCTCGCCGGGCAGACCTACGAAGAATCCGCACGGACTCCGCGGGATCGCACGAAGCTGGAGACCGATCTGGCGATCGCCCGGTTGATCGTCACCCGCGCCACCTCGGAGCTGATCGATCAGGCGTTCGCCCGGCACTCCGAGCTGCCGTCGCCCACAGTGGCCTCCACCCCGCAGCTGCAAGCGGAGCAGTGACGACACGGACGCGAACCGACCGTTCTCTTATTTCCATCCGGCACGGTTCAATACTTAGGTAGACAAATCCGTTCGGCTCTTTCGAGCGGTGCGCCGACGGTGCCGGCGGAAAATCCGTTGCGCTTGCCTTCGGGCATCGAACACGGACCCCGCGAACCAGTGAACCCACCCGGGCTCGATCGGTGCCGAAGAGTTGCCACGAGGTGCCCGGCGACGGCTTCCTGCAACCGGAGCGGTGCACCCACGCTCCCGTGACGGCGCGAGCGTCCGCGCCGCCGCACACACGAAACCTACTGGGATACGTAGGTATACCGATCCGTCGACAGAAGACGGCGGACCGATGCGACTACCGCGGGCGTCGAACAAAATTCGATCGCGAAAGAGCCCCCCGAACGTTGGTCGGGGTGACAGGATTTGAACCTGCGACCCTCCGCTCCCAAAGCGGATGCGCTACCAAGCTGCGCTACACCCCGTGGCCCTCGTCGGCGGCCGGGGCGGGCCGCCGACGAGGATGAACACTCCGTGGAGCGGGTGACGGGAATCGAACCCGCACCATCAGCTTGGAAGGCTGAGGTTCTACCATTGAACTACACCCGCAGGCATACGACACCGATGGGATCGCCACGATGTCGTGTGCGATCCGACTGTACCGAACCCGACTTCCGAAACGCCAATCAGCCCCCCGCGCAGCGCGATCTCGCAGGTTGCCCGCCGGAGCGCTCCGGGGTTGCCGCGCACAGTCTCGCACGACCGGTCCGCCGGAGCCCGGCGGCGCGCGCACACGAAATTTTAAAGGCTGTTTTTCATTGAAACTCTGGCGTGTCGGATTCCGGTGGGCGAAACTCGAATGACACACCTGTCACCCCAGGAACTTCGCTCGAGGGAATTCCGATGAGGACCGCACGACTCGCCGTCACGGCCGACGCGCTCGGCGTCTCACCGAGCCACGGCCACCGGCCCCGGAGGGAGTCGAAGCGGTGCGCGCCGGGAGCGAGCCCGTCGCACGGGCCGCCGGCCGATCGCGCACCGGCTCCGCCTGCGGAGGCGCCGGCGCGCCCTCGACGCGGCCGGGCGCTCATCGCCCACCCGGGCGAGCCGGGCTCCGGCGTCAGGCCCGGGAGCGGTGGCCTACCGTGGCCGCCGCACCGCGGGCGGACCGCGAGCAGGCGCCCGCCACCGGAACGCTCGGCACCATCATCCGGAACTCGACAGGGAAGGCGAGGACCTCGCGTGCGAGGACAGATTCTCGTGAAGCGGGTGGCACCGGGACGGTCCGGACCGTCCCCGCGGCCAGCGCACCACTCCCCGCACACTTCGTACCGCGTGTCGCCAGCGCGTCGCGCCGCGATTTTGCAGCGAACCGGAATCGGGTGTAACACCAACGCGACGGGAACGATCACATACCCGGTCGCCATTCACCGAGCATCGAGAACACGTTGCAAATCACCACTTTTCGATGCCGAGTGGCTTGCTAGGATCCTTTTTGCCGGACGGGGGTATCTGGAAAGGGGGCGGTGAGCGTGCGCCGAACCAGGTGGACACAACCGCGCAGCAGTGGGAACGATCAGGGTGACGCCGGCACCTGTGTGCTCACAGGGCATCCGGGTACCGACGTCGCTCACACCGGGTGAGTCCGATGTCGGCCGATATCGAGCCCCCGGTAGCCGCCATGGCCCGTGCCTGGGCCCGTGCGGTCTGCGCCGAGCCCGGGTCGGGCGCGGCGCCCCAGCAGTTGGAACCCGTGCTGATCGAGATCGTCGAGCGCCTGCTCACGCTCGCCAGGTCGGAGCCGTTCCCGGTACCCGAAGCGCGCATGCTCGGGGCCCGGCTCGCCGAGGCGCCCTTCGACCGGATCCGGATGCTGGCGCAGGCCACGCGCTGGCTGCTCGGTTTCCCGTCCGGCGCGCCCGGTTCGCTGGTGGCCACCCGCTGGCCGTTCATCGCCAGTCAGGCCATCGACAGTTACGCCCAGGCGCTGCAGGAGCGCGCCCTGGCGCAACAAGAGCAGAATCTGTCGGCCAAGGTGTCGCTGCGGGTGCAGGAGATCGCCGCGTTGCAGCACCGACTGCGCCACGAGGCCACCCACGACGCGCTCACCGACCTGGCCAATCGGACGCTGCTGCAGGACAAGGTCCGCCTGATGGCCACCGACCCGACTCGCGGCGTCGGGCTGCTGCTGATCGACTTGGACCGGTTCAAGCAGATCAACGACGGATACGGCCATGCGATCGGCGACGAGGTGCTGGTCGAGCTGGCCGGCCGGCTGCGCGAAGCCTGTCCGCCGGATACGGTGATCTGCCGGTACGGCGGCGACGAGTTCGTGCTCGCGACCAATCCCCACCACAACAATCTCGGTGATCTCGCGCACCGGATCGTGGCCGCACTGCGTGACCCGGTCTGGTCGTCGGCGGGGCCGGTACCCGTGTCGGCCAGCGTCGGGACCGCCTACAACCCGCCGGGCAGCCCGCTGGATTTCACCGATCTGATCCGCCGCGCCGACCGGGCGATGTACTCGGCGAAGACGGCCGGTGGCCGCCGCTTCGCCCTCGCGGACGAGCCCGACATCGACACCGCCGTCGCGGGCTGACCGGGCCGCACGGCGGCGGTCCGGTCAGCCCGGTTGGCAGCTGGGGCACCAGAACAGATTCCTGGCCTGCATCACCTGGTGGGCGGTCGGCGTTCCGCACAGCCGGCAGGGGGCGCCCTGGCGGCGGTAGACGTAGGTGCGCGGACGATCCGGGGCGTAGGAGGGCTCACCGTGATCGTGTTCGGGTCGCACCACGACCATCTTCCCGACGCGCACGCCCACCCGCATCAGCGCGACCAGATCAGCCCACATGTCGGCCCATTCACCCACGGACAGCTCCGTGCCGGGGCGATGCGGCGAGATCCGATGGCGGAACAGCAGTTCCGCCCGATAGACGTTACCGACCCCGGCGAGCACCTGCTGGTCCATCAGCAGCGCACCGATCGGCCTGCGGGAACGATGGATACGCTGCCACGCCCGGTCCGGGTCCGCGCCGCGCCGCAGTGGGTCCGGACCCAGCCGGTCGGTGAGCGCGACGACCTCCGGCGGCAGCAGAATCTCGCACGCTGCGGGTCCGCGCAGGTCGGTGCCGAAGCCCGGCTGTCCGTCCGGTCCGCCGACCATGCGCATCCGCACCTGCCCGACCGGCTCCCCCATCGGCAGCCCGGACTCGGTGAACGTGCCGTACAAGCCCAGATGCACGTGCACGACCAAGCCCGAGTCGTAGTGATGCAACAGGTGTTTGCCCCACGCCTCGGATTTCGTCAGCATCTGCCCGTCCACCCGGGCCGCTCCCGCGGCGAACTTCCCCTGTGGGCTCGACACGCGCACCACACCGCCCGCGAACCGACGCTGATGCAGCCGCGCGAGACGGTGCAGTGTATGTCCTTCCGGCACAGCCGGTTACGACCTGCGTGCGCTCAGTACGCGGGAACCGCCGGGGCGATGCCGGTCTTCTCGTACTCCGCCAGGATGTCGATGCGCCGCTGGTGGCGCTCCTCGTCCGACCACGGGGTGGACACGAACGCGTCCACGATGGCCAGCGCCTCCTCGGTCGAGTGCATGCGGCCACCGATGCCGATCAGCTGCGCGTTGTTGTGCTCGCGGGCCAGCTTCGCGGTCTCCACGCTCCAGGCCAGCGCGCAGCGGGCGCCGGGCACCTTGTTGGCGGCGATCTGCTCGCCATTGCCGCTGCCGCCGAACACCAGGCCGAGGCTGCCGGGGTCGGCGACCGTCCGGCGGGCCGCCTCGATGCAGAAGGCGGGGTAGTCGTCGAGCGCGTCGTACTCGAGCGCGCCGCAGTCGACGACCTCGTGGCCCGCCTGCTCGAGATGGGCCTTGACGTGATTCTTCAGTTCGAAACCGGCATGGTCGGCACCCAGGTAAACGCGCATGGCTGGCATTGTGTCAGGCGTCCGCGACGCGGCGGCAACAGGGCACGCCCCGCGATCAACACCGCGGTGGGCCCGCGCGAATCGACTGATACGACAGCTGTGTTCGCGGCCACAAGCCCCGGTGACACGGCCGACGCGCCGACCCCGTTCCCGGCAACTGAATAGAGTTCATCCCATGCAGCCGTTCGAACCCCAGCCGCCCGACCAGGCGGGCCGACAGGCCGACCCGTACCCCCTGCAGGGCGGGTGGGTCTCGGCTCAGGACACGCCTGCCGCGTCCTACGGCCAGCAGTACACCTCGGGCTCACATCCGGCCGCTCCCCCGGCCGGGTACCCGGCGCCGTACGGTTCCTACCCCGGCCTTCCGGTGCCGCCCCCGGCGCCGCCGCAGCGGCAGCCCCGCGGCCTGTCTCCGTTCGGCATGCCCGCCCGGCACAGCTGGGAGATCCCGATGCTGGTGGTCGTGGTGGTGCTGACCGTGTTCGCGTACCTGATCGCGCTGGTGCTGCTCGCGACCGGCAACTTCGACCAGTACGTGCTGGCGTTCGCGGCCGCCCCGCTGCTGCTGTGGTTCGGCCGCGGCATCAACTACGCCGGTCAGCGGGTCAACGGCGTCAAGATGTCGCCGACGCAGTTCCCCGGGGGCTATCAGATGGTGGTGGACGCCGCCGCCCGCTTCGGCATGGCGAAGGCGCCCGACGCGTATGTCGTGCTCGGCAACGGCCAGATCAACGCGTTCGCCAGCGGCCACGGCTTCCGGCGCTACGTGGTGGTCTACAGCGATCTGTTCGAAATCGGCGGCGCCGCACGCGAACCCGACGCGTTGGCGTTCATCATCGGCCACGAGGTCGGCCACATCGCGGCCGGGCACACGTCGTACTGGCGGCAACTGGGCATGTTCCTCGTCCCGTTCCTGCCGATCATCGGCAACAGCCTGATCCGCGCGCAGGAGTACACCGCGGACAACCACGGTTACTGCAACCGGCACACCGGGGCCTCCGCCGCCATGGGCACCCTGGCCGCGGGCAAGTACATGAACCGGCTGATCGGCTTCGACGAGATGGCCGATCGGGCGGCCGTCGAGAAGGGATTCTTCGTCTGGATGGTGAACGCCCTGTCCAGCCACCCGGTGCTCACCTGGCGGATGTGGGCGCTGCGCGATCGCAGCAGGCACGGGAAGCTGTTCCTGCGCCCGGCGCCGCCCGCGGGCGCGGGCATGCCGGCGAGCTACGCGAGTTCCTACGGTCAGGTACCCGCGAGCCCGCCGAAGTCCGTGCTCTGACCGATGCGGGTGCCGCCAGGCGGCACCCGCGCACAACTGCTCAGTCGAACGACGGGTCTTCCGTCCGGGTGCGCTTCAGCTCGAAGAAGTGCGGGTAGGACGCCAGCGCCACAGCGCCGTCCCAGAGCTTGCCCGCCTCCTCGCCGCGTGGGATCCGGGACAGCACCGGACCGAAGAACGCGGTCCCGTTGATGTGGATGGTCGGGGTGCCGACATCCGGGCCCACCTTGTCCATCCCCTCGTGGTGGCTCTTGCGCAGCGCCTCGTCGTAGTCGGTGCTCTCCGCGGCCGCGGCCAGCTCGGCGGGCAGGCCGACCTCCGCGAGCGAGTCGGCGATCACCGCGGCGAGGCTTTCCTTGCGGCTGTCGCGTTCGTACTCGGCGCGGCGGTTGTGGATGCGCGTGCCCATCGCGGTGTAGAGCGGCAACAGCACCTTGTCGCCGTGCTCCTGCGCCGCGGCGATCGCGACGCGGACCGGGCCCCAGCCCGTGTCGAGCAGCTCCTGGTACTGCGGCGGCACATCCTTGCCCTCGTTCAGCACCGACAGGCTCATCACGTGGAACCGGGCTTCGATGTCGCGCACCTGCTCGACCTCGAGAATCCAGCGGGACGTGATCCAGCACCACGGGCACAGCGGGTCGAACCAGAAATCGGCGACGTCCTTGGTGACTTTCTCGGTCACGGGCGGCTTCCTCTCGATCGCATGCGGACGGACGGCGCGCACACTTCGCCGCCCTACCTCGACCAACCACGGCGGCTCCCGATTCGTTCCCACCCGGGGAGCCGTTTTCCGCCGGCCGCGCGCACGGCGGACAGTAGGGTTGATCGGCAGGAGCTTGGTTCCCTTCGGAGAAGGAGTCCGCAATGAGTCCTGACCAGCGTTTCGTCATCGTCGGCGGCGGACTGGGCGCGGCCAAACTCGCGGAAGCGTTGCGCGCCAAGGATTTCGACGGAAGCGTGACGCTGATCGGCGCCGAGGAGCGGCTGCCCTACGACCGGCCGCCGCTGTCGAAGGAGCATCTCGCCGGGAAGAAGGCGCTGCCGGAGTTCACCGTCGTTCCCGCGCAGTGGTACCGCGACCACCACGTCGAAGTCCGCCTCGGTACCACCGTCACCGGGCTCGACCCCGCGGCGAAGACGATCACCCTGCCCGACGATTCCACCCTGCCCTACGACAAGCTCGCGCTGGCCACCGGTTCGACGCCCCGGACCCTGCCGATCCCCGGCGCCGACGCGCCCAACGTGTACACGTTGCGGACCATCGAGGACTCCGACACCCTGATCGAGCTGTTCAGCAACGCGACGCGCCGGATCGTCATCATCGGAGCGGGCTGGATCGGCTTGGAGGTCGCCGCGGCGGCGCGGGCGGCGGGCGTGGAGGTGACCATCGTGGAGCGCGCCGATCTGCCGCTGCTGGCGGTGCTCGGGCCGGAGATGGGTCAGGTGTTCGCCGACCTGCACCGGGCCAACGGCGTGGAGTTCCGGTTCGGCGCCCAGGTCGAGGCGATCACCACCGAGGACGCCATCGCCACGGCGGTCGCCAACGGCGTCCGGCTCGCCGACGGCAGCACGATCGAGGCCGACGCCGTGCTGGTCGCCGTCGGCGCGCGCCCGAACGTGGAACTGGCCGCCGACGCCGGGCTCGCGGTGGACGACGGCGTGCTCGTCGACGAGCGGCTGGCCACCAGCGACGCGGACATCGTCGCGGTGGGCGATATAGCCGCGCAGCGGCATCCGGTCCTGAACCGCCGGATCCGGGTCGAGCACTGGGCGAACGCGCTCAACCAACCCGCGGTCGCCGCAGCGACCATGCTCGGCCACGAGGCCACCTACGATCGGCTGCCCTACTTCTTCACCGACCAATACGACCTGGGCATGGAATACACGGGCTTCGCCGCGCCGGACGAGTACGCAAAGGTGGTCGTCCGGGGTGACACGGCGAAGCGCGAGTTCGTGGCCTTCTGGCTGGACGCGGACAACCGCGTGCTCGCCGGGATGAACGTGAACGTGTGGGACGTGACCGACCGGATCAAGGAACTGATCCTGGCGGGCGATCCGGTCGACCCGGACCGGCTGGCCGACACCACGGCACAGTTGTGATGTGGATCACCAACACGACGTGTCGAATCCGTGCGCTGGGCTCCGACCTCTTCGCGAGCGCTACCGGAGCGCTCCACGCGACCGAACGCACGAGAGGAAACGAATCGTGAAGTACATGCTGCTGAAGACCTACGGACCCACCGCGTACTGCGACACACCGATCAACGAATGGTCCCCGGAAGAGATCCAAGCGCACATAGACTTCCAGCGCGCGCTGGGTGCGCAGCTCGCCGAGGCGGGCGAGCTGGTGGACGCGCAGGGTTTGGCCGGGCCGGAAGAGGCGCGGATCGTCAGTTCGGACGGTCGATCGGCGCCGGTGGTCACCGACGGGCCGTTCCCGGAGACCAAAGAGTTCTTGGCCGGATACTGGATCGTCGACGTGGACAGTCCCGAACGGGCCTACGAGATCGCCGCGCAGGCCTCCGCCGCACCCGGCCCCGGCGGTAAACCGATCGGCGAGTACATCGAAGTGCGCGCGGTGATGGGCGCCCCCGCCACCGAGCAATGAGCGACCGGCGTGCGGTGCCCGACGACACACCGCTCCCGGCGAGCACCGAGGACCTGCTGCGCGCACTGGCGCCGCAGGTCCTCGGAACGCTCGTCCGCCGGTTCGGCGACTTCGACACCGCCGAGGACGCGTTGCAGGAAGCGCTGCTGGCGGCCGCGACCCAGTGGCCGCGGGAAGGCCTGCCGGACAATCCGCGGGCCTGGCTGGTCCAGGTCGCGCAACGTCGCATGGCCGACGCCGTGCGCGCGGAGGTGGCGCGGCGGCGCAGGGAGACCGCGGCCTTCGACCGCGAAGTGATCGACGCCGTCTCGGTGGACCACGACGACACGCTCACCATGCTGTTCCTGTGCTGTCATCCGGCGCTGTCGCCCGCCGCGGCCATCGCGCTGACCCTGCGGGCGGTGGGCGGACTCGGCACCGAACAGATCGCCCGCGCCTTCCTGTTGCCGGAACCGACTATGGCGCAACGGATCACGCGGGCGAAGAAGAAGCTGGCCACGGTCGAGCGTCCCTTCGCGCAGCCGGGTGACCGGCACTGGCGGGAACGGCTCGGCGCGGTCCTGCACGTGCTGTACCTGATCTTCACCGAGGGCCACACCAGCAGTTCCGGACTCGCGTTGCAGCGGACCGATCTGTCCGACGAGGCGATCCGGCTCACCAGGACCGTGCACCGGCTGCTGCCCGACGACTCCGAGGTCACCGGCCTGCTCGCGTTGATGCTGCTCACCGACGCCCGCCGCACGGCACGCACCGGCGCGCACGGCGAACTCATCCCGCTGGCCGAACAGCGTCGCGCGCTGTGGGATCGGGCGCTGATCACCGAAGGGACGACCCTCGTCACCGGCACGCTCGCGGGCGGACTGCGCGGCCCTTATCAGATCCAGGCGGCCATCGCGGTTCTGCACGCGCAGGCGCCGCGGGCCGAGGACACCCAGTGGACCGAGATCCTCGCGCTCTACGAGCGGCTCGAACAGCTGTCGGACAATCCGATGGTGACGCTCAACCGGACGGTGGCGACGGCGATGGTGTCGGGCCCCGAAGCCGGTCTCGCACTGACCGAGACGCTCGACGAGCGGCTGCCGGGCACCCACCGGCTCGACGCCGTACGCGGACACCTGCACGAGATGGCCGGCGCGGTGGACGCGGCCATCGGTTGCTACACCAGCGCCGCCGCCCGCACGACGAGCGTGCCCGAGCGCGACTATCTCACCATTCGCGCGGCACGGTTGCGCCACGAAGCGAATGCGAATCTCGCGGGGTGAAGGTGGCTTCCGATGCTCCCGCGACGCGCCGGGCAGTAACGGGCGAGGACGCTCGTCGATCGCGGCGGGGCAGACTACGCGGTGTGGCAGGCAAACACAGTGCGGGAGTCCTTCTCTTCCGCCGGACCCCGGACCGCGCCGTCGAGATGTTGCTCGGGCATATGGGCGGTCCGTTCTGGGCGCGAAAAGACCTGGGCGCTTGGTCGATTCCGAAGGGCGAGTACGAGCCGGAGGCCGAGGACGCGCGGACGGCGGCGCGCCGCGAGTTCACCGAGGAACTCGGACTGCCGGTCCCCGACGGCGCGTGGCTGCCGCTGGGCGAGACGCGCTACAGCGGCGGCAAGAAGATTCTCACCGTCTGGGCCGTCGAAGGCGACCTCGACCCCGCCGCCGTGGTGCCGGGAACCTTCGAGCTCGAATGGCCGCCGCGCTCCGGCCGGTTCGCGCAGTTCCCGGAGATCGACCGCGTGGAGTGGTTCGACGCGCCCACCGCGCGGGCGAAGCTGGTCGCCGGGCAGCGGCCCTGCGTGGACCGGCTGGCCGAGTTGCTCGGGGAATGACCGTCAGCGCGGCACGCCGGCCCAGGCGCGGCCGGTGATGAGTTCGTAGGCCTCGACGTACTTCTGGCGCGTCGCGTCGACGACCTCCGCCGGGATCTCCGGGCCGGGCGCCTCCTTGTTCCAGCCCGTGGAGGTGGACCAGTCGCGGACGAACTGCTTGTCGAAAGAGCGCTGCGCGCGGCCGGGCTCCCACTCGTCGGCGGGCCAGAACCGCGACGAATCGGAGGTCAGCACTTCGTCGCCGAGGGTGAGCACGTCTCCGTCCCAGCCGAATTCGACCTTGGTGTCGGCGACGATGACACCGCGTTCGGCGGCATGCGCGGCGCCTTGGGCGTAGATGTGCAGGGTCAGTTCGCGCAGCCGCTCCGCGATCTCGCGCCCCTCCTGGTTCACCACGTCCGCGAAGGTGATCGACTCGTCGTGCCCCTCGGACGCTTTGGTGGTCGGCGTGAAGATCGGCTCCGGCAGCTTGTCGCCCTCGCGCAGCCCGGGCGGCAGCTCGACACCGGACACCGAGCCCGTCCGCCGGTATTCCACCAGCCCCGAACCGGTCAGGTAGCCGCGCGCGATGCACTCCACCTGGACCATCTTCAGCGGCTTGACCCGGATGCCGCGACCGGCGAACTCGGCGGGCACGTCGGTGGCGGAGACCACGTGGTTGGGCACATCGGTGAAGTACTCGAACCACCAGTTCGACAGCTGGGTCAGCAGCGCACCCTTGTCCGGGATCGGCGTCGGCAGCACCACGTCGTAGACCGACACACGGTCGGAGGCGACCAGCAGCAGCGTGTCGCCGTCCTCGTACAGGTCACGCACCTTCCCGGCGTGCACATGCTTCAACGTCGAGCCTCCGAATCCGTGCTGATGAACCGTGCTGTACCAGGCACAATACCGCCGGCCCCGAGCGCGGCCGTCGCGCCGTCCGCCGTCCCGGCGCGGAGGGGCCGGCGGACATCGGGGTTTCTCGGGAAAGTCCCGCGCGGCCCGCCGGACCGAAGTGGCATTGTGGGTGTCGCCCGTGCCAGTTCTTCGACCCCGAAGGAGCCTTATGTCCGCACCCAACCTCACTCGCGACCAGGCGATCGAACGCGCCGCGACGGTGTCGGTCGAGAACTACCGCGTCGAGCTGGACCTCACCGACGGCGCGGGCGCCCCGGGCGAGCAGACCTTCTTCTCCCGCAGCACCGTCACCTTCACCGCGACGCCGGGCGCGAGCACGTTCATCGACATCGTGGCGCGCGGCGTGCGCTCCGCGGTGCTCAACGGCACCGCACTGGACGTCTCCGGCTACGACGAGTCGACCGGGATCACGCTGACCGACTTGGCCGAGCGCAACGAGCTGGTGGTGGAGGCCGACTGCGAGTACTCGCACACCGGCGAGGGCCTGCACCGGTTCGTCGACCCCACCGACGACGCCGTGTACCTGTACTCGCAGTTCGAGACGGCCGATGCCAAGCGGATGTTCGCCTGCTTCGACCAGCCCGACCTCAAAGCCACCTTCGATCTCGCGGTCACCGCACCGGAGGACTGGCAGGTGATCTCCAACGCCGCCGTAGCGCAGACCGTCGCGCCGGAGCCGGGCAAGCACGTCTTCCGCACCACCCCGCGGATGAGCACCTACCTGGTCGCGCTCATCGCGGGTCCCTACGCGCAGTGGACCGACGTCTACACCGACGATCACGGCGACATCCCCCTCGGTATCTACTGCCGCGCCTCGCTGGCCGACTACATGGACGCCGAGCGACTGTTCACCGAGACCAAGCAGGGTTTCGGCTTCTACCACCGCAACTTCGGCGTCCCGTACGCGTTCGGCAAGTACGACCAGCTGTTCGTCCCGGAGTTCAACGCGGGCGCGATGGAGAACGCGGGCGCGGTGACCTTCCTGGAGGACTACGTCTTCCGGTCCAAGGTCACCCGGGCGTCCTACGAGCGCCGCGCCGAGACCGTGCTGCACGAGATGGCGCACATGTGGTTCGGCGACCTGGTCACCATGAAGTGGTGGGACGATCTGTGGCTGAATGAGTCGTTCGCCACCTTCGCCTCGGTACTGTGCCAGTCAGAGGCCACCGAATACGCCAACGCCTGGACCACGTTCGCGAACGTGGAGAAGTCCTGGGCCTACCGGCAGGACCAGCTGCCTTCCACGCACCCGATCGCCGCGGACATCCCCGACCTCGCCGCGGTCGAGGTGAACTTCGACGGCATCACCTACGCCAAGGGCGCCAGCGTCTTGAAGCAGCTGGTCGCCTACGTCGGCCTGGAGCCGTTCCTGGCCGGTCTGCGCGCGTACTTCGCCGACCACGCCTACGGCAACGCCACCTTCGACGATCTGCTGTCGGCGCTGGAGAAGTCGTCCGGACGCGACCTGTCCACCTGGGGCGCGCAGTGGCTCAAGACCACCGGGCTGAACATCCTGCGCCCGGAGTTCGAAGTCGACGACGACGGGAAGTTCAGCTCGTTCGCGGTGGTACAGGAGGGCGCGCAGCCGGGCGCGGGCGAGCGGCGCGTGCACCGTCTGGCGATCGGCGTGTACGACGAGCGGGACGGAAAGCTGGTGCGCACCGAGCGGGTCGAGCTCGACCTCGAGGCCGCCGAGCGCACCGAGGTGCCCGCGCTGATCGGCGTGCCGCGCGGCCAGTTCGTCCTGGTCAACGACGACGACCTCACCTACTGCTCGATCCGTCTGGACCCCGATTCGCTCGATGTGCTGGTCAACCGCATCGCCGACATCGCGGAGCCGCTGCCGCGCACGCTGGCTTGGTCGGCGGCCTGGGAGATGACGCGGCAAGCCGAGTTCCGCGCCCGCGATTTCGTCGCGCTGGTCGAGCGGGGTGTCGGCGCGGAGAGCGAGATCGGCGTGGTGCAGCGGCTGCTGATGCAAGCCAATACCGCGCTGAGCAGTTACGCCGATCCGGAATGGGCCGCGACCACCGGCTGGCCGGAATTCGCCAATCGGCTGCTGGAGCTGGCGCGTGAGGCGGAGCCGGGTTCGGACCACCAGCTGGCCTTCGTCAACGCGCTGACCGGCGCGAAGTTGTCGGCCTGGCACACCGAGGTGCTCGGTGAACTGCTCGACGGCGACCCGGCCAAGGTCGGGCTGCCCGGCCTGGTGATCGATACCGACTTGCGATGGCGGATCGTCTCGGCACTCGCCGCGGCGGGCGAATTGGACGCCGACGGCCTGGACACGCCGGTCATCGACCAGGAACTGGCCAACGACCCCACGGCCGCGGGCAAGCGGCAAGCGGCCGCCGCGGCGACGGCGCGTCCGATCGCCGAGGTGAAGGAGCAGGCGTGGGCGACAGTGATGGGCGACGACACGGTGCCCAACATCACCGCTCGCTCGATCGTCGGCGGCTTCGCGCCCGCCGGTCAGGGTGAGTTGCTCACTCCCTACGTGGAGCGGTACTTCGCGGAGGTTCCCGGCGTCTGGGAGCGGCGCTCCAGCGAGGTCGCCCAGACCGTGGTGGTCGGCCTCTACCCGCACTGGGCGATCAGCGAGGACGCGGTGGCCGTCGCCGACAAGTTCCTCGCCGGCGACCACCCTCCGGCGCTGCGCCGCCTGGTCAGCGAGGGCAAGGCGGGCATCGAACGCTCGCTGCGCGCCCGCGCGTTCGACGCACAGCCGTGAACGAAACCGGCGCGTCCACCCGGTCGGGTGGACGCGCCGGCGCGGCGTTTCCTATTACCTTCCGATGGCGGCGGCCATCACGCGGACCGCGGAGACCACGCCGTCGATCAGCTGGCCCTGCCGAAAAGAACTCAGCGCGGCGGTGACGCCGAGCTGGCAGACACGGTCGTTCGCGCGGTCGGCGACCGCGCGGCCCGAGCGCACCTCGATCGCCTTCTCGTTGGGCGAGACGGCGATGAGCACCGAGTGCGCCGCCTCGGGCGTGCCGGGGAAGATCGCGTCCGCACGCGCGGCCGGGTCCCCGCCCAGATCGCCGATGTAGACGTTGAAGCGCACCTTGGTTGCGCGAGTCGCCTCGGTGAGCACGTTGTCCATGGTCAGCCGCTCTTCATCGTTGAACGGCGCCTCCTTGAACACATCGCCCGCCTCGTGCACACCGGAGACGCGTCCGCTACTGGTGATCGCGTATCCGTGCGGCAACTCGGCTTCGACCACCGCGGGCCACTTAGAACCTGCCACTTGCCCGTCCTCCGATCAGCTCCACCTCGGTGGACTCGATGGCCGCATGCACTCCATGCGGGGTTTCCGCGAAGTGGTGACCGGAGCCGATCACCTCTTCGGTGGCACTCCACAGCACCGGCTGCTGGGTCCACTTCTGACCGAGGGTGAAGTGGACCGGCTTCTCGCCAGGCAGTGGCTTACCGAGGAACGACAATCCGGCGATCACGCCGTAGATCACCAGCGGGATGCCGGCGAAGATCAGCACTGTCTCGAGAATGCTCACGGATCAAAGGTAGACGATCCTCTGTAGTAGTTCTCCGTCCGGTCGAGCCGGACCGCCGTCCGTGTCGGTTGCACCCACAGCGAGCTGGGGTTTTCCGTCGGAACTCAGACCAACCAGGCGGCCGCGTTCGGCGGCAGCTGGCCTGCGTCGGGCTGCGCGCTGGCCAGCAGCAGGTCTCCCGGCGGTAGCTGGATGGGTGCGTCGGAGGCGTTGAGCACGCAGACCAGCCCGCCCGGGCGGCGGAACGCCAGGCATCCCGCCGGGCTGCCGTACCACTCGATCCGGTCCCCCGCGAACTCCGGCCGCAGTGCGCGCAGTTCGATCGCCAGGCGATACAGCGACAAGGTCGACCCCAGCTCCTCGAGCTGCGCCTCGACGGTCAGCGGCGCCCACTCGGGCGGAATCGGCAGCCACGGCGTCCCGGTGGTGAACCCGAACGGCGGCGCGACACCCTCCCACGGCAGCGGCACCCGGCAGCCGTCGCGGCCGCGCTGGGTGTGCCCCGACCGCTCCCACACCGGGTCCTGCAGCACGTCGTCGGGCAGGTCATCGACGTTGGGCAGCGCCAGTTCGGAGCCGTTGTAGACGAACACCGCACCCGGCAGCGCGAGTTCCACCAGAACCATCGCCCGCGCCCGCGCGACGCCGAGCGCGCCGCCGCCGTACCGGGTGACCTCCCGCTCGATGTCGTGATTGGACAGCGTCCAGGTGGGCACGGCGAAGACCGGCGCCACGGCGGCGAGCGAGTTGTCGATCGCGTCGCGCACCGCGTCGGCGTCGAACGCCGATTCCGCGAGACGGAAGTTGAACGCCAGGTGCAGTTCGTCCGGGCGCACGTACTCGCCGAAGCGGGTGTTGTCGTTCACCCACACTTCTCCGATGGTCACGGCGTCCGGATACTCGTCGACCACCTTGCGGATCCTGCGGTGGATGTCGTGCACGGCGGGATTGTTGAAGCGCGGGTCGCTGTCGTCGTGCGCCAACAGCGCCGAGACGGACAACTCGGGCATGTCCGGCAGACCGTCGGGCTTGGCCATGCCATGCGCGACGTCGATGCGGAAACCGTCCACGCCGCGGTCGAGCCAGAACCGCAACGTCTGCTCGAAATCAGCGACGACTTCGGGGTTCGTCCAGTTCAGGTCGGGTTGCTCACGGGCGAAGATGTGCAGGTACCACTGGCCGGGCGTGCCGTCGGGTTCGGTGACCCTGGTCCAGGCGGGACCGCCGAAGATGCTGGGCCAGTTGTTCGGCGGCAAGGCGCCGTCGGGACCACGGCCGTCGCGGAAGATGTACCGGTCCCGTTCCGGGCTGCCGGGAGCCGCCGCCAGCGCCGCCCGGAACCACGGGTGCTGGTCGCTGGTGTGGTTGGGCACCAGGTCCATGGTGACCTTGATCCGGCGGGCGTGCGCCTCGGCGATCAGCGCGTCCATCGCGGCGAGCCCGCCGAAGAGCTGATCGATGTCGCGCGGATCGGCAACGTCGTAGCCACCGTCGGCCATCGGCGAACGCATCACGGGGCAGATCCAGAGGGCGTCGACGCCGAGCAGTTCGAGATAGCCCAGTTTGTCCCGGACGCCGCCGAGATCGCCGACCCCGTCGCCGCTCGAGTCCGCGAAGGATCTGGGATAAACCTGGTAGAACACGGCGGACCGCCACCACGACGAGGTGGTGGGATCCGCCGGCGCCGTTAAGGCTGGTGCATCACTCACATCGCAATAGTGCCAAAGTTTCGACGGTCGAGTTCTCCCGCACTACGACGATTCAGAGCCATGGCAAATGATCAGCAGTGCCAGCTTCTCAAGCGAAAAGCACTGCTCAGTCACGTTTCTCACGCGCAAGGTTGCGGTCACCAGCGGTTCATCAGCGAATCTGCCGACACCACAACGCGGTAGAAAACACACCGGCGCCACAGTCTCAGAAGGGGGCGTTCACCAGCGAATTGGCCGCCATCTCGAGGTAGTCGAGCAGCGCCTTGCGATGTTCGTCGTCCAGGATGTCGGGCTCGATCTCGGCGACCGCGATGCGCATACACCGCAACCACGCGTCCCGCTCGATCGGGCCGATGGTGAACGGCATGTGCCGCATGCGCAGGCGGGGGTGGCCGCGTTCGTCGGAGTAGGTGCGCGGACCGCCCCAATACTGCTCCAAGAACATCCGCAAACGCCGCTCCGCCGGGCCGAGATCCTCCTCCGGATACAGCGGGCGCAGCACCTCGTCGGCGGCCACCTCCCGGTAGAAGGTCGCGACGAGCCGCCGGAACGTCTCCGCCCCGCCGACCGCTTCGTAGAACGACGTCGCCGTTTGCTCGCCCGAAGTCATAGACCCTCTCGATTCACCGGATGCGTCGCCGTCCATTGTGCCCGCGCCCGGTCACCGCCGCCGCACCGCCCATCCGCCGCCGGTCGGCAACCGGAACATCGCGCCGGAATGGCACTTCAGCCACAGTTAACCGGACATTGTCGAAAATCACCGTGCAATGCCCGACATTCCATGGTCAACTGGGTGACAGTCTCTGCTTTGCAGATACCACATGATCCTGCCAATCATGAAATCGAGGTCGAGATGAAGCAGCGGCACGGCGCCCGATCACACGAGGCGCGAGCGCACCGACAACTCGAGCCCGCCGACGTCCACAATCGTGGGTCGGGGGCTACTCCGCTGCACATCTTGTCCGAACGATATCCGGGTGGACATCGTGGCCATCACGACCACGGGGCCCGCCCCACCGCCCCGCCAACCGAGGGCACGAACTGGCTCAAGAGCCGGGTGCTGCTGTTGAACGCCACCTACGAGCCGCTCACCGCTTTGTCCGCGCGCCGCGCGATCATCCTGCTCATCTGCGACAAGGCCGACGCCATTCATCACAGCGAAGAAGGCCCGGTAGTGCACTCCGCCGAGACGTCGGTGGCCATTCCTTCGGTGATCCGTCTGCGCACCTATGTCCACGTCCCATACCGCGCCCGGGTGCCGATGACCCGCGCCGCCCTCATGCACCGAGATCGCTACCGCTGCGGATACTGCGGCGGCAAAGCCGAGACCATCGACCACGTCATCCCGCGCAGCCGCGGCGGAGAGCATTCCTGGGAGAACTGCGTCGCCAGCTGCGCGCCGTGCAACCATCGCAAAGCCGACAAGCTGCTCAGCGAGCTGGGCTGGACGCTACGGGCCCCGCTGGTCTCCCCGAAGGGACCGCACTGGCGCCTGCTGTCCACCACCGCCGAACTCGACCCGGTGTGGTTGCAGTATCTCGGCGAAGGCGCCGCCTGACGGATCAGGTGTACTCCACCACCAGCGTCGCCCAGGTCGGCGACGCCAATGCCTCGAATACGTGCGGCCGATCACCCGGGTAGGCGATGTAGTCACCCGGGTGTAGCTCGACCGGTGCGTCGACCGGTCCCACCAGCGCGCGCCCTTCGGCGAGCAGCACGTGCTCGACCACACCGGCGATATGCGGATCCGATCGGCGCGCGTGCCCCGGTTCCGCGGTGATGCGAAACAGGTCACGGCGGGAGTTGGCCGGCCCGGCCGCCAGCAGGGTCGCCCGGTACTCCGATTGCTCGGCTGCCACCACCGGGCCTGCACCGGCGCGGATCACGTGGACTTTCGGGCGCGGCGGGTCGAGCAACCGGGAGAACGGCATGTCCAATGCGACGCACAACGCCCACAGTGTCTCCAGGCTCGGGTTCCCGGCGCCCGACTCCAGTTGGGACAACGTCGATTTCGCGATGCCGGCGCGACCTGCGACCTCGCTCAACGACAGTCCGGCCCGAGTGCGCTCGCGACGCAGCGCGGCGGCGATCACCGCCTGCGGTGTGGTCGTCGCGTCCTGCTGTGTCATTTCCCGCTCCGTTGGTCGTCCCGCACCTGCGGCGCTGGGTGTGCACGGCTGTGTCGGCGCGGCCGCGAAGAGCACATGCCGGCTCTCACTTCGCCAGAAGCCTGTGGTTGCGCCGCCTGGTCGTTGCCCCCGGCGCGCACTTGCGCTGCCGTGGTCCTGCTCTGTCGTTGCGTGTGCCGTGATTATGCCGTGAGTTCTGCCGGACGCCCGGTGCGGGCGCTGCTCGCATCGCTTGCCCGGCGGAACTCCGGCGAGCAAGAGGTTGACGGAGCGCCGCGTCGTGTTCACTATAAGCTACATGCGTTCGATATGGCGAACACTCGATCGGAATGCACTGCTCGGGATCGGGGCGGTATGCCTCGCCGTGGGGGTGATCGGGATTTCCTACGGGGCCACGGCGGTCGCGGCGGGCTTTCCGGTCTGGCTGCCGGTGCTGCTCGGCTGCGTGGTGCTCGCCGGGAGTTCGGAGTTCCTGTTCCTCGGGATCGTCGCCGCCGGCGGCAGTCCCATCGCGGCGATGCTGGCGGGACTGCTGGTGAACGCCCGGCATGTGCCGTACGGGCTTTCGGTCCCCGACGCGGTCGGCGCGGGCAGGTGGCGTCCGCTCGGCGTCCATCTCATGAACGACGAGTCCGTCGCGATGACCATCGCTCAGC
The DNA here is from genome assembly GCF_009829325.1 of Nocardia sp. CY41. GTDB lineage: Bacteria > Actinomycetota > Actinomycetes > Mycobacteriales > Mycobacteriaceae > Nocardia. Next base: position 30,808 of record NZ_VUOS01000014.1, read on the forward strand.
CCGACGCGCGACGCAGGCGCGCGGCCTACTGGATCACCGGCGCGGGGGTGCTGCTCGCCTGGCCCGGCGGCGCCGCCATCGGAGCGCTGATCGGATCGGTGGTCACCGACACCTCGGCGCTCGGACTCGATGCGGTGTTCCCCGCGGTTCTGCTCGCCTTGGTGCTGCCCGCACTGCGGGACCGGACCACCCTCGCGGCGGTGGGTGTCGGCACAGCGATCGCGCTGGTCAGCGTTCCGTTCCTGCCCACAGGGCTGCCGGTCCTACTCGCCCTGGCCGGGGTACTGGTCGCAGTGCGGGAGAAGCCCGAACCCGCGACCGTATGGAGAGCGGCGTGATGCTGGCCGTGGGAGTCGTCGCCCTCGCCGCAGGCACCTACGCGTTCCGCTGGGCCGGACCCGCCCTGCGTGACCGAGTGCGCCTTCCGGCGCGCGTGGTGCGGCTGCTGGAAATCGGCGCCGTCGTATTGCTGACCGCGCTCGTCGCCGTCACCACACTGCCGCTCGGCACCGCGAACCTCGGATTCGCCGTGCCCGCAGGGGTTTTCGCCGGTGGACTCGTCGCTTGGTTCCGACGACCCATTCTGTTGGTCATCCTCGCGGCCGCCGCTACAACGGCATTCGTGCGCCTGCTCGGCATCTCCTGAGCGGCCGGAACTGCTCGGCGGCTCGCTTCTTTCTCGCGGCGGCAGGCGGCGCCGTCCCCTCCTGCCGACGGCGCCGCCTGCCCCATCGATCGCTTCGGGGCAATCGTTTGCTACTCGAGAATTCGCTTCGTCACCTACGTCTGCGAATTTCGTTGTGCACGAGACCGATCGTCATCGAGACCACCGGCTGTCCTGACTGCGGCGCGGGACTCCCGCGCTCCGCATGCCACGGAATTCAGTGCGGCAGCAGAGGAATTCCTCCGCCCAGCCGGCGCGCCACCGAACCGTAGCGAGCGTCGAGCCGCAGCCATGTCTTGGTTGCCCGGACGCGGACGATCTCGGCGGGCGGGATGCGGCGGGGGTCGGCCTTCTCCCCCGAATGCGGGATGAAGTCCATCGCCGTGAGCGCGAAGACGACCCGCATCGGCACCTGGACCCGGGTGCCCGCGCCGGACACGGTCAGTACCGCCTGATCGAGCAGCGAGGCCGGGGGGCCATGGCCACTGCCGTGTTCCTTCGCCAGCTGCGCACCCTGCTCGGCGAGTTCGACGAGCGTGCGCGCGGGCACGTCATCGACGTGCGCGAACCCGTCCGTGGGCGGCAACGCGCCACGCCACGCGGAGTCCATCGCGTATCCGAGGTCGATCGGACCGCCGCTCGCCGAACCGGCCAGCACGAAATCGGCGCCGACCGTCACGTCGTCGACACCGAGCTCGGCCACCACGGTGCGCATCGCCAACGCCTCGAAACCCGTCGCCACCCAGGCCGCGACGTACTTCTCCCCGCGGCGGCGCAGGCGCACCACCGCCGCAGGGTCCAGCCGCACGGCCCTGGTCAGAAACGTCGCGAGATTCTCTCGCTCCGCCGGATCGGGCACATGCAGCACACGTTGTTCTGTCATCACGGCCGCTCCGCCGTCAGCATCCGACCAGCGCCGACGCTCACTCCATCCATTCGGACAGGTAATCACGCTCGGCATCGGTGAGCCTGCGCAACCGCTGCGCCCGCATATCGAACGCCGCGATCTGCGTGGACGCGACCACGGCCGCGGGCGAATCGGGCTGCGCGCCCGCCGCCCGCACCTCGTAACCGATGGTGAAGTCGACCGCGCGCAACTGCTCGATCCACATGGCGATATCCAGCGGCGTGTCCTCGTGCCGCAGCTGGCCGCGATACCGGACCCGCAGGTCGGCGAGGACGCAACCCTCGCGCAGCGGGGCGGTCGGACGGCCGTCCTCGAACAGCCATGGAATCCGCGCCTCTTCCAGCAACGTCACCATGCGGGCGTGGTTGACGTGCTGGAACACGTCCATATCCGACCACCTGACGTCCACCTTGGCGTGGAAACGCCTGGGCAGCGTGAGACTGCCCGACGCCTTTCCGCTGCCGCTCACCGAACTCGTCAACGTGGTACCTCCGATTGAGCGCCCACCCCGCTCACCATGCTCCGCACTTGCCGCGCTGCAACCGACAACGTGGCGAGATCGTGGGTCCCGGACTCGAACAATTCCGACAGCGCCGCCCTGGCTCGGCCGAGGCGGGACTGATTCTTCGACTCCCAGTATGCAATCTTCTCGTCCGCCGTCTCCTCGGGGTCGCCGCCGGAGAGCACGTCGAGGGTGAGCGAGCGCAGCGAGCCGTACATGTCGTCGCGCAGCGCGAGTCGCGCCAGCGCATGCCAGCGGTCACCGCGTTCGAGGTGGCTGACCGCCTGCAGCAACCAGTCGATCTTGAGGTGATCGTTGAGCGCGTAGTACAGCGACCCGACCTCGTCGCCGTCCCGATCGGTGATGTCGGCGATGTCCACGATGTCCAGCAGCGGGAACAGGTGCAGCAGACCGAAGACCTCGGTGGCCAGGTCGGTCGGCGCGCCACGGGCGATCAACTCGGCGGACCGGTCGGTGAGGGTGAACACGTGATGTCCGCGCAGCCACCCCGGCACCTTCGGGGCGAGTGCGCGCACGTCGGCGCGGTACCGGCTGATCTCCGAGCCCACCGCGATCGGCTGCGGCCGGTTGCTCAGCAGCCACCGGGACGCCCGGTCCAGGGTGCGCTTGGTCTCCAGTTCGAGCAGGTCGCGCACCGCGGTGGGCGCGTCGCAGGCGCGAATGCGCGCCCACCGCTCCTGCAGGTCGAAGATTCCGGTCGCCGCCGCGAAGGCGCGCACCGCGTCGGTGGTGGTGGCGCCGACCTCCTCGTTCAGCCGGTGCGCGTAGGTGATGCCGCCGTAGTCCACCATCTCGTTGGCGATCATCGTGGTGACGATCTCCCGCCGCAGCCGGTGACGCTTGATCGCCGCGCCGAACCGGTCGCGCAGCGGCGTCGGGAAGTAGTCCGGCAGCCGCGCGGCGAAGTACTGGCTGTCGGGCAGGTCGGAATCGAGCAGATCGGACTTGAGCGAAAGCTTCACGTGCGCCAGCAGATTGGCCAGCTCCGGCGAGGCCAGCCCGGAGCCTTCCTCCGACCTGCGCTTCATCTCCTGATCCGAGGGCAGCGCTTCGAGCTCGCGATCGAGGCCGCGCCGCTCTTCCAGATCTTCGATCAGCCGCATCTGCACACTCAGCATCTGCGTCGCCTCGGTACGCGAGATCCCCATGAGGAAGTTCTGCGCCACGTTGTCCCGCAGGACCATCTGCGCGACTTCGTCGGTCATCGAGGCCAGCAGCGGATTGCGCTCGTCCGGCGGCAGTTGGCCGCCGGAGACAACGGCGTCGAGCAGGATCTTGATGTTGACCTCGTGGTCGGAGCAGTCCACGCCCGCCGAGTTGTCCAGCGCGTCGGTGTTCATCTTGCCGCCGTTGCGGCAGAACTCGATCCGCCCCAGCGCCGTCGCGCCCAGGTTGCCGCCCTCCCCGACCACCTTGACGCGCAACTGGTTCCCGTTGACGCGAACCGGGTCGTTGGACTTGTCGCCCACCTCGGCGTTGGTTTCGGTGCTCGCCTTGACGTAGGTGCCGATCCCACCGTTCCACAGCAGATCGACCGGGGCCAGCAGGATGGCGCGGACCAGTTCCGGCGGCGACAGCGAGACGACGTCATCGCCGAGGCCGAGGGCGGCCCTGGCCTGCGGGCTGATCGGCACCGCCTTCACCGTGCGGTCCCACACGCCGCCGCCGGGGCTGATCAGCGACGTGTCGTAGTCCGCCCACGACGACCTCGGCAACGCGAACATCCGCTGCCGCTCCCGATACGAACGCGCCGCATCCGGATCCGGATCCAAGAAAATGTGGCGATGGTCGAACGCAGCCACCAACCGGATGTGCTCCGACAACAACATCCCGTTGCCGAACACATCACCACTCATGTCACCGACTCCCACGACGGTGAAGTCTTGGGTCTGGGTGTCGATCTCCATCTCGCGGAAATGACGCTTCACGCTCTCCCACGCACCCTTGGCGGTGATGCCCATCGCCTTGTGGTCATAACCCGCCGAACCACCCGAAGCGAACGCATCACCCAGCCAGAAGCCGTAACTTTGCGCCACGTCGTTGGCGATGTCGGAGAACGTCGCCGTGCCCTTGTCCGCGGCAACGACCAGGTAGGTGTCGTCACCGTCCCGGCGCACCACCCGCGCGGGCGGGAGCACTTCACCGGTAGCGCGGTCCACGTTGTCGGTGACGTCCAGCAGGCCGGAGATGAACGTGCGATAGCACGCGACGCCTTCCGCGCCCAATGCCTGCCGGTCCGCGACCGGATCACCCGTGGCGGCGGGCGGTTGCTTGACCACGAAGCCGCCCTTGGCGCCCACCGGCACGATCACGGCATTCTTCACCGCCTGCGCCTTGACCAAACCCAAGATCTCGGTACGGAAATCCTCCAACCGATCCGACCAACGCAAGCCGCCACGCGCCACGGAACCGAACCGCAGATGCACGCCCTCGACTCGGGGAGAGTAGACGAAGATCTCGAATTGCGGCTTCGGCTTCGGCAATTCGGCGATTTCCCGCGGTTCCACCTTCACCGAGACGTAGTCGCGCGGGTTTCCTTCCGCGTCGGTCACGTAGTAGTTGGTGCGCAGCGTCGCCTTGATCAGGCCGAGGATCGCGCGCAGGATGCGGTCCGCGTCCAGGCTGACCACCTCGTCGATCCGCCCACGCACCTGGGTCTCCAGGTCCTTCGCGTGCTCGGCGGAGACGGTGTCGGGATCGAAACGCGCTGCGAACAAGTCGACGAACAGGCGCGCGATGTCCGGATAGGTGAGCAGCACCCGGCAGATATTGGCCTGGCTGTACGGAAAACCGGCCTGCTGCAGGTACTTCGCATAGGTGCGCAGGATCGAGACGGCCCGCCACGGCAGCCGGGCACGCAACACGAGCTCGTTGAGACCGTCCGCCTCCGCGCGCCCGTACCACATGGCCTCGAAGGCTTCCACGAACCGCTCGCGCAGCCCGCGTACCTCCGCTTCCAGCACGTCGGCGCGCTTGGAGGACTCGAGCAGTTCCGCGTCCAGATCCCGATCGAGCGAGCTGCGCAGCAGCTCCGCGCGAGCCAGCAGACCGAAGTCGTAGATCCACCGCTCACCGCCGGCTCCGCCGTCGGCGGCGGCCTCCAGCGCGAGCTGGTACGGCCGCTCGTCGACCACCTCGACGCCGAGGCTCTGCAGCAGCGGGAGCACCTGGCTCAGAGAGATACCGCTGCCGCCGACATAGAGCGTGAAGCGCCAGGATCCCGGGGTCGAGTCCGGCTTCCGATACAGATACTGGTCGATCCGTCCGTCGCGCAGCCGCTCCAGCCGAACGATGTCCGCCAACGCGCGGGCCGCGGCGAAATCCTGTTTGTAGCCCTCGGGGAAGGCTTCCGCGTACCGCTGCACCACGGCGGGATCGAGCACCGTCGACGTGCTCACCTCGTCGTTCAAGCGGTCGTCCCAGGTCCGGCTGGCCTCGGCGAGCAGGGCCTGCAGACGCAGCCGGTTGGGTTCGGACGTGTCGGCGGCGGGCGTCGCGCGACGCTGAACGCCGAGTTCGGCCTCCGGCATGCGCACCGTGAAATACACCCGCGCCAAGTCGCTTTCGCCCACCCGCGCGGAATAGTCGATGGACACCCCGCCCAGTTCGCGGACCAAGATGTCCTGCATCTCCAGCCGCGCGCTGGTGGTGTATCGGTCGCGAGGCAGATAGACCAGGCAGGCGACATAGCGGCCGTAGGTGTCCGCGCGCAGGAACAGGCGCACCTGGCGGCGCAGGCTCACGCCGAGCACGGCGGTGGCGGTGCGGCGCAGCGTCTCGCCGTCGGCGGAGAACAGTTCGGTGCGCGGGAAGGACTGGATGACCTCGAGCATCGCCTGGCCGGAGAACGATTCCAGGTCGAATCCGCTCCCCTCGATCGCCGAGCGGACCCGGCGCTCGATCACGGGGATATCCAGGACGTTCTCGTGCACGGCGGTAACGGTGAAGACACCGATGAACAGGTGTTCACCGATGACCGTTCCGTCGGCGTCGAAGTCGGCGACGCTGACGAAGTACGGGTACACCGCGCGGTGCACGGTGGCGGGGACCAGCCCCTGGGTCAGCGTCAGCAGCGGGCGGTCACCACCGTTGACCGGCACGTGGAAGTCGGTGCCCACGTCCGGGCGCAGCACGCCGAGGCAGGTGGCGGGCAGGACGGTGGACATCTCGCGGCCTTGGTCGGTGTTCAGCCGGTAGCGCGCGTAACCGAGGAGGGTGAAGTTCCCGCCGGCCAGCCAGCGCAGCAGTTTCGCGGTGTCGGTCAGTTCGGTCGGCTCGAACGGCGCGGTCCCGGCTTGCGCCGCCAGGTCCAGGTCATCGGCCAGCTTGCTCTGCACGTCCTCGATGGCTTCGGTGTCGCCGATCACCTGACGCACGTCGTCCACCACGTCCGGCACCGCGGCCTCGACCTTGGCCAGCAGCGCCGCACTGGTCGACGGATGCAATTGCACGTGCATCCAGGATTCACGCAGGCCCGCCGCGCCGGTACCGTCCACCTCGTGCGCGGCGGCGTGCGTGAGTCGTCCCTGCTCGTCCCGCTCGACCTCGAAGATCGGGTGGATGATCTCGCTGACGCTCACGCCGATCCGGCTCAGCGAGGAGCTGATCGATTCCACCAGCAGCGGCATGTCGTCGGTGACGATCTGCACCGCCGCACCGATTCCGGAGCCGTCATCCGGGTGATACACCCGCACCAGCGCGCGACCGGGGCGGCGCGTCACCGCCAGCTCGAGGTGCCTGCGGAAGATCTGGGTGATGCCGGTGATCGCACAGTCCACATCGCCCGCGTCGACGTGGCGGAAGTACGCCTCCTCGAGCGTCGCGAGTTCGCCGCGCAGCGACTGCGGCAAACCCGCGGCCCACGCCGCGCTGGACAATTCGGACGAGACGGTCATTTTTCGCCAACTCCCTCGGATATCGGTTCCGTAACAAAGTGACGCCGGTCCGAGGGTAACTGTGCGCCGATGACGCGTGGGTGAAATCCCTTTCGACATCCAGGTGTTCACCACGACCGCGGAATTCGCCGCTCGTGTGCCGGGGTCGCACGCGACGACCTCGGGCACAGCACAGAATCGGACCCGCTAACGTCAGGTGAGCGCTACAGGCCGTATCCGTGGCGGCAGCGGCGCCGCACCGGTACCTCGGGTCAGCTCGACCACCGCGCCGGCGGTCGAAGCCACCGATTGCTCGAACTGCGCCTGCGCATTCACGTCTCCCACCCTAGCGAGCTACGCACGGGTAGGTGTCACTCCTGTTCCGCGTTCGCGACAAAGACTTTTCGCGCCGTCCCACCGAGCGCGTTCGATCCCCCCTTCCGGCTCTGCACTCCGGCTGCGCCGCCTCCCACGGCGCATCAGCAAACACCAGGCAGCAGCCGCCCCGATTCCGTGCGCACACCCGCAGTGGCAGCGGGTTCACACACGGCGAAATCGACTCGCCGCCATCCGGTCCGACCGCCGCTCACATCGAACGGGGACGAGCGCGGCGAGTTGCGGGGGTGGGTGCGGCACGCACCCACCCCCGCGCCGAACTCAGCCGCGGGTCAACTTGCGGTGCGTCACCCGGTGCGGACGGGCCGCTTCCGGGCCGAGCCGCTCGACCTTGTTGGCCTCGTAGGCTTCGAAGTTCCCCTCGAACCAGAACCATTTGGCCTCGTTGTCGGAGTCACCCTCCCACGCGAGGATGTGGGTGCAGGTGCGGTCGAGGAACCAGCGGTCGTGCGAGATGACCACCGCGCAGCCGGGGAACTTCTCCAGGGCGTTCTCCAGCGAGCCGAGGGTCTCCACGTCGAGGTCGTTGGTCGGCTCGTCGAGCAGGATCAGGTTGCCGCCCTGCTTGAGCGTCATCGCCAGGTTCAGCCGGTTGCGCTCACCACCGGACAGCACGCCCGCGGGCTTCTGCTGGTCGGGGCCCTTGAAGCCGAATGCGCTCACGTAGGCCCGTGACGGCATCTCCTGCTGGCCGACCTCGATGTAGTCCAGGCCGTCGGAGACGACCTGCCAGACCGTCTTCTTCGGGTCGATGCCCGCGCGGTTCTGATCGACGTAACTCAGCTTGACCGTCTCGCCGACCTTCACCTCGCCGCTGTCCGGCTGCTCGAGCCCGACGATGGTCTTGAACAGCGTGGTCTTACCGACGCCGTTGGGACCGATCACGCCGACGATGCCATTGCGGGGCAGGGTGAACGACAGGTCCTTGATCAACTGGCGGTCGCCGAAGCCCTTGTCCAGGTGCTCGACCTCCACCACCACGTTGCCCAGGCGCGGGCCTGCCGGGATCTGGATCTCCTCGAAGTCCAGCTTCCGCATCTTCTCGGCCTCGGCCGCCATCTCCTCGTACCGGCCGAGGCGGGCCTTGTTCTTGGCCTGCCTGGCCTTCGCGCCGGACCGCACCCAGGCGAGCTCTTCCTTGAGCCGCTTCTGCAGCTTCTGGTCCTTCTTGCCCTGGACCTCGAGCCGCTCGGCCTTCTTCTCCAGGTAGGTGGAGTAGTTGCCCTCGTATGGGTAGGCGCGGCCGCGATCCAGCTCGAGGATCCATTGGGCGACGTTGTCCAGGAAGTACCGGTCGTGGGTAACCGCGAGCACGGCGCCCTGGTACTGCGCCAGGTGCTGCTCGAGCCAGTTCACGCTCTCGGCGTCCAAGTGGTTGGTCGGCTCGTCGAGCAGCAGCAGGTCGGGCTTGCTCAGCAGCAGCTTGCACAGCGCCACCCGGCGGCGCTCACCACCGGAGAGGTTGGTGACCGGCTCGTCCGGCGGCGGGCAGCGCAGCGCGTCCATCGCCTGCTCGAGCTGGGAGTCCAGATCCCACGCGTCGGCATGATCCAGATCTTCCTGGAGCTTGCCCATCTCCTCCATGAGCTCGTCGGAGTAGTCGGTGGCCATCAGCTCGGCGATCTCGTTGAAGCGATCCAGCTTCACCTTGATCTCGCCCATGCCCTCCTCGACGTTGCCGCGGACGGTCTTCTCCTCGTTGAGCGGAGGTTCCTGCTGCAGGATGCCGACGGTGGCGCCGGCGGCGAGAAACGCGTCACCGTTGTTCGGCTGGTCCAGTCCGGCCATGATCTTCAGCACGCTGGATTTACCCGCGCCGTTCGGGCCGACGACGCCGATCTTGGCGCCGGGAAGGAAGTTCAAGGTGACATCGTCGAGCACGACTTTGTCGCCGTGCGCCTTGCGAACCTTCTTCATCTGGTAAATGAACTCAGCCATAAGTGTGAAGCCTATCGGTGCGAGAGATGAGCGGACGAAGCAGAGCTACCCTGCCGCGCAGGACGAAGACCGGTCGTGCGATCAAGCGTCGGCAGGCTCGGGCGCGCTGCCGCGAGCAGGTGCCGAACCGGCGGTAACGATATTCTCCCCCGGCGCGCCACCGACCGGCACCCGACCTTCAGCGCTCGACGCCTCGGAAGTATTCCGCGACGGCAGGTCGGACCACCGTGTCACCTGTGCGGTGCAGCGGGACAGGTCCGGTCCGACCGCGGTCGCGCGCATCTCCAGATCCCGTCGTTCGACGCCGTCCTTGCTGCGGTACTCGTGCGAGCGCAGCTGGCCGTGGGCGATGATCGGATCGCCGCGCCGCAGGGACGCGTCGACACCGGCCACCAGCCGGCGCCAGCAGCTGACGGTGAGATACAACGTGCCGTTGTCCACCCATTGCCCCGACGTGTGATCCAGCCGACGAGAATTACTCGCCAGCCGGAAGGTGACCACCTGCTCGCCATTGGTCAGATCGCGCTTGACCGGATGGGTGGCGATCGTTCCGATCACGGTCGCGTTCGCCTCGTACATGATTACGCCCCTTCACATTTGGATCCGGGTCTGCCCGGAATTCCTCCCCCACCAGGAGGCACTTCCAGGGTGCGCCGATTCTGCGCAAGCCGCGCGACCCGTTCCCGGAATGTGCACAACTCCGCTGAATGTGAAAAACAAGCTTTCACCTCGTCCGGTCAGAGCACCGCCACGTCGGTATTCGCTCCGCACAGGACGATCACCGGTCGCTCATCCGGCGCGGGAACGTAGGCGCCGCTGTGCACGGCCGCCAGCGCCGCGGCGCCCGCCATTTCGACCAGGATGCGGAATTCGCGCCACAGATACTCCCGCGCCGCGGTGATCGCGTCGTCGCTCACCAGCAGCGACCGCACGTCGTGCCTGCGAGCGACGTCGAGGGCGATGTCACCGAGCCGCGTCGGCCCCAGGGTGTCGACGGTGACTCCGGACCCGACGATGTCGACGGGACGATCCGCCGCCAGCGCCGCACGCAGGACCGCCGAGCCCTCGGGCTCGATTCCGATCACCTGCTGACGGCGCCCGACCGCGGCCGCGATCCCGGCGATCAGTCCGCCGCCGCCCACCGCGGCCAGCACCGGCGGACGCCCGCGCACCTGCTCTTCGAGTTCCAGCCCGACGACGCCGATGCCCGCGACCACCGCGGGCAGGTCGTAGCCGTGCAGCAACAGCGCGCCGCGTTCGGTGGCCAGTTCCGTCGCGTGCGCCAAGGCCTCGGCGTAGGTGGTGCCGTGCCACAGCACTTCGGCGCCGTGCGACCACATCGCGGCGACCTTCGTGTGCGGCGCCGTCTCCGGGACGACGACCGTGCAGGTCTTGTCCAGCCGTGCCGCGGCCAGCGCGGCCGCGATGCCCGCGTTGCCGCCGGAGGCGATCACCACCTGATCGATGCCGTCGCCCGACTCCAGCAACGCGTTGAGGCTGCCGCGCACCTTGAACGTCCCGCCGTGCTGAAGGTGCTCGAGTTTCATCGTCACCGGCACCGGGCCCGACGGGCTCGCCACGGACGTGTGGAAGACGGGCGTCTTGCGGATCCGGCCCGCCAGCCGCTTGCGTGCGGATCGCACGTGCGACCGTTCCACCCGCCCGGCCGGTCTGTGTGGGGAGACCGTGGTGGCGCGTTCACTCACTTACGCACTTCTCCATCTCGCTTGGCCAGCTCGGCGAACATCGCGTTGTGTGCGGCGAGAGCGGCGTCGTTGTCGCGTTCGGCAGCGCGGTCGGTGCGCCGCGCGAGCCGCTGATCGCTGCGCGACCATTGGATCAGCAACGCCAGCATCACCACCACCAGGGGCACTTCACCGCTCGCCCAGGCGAGGCTGCCGCCGGTGCGCTGGTCGCCGAGCAGATCGCCGTTCCAGCCGAGACCGAGACCGCGGTAGAACCAGCCGCCGAGCACCGTGGTCATGCTCATCAGCGCGATGCCGAAGAACGCGTGGAACGGCAGTGAGCCGAACACCATGGCGAGCTTGGTCAGCGGCTCCACCTGCCTCGGCTTGGGATCGATGCCGATCACCACCCAATAGAACAGGTAGCCGCTGAGCAGGAAGTGCAGGTTCATCAGCAGGTGCGCGGCATGCGAGTCGGCGTAGGCGTCGAAGATGCCGCCCAAGTACAGCGCGTAGAACCCGCCGACGAAGATCGCCGAGGCCACGATCGGGTGGGTCAGGAAACGCGACACCGGGTTGTGCACCGCGGCGAGCAGCCATTCCCGCGGACCGGGCACGCCGCCGCGTCCCGCCGGGGGCAGCGCGCGCAGCGCCAGCGTCACCGCGCCACCCAGCGCGAACAGGATCGGCGCGAGCATCGACAACGCCATGTGCGCCCCCATGTGCACGCTGAACATCGCGGGCGAGTACCGGCCGACACCGGAGGAGGTCGCGACGAGCAGCACCACACAGCCGGACAGCCAGGCGAGCGTCCGCCCGGCCGGCCACACGTCACCCCGTGCGCGCAGCCGCCGCACGCCGAGCAGATACAGCACCGCGAGGACGATCGACAACGTGCCGAAGATCAGATCGAACCGCCAGTCGAACAGCAGGCGGGCCGAGTTGGGGGGCCCGGCCAGGTCGTAGCCCAGTTCCACCTCGACGGGAGTCGGGACGGAGTCCGGCGGTGGCGGCGGCGTGCGGCCGAGCCCCACCGCGAGGCCGATGGTCGCGGCGAAGATCAGCACCTCGACGCCCGCGTACCGGATCAGCGCCCTGCGGTCGCCGGGATCGGCCGCCAGAGCGGGCAGCGCGGCGCGGCGCTGCAGATAACCGAACACGCCGAGCACCGCCAAGGCCGCGGCTTTGGCCAGCACCAACCTGCCGTAGGTGGTGGTGAACAGCTCGTCCAGCGGCACCCGGACCCAGGAGTTGATCACGCCGCTGACGGCGATCACGGCGAACGCGACCGTGGCGGTCAGCGAGAAACGCCGCGCCGCCACGTCGGTGTAGGCGCCCCCGCGCACGGCGTGCGCCAGCACCGCGAACAAGCCGCCGACCCAGACGGCGGAGGAGACCAGGTGCAGGATCAGGCTGTTGGTCGCCACGTCGTGCGACCCGCCCGAGGAGGAATGGCCGGTCAGCGCCAGCGGCATCATGGTGGCGATCGCGGCGCCGAGCAGGACCGGCGTCCAGCCCCAGCGCAGGGCGAGCCGGCAACCGACCGCGACGATCAGGGCGAGGACGACGGTCGTCCGCCAGGCCCCGGCCAGCTCGATCTGACCGATCGCCCGCCACAGACCGTCCGGCCGCAGCACCTCCCCCACCGGCTGCCCCGTGGTGTCCGAAACAGTCAGCGGCACCAGCAGCGCCGCGCAGCACGCCCACAGCACCGCGAAGTCGGACGCCCGGCGCACCGCGCGATACCCGCCGACGTCCAGCAGCCCGTTGCGCTGCGGTGGGACGAGAAAGGCCGCGAACAGCAGCGCACCGACCGTCAGCGCCGCCGACAGATCGGCGAGCGCCCGGATGGCGGGCAGGCCGTAGGTGGTCGGCGCGCCCGGGTCGGGGATGCCGAGCAGACTCAGCGCCTGCGCCGCCGACAGCCCTACCACCAGCGCCGCGACCACCGCCGCAATGGCGCCGGCCAGCGCGGTGACCGTCGCGACCGTCGCCCCGGACCGGGCAGCCTCGGCTCGGGGAGCGGCGGACGAGGTGGGGACGGACGACATACGACTGAGCGTAGTTCGGCGAGTATTCCGTGGCCCGGTCGGGTTTGTACCGATATCCTGGCCGCGGATCACCACCGGCGCGTCACCTACTGTCTCGGGATGGCTGAAACGTTGCTAACGCTGAGAACCCGGCTACCTGGACGGTCGCTATAATCGACCCGCTGGACAGCACGGCCAATGTCGGCCATCGTGGAACCCGCTGCCTCCGTAGCTCAGTTGGATAGAGCAAGGGCCTTCTAATCCCTAGGTCGCAGGTTCGATTCCTGCCGGGGGCGCTGGTCAGGGACCGTTTCTACTGCGGTCCCTGACACTCCATCCATCGGATATCCATCGCTTATGAGGACAAGGCGTCTAGTACGTCAACCACTTCCTTATGTATCCGCCCGCGACCGAAATAAACATCCTGTGTCATCGAGACATGTCGGTGCCCCAGTTGGTCGGCGCCGACACGGGCCGACAGCGCCGCGTCATCGAGCAGCGTCGCCAGGGCCTTGCGGAAACTGTGGCTCGACACATCCGGCACGCCGAGTCGTTCGCGCACCTTGGCCCACTGCTGGTTGAAGTTGTCCGGGTCACGTAGCGTCCCGGCCGAACTGGGGAAGATCACCCCGTCTTTGCTGGGGTGCGGTTCTGTGCGACGGCGCTTCAGCATCTCCATGACGAACTTCGGCAGGATGATGTCACGGTTCCCGGCATCGGTCTTGGCGAAGCTCTCGCGAATGAGCCCACCGCCGCGCTTGCGCACGACCTTGCCGCAGATGGACGCGACGGAGGTTGCTTCGTCGATGTCGCACCAGCGCAGGCCGAGTAGTTCGCCGCGGCGCATCCCCGTGCCGATGAGCATCATGATCGGGTCGGCAAGGTCGGCCGTCCGGCAGTAGTCGGCAACCGTCCGCTTACCCCTCCACTGCACGGCGCTGGTCCGCAGATCCGCGAGGAGCTGCGCGAGCTGTTCGGCGGTGATCGACGGCGCGCCCTTCGGTGGCGCCTTGCGCTCGAGCCGCGACGTGCTGTCGATCGGGTTGACCGCAAGCACGTCGGCGACGACCGCAAGTTGCAGAGCACCGCGCAGCACCGTCCGGGCTTGCTTGGCGGTGGCATAGCCGTGCCGGTCGCAGATGGCTTGAATCGCCTTGTCCATCCGCCCGGCGGTTGCCTCGCGGGTGCGCACAGACCCGGCGCGCGGTTCGATCGCCTTCACCGCATCGCGGTAGGTGTCGATCGTGCGGGTTGCCCTCCCCTTGTTCACCAGGTTCTCAATGTGCTTGGCGCACAACACCGAGACGGGCGTCTCCCCTGTAATCTCGTCATCTCCGGCGCCCGCTCGGCGTTCTTCCAGCGCGAGCAGGAGCACATCCTCGGCGAGCTGTCCGCGCTGGTCGTACTTGCCTTCGGGCGATTGACGCTCCACGATCCGCGTCACGCCGTCGCCATCGCGGAACCGGCAGCGCGCGACCCATACCCCGCCCCCGAGACTCGTTCGCTTGATCTTGCCGTGGGTGCCGATGCGCAGCGGCGGTCTACCGGCCATTGTCATTCACCGATCCGGCGGTGCTCGTCTACCAGAATGCCCCGACGCCGTGCAGTGGATATCCATCGCGACGTGGTCGGCTTCGGGATGCCGTATCGCTTGAGCAATTCGGCGTTCGGGCTGAGGCCTGATGCCATACAGAAGGCATAGACGCGCGTGATGTCCTCGAGCGCGTCTGGTGTCGGCCCATTCTTTGCGAAATCATCTGCGGGCCAATCGAACCCAGTTGACATAAGGCTGTATCCCCCGCCGGGCTTGCGCTCCGTGATGAGGCCGAACTCGTCGGCGGCAGCAGCGACGATCCGTGCGACCGGGATGCGCCGGATGTTGTCGAGTGTGACTGGCGGCCCGTCTGGCAGTTGCTCGGCGCTCAGCTTCGTGCACACGAGCCGCCCATCCTGGATGTCCAGGCGCATTTCGACCTTCACCTCCCATGGATCCTCATCGTCCGGTTTGGGCTGGGCCACCACCGTGGCCGGCGCGGCCGCGAACAGGCGGCCCCCATACAGCAGCCATCCCTGATCGGTCGAACTTGTCGAGTACGCAGGCATGAGCCGAGTCTCCCACATTTCCGAAACGTTCCGGAAGACCGTCTTGACATCACATCCGATCCCTGCTGATACTTGACACATCTTTACGACACGGTTTGAAAAACCGTTCCGATTACAGAAGGAGGTCCCCGTGGACGCACTCGCGTCGGATGCGCAAGTCCGATGGCTTACCCGGGCTGAGGTCGCCCAGATGTTCGGCGTGCCCGTCAAGACGGTCGCCGAATGGGCCAGCAAGGGCACCGGTCCGGACTTCTACAAGATCGGCCGATACGCCCGCTACAAGCTCAGCGATTGCCTGACCTGGGCTGAGTCCCAGAAGGCCGTTGCCTAATGGCTGAGCCGCCGCCCCGAAACGGAAACGGCCCGGGAGCTGCGCCTACAGCTCACCGGGCCGACGAAATCACCACCCCAACCAAGGAAGTGTTTCAGTTGGACACGATACCAACCCCTACCAGCCCCTCGCAGCTCGACGGCTACGCCCAGCGGGTTGCCGCCCGCATCCGCGCTCTCATCGACGAGAGCGGCAAGGACGTCGAGCAGATCGCCGCGGAGACCGGCATCAAGCCGGGCAAGCTCCGCGACTACATCGACGGCCGCAAGCCCTGGCAGATCACGGCCGTAGAACTCGTGTGCCGCCGCTCGCTCCACATCAACGGCTGGTCGGTCCTGGTGGACAAGGCCGAGCGGGCGGCATCCGCCACCCCGAACGACAGCATGACCGACCTGATCCTCTGGCTGATCCGCAACTACGACGACCGCGTGCCCCCCTCGGCAGTCATCGACTTCGTGGTAGCCAACCGGGACGAACCGGCCGATCGGCAGTGGGCGCTGCTCACCGTCGAGTGCGACCGGATCGCCGTCGGGCACCAGGGCAAGGAGACGGCCCGATGACCGCCGCTGCGTCCGTCCTCGACGCCGCAGCGGTCCTCGGCATCATCTTCGCCGCACCGATCGGCACTGTCGACCCGCGCGGGAAATGGCTCGGTGTGGGCTCGGTCATCGTCGCCGACAGCGGCGTGGTGAAAGCCGTTCCCCGCCACGGGATCGACCATCACGGCGAGCGCTGCTTGCTCGCCTACGCAGTGCAGGCCGCGATGCACGGGCCGGACAAGGACAGCGGCACGTGGATCTACCACCCCCGGTTGGGCTGGGCGACAGACGTCCGAGTCCGCCGCTACGGGTTCGGCAACGTCAACCACGCCGCAGCCGAGTGCGAGGGGGTGCGCTGATGACACACCCTCACGTGGCCCCGTCGCTCGGTAGGCCCATCACCTGCCCGGCCGACGCCCGGGAGCTGTGGCGCAAGCACTTCGGCGCCCATCCCGTCCCGGCCACCAACCCGCGCGTACCGCGGACCACCGAGCAGGCATGGCGGGAACATGCCCGCCGCGCCCAGCTCGAAGCCGCTCGCGCTCGTCTCGCCTCCGCGAACGAACTGCCCTGGCCCGACGCCGAGTCCGCATGGCTCGACGCCTTCCGCCTGGCCCGCGCCGTGTTCGTCGACGAGACGCCCTAGACCCCGAAAGGAACCTCATGGAAGACATCGACCTGGCGCTGATCGTCAACGACGATGGCACACCGCGCGGCGTCCTCGACGTCTCGCAAATCCAAAGCGCGGCAACGGTGATGATGTACGAGTACGCCGTTGCGGCAGGCGACGACGACGCAACCGATCGCGTCGGCATCGAATGGGCGCAGATCCTCCCGCCGGACGAACTCGGCTACACCACGGCCGCCGCTCTGTCGCTGCTCGCGCGGAACGTGTTGGGGCCGCTGTTGCAGGTGCTCGACGCGGTCTCGCCTGAGCTTGGGGCGGACCTACGGGCCAAGCTCGTCGAGTCCCGCGACTACGCGCAGGCCACCCTCGGCGGTGGCCGTTGACCAACAACAACGAAACCCAGGGCGCGGCCGCATCGGCCGCGCCTTCGGGCGTTCTCCCCGAACCGACCGCGCATTGCCGCGGGCACAACCTGTTCATGCCGACGTGCCAGAAGTGCAAGGCGGCATCCCGGCGGCAGATCGAGCGTCGGCGCACTGCCGTTCATGCCCGAGACGGCCGGACCCCGACCGAGCGGTCCCAGGCCGTTCAGGACATGACCGCAGAACTCATCGCGCAGATTCAGGACGAAGACGGATCGGCCGGAGACGAACCACCACCCGAAGAAGCCGAAGTGGTCCCTTCCACCCCGCGCAGTCTGCTGGATTCGATGTTCAACGGCACATGGCTGGACGCGCAAGAATTTCCGCCGCTGGAATGGCTGGTCGAAGGCGTCGTCTCGGAAGGATTCGGCCTGCTCGTCGGTGCACCGAAGGCGGGAAAGTCCTGGATGGCCGGCGGGCTCGCGCTCGCATGTTCCTCCGGCGGATATGCGCTCGGCAAAATCCCCGTGAAGCAGCGCCCCGTGTTCTACCTCGCGCTCGAGGACGGCCCGCGCCGCTTGCAATCGCGGTTTCGGACCATGGCCGACGGCGGACCTCTTCCCGCCGAAGTTCACTTCATGGTCACAGCCCGCCCAAACGAGGTACCCGGAATTATCGCCGAGTACCTCCACCTGTTCGGCCACCGCAAGCCGCTGATCATCCTCGACACGCTCGGCAAGGTGAAGCCTCCCAAGCTGGCCGGGCAGGAGTCCTACAGCGCCGACTACGCCATGGGATCAAGGCTGAAGGACCTCACCGATTCGTCCCCAGGGTCATGTCTGCTCGCGGTGCACCACACCCGCAAGGCGGAAAGTACGGATTTCGTCGATGCGGTGAGCGGCACTCAGGGCATCGCGGGATCGGCCGATTTCGTGCTCGTGCTCAGTCGCAAGCGCAAGGAAGACCGCGCTGTATTGGCTGTGACGGGCCGCGACGTACCCGAGAACGAATATGCGTTGGTCGCCGACGGCGGGCGCTGGTTCCTCGACGGTATGGACCTGATGGACTCCGCTGCCACGGTGGAGCGCCGCAGGGAGGCAGGCAATCTCGGGGACCGAACCATGGACATCTTCCAGTACGTGATGGACCACGGGCCGACCACACCCGCGGTCGTCGCGGAAGCGCTGTCGATGGACAACAAGCTGGTCGGCAACAAGCTCTCGCAGCTGTACGAGTCGGGCCGGATCGCGCGGCCGAAGCGTGGAACTTACGAACGGATTCGCACCACTGGTGAAAGTGGTGAAAGTGGTGAAACGGATGCATAGCAGCAGGTCAGGTGGGGTTCGAGATTTCACCACCGTTTCACCGGTCCCGCCGTTTCACCACCTGACCCGTTTCACCGGTCGTTTCACCATCGTTTCATCCGCCCAAAGCCATGACCTGCGCTTTCACCACTTTCACCAGTTTCACCAGTGCTCCTGAAAGGAACCACCCCGTGACCACTCTCGACTTCTCCGTCAATCCGAAACGGCCGCGCGATCCGAAGTCCGGCGAGTACTACTACCGCATCGAACTGGCCGACGGCAGGGAACTGCTCGTCGTCGCCGAGGACGTGCTGACCGTCGACGGCTGCCTCCGCTGCGAGACCGACGGATCGACCACCCTCGCCCTCCCTGCCGGTTCGTGGGTCTCGGTCTACATGTGCGAAGCGTTCCACGCCTACGACCCGTGGTCCATCCTCCACCTCGAGGCGCCCACCAGGGGCGATGTCGCATGACCGCAACCATCGAGCGGATAGCAGGCGAGGACGCCATCGTGTGGCTCGACAACCTCGAGCGCTACGACTACGTCCGCGAATCCCTCAATCACTGGGTGCCCCGCCGCGGCGGCCGCATCCGCTGGCCTCACGGTCGCCTCGTCGGCTACGCCGAACTACGGCGAGACGCTGCCCCATGGATGGCCGCCGACAGCCTCGGACCGGCAGCCTTCGCCCGCCGCGTGTTCTGGGTCAAGGAATACGACCGCAGCGAACAACCCAACGACATCTACGCAGTCGGTTGCCCGATCGAAGCGGTCGACCCTCGCACCGTCGCCCCGGGCGTCCTCGGTGACAAGACAACTCGCGCTTGGGGCTGCACATGTTTCGACGCATCGCATCCGTTCCCCGGACGCTGCCACGACTGCCACACCAGACGCGTGACCACCCTCCGCACCGGAATCGCCGTCAAGGGACATCACCCCACGAGAAAGGCGTGAAATGACCAATCCGCAGGCACACCTGTGCTCGTCGGTGAAGCGCATCATCCGGAGCGCCGACGCATGAACCTCTCCGACACCGAAGTTCTGGCCGCCTACTACGCGCTGCGCGACGTCATCCGAACCCGTCGACTCTATGGCGTCGCGATCCCCAGCGAAGTTCAACGCCTCTACGACCGGATAGACCGTGTCATCCGAGGGGACGTCGACCAGGACGACACCCCCCGCGACGACATCACCGACACCGAGTGCGGCACAGCCGAAGCCGCGGTCATCCTCGGCTACTCCGAACGCTACGTCCGCATGATCGCCGCCAGCCTCGACGGCATCCGCGTAGGCCGCACCTGGATCTTCAACCGGCGCACCGTGCAGGAGTACGCCGACGCTCGCCCCGCCGCCTGACCGTTCCGGATGCGGAAGGGCACGCCCCCACTGTCCGCGCACACTGAAGGCGCAGTGATCTTGGGGCAACGAGTCACTGTCGGAAAGCGAAGGGCGGACCGCCCGGACGAAGGGATGCGTCCAGCGGTCCGCCCTTTCGCATTGAGCCACAAAGGAGAGCGGAACGGACATGGCAACACCCTCGGAACTTCTCTCGGACGCGGTAGTCAGCTACCTGTCCGCGCTCGACCAACGCGACTTCGACGCCCTCGTGGCGCAAGCACGGCCGCCGGCCGAAACCCCCGCGGCCGCACTCGGCTACGTCGCCAACGACACCGACCCCCACCTGCCGCGCACCACCCGACGCGCCACCGTCGCCGACGCGAAGGCCGAAGCCGCACGACGCCACACCAGCCGCCAGGAGGCCAACCGATGACCATGCGCGACACCGTGCCCGCCCTCGGCCACATCCGCCGGATGCGCGAAAACCCCGCCCTCAATGCCGCGTTCGCCGCCCTCGGCGCGGACGACGAATACACGCGCGCGTTCCGCGTCGCCGAGCAAGCCGAGCAGCGACTCCGCGCGCTCACACCCGCCCCCAACTACAGCGACGCGGTCGCCGACATCCTCGACGCCGGACAGCTCCCCGCCGACTTCGGCGAATGGCTGCGCGAGCACAACACCGCCCAGGGCCGCTACGACGCCGAACGCCAAGCGCTCACCAACCTGCGCACCGACGCCGCCGCCCGGTGCTGGGCCATCCTCACCGCCAACCCCGGGCGCCTGCTCACCAACCTGCACCAGCAACTCACCGCGCTCATCGACCAGGCCAGCGCATCCGCCGCGGTACTGGGCGACATCACCGACGCCGAAGACATCGTCCGCGCCGGCCATGACGCCGTCCAAGCCTTCGGCGCCCTCGACCAGGCTCACGGCAAATACATCGAGATCCGCAGCGCACAGCAGAAGGTCATGCGCGAATGCGTCGACGACATCCTCGTCCGCAACTGCCGCTCCGACCAGTGCAACGACAAGGCCGCAACGGACGCCTACTTCGCCAACCTCGATGAGCTGTATCCCGGATGGCGACGCCGCCCCGGCCAGCCTGACCGGCAGTACCTCGGCGCCGGACCTGACCCGCGTGACGGTGTGCCCTGGCCGCAGGACGGCCCGATGCAACTGGCCTGGTTCATCAACCACGGTGCCGAGTTCTGGGTACCCACACCCGCACAGCTCGAGGAGCTGCACAAGCAGCGGCGTGAACGGAACTACGCGATCGAACGGGAACGCACAGCCCCCGACTACGTGCGCGATCGGATGCGCAAAGAGCGCGAGACCGGCGAGCAGGCCAAGCGGCCACGGCCCGGACCCGAACAGCTGCGGCGAGCCAACGTGCAACGCCGCATGTCCACACCCGGACTCGTCGGATGAGCGGGCAGCACATGCCAGCAGCCCAGGTCACCCAGCCTGCCGACGTCGACAACCTGACCGGCGCGGCCAGCGACCAGGCCCCCAAGGCCCTCCCCCCGGCGCCAGCCCCGTACTGGGGCGTTCTGCGAACTTCCATCTCCGCATGCATTCGATAGATCCCGGGGTGTTCCCGGGTGTCCGGTCAGGAGGTAGTACCCATGCGTCACAGCAGTGAGGCGCGAAAGATGCTGCGTGCTCTGGACGCTGAGCTGTCGGAGGTTTCCCGCCGCCTGGGGCAGCCCGTGGAATGGTCGGAGCGGGATCGGGCCGTTTTGGAGCTGATCGCGTCCAATATCGACCGGAAAGCCGACCTTTCCGACCGGTATTCCGAAGCCGAGGACACTAAGACTCGGGTCAAGCTGTCCGCGGAGTTGCGGTTGCTCGAGGCGGCGTTGGCGCGGCTGCTCAAGCAGATCGACCCGGAGCCTGCCGTCACGTCTCCGCGGTCGGCGCAGGCATCACGTGCGGCTCGGGCTCGGTGGGAGCGGCACCGTGCCTAAGTTCGTGCGCGCAGCGATGGCGCCTTCCGGTTTGTATCGGTGGATCGGCCAGCAATTGGAGTCCGCTTACGCGGCGGCGGACCCGCGTAGCGCGGCCCTCGACCACCCCGGCCGCGCGATGGTCGCCGAGATTCCCCGACCTGTACCCGAGCAGGTGCGCCGATTCCGTGAACGCCTGCCGCTGACGGTTCCGGCGTGGCTGTTGGACGGGCACAGCGCATACGCGGCCGGATTCGCCGGAGTGATCCCGAAGGATCGCGCGGTGCGGGCGGTGGCCTACACGGTCGGCCCTGACGACGTGATTACCAGCGCCGAGGACTGCACGACTAGAGGGCCTGGGCAGATTTTGAAGGGAGATACCCCCGCATGACAGCTCCAGGTCAAGCGTTCGAACTCGGCGTCGGCTATCTGTCGATCCTGGGAGAGACCGACAAGCTAGCCCGCTCCGTCTATGGGGCGATTCGGGATGCGCAGCGGTATGCGGACCGGCATCCGATCAGCATCAAAGCGGATATCGACGTCTCGCATATCGCCGGAATCAACGTCGACGTGATGCCCGACTTCAGCCAGTTCGGCGACCGCATGTCGGTCGGGTTGGCGCTCGAGCAGGCGCGCCACAACTGGACGGTCGGCGTGGGTGTCGATGTCGACACCGCGGGCGCCCTGGGCGCGATGGCGGGATTGCACGCGCAGTTGCAGGCGATGGCGACGCCGATCCGCCAAGAGGTCAACGTCGATGTCGACCGCGATGCGTCGTCTTCGGTGCGGGCTCTCACGTCCGGACTGGGTTCGATCGGCACGGTCGCCGGAGGCGCTTCCGCCGCGGCCGCGGGTATCGCGGCGATCGGTGGTGCGGCGGGTGCTGCGCTGGGGGCGGTCGGGGCGCTCGGTGTCGGGCTGGCCAGCCTGGGCCCTGCCGCGGCCGCCGGCATCGCAACCGCCGTCGTCGGGATGCAGGGCATGGGGGATGCGTTCAAGGCGCTCTCCGCGGCGGAGGACGCAGCAGGCCAGGACGGCGCCGCGCAGGCGAAGGCTGTAGCCGCGGCGAATGATCAGCTGGAGTCCGCGATCGAAGGCGTCACTACCGCGCAACGGTCGCAGGCCGACGCAGTCAAGGACGCCGAGGACGCGCACAAGGACATTGCCCGCGCCTACAAGGACGCCGCCGACGAACTGGAGGACTACCAGTTCAAGCTGAAGGATGCCGCCCTTTCCGAGCAGGAGGCGGCGCTCGCGGTCCGGGAGGCCCGCGACGAACTGGCGAAGGCCAAGCCTGAGGACCGGGAGAAGGCGTTGCTGCGGTTGCAGCGCGCCGAACTGCGGTATGCCGAGTCGGCGGAACGTAACCGCGACGTCCAAGAGGAAGCCAACGACGCTCAGGCGAAGGGTCTCGAGGGCAGCGACAAGGTCGTTTCCGCGAAGGAGAAAGCCGCCAAGGCGGACGAGCGGGTCGCCGAAGCCGACCGCCAAGTGCAGAAGGCACACGAGCAGGTCGCGAAAGCGCAGCAGGGCGTCACCGACGCGATGAACTCCGGTTCCTCCGCCCAGGACAAGGCCGCTCAAGCACTGGCGAAGCTCAGCCCGAACGCACGCGAGTTCGTGTTGGCTACACGGGATCTGATCCCGATGTGGCAGGACTTGCGCACCGCCACTCAGGACGCGCTGTTCGATGACGCGGCCAAGGGCATTACCGAACTCGCTCAGGCGGCCATGCCGACCCTGAAGGCGGGCATGGTCGACGTCGCGTCCTCCATGAATGGATTGACCAAGCAGTTCGCTGCGTTCTGGGCGGCACCGGAAAACCTCGAAGGCGTCCGGGCGGCATTCGCCGGCACCAAAGGCTTCATTGATGGCCTAGGTCCCGGACTGCAGCAAGCCACGCAAGGCTTCCTGTCGCTGGGGCAGGCATTCGAACCGGTCGCCAACCAGATCGGCGCGCAGCTGGGGAACATGCTCGGGCAGGTCGGGCAGGCGTTCGCCACGGCATTCGAAAACGGGCAGCTCACGCAGCTCATCGGCAACTTCGGCAACATCCTGCAAGGACTGGGTGAGGGACTGAACCCGGTGATCCAGGGCCTCATCGAGATGGGCAACATCGTTGGGCCGACGTTGGGGCCGCTGTTCAAATCGCTCGGGGAGTCGATCGGCTCTATCGCGCCGTCGCTCGGTCGTCTCGGTGGGACGTTCGCCGAGACGCTGACGGCGTTGCTGCCGGACATCGCGAAGCTCATCGACGCCTTCGCTACCGGTCTCGAACCGGTGCTACCGGTGATCGGCGATCTACTGCAATCGCTGTCGACGGCCATCATGCCGCTGATCGAGCCATTGAGCGAAGTAGCGCAGATCGTCGGAACTGCACTGTCGCAGGCGATTACCGCGCTGGCACCGGCTATCGGCCCAATCGGCGACGCGTTCGCGTCTCTGGTGAAAGCGGTGGCGCCGATCCTGCCGGTGCTCGCCGATGTCGTCTCCGGCCTGATCCAGGCACTCGCCCCCGCGCTGACGACGATCTTCGACGCCCTCGGTCCGGTCATCAAGCAGTGGGCGGACCTGCTGATGCCGGCGTTCCGAGACTTGCAGCCGGTCCTCGCCGATGTGGCGAAGATACTCGGTGACGCGCTCGCCGACGCGCTGGTTCAGATTTCCCCGCACATCCCCGACATGGCGAAGGCGTTCACCGACCTGATGAACGCCTTCACTCCGCTGTTGCCGGAACTGGCTCGGCTGGTCGCCGATCTGCTGCCGCCCATGCTGGATCTTTTCATCTCGATCCTGCCGCAGGTCGTGAAGCTCACCGAGGCGTTCACGTGGCTGGCGAACAACGTGATCACCCCGGTTCTGATCCCCGCGATCCGAGGACTGTCGGAGTACCTGACCGACCAACTGAACAACGCCACGAAGGCGATCACTACCGCCCGGGATTTCTGGGGCGGTGCGCTGAAGGCCATGGGTACGGCGTTCTCCACGCTCGGCGACGCAGCCGGGCGGGTGTGGGACGGTGTGGTCAGCAACATCGCCAAGGGCGTGAAGGTCATCGGCGAATTGCTGCTCACGGTCGCTCGCTCGCCTATCCCGTTCCCCGGCCAGGGCGATGCCCGCAACTACGGTGAACAACTCGTCGGATGGGCGAACGCGCACATGGCCGCGGGTGGGCTGCTGCGCGGACCTGGCACGGGCACGAGTGATTCGATGCTGATCGCGGCGAGCACCGGTGAATACATCGTCAACGCCGGGGCGACGGCCGCGAATCTGCCGCTGCTCGAGGCGATCAATTCCGGGTGGGTGCCGACTGCGGATTTCCTGCACGGCATGATCCCCGGTTTCGCCGAAGGCGGCTTGGTCCCGGGCAAGAAGTTCGCGCAGAGCATGGATTCCGCGACCTATTTGATGGGCGGCTACAGCAAGACCGCGATCGACTGCTCCGGTCTCGTCTCCGCCGTGGTGAACGACGCACTGGGGTTGGATCCGTTCTCGCCGCGCATGAGCACCGTGAACGAAGGCGCATGGCTGGCGGCGAAGGGCGCGAAACCTGGTCTCGGCCCGGACGGTTCGATCCGGATCGGCTGGTTCGATCACGGGGGCGGTGCCAACGGACATACGGCCATGACGTTGTCGGACGGGACGAACGTCGAGAGCAACAGCAGTGACGGTGTGATCCTCGGCGGCCCAGTGGGCGCGAACCATCGCATGTTCGACAAGCAGATGCACATTCCGCCGGAGTTGCTGCGCGGCGGTGACCTCGGCGCGTCCACGGGCACGGGTGCGGTCCAGGGTGGTCGGCCAGGCAAGCTCGGCGGTGGCGCTGGTGGCAGCGGTGCTGGTGGTTCGCGCGCATCGGGTGCGGGTGCCGGTGGCGCGTCGGGTACTGAAGCCGACACCGCGGGCGCTACACCGGTGTTCGTCACGAACTGGCCGCCGCAACTGGCTGTTGGCTCGCCGGCCGCCGCGGGACTGGCCCCCGGCGAGCTGTCCAAGACGACTTATGGTCCGGGCACCACCACGCAGCCCGCCGCAGTGACGCCGAACGCAGGCGCCGACAGCAAGCACCCCCTTGCGGGCCTGCCCATCCCAGGCGCGGACAAGCTGTTCAACGGTCCGGCACCTTGGTACCTGGCATCTTCGCCGGAGCAAGCGCTCGCGAACCTGGGCAGCCAGGCGGGGAGCTTGGCGCAACGGACGAACAACGGTCTCGCATCTCTGTTGCAGAACAACTGGAAAGAGATGCTCAACACCGGATTGGCGGTAGCGGGCATGGGCGCTGGCGGCGGTGGTGGTCCGCAGATGGTCGTCAACGCCAGCGGTATGGACCCCAACAGCGTCGGCACCGCAGTAGAGCGGGTCTGGCGTAGGCGGACCCTGGCGAACCAGCGCGGAGGAGGGTTCGGCCGGTAGCCCATCCCGGACACGAAAGAGGGGTACTCGAAGCCGAGTACCCCTCTTGTCGTCACGTGACGTAAACGGTTCGCTTGGGACTACCCCTCGCTCGCCCGGTTGTCCGCTGCATCGCCCTGGCCGCGCTCTCGAATCCACCGCTCAGCGGACAGCTTGCGGGGGCATGGCGGTGTGCAGGTGGCGTGGAGCTTCAGCAGTCCGCGCGCGTGCTGCTCGTCGGCAGGCCAATTGCTGTCGTCGCAGTAGTCCTGAATCCAGCTACGCCGCGTGGTCATCGCTTGCCCTCGCTGTCGATGCGATCCATGACCTCACGGAAGGGGACCTGTTCGTCGGGATCGTCGCCCAACTCGAGTAGCCACGGCAGCACCCAGAACAGCAGGATCAACAGACCGCCGACAGCGGCCATGACGATCAGGGTGACTGCAAGGTCTGTGGGCAAGGCTGTACCCCTCGGCGTTGTGGTGTGGTTGGTGACACTCGGCGCCGAGGATTCGGGGGTTCACCCGGCGCCGAGTGCTACAGAAAGTGTGTTGTGCCAGCATCGTTCGGTGAACAGGCTTACCGTTTACTGATGTTCACCGATTCGGGGGTAACAGGCGAACTGCTGCGCGAACTGCGCACGGTCGCTGGTATCGGACTGCGCCGCATGGCCGACCGCACCTGCTTCACGGCCGGCTATCTATCGCTGGTCGAGACCGGGCAGCGGCCAGTCACGGCTGCGGTGCTCGACGCGTACCGTGCGGTGCTCTCGGATCCAGTTCTGGGGCTGGAATCCGTCGACCTCGAGCGGCTCGGCGCGACCGTGGGAGACCCGTCCGCCGCGGGCCGCGCGGGGCTAGAAGACCTCTCGGCCATCCTCGACCGCACGCGGCATCTCGAGGATTCCGTGGGGGCTGCGTCCGTTGTGCAGTTGGTCCGCGGCATGGACGCGACAGCGCGCACTCTGGCACGTCACCGTGCGGGCGGCCCAGCTTCGGCCAGCCTGGCATCCGAGGTCGCGCGCTACCGGGGTTGGCTGGAACATGCCACGCACCGCGGGCATCTCGCAGACCGGGTACTGGGGGACGCCGCGAAGCTCGCCGAGGATGGCGACGACCCGTCACAACTCGCGCACGCGCACAGCTTCCGCGCCTATACCGCGCGCCACAACGGGGAGCTACAGCGCGCCGTCGACCTCACCGAGTCGGCGATAGCAGTTGCACGGGCTCACCCGATTCTCGGCGTGTACGACCGATATCAGCGGGCCGAACTGCTCGCACTCCAGGGCGACCGGCGCCGGGCCGCGCGGGCTCTGCATCACGCCGACACGGCAGCGTCGGCCGCAGAGGGGATCGACCTGCCTTCGTTCGGCTACTGGTACACGCCCGGGTTCTGGGGCTTGGAGCGCGGCATCGTGCTGGCCGCGCTGGGCCGCGCTCCAGAGGCGATACGGGAAGCGGAGGAGGGGTATGCGGCCCTGCCAGAGGGACACAAGGGTGCCGATTGGGCGCGCTCGATGCTCAGCCAGATCGACCCGGAGCTGTGTGTCTGAGCCCCATCGGTTACTCACCGAATATGTGAGAGAGCCGACCGGAACCGCTGAGAATCGGTAGGCGTTACGAAAACGCCAAACCCGTTGCGTAGCAGCATGTTCGCGAATCGTTCGGAACCGACCGGATGCGACATCTTCTAATCCCTAGGTCGCAGGTTCGATTCCTGCCGGGGGCGCAACCACCCCTGTGACCTGCCTATACGATGGGTCACAGGGGTATTACCCACCGAGCGCAATGCTCAAACACCATGCAGCTCAGCCTGTGGACGTTCCGCAGGGACGATCCAGCGAGGGCCGGCCGAAGACTTCGCGAGCGAGTTGCAGCACAACAGGTCGCCGGGAACGATCGACACCTGCTGCCGCGAAGTCTTGCCGGGCTTGCGCTCAGGTCAGCCGGACAGCGAACGCGATCGAGCAGCAGTCATCCGCTCGATTCGATTCCGACCCCCTCGCCGACCCGAGGACCCGGACCGCGGGTGGCCCTTCGGTGGATCTTCCGCTGGTGATGTCGAGCGCGCGGAGGCCGGGTATGCCGATCAAACTTCGGAACGATGTCGCTGATACGCGTCGACGTGTAGCGGCCTTATCTCCGGCGGTTGGAGTTTCGTGACGTACTCGTGGATGACCCATTGCGGCGTGCCGACGATAATGCCGTTGATCTCCGCGTCGGCAAATCCGACGGCGATGGCCTCGCGTGGAGCAATGCTGGTCTTGGTCGAATCTTCGAAGGCGTACACGGGCAGGCGACTGCGCCATTCCCCGTAGCTCTCGATCAAACCGTACCTCTGCAACATTCCGTGGGCGTCTTTCAGTACAGTGACAAGATCATCGCTGAGTGCATAGTGGGTGGCCTGGTCGATCGCGTGGGCGAATTCGTGGCAGATATCGTCCGCATATGTTTGCGCACTGCTCGGATGCAATCCATATCGGCGACGGCGGTCGCCGTCGGCGAGAGCCATCTCCCGATCAGATGCATACTGCAAACTGACTGTCAATATGGTTCGGGCGGGGGAAAGCTTGCCGGTCTCGACGTTCTTCGTCCATAGACCGCGGGCAGTGGCGCGCGCCCCCACCAAGAAATCGATCTTCAAGACGCGGATGTTGGTCATGAGCTTGCGGAAACCGGGGGCGTATCGATACCTGTCGAGCAGATCATCCAATTTGCCCAGAACTTCCCGAACCGTTTTCTCCGGGATGTGGGGACTGATCAGCCCGGACAGTTCGATATAGGGGTGATCGAGCTCGAAGTTCGCGACCGATCTGGTCTTGGCCTGTGCTTCGTCGTCGAGCCCGGCCGTCCACAGCGGATGCTCGGGGGCGTGCTGCGCCACCTTATGCAACGCGGACATGGCCGCCATATGCGTATCGAGCACTGTCCTCGAGATCGACTCTGGAAATGCCAGTCGTGCCAGCGCGTCCCCAACGGACTTCACCAGCCGTCCGATCTCGACGATGTCTTGCCGAGGGAGGTGGTGGTCCTGCCACACTCTGCGGCCGTTGACGTCGCGAACGAAGACGGCGGCGAAGGGGCTCGGTTTGCCGGTGATCGCCGCGAAGAGGCCCAGCATGTCGACTGCGCGGGGGTTGTCGAACGCTCCCTCGGCCACGTAATCCCGGAAGAGGACGTGGTACACCGGTGGCACCAGTCGCACCTCGGCGATCGGCGCGCCCATCGATCTGCCGATTATCGCTTTCGTCCACTCCGCCATGGCCTGATCGACATCGTCGTAAACCTCCCGGAGGACCTGTGTCTCGTCCTCGTCGTCGAAGGTCAACAACTCCATCGTGACTCCCGGACGTCCCTGCATCACCTGGATTTGCTTCACATCGGGCGTCTCCGCGACCGTGTCGAGTCCAGTTCGGAGGTTGGTTTCGTCGGCAGAAGGTCGATTGCCTATGAAATCAGGAGGGTGGGCAGCGCCCGGCTCATCGGTGCCGGATTCCGCTGCCGCCTCCGGAAAGAACCGTTGCAAAAAGGCCGCAGCGACATTCTCCGGCGCGGCCAGCGCCTCGAGCGCGCGCCGTGCGTGCTCCAGGGAGACCTGAAACTCCTTGGTGCGTGGGTCCGATGCACGTCCTTTCATCCCCCATTGGGTCACGCTCAAGCCGATGTGGGCGGCCAAGTCCTTCTGAGACATTTTCCTGCGCTTGCGCGCGGCTGCGATCCACGCGTTGGGGTGCGGGAATCTGGGAGCGGTCGGATCGGGTAGGTCGTCAAGCTGTGAGCTGGCGGTCGGCCGGGACCACGGAGTGGTACGCGACGGCTCGGGGCGATCGGTGGAATCAGCCGGGTCGGACGCTCCGGTCCGATTGCTCGAGCGTGACCACGGCGTCGATTGATCCTGGGGACGGTTCCCGATGAGCCCGGATGGGCGATCACCTTCCTTTGGAGCCGAATCGCCTGACTGTTCCGGTGTCTCGAATCGGCCGAAGTTCTTGGTGATGTATCCGTCGAGTTCCATCCAAGTGGTGGTCAGTTGGATCAGGCGGGCGAACCGCAGATGATCGAGCAGCGCGTTCAGGAGGTGACCAGTGGGGGTCTCCTCCGTCGAGGCGGCGAGGCGTTCGAGTGCCTGCGGTAGATCCAGATCCGCATTCGCCGCTGCGCCCGCGCTGGTGGCGGAGCGACCGAGCATGTCGTCCAGATCACGTGTTCGCTGTGTGCGCCTTTCGGCATTCGAGGTGTTGAGTGCCTTGTCCGGTGTTCCTTCGAGTGCCAGTGTCGTGGCGCGTTGGAGATCGTCTTCCAGCCGGAGGCTGCGACCGATCCAGGGCCCGAGCGCTGTCAACAGGTGCTGGCCGGGAGTGCTGAGCAGTCGATCCCATTCCGGCCGGGTGAGCGCGGTCAGCCGTCTGTGCAGCAGGTTGAGCACTTCGCTGATCTGTGTCGTCACCAGGCTGGGGTTCGTCCCTGTCAGCGTGGCAATCGTCGCAGCCGAAGCTTTCTGGGCGTGTTGCCATGCGTCGATGGCCGCGGCCTCCGCACCACGTTCGGGTGGCTTTTCGCCGAATTGCCGCGCCGCCGCGCGTAGCTCCGCTGCGGCGGCCGCGCGGTTGCGCGCCAATTCGGCGAAAAGCCCCTCCGCGTCGGCGGCCTCGGGCGGCCGGCTTCCGATGAACCCGCCGGGCCGGTGCGGGCCGGGCGGCGTGATGGTCGCGTCGAACAGCGTGGGAGGCTCGTAAGCGAGACCCTCGAGAGGAACGGTCCCCAGCATTCGCACCCTCAGCTGCCCATCGCGCACCTCGACCGCCAGCGCTCCGGTGTATTTCAGGCCACGCCAGCGTCGTGATGCCCGCCCGACCGCTGCGGATATCGCAGAACTCACCTGATCCGCACCGAAATCCGTTGCCAGACCCGCTAACTGCGCGGAGTCCACGTGCACGATGCTTTCTCGAGTTGCCCACAGGTGCACCGACCAGGACTCCGTTTCACCAGCCCGCCATTCGAACGTGCCGAACCCTTTGCCCAACAACTCCGACTCCAGAGCCCGACTGGCACGGACCACGGTCGATCCCAACAGCGTTCCGACGACCGTGATGCCGTTGTCGTCGTCTCTGCTCGACAGCGAAACTTCGACGCTGTCGCCCCCTGCGGCTGCCAGACCGTAGTTCACCAGCGACGCAGCGACATCGAGCAGTTGGGTGGGGACCGAGGTGGTGCCCGCTTCGAGAGAAGCCAGCGACTCCGCCAGCGAAGTACGTACCTGCGACGCAGGTGTATCAGGCGCGAACACCGCGGATGTGCGCCGGGGCGAATCGTTCGAATCGGCTGGGGAGTCCGGTGGGCGGCTGCCGATGGTGCCGTCGGGGCGGTCTTGCGTGTTACCCGGACGATCGTGTGGTTGAACGAACGTGACGACCACAGCATCGGTATCCGGGTGGAACATGACACCGTCGGACTCGGATACCCACCTCGTCATCCGCTCGTGGAAGGCCCTGAACACCGGTGAAACCTGTTCGGGTTCGGCACCTGGGTCACCGTCGCGGTACTGCACGATGATGTGTTCGCCCTCACGATATACGACTACGTCGACGTGTCCGGGCGCTCGGCGCAAGGGGCCGAATGTCAGTGGCACCCGCACCTGATCAGGGCTTTGGGTGATCTTTCCGCTATCGGTCCGCACCCAGAAACGGGCATCGTACACGCCGAAGATCGCCTCGATGCTGTTCAGCAGGCCCCACTTGCGCATAGTGAACAGATCCGGCAGGGAGGGCAATTCGCCCTGCCACAGCCGGCCGAGGGATTCATTGTTGAAACTGGTGTCGGTGAGGTCGAATCCTGCCCGCATCAGCACATCGCGTAACTGGGTCGTGCACATCGGGTCGGACAGGCCGCCCAAAGCGTAGGGATGCAGTTGCCCAACCGGGCGGCCGTCCTCGTCGGTGAAGACCACGCCCCAGGCGGCCGCCTCGTCCCCCATGGCAGCCAGCACGTGCATGATGTGGGCGTGTTCATTCTCACCGACCATCCGGCCCCACCGGTCCATGACAAAGGAAATCCCTTGTTTCCCCGTCCGTAGCGGTTCGAATGACGTGCCTTGCAGCGTGAGGAACTGTCCGTCGTGCACACCGAGCACCCGGGGATGAAACTTCGCGCCGATGGCTTCCCGATAGTCGTCGTCGGTGAACGGTTCCTCGGACGTCACCGGATGCGAGGCATAGGCGGGCCGAATAAGTCTCGGCGTTTCCGAACCGTGGCGGGCCAAACCGGTGAGGTCATCGACGACCCGGGTCACTCTCTGCGGCAACAGTGGATTCTTCTCGAGCCCGAGAAGAGTGCTGGACCGCATCTTGGATGCCGCCGCGTCGGCCGCGTAGGCAAGGGCTTCGTGAATATCGATGCGCAACTGAAAGAGCGACAAGCCCGCGTCGGCGGCGGGCCGGGACGATCCGAGACGGTCCACCGCTGCCGCGACCGCGTGGTCCACCTCGCGAAGCCGATCCACCGCCTGCGCGACATCTCGGGTTCGGGTGAGGAAATACAGGGCCGCGCGGTAGGCATCCGGAATGTACTGCGTGGCGGCCGCGCCGAAGTCGCGGTCCGAGCCGGTGAGCGCGTGCGCGAATTCGGCTGCCTTCGCCGGCAGCGATCGCAGGGACCGGATCAGTTCCGAATCCCAGTCGCCTCCTCGGTGTCCGGTCAGGAAGGCATCGGCGCGTCGCGCCCAGTCCTCTGCGTCGGCCCCGGTTGCCTGGTCCCGCTCGGCGGCCGTCAGCAGCCGCTCCGGGAATCGGGTCAGCAGGTCGAACAGACCATCGGGATCATCGGTGAACGCCGATGGCGACGTCGCTGCCATCGGGAGCGCTCCGATGATGTGAAAGACGGCGGTCGCGGCGTCGGCTGTGGTCTGGGCGTCGGCGCTCGACGGTCTGGTGCTGCTGTCGGTGAGCCGCCGCCATCGTTCGGCCACCAAGGCGATCTGCGCTCGTGCCGTCCCGATGGCCACGTCGACCGCGGGCGGTCGGCCGCGATGCACGGCTGCCACATGAGCCGACGCTTCAGCCTGCTTTTCGGCGAGGAAACGATGTAGTTCACCATCCGACAGCTGACCCGTCCAGCCAGTGAGTTCCTGGTGCGTGGCATGCGCCGGATCCGGCATCGAGCGCTCGTCCCGGACGGCTAAATCTTCTTCGAATGGCTGCCGACCGACCGGCTCCGGTACCGAATCCGGTGGGCGGCTGCCGATGTAGTCGTCGGGGCGGTCTTGCTCGGGAGCTGATCGTTCGAGGTGTTGTTCGAAGGTGTGAACTACCTGGGCAGTGTCGGGGTGCCATTCGGCACCGTCGGATTCGGCCACCCATCGGTTCATGCGCTGATGGAACTCGGCGAATACGGGGGCGACTCGATCGGGTTCGGGACCTGGGTCGGGGTCACGATATCGGACCATCGTGCGGTCGCCCTGCCGGTATACGGCCACCTCGATATTGCCGGGTTCGTGGCGCAGAGGGCCGAGGATCAGCGGTACTCGCACCTCGTCGGCGCTGCGTGTTGTCCCGTCACGAACAGGCTTGATCCAGAAACCGTCGTCGTAGACGGCGAACATCGACTCGATGCTTCCTAGGACGCCGAGCGGCTCCATGGTGAACAGCGCCGACACCGGCGGTGCATCGCGGCGCCACAGTTTGCCCTGGCCTTCGTTGTCGAAGTTGGCGTCATCGAGACGGAGCCCCCCGCGCGTCAGCGCATCACGCAGTTGGGCGGTGCCCATGGGATCGAGAGCCTTTTCGAGCCGATAAGGCCGTACCGGACCGTCCAGCCGTCCGTCATCGTCGGTGAACAATGCGCCCCAGCCGGCCAGCCCTTCCCCCATAGCCGATATCAGGTGGAGTAGAGAATCGTGGGTGGCTGCGGCCAGCAAACGCCCCCACTGGTCCATCGCGAAGGAAACACCGTCTGACCCGGTTTGCAGCAGCTCCGACGACCGGCCGGTCCATCTGATGAAAGTTCCGTCCTGCACAGCGAAAGCCTCGGCTGCTAGAACGGGGGACGTTTCCTCGTCGTGGGCCCCGAGCACATCCTGGACCGCAATGGGGTGCGCGGTGTAGGTCGGTCGGATCGGTCTCGGTGTTTCGGAGCCGTGCCGGGCGAGAGCACGGAGGTCGAGCACGATTCGCTCGATCATCTGCGGGAGCTGTGGATTGTGGTCGAGGCCCTGCATGGCGCTGGATCGCATAGCGGGAGCGATCGCCCCGTCCGCGGACGCGATTGCCGCGTGGATGTCCATTCGCAGCTGAAGCAGCGACAGCCCTACGTCGGTGGCTGCCCGGGTCGACCCCAGGCGATCTACCGCCGCCGCAACCGCGTGGTCCAGCCCGCGAAGCCGGGCGATCGCTTGGTCGGTGTCGTGGCTGCGGGTCATGTAGTACATCGCCGCCCGGTAGGCGTTCGGAATATATCGACCGGCGGCCTCGCCGAAGGTCCGGTCCGAGCCGGTGAGCGCCGTAGTGAATTCGGCTGCTTGCGCGGGCAGCACACGCAGTGACTCGATCAACTCTTGATCCCAGCCGTTGTCGCGTCCCGCGACGAGGTATTCGTCGGCAATTCTTGCCCAGTTGGAGCCGTCGACGAAGCGCGTCGCACCTAGTTCGGCGGCTGCGCGCCTTCGCTCCGGGAATCGGGTCAGTACATCGAGATCGTGGATATAGGACGCCGACCGAGTGTCGGCCGAGTGCAGCGCTCCGATTACCTCGAATACATTCGTGGCGGCATCGGCCGCCGCGAGCAACGATCCGGAACCACCGGCGGCGCTTCGGTGCAACTGTTCGACCACCAATGCGGTCTGTACTCGTGCCGCGGCGATGGCTGCTTCCAGCGCGGGCGATTGTCCGCGGCGCAGGTGTGCGATGTGCGCCGAAGCTTCGGTCTGGGCGCGGGTGAGGAAGGTTAGCAGACCGTGGTCGGACAGCTGGGTTGCCCAGTGGGCGAGTTCTTCTCCCGTGGCGTGGATCGAATCGGGTCCGGCGGGTTCGGCGCGCGGGGACGGATCGGCCACCGTAGCCTCCGGCACGCCGCTTGGACGACTGTCGCCGAGGGACCCGGACCCCGGAGTGCTCCTCGGCGGGGTGTAGGTGGGCAGCCCGGCACGCTCGTCGACCGGTCCGATGAGATCGGCGGTGGGGTCCGCTCCGGCACGTCCCGGCTCCCCCGGAGCCACCGGCGCGTCATCCCCGGGCCTGCTGCCTATGAATTCGCCCGGCCTGGTCCTGCCGTCGCCTGGCGCGGAATCGCCGCGTGACCCCGGTGGAATGGGCGGCTGATCCGGCTCCGCCCCCGCCGAAGTCCACGGCGTCGGCCGGTTCTGCTCGCTTGCGGTGCGGACAGACGGTTGACGACGGGTGAACGCGCGGCGCAAGCGGGCGACCGTCTCGGCACGAACGTCTGCCGCGACATCGGCCGGCAACCCCAGCAGCTGAGTGGCGCGGGTAAAGGACATGCCCTCGACCAGATGCAGCATGACCAGCCGCTCCGCGGTGGCGGCATCGTCCATGTCGGCCAGTGCGGCGCGGACCTTCCGCACGAAGCCGGTGTCGGAGGACCGTACCGGCGCCGAATCGGCTACGACCGAGTGTCCCGACCTGTCGTCGCTGATCGGAGCGTCCAGCCGCAGAATGCGGTCGTCGAGATCGGGGAACCGGATCGCGAGGCGGTACCGCAATATCGCCCCACGGCAGCTGGCCCACGCGTGTGCAGCGAACGACGCAGACGGAACGTGATTGCCGATCGCGAGCAGCATCCCGATCCAAGCAACCTGTTCCACCTCGTCACGAACAGCCGGATCTTCGCGACGCGCGACCGCCTTCGGAATCCACGCGAACCTCTGGTTGATCTCGTCCTTGACCTCCCTTTCCGCGGGCGAACCCACCCGAGTCACGACATACCGTTGGAACAGTTCTTCTTCGTCTCGATAGCCGGACCGCTCGTATCGATCCGCATAGAATCGCTCGACGATCTCCAGCAACAATTCGCCGCCGACGCCCTGCGCTTGGCACAGTTGCCGCAATTTACTCAACCGCGGAAGATAGCGATCGTTCTCGATATCGGAAAGAGACCTGCGAGGCATCCCCACTCGCCGCGCGAGTTCGGTTGTCGTCATTCCTTCGTCGTAACGCAGCGCCGCAATCCATCGCCCCAGCGATTGGTGTGCAGCGGGATCGATGTCGGCGGTGATGTCCGGGTAGAAGTCCCGCACCGCCTGGATCAGCAGGCGACCCGAGACTCCCAGCCCCCGGCAGATTCGCCGGAACGTGCCGAACTGCGGCCGTCGATTCTCGGTCTCGACCTGTGCCAGGTATTTCGTGGACAACCCGGTCACGCGGGCGAGTTCGACGCGAGTCATGTCCCGGTCGTTACGCAGCGCGGTAATCCATCCGCCGAGGTCGTGTGCCGCCGGCTCGAGGTCGAGATCGATGTGCGGATAGAACTGCCGGGTTGCCGCCCGCAACAGTTCGTCGTCGATGCCCAATACCTCGCAGATCCGCCGGAAAACCGCGAACCTCGGCACATATTCTCCGGTCTCGATATGGCCGAGATGACCCCAGCCAGGCCCGATCGCTTCCGCGAGCTGCAGCCTGGTCATATCCCGGTCGTGACGCACAGCCACGATCCAACCGCCGGGGGACGCGGGATTGTGTGTGCGCGGGGATAGATCGAGTTCGAGCTCCGGATAAAAGTGGCGGGTGGCCGCGCCGAGGAGTGTCGGCACAACCTCCAGGGCCCGGCAGATCCGGCGGAAGATGATCGAGTTCGGAGTGTATTCTCCGCCCTCGATCCCGGCGATGTAGCCCGCCGACGTGCCCGCGGTTCGTGCCAACTCGGCCTGGGTCATATTGCGGCTGTGCCGCAGCGCCATGATCCACGTACCGGTTGAGGCCGAATCGTGCGCCGCCGGATCGAGGTCGAGCACGAACTCCGGATAGAAGCTGCGCGCAGCCGCCGCCAGCGCCTGCTCTCCTACGTCCAATGCTCGAGCAATTCGGAAGAAGAGGTTCGCTGGCGGGCGATCCCCGTTCTCGACCTCCCAGATCCGCGTCGGCGTCACTCCGACCGCGCGTGCGAGATCCGCCTTTGTCATTCCGCGGATGTTGCGATGCGCGGCGACCCAGCCGCCCAGCGAATCATGCGCGGCGACATCGGTTTCGAGATCGATATCCGGATAGAACCGCCGAGCGGCCGCGACCAGCGCCTCGCCCTCGACTCCCAGCGCGCGGCAGACCTGCTGAAAAGTGCCGAGCGTCGTCCGTCGTCCCTTCTCGATATTGGAGAGTGCGGCATTGGTCAGGCCCGCGGCCTGCGCCACGTCCTTCTGCTTCATCCCCTGTTCGAGCCGCAACGCCTTCAGCCACGCGCCACGCGAGGCGTCCAACGGATCGGGCTGCTCACCGGGACGGCTGCCGATGAGGCCGGGCGGACTGTCCCCTTCGACCGTCACCCGCCGCGCGTCCGCGCGACTCGCAGCGTCCGATTCACCGGCCCGTTCTCGCGGTCTGCTGCCGATGAATCCGTGGTCGCCCGTGTCGGGCAGACTCGCGACGACGGCCAAGGGGCCGGGCGAAAGCCGCAGCACAGTACCGCGCCGGTCGATGGCCAGTACTTCGCGCAGGTTCGGGATAAGGTGCCGACGCAACGCCAGACTCAATTCGACCGGGTCCGCGGCGGAGTCGGTCAGGTTCACCACGATCCGATCGGCCTGGCGTTTCACATACACCTTGCGGCGGATCTCGAAGCAGATATTGCTGACTTTGCCGGTAGTCGGCGAGTAGCAGTCGAAGATCCGTCCCTCTATACGGAAGTCGGGCAGCCGCGCACCGGATTCGACAGGGTGCTGCTCGACCCGGAAGCCGGCCCGAGCGAGGACAACCGCCGCCTCGTTCTGCCGCTGCAAGCCCCGCTGTGCGTGCCGGAGACCGGGCGGCACAGGACCGGGACCGAGCACCGGGACGGCGGCGTCCGGTCCGAATGGCACCGCGTCGGAATCGGGATCACGAGACGGCCGGGTGAGGCCGGCGTCGCCCGCCTCCTCGAAAAGTCCTTCGGCGGCCAGCCGTATCCCGCGCCGGATCTCCGGATCGGCGGGCAGGGCGACCTTCGATCCGCCCTCGGCGGGCTGCCACGACCGGCCCGCCAGGTCCTCGTGCGACACCACGTCGGTCCGGACGCCGGGCCAACCCACTGATACCCGGAACCGCCCCCGCCCCAGCACCGAGCGCTGTCCGTCCTCCTGTGCCCAACCTTCCGCCGCGCACCGCCGGTACAGCCATTCCGGAACCGACAGTTCGACGACATCCGGGTCACCCGGCACGTCCGAACCCCATACGCGCGCCGCCGCCGCACGTCCCACCACGACACCGTGCTCGGCCAGCAGCCGACCGAGCTCACCGGCATCG
Organism: Nocardia sp. CY41; assembly: GCF_009829325.1. Taxonomy (GTDB): domain Bacteria; phylum Actinomycetota; class Actinomycetes; order Mycobacteriales; family Mycobacteriaceae; genus Nocardia. The sequence goes on from NZ_VUOS01000014.1 coordinate 69,202, forward strand.
ATCGGACCGTCCGATCCCGGTGTACCCGCCTCCGCCGTTCTCCGTTCGGCGCCACCTTCCGAATCGAACGATGGCCGGCGGCCGATGAGACCGTCCGGGCCGCGCGGCCGGGCACGCTGTTCGGCATCGCCACCACTCGACTGCCCCGCCACCTTCGCAGGAGGCTGCTCTTCGGGCACTGTAGCTCGGCCGGCAGGTGGCGCGGTCTCCGGCGGGTGCCGGTCGGCGACGATCAGCCGTTCGATGGCGAAATCCAATGTCGAGTAGTAGCCGTGCCGCGTTGTGCCGTGCCGATCGAGGGTCTCGAGTTGTCTCCCGTGCTCGGTGGACAAAGGGACGACGAGTCGATCCGAGTACTTCCCGTCCTCGGCCATCCGCCGCTTGATCTCCTCCTGGGCCTGCCGGATCAACCTTTGGGTGCGGTCGTACTCCCCACGGCTGGCGCGAGTTTCGGGGTCCGCCGCGATGCGTTCCGGTAGCTCGATGACGTGCCGGTCGATCCACGCTTCGTCGTATCCAGCGCGGCGAAAAGCGTCGCGGATCGGCTCGGCAACCGGTCGCCAGTGTCGTTCCCCGGTGTCGGGATCGATGATCAGACGTTGCTCCCGGGAGACCTGCAGGTCGCTGTAACAAGGAATGATGTAGGCGTCGTCGAGGGGGTAGGCGTATCTGGGACTCCCGTTCAATGGACGGAACGTGGCGTCGCTGGCCAGATGAGCCTCGTCCGATGCGGTCGTCTTGGCTTCGTTGCGTAACGGCGTCGTCTCCGTGATCGCGCCGAGCGGCATGACGACGATCGCGCCGAGCGCGTCGGGCAATACAGTGCCACTGAGTGTGCGGCGGAGTCCGGCGTATCCGACATACATGTTGAAGTTTTCCGTGCCCTGCCAGTCCCCGGGCTTGATGAAATGCACCCCGACGGAATGGGCGGCCGTGGTGTTGACGACGTCGTCGTGTGCGCCGGACCGGATCATGCCCGTTGTCGCGATGGCGCGAATATTCGGGGTGAAGTGCAGATACAGTGTGTCGGCCGGATCCACGAAGGTGCTGAAATCGGATCGGCGCTCCACCGACTCGTCCACTACTCGGGTGGACAGATCGGGGGTGGTCTCGGGAGCGCGCACCATCGTGCGCACGCGGGCTATGGCGTCCTCCAAAGCCCTGACGTTCCTCGCATCGTGATCCCGGAACACGAATCCGCGTATCGACGATTCGGCGAATATGCTTACCGCGGACTTTTCGACAGTCCTCAGTGCGTCATCGACGACCATGGTGATGTGCCGGGGCGCGGCCATGGCGGCTACCGCTTCGACTGCATCTTCTCTGCTACGCAGCCCTCGGGTGATCTCCGACAGCAACGGTGCCAGCTCATTTTCCGGGATATCATGCCAGTCGACGCTTATCTGCCGACGCGCCGCCGATATTTCGGACCGCATCGCATCTATGCCGTCGAGCAAAGCCCGGACCGTCCTGCGCGAACCGCGGTCATAAAGCACCTCTGCCGCGCGGTCGAGCCGGCCCTGGATTCCGCGCTGCAAACGCCGTATCGCGTCATCGGCTCGGAAGAACTCCGCTCGAGGCGAATCCAGTTCCGCAAGCCGAACCCGAGCCGCCGTGCGTAACTCCTGGGCATAGCGATCTCGCCCCCCGGGAAGCGACGCGATGATTTTATTGCGCTTGACCGGGACCATCTCGGCAAGCACCCGAATATCTCGCTCGTCGAGACGCGGGCGCGCAGTGATCTCACGCAGGGTCGCGATCATCTGATCACGCTGTCCCTCTGCGGTTTCGGCGTATGCGGCCAACTGCCGGCCCAAGAATGCACTCAGCTCATCGCGGACACCCATCAGCGACACCATGTCCACCGTTCCCGGTTCACCGACCAGTGGCGCGAGCGCGTGCTCCACTTCGCGCACCTGGTCGGTGATCCGGTGGACTGCCTGATCGCGTTCGGTCAGTGCATCCGACAGTGCGACGGCAAGCTCCTCGGTGAGCAGAAGCTGCTGGGGAACGACAACAGGCCCTGTCATCTGCTCAGCGGGGAGATCCCCCGCAGGAAGGAACGACATCGCATCGGATGATCGGCCGCCGATCGAGCCCTCATCTGCGATGTGTGGTTCGCCATCACCGTCCTCGCCGGAGTGGCCGATGGAGTCCGCTCCCGTGCCGCGACTTCCCGGCTCGTCGTGCGGCCTCGCCCGGCCGGTGCGGACGTTCGATGGCGCCGTATCCGGTTGGCTCGTATCGGCCCGGACGGAGTTCCCCGGTAACGAACCGTCGCCGACCGGGCGATGACCGGCGAGTGCGAACTGGTTCCGCCGCAGCGGTGGGGCACGGCTCGACCAGAGCGATGGTGGAGGGAGTCCTGGGTCCTGGGAGGCGACGGCAGAACGCCGTGTGGCGGAAAGGCGGTCGAGGGGTTCGCCCTTGTGGTCGAATTCGATGGCGAAAACGCGGCGATCGGCCTCCGTCAGTCGGTCGATGAACGCTTGCTGCTCACGCCGCCACTGCTGGAACGGGACTGCCTTTTTCAGCAGCGCGGGCCGGGCCGCCAGATCCGCCGCGGTGATCGGAGCCTGTCCGGGGGCGGCCGCGATGTCCAGGACGACCAGGTTCGGGGCCTCCGCCCGGTCACTGGCGTTGACCAGCAGCACCAAGTGACTTTCGACTTCCCCCTTGTTCATCCACTTGTAGACCAGCGCCTGGCTACCCCAGGGCCGCCCTTCCAACGATTCGGCAGCCTCGTCCAGCGACCGGAATGCCCGGAAGGCGCCGCCGAAGGCCCGCTCCGTGGCTTCGGCGTCGTGGCCCCGCAGTGGCATGTCGTCCGGGAGGTGGTAGGCGTGCTCGTTGTCCGGGTACAGCACCCGCATCATCGTCACGCCGTTGTTGACGCAGCTCTTCGGGCTGCGCTGGTGAATGGCGACGGCGAGGTCGAGCAAGGCGGTGACGGCCAGATAGGTGGAAGCGGTGAGAACGAGGAGTTCGGTGGCCGGGTCGTCGGCGATCTCGGTGCGGGCGAGCAGGCGGGCGACCGCGTCGGCGAGCACATCGCGGGCGGTGGCGGCGTTCACCTCGGTGACGGGAACCTCCAGCAGGACCGCCAGCTCTGCGCGGGCCGTGTCGACTGCGGCGCCGACCTGGCGCACGCCCTCCGCGCCAGCGACCTGGGCGGATTCCCACCCTAGTTCGGCGGCCAGCCGGTTGCGCTGCGGCGTCAGTCGATTCAGTGCTTGCTCGTCGGTGAGGGCGTCCGCCCGCAGCACCGCCGCGGGCGGGGCGTGGTCGAGGTGCTGGTTCAGCGCTTCCACGGCGGCTGAGGAGACGCCTGCTCTTTCCAGCAGTCGGCTCAACGGGTCGTCGGCATCGTCGTTGTCGAACACAGCCGCGGCCGCCTGGACCGATGCTGGGATCCCGAGCCACCCGGCCAGCCGCGCGAACCGGTCCCCCCGCAGGTGCGGTTGGACGGCGTCAGGCCCGGCGTGCAAAGCCTCCATCGCGGTACGGTCGATATCAGCTCCGGCGTGGCCGGTGTCCGACCTGCTCTGGCGAGTGTCTGCCCCGGCCTGGCCGGTATCCGCCGAAGTATGCACGGTGCCCGACTCGGTGTGGAGGGGGCCCGGAGCGACAGTGGTCTGGAACGAGGGGGCAGCGGGAGCGACTGCGGTCGGGGGCGCGTGGGCCTGATTGGCGCGGCGCATCGCACGCTCCAGATACATGCGGTCGGCCGCGTCGTTCTGCAGGGTGGATGTCAGGCTGCGCATCTCCCGCTCGGCCGCGGCGACATCGGCCGCGGTGGCCGCAACCTTCGTCCGCGCCGCCTGCACGGCCTCACCTGGTCGGGCCGCATCCGTACTGCCCGTCCGACGGACGGCTTCGGTGTATTCCGCGGTGGCTTCGGCGTGCTCGGCCAGTGCGGTCCGATAGTGGGTGACCGCGACGCGCGCACCGTGCTGCTGCGCGTCGCTGTAGAGGCGGTCGGACGCGGCGACGTTGAAACAGAAGCTGCCGTTGCGGCCGTTGCGCCCAGCCCGCGCCGACCACTGATGATCCTCGTCCGGGTTCGTCGGCGAACGCCCCAGCATGTGCGCGTGCACCCCGCCCAACCGGTCGACCTCGTCGCTGATCGATACGTCGAAGCCCCGGCCGAGCATTCCCGTGCCGACGGTCACCGCGCCCCGGACACCGGCGGTGTCCTTGACCGACAGCAAGTGTTCCTCCGCGGCATTGTTGTCGCGGTGCTCGGCGAACCACCGGGCGTCGATCGCCGTGTGTTCCACGTCCGCCTTGGTCAGCATCAGCGAGAATTTCCGCGCCAGATCGTTGAACGGGCAGATCACCAGCACCGGCCGTCCCTCGGCCTGCAACTGCTGTACCCGGCTCACCGCGTCCCGCAATTTCTCCGGCTCGGTGAGGAATATCCGATCCTGCTCCCCCGCCAGTTTCGACCGCCCGAAGTCCTCCACCTTGGCCAGACCACCCTCGACCGGGAAGTTCTCCTTGATCTCGGCCGCGGTCCGTTCCAGCGTGCCCGACATCAGATGCAGATGTTCGTATCCGCCGAGGACGTCCTCCACGGTGACCTGTTTCGATCCCGTCCCATCGGAATACACCGGGGCGCCGAACATCGCTTCGACCATTTTGTGACGGCCTCCGAACCACCGGCTCTCGGTGCCGATCTTCGGATCGCTTCGCGGCTTCCCGTACTCGTCGAGAATCTGGATCTTCTTCTCGGCATCCCGCCCGAAGATCTGAAAGTCCCGATTCAGTTTCAACCGGCCCGCTCTGACGTCCAAGAAGGCACGGGCCATCTCGGTTTCCTCGGCGGTGAATGCACGCCCGGCGTGGCTTTCCCACAACCCGCTCACCGTATCGAGGCACCGCTCGGGTTGCTCGCGCAACAACCGCGCTGTCAGCGTCCGTGCCGCCCCGACCTCCTCCGCCGACAGCGGCCGCGCCGCCCCGCCCTCCGCCACCGACAGCGGCCCGTCGTGGAGTGCTTCCCCGAGATGCGCCGACAGGTCCTCCGCCGTCGTGATTCTGCTGCGCAACACGGCTTTCAAGAAGTCACGGACCCGGTACACCGCGGCGGCCTCCACCTCCGAGGCGAGCTCCCGCTGTCCGTCGGACTGGTAGTGCACCGTCTGGTTGTGCACCAGCACCGCATCCGCCTCGTCGATGGTCGCGGTCTTCCCCGGCGGCGGCCGGTCGAACAGCTCGGCGGTCGCGCGCTCGTCGTAGGTCATGTAGTACACGGTCGGGCGTTCCGTCTCACCCGGCGGGTTGTGCGGATCCCAGCGCGCGACCTCGTACCCGAGACTGCGGAGCATCGGCGCGAATTCCCGGACCCCCTCGTTGGCCAGCACCTCGGTCGTGGTGATCACATGGTGCACCCGCACCGGCTTTCCGCTCGCCTGCTCCACCGGCTCCCCGCGCGACAATTGCCGCAACGTATCCAAGGCACCGACCATGGATTTGCCCTGCCCCGTGCCCATCTGGCGCATGAACCCGTGCTCGCCGAGCAGGAACGCCTTGATTTGATTCCACCGCGGCGTCTTCCCGGTACCCTCGCGCATCGCGTCGATGTACCGCAGCAGCGACTCGGCCCGATCACCATGTTCCATCGCGTGCCTGCGCTGCTCCCACGACTCAGCGGCCAGCTCCTCGTGCCGCAACCGATACAACGCCAGCGCCTTCTTCGCCGCACCTTTGAATTGCGTCTGCTGCTCGGCGCTGAGGTCTTGCTTCGTCGCCGGATCCGCCGACGGCAACCCCGCCAGCTCCGCTACCAGCTCCGCCGCCGGGCGGTCGGGTCCGTCGTGCACGGACGGGCGAACGTCAGCGGGCACGGCGTCCTTGGACGGCTCCACAGCCGGTGGCTCGTGCACCGGTGGTACGTCGGCGTACTTCGGCGCCGTAACCCGGGCGAGGCCTTCGTGGCCCGCGCCATGGCGACCGGACGCATTCCCCACCTGCACCGGCGGATCGAGTTTCCCCGGCCCCCGCCCCGGCCGCACAGCCGCCGGCTCGTGCCCGGCCATACCGTCGCCGACCGGAGCCCGTGCGCTCCGGCCGCCACCGACCGCACGCGCGTGGTCCCCGCCATGAGCTGCCGACTGCCGCGGTCCCGAACCGGAGTGGTCGCCACCCGCGCCCGACGACACCGCACCGGAAGCCACACCCCCGGCAGCCTGCGCACCACCAGCACCAGGGCCACCGGCGTGCGCATCGGCTCCACCGTCGGCACCGTGCGCACCACCACCGCCCCGCCCATCGCCGGCTTGCACACCGCCGCCACTACCGGCATGCTCGCCGTCCCCGGTTTGCGCATTGCCGACGTCAGCGGCCTGCGCACCGCCGCCATCGTGCCCCGCACCGCCATGTGCGCGAGCACCATCGTCGTGCCCATCATCATCGGCCTGCGCGGGATCACCGGTCTGCGCAGCGCCACTACCGCCCGGAACATCTGCACCGGCCCGCGCGCCGCCACCGGAGGTCTCTTCGCCACCGGAGGGAAGGTCTACACCCGGCTCCCGATCGTCGGCATGGTCTGCCGATCCCCGGTCGCTCGGTCGCGCGGTCGAATGGTGTTCACCTGGTTGCCCATCCGCTCCCGCTCGACTGTTCGTGCGGTCATCCGGCGCGGGAGCCTGCTCACCCGATTCCGAATCGCCGAGGCGCTGTGCCAGGTCCCCGGCCTCATCCGGCTGGTGCCGCCGATCACCCGTCGCTTCCGGTGGTCCGGACGAAACCAGGTTCCGTCCAGGCTCCGATCCTCCGGCATCCGTAGCGTGGCCGGGCACGGCCGAGGTCGCGAGCTGCGGGGTGGTGCTGTCCACCGGCCCAGCAGGCGGAGCGGGCGTCAGCGATTTCACACCCTGGGGAGCCCCCGCCAGTCCCAGCACGGCATCCTTGCTGAGACTCACCGTGGATGGATCCGGGGGAACGTAGGCGCCGCCGCCGTCGACCACCTCTGCGAGGGAGGAACCGAGATCCGGGTGGACGCCACGGTGGACATCCACGACTCCGCCGAATCCGCCGCTGAGCAGCGACGCCAGGACGTCTTCGAAGTGTTCCGGCCAGCCCGTGACCAATGCCGCCGCACCCAGACCGGACACCGCGCCCGCGACCCCTTGCACCAGTCCGAGCGCCGAGCGGCTGGTCTCCAGCCTGGGAAGAAGCTTGGGCGCGACCTTGCCCGCGGCTATGCCGCCCACCGCGCCTCCGGCGCCCGACACTGCTGCGGCTTCGACCGACTTCAGATCGATACCCCTCGGGTTCTCCCCGTTCGGGCCCTTGACGGTCGCGGTCCGGTCGCCGGACTCGACCTGCGCGATCTGTACCCCGAGATCCACACCCGCGGGCAGCGCGGCGGCTGTGCCGACCGCGAGAACGAACCGGTGCGGCCCCAATGCCGCGATTCGGGTCGCCGTCTTCGCCGCGCCCGCCTTGTAGGCCTGTTCCAGGCCCGCGCGCATCAGCGCGACCCTGCCTCGGCCCTCGATCAGCATCGACTCCACCACGGGAGCCGCCGCAACCTGCCCGGCCGGACCGGCCGCGGCGGCTGCCGCCAACGTGCTGATGATGCGCCAGGCCAGTTCGACGCCGAACGCGAACATCACGCACAGCGTCTTCTCCGCATCGTTGGCGGCCGCGTGAGCTTGATCGGCCAAGGCCAGCGCTTCCTCCCGCAGTTTGGCCGCGCCCTCCTGGTGCAGATGCAATGTCTCGCGCACTCGGTCACCCAGGGTGCCGAGCGAATCCTCCTGCGCGAGTATGTTTCCGGCATCCTCCGCGTGCTCGTTCATGGCGTCGGCCTTGGCCCGCAGCTCCGCGGCCATCCACCGCATCCTGGACACGTCGGCGCGCGGCAGGTCTCCCCCGAAGACCACCAACTCGATCGGGCGACGCACCGGGCCGGGCAAACCCTCGAACAAGCGGCGCAACTCCACGACCGGGTTCAGCGACATCGAACCGTCCACCGGCACCGCCTACCCCCGCCGCGACGTCGCGTCGACCAGCACCGCGTGCAGTGCTCGCGCCTGGCGGCTCGCCTCGTCGCCGCGCAGCACGACATCGGCGAACGCGGCGCCGAGTGCCCGGCTCACGTCGAACTCGCCCGCGTCCGCAGCGTCCCCGGCCAACACGGCGCGCCAGCGCCGGTAACCGCGAACCACCTCGGCGAGTGTGCTGTCGTGTCCCGCCTCCAGACGCAGGTACTCCGCGATCAGGACACGCTCCGCCTGCCTGCGAGCGAGACCGCCACCGGCGCAGTCGAGTGCCCGGCCGAATTCGCGCAGCGTCGCCAGGTAGATTGCCGGCTCCGCCGACTCGGCCTCGGACTCCGGGGTTCCGGTCGCTCGCCTCGACTCCAGCGCGGTCCGCTGGTCGAGGGTGATCGACCGGCCTGCGCTTGTACCCCCCGTATCGCCTGGGTCGGGACTCCACCGCACCGGCCCCGATTCGGCATCGAGTTCTGCCACCGCGACGACGTCGAGAGCGATCACCGGGTAGTCGGTGAGCACCCGGTCCACAGCGGCCACGAATTCGCGCACGACCGGCACTTGCAACCCGGGGGTATCGAATCCGGCCACCCGCACGTCGTGGTGTTCGGCCAGCATCCGCGCCAGCCAGCCGACCACGGGGTCGGCGGCCGGCCGTGCGCCGGAGCGACGCCGATCGCGCTCCCCCGACCTCCGCGGCGGCGAACCGAACCGAGGGCCTGGGGGTCTCGGCTCGGCACCGGCGGGTGGTCCGGCCGTTCTGGGTGGCTGCCCGGACCACGGGGTGTCTCGTCGTCCCCCACCGCCCGGTGAGCGTGCCCCGGCCTGCCGCCCGCCCGGGGCAGGAGGTGCATCCCGGGTGGCGGCCGGAGGGAGCACCGCGGAGGCCGGAGGACGGCGACCGGAGTCAGCGGATGATGCGCGTGCGGCGGCCGGAGGGGGCGCCGTGGAGGCCGAAGAACGACCGGGGTCTGCGGCGGGCTTGCCCGAGTTGCCGCTGCCCGGTCCGCCTGCTCCCCGATTCCCCTCTCGGCCTGCTGCCCGATCCGAGGGACCTCGCTGCGGACCGCCCTCCGGCGTGGAGCGTCCCACGGACGCATCCGGTGTCCGTGACCCGCCGGGGATGGGTGATTCGGCGGGGTCGGCCCGATCCGTGGGGTACGCCGGGTTCGCCGTCGCCGGAAAGGTCGCCGCGGGATCCGCCGTCACGGGTCCATGGGGGCCTGCGGGCGAGGACGAGCCCGCGCTGCCCTCCGGCCAGGGCAGCGTCGTCGGCTCGCCGATCGGGGCCAGGTAGGCGGCTGCAGTGCCGACCCGGCTGGCGCCGAACCTGTCGTGCGCTACGAATTGGCTAGCGGCGTCCACTATTCCGGCGGCCGTGCCGCGCAGACTCTCCTCCATGGCCCGTACGCCGGCCAGCAGATTGTCGGCCTGCGGCTTGAACTCACGGGCGAACGCGACACCCAGATCGTCGTCGCCCCAACTGCCTTCAGCCTGCGCCAAGGAATCGCGCAGTCCGGCATAGGTTTGCCCCACGCGGTCCCCGAGCTCGGCCAGCCGCGCTCCCCGATTTCGCAGGCTGTCCGGATCCAACCGGACTTGGTTCACGTCGTGACCCCCTCCGGCGTGTTTCGGCCGTTCCCGCGCAGCCGGAACCGTCGCTCGAAACCGGTGACGAACGCGGACAACGGCACCGACGTGGTCGAGCGCTCCACAACACCATCGTCGGCGACATAGAAAACCGCCCGGTCCAAGGCAATTTCGCCGTCCGGCACCGGCGAACGCACCACCCACCCCACGCTGATGCGATCAGCTCGCAACCTCGACAGCGGGTATCCCGTCGTCTCATAACCCCGTCGTCGGATGTGATCCCGGACGAGATCGAGCGCATCCGCTTCGCCGATCCCCTCCGCGTGGTTCGCCGCCAGATCCGCGAGCACAAACTGGAACATCGCGCCATCGATGTCGGTGGCGTCACCGAAAGCCTGCGCGATGGCCTCGCGGGTCACCGCACCGGCCTGCGCGGCCGACACCAACAACTCGGCCGCGTCCGACGTACCGCCCGACCGGTCCTCCAGCAAGTTGCCGACGACACCCGCCACGGTGCCGACCGTCCACACCGCGGGCAGCGCCGGCGCGCACTCCGGTATCGGCGCGGACTCACCCCGATACCACCGACCGGCCTCCCACCAGTAACAAAACGACAGCAGACCGGTTGTCGCCCGCGGGTTGAGCACCGGATCGGCCACCCACGCAGGCGCTCCCGCGAACAAATCCGGCATCGCAGCGCCCGCGTTGTACGCGGCGTCCAGGACTGGCGCATCCCACACACCACCCGACAGCACAGCTCGGTCACCGGGCAGTAGGGTCAACGTCGAACCACTACGTCCCCCGCCTTCGAAGATGCCCACCGACGGACCGATTCGCGGCCCCTGCTTCGACCCCACCGCCACGAAGGCTGCCGCCAGCACCGCCCACCGTGCCCACAGCACGGCCAGCTCCGGCAGTTCGTTGTCCACGACCACCGCCCGCAAACCCGCACGCTGGTCCGCACGCATCGCGTCGGCGGCGGCGCGCGGCGACCGTGTTCGGCGTTCGCCGCGACCGAGGTAGGCCGCCAGCCACACCGGCAGCCGATCTCGCGGATAGCGTTCCAAGTCGGCGAGATAGGCTTCCGGTGCGAACAATTGCTCGCCCGGGAACGGCACCGCACCGTGATCGGCGACGGCCTCGACACCGTCCGCCTCGATGCGCACCAGCAACCGCCACCACGGCCCGCCGGCAGCCCCTGCCGACACCTGCCGATGCCGGCGCACCGCATTCCACACCGCATCCGGTACCTGGCACCGGAACGACCGGGAACCATCGTCGACCACCAGCAGCGCCGATTCGGCGACCACGGTCATCGCGAACCACGCCTCCAGCCGCTGCCACCCGGACGGGGCCACCGCACGCAGCCCATCCGCGATCCGCTCGGTGACTCCGGCGAGATCCTCATCCCCGGCCCGCGTCACGGCGCTCTCCGCGTTCCGGGAACGACGAACGCGCCGAAGCCACCGGCGGCGCCGACGCGCGACATCGACCGAGAGCAGTTCACGAGCAGTTCCCACATTCGCCTGGATGGTTCTCGTCAGGATCCGAATGTCCTAACCTTCGAAGATTTCGCACTTCGTGTCCGGGCGCAATGCGCGTATTCACCAGCTATGGCAAGCCCATACGTTGCCGACACCTCGACCACCGCAGGCCCGGCGGCAAAAGACCCGAGCAGCCAGCTGGCGCCCCGATCGACTGACAGGCTCGCGCCGACGCCGGCTGCTGTTCCACCGATGCATACCCCCGGACCCGGCACCGCCGCCGCGGACGGCGCGCCGAAGGCTGTCCCAACTCGAACCAAGTTTCGACCACCGCCGACGGCCCGATAACCCCGAATCCCCCGGGCTCCCCTGTCGACATTCCCGCCGCTGGGCCCGCACGGGCGAGAAGGCGATGTCCTCGGTCAGCGGACGATGGCGGCCAGGATGGTTCGGCGACACGCCCGACGAGCGTTCACGCGCAGATCGTCTCCATGGCTCCGGCCAGCAGCCGGATGCCGTGGTCGATCTCGTCCTCGGCGATAGTCAGGGGCGGCATCAGTTTGACCACCTCGTCCGCCGATCCGGAGGTCTCCACCAGCAGACCACGGTCGAAGGCGGCCTGCGCGACCTTCTCCCCCAGCGACGCGTCCTCGAAGACGACGCCGTGCACCAGGCCACGTCCACGAGCAGAGACACCGGGGAAGGCCGCGGTCAGCTCGCTCAGGGCCCGCGCGATCCGCTCACCCTTGGCAGCGGTCGCGGCCTCCAGCGCGGAATCCGACCAATAGTGTTCCAGCGCTACTCGTCCGGTGACGAAAGCCGCGTTGTTGCCTCGGAAGGTGCCGTTGTGCTCGCCCGGCGCCCACTGGTCGAGCTCGGGCCCGAACAGCACCAGCGCCATCGGCAGGCCGTAACCTCCGATCGACTTCGACAACGTGACGATGTCGGGCACGATGCCGGCGACCTCGAAGGAGAAGAACGGCCCGGTGCGGCCGCAGCCCATCTGGACGTCGTCGACGATCAGCAGGATCCCCCGGGACGAGCACAACTCGGCCAGCCCACGCAGCCATTCCGCGCGGGCGACGTTGATGCCCCCTTCGCCCTGCACCGTCTCCACGATCACCGCGGCCGGTAGATCCAAACCCGACGACGGGTCGTCGAGCGCCTTGCGCATCCACAGCAGGTCGTCGGCGATCCCGAGGTAGCCGTCGTAGGGCATCGGCATGGCATGCCCGAGCGGCACCCCGGCGCCCGCCCGCTTGGCGGCGTTCCCGGTGACGGCCAGCGCGCCGAGCGACATCCCGTGGAAGGCGTTGGTGAAGCTCAGCACGGTCTGCCGCCCGGTGACCTTGCGCGCGAGCTTCAACGCTGCCTCCACCGCGTTCGCTCCGGTCGGTCCCGGGAACTGGACCTTGTAGTCCAGGCCGCGGGGGACGAAGACGGTGTCGCGCAGCGCTTCGAGCAGCCGCCGCTTGGCGACGGTGGACATGTCGAGCCCGTGGGTGATGCCGTCCCCGGCGATGTAGTCCAGGAGTGCGCGTTTGAGCACCGGATTGTTGTGGCCGTAGTTGAGCGAGCCCGCGCCGGCGAAGAAGTCCAGATATTCCTTGCCGTTCTCGTCGCGTAACCACGCGCCGCTGGCGGTGTCGAAGACGGCGGGCCAGCAGCGACAGTACCCGCGCACATTCGATTCGAGTGCATCGAAAACAGTCATCTCGGCGACGGTCATGGCGATCCTTACTCGTCGTGCGCGAGCGCTCCAAAATCTGAAGTGACAGTGTTTCTAACACCGATGCCTGCCGGGTGTGGCCTTTTCCGGAAACAGCGCCGAAGCCTTTCCGGCCCCGAGCGCGCGAATCCGCCCGCTGCCGGGCGGGCGGATCCGGTGGCGATATCGGGTTCAGTCGGACTCGCGAGCGCCCTGGTCGAGCCGGAACGGCGGGTACTCGTCGCGCATCAAACCGGCGTAGGCCTGCACGCGGATGATCCACCGATTGATGCCCATCACGAAGTCGTAGAGGCCCTGCGGGTACCGCGCCGTGAACAGCAACGCGACCAGCGCCACGAGCAGCAGGATGCCGAGCAGCGACATCGAGGCGCCGCCCCAGTCGTCACCCTCGCCGCCCGCGACCGCGATGCCGCCGCTCACCACCGCCCCGACGATCAGGTAGTGCGGAATGGCCAGCAGCCACCATTTCACCAGCACCAGGCCACGGTGCAACGTCTCCGGGTAGTCGATCTCCAAGTCGGCCGGGTAGTCGGCGTTCGCCCGCAGACTGAACGGCGGGTACTTGTCGGTGCCGAGTACCGACAAGGCGTAGAAGGTCACCCGCCATCCCCAGCGCATGACGCCGACGTTGAAGTCGAACAGTCCCCGCGGGTACTTGCCGGTGATCAGGATCGCGAAGAAGGCGACCACCGTGAGCACCGCGTAGGCGATGTGCAGAAAGAGCAGCACGATGTAGTGCGGTATCGCCAATAGCCACTTCACCAGCCACAACCACCGCGACAGCGCGGGATCCAGATCGCCGCGCACGCGAATCGGGTCGGACGGGACGACGGGCTTCTCGAGTTCCATGAGCGATGCTCCTTACGGTTGCTGTGATCCAAGCCACAACCAGTAGGTGTCCTGATTGTCCCGTATCCAGGCGCTCGGGAACGGCACCATCCGATACCGACACGCCAACGAACAGAATTCGAGGAGGGGAGCCCGTCGCACGGCCGGGCTTGCGCCGCAATCGAATCGACCGAGCCACCGGCGACTCGTGCCGCTGCCGGACTTGTACCATCGGGAACCGTGACGTTCGGCGCGCTGCGACTACCGGTTGCCCGGGTGCTCGTGGCTCTCGCGTACACCGTCTGGGTGATCGCCATGGCGGTGCCGCAGTGTCACGTCTTCACCCATGCCGTCGCGCCGCACGCGCACATCGAAGCGTCCGGTCCCGTCATGGCCTCCCCCGCCTCTCCGGCGATCCTCCTCGACCGCCATCAGCACGCCGCCGAGCCGGACCGGCACGTACCCGCAGACGCGGTGCTCGCCGCCCTGCCGCGCGCTGTCGCACTACTGGTGCTGCTGCTGGTCGCGGCGGTGTCGGTGCTCCTGGCGGCGCCTGCGGCCGCGCTCGGCGGCGGCGTGCGCGCGCCTCCGGTCGCGGCGCTCCCGGTGTGGCCGGGCAGAGACAAACTCACTCGATTCGGCATCGATCGGAACTGATCGGTCAGCGTCAGGCCGGAGCCTGCCGGGGCCCGGCCGGTGTTCGTGCGACCTCCGCACTCACACCGTCGCTGTAGCCAGCGACCGCACAGAATCGACGATTCCCATGACTTCTGCACTGCAGAACCCGGCTGTGCCCGAACCCGCTCCGCGCGAACCGGCTGCCTCGGTCCCGCTCGCGAGCCCGGCGAGTCTCCTGACCGCCGCCCAGCGCTGCCCGCGTCCGGACACCATGGTGGGCAACACGCCGGTCCTCTGGATCACCGAACCGCTCGACAGCACAACGCAACCGGACGGCCGCGGCTTCTGGGCCAAGCTCGAAGGCGCCAACCCCGGCGGGATGAAGGACCGGCCGGCCCTGCACATGGTCGAGCGCGCCAGGGCCCGCGGCGACCTGGTCCCAAGCGCTCCGATCATCGAATCGACCAGCGGCACCCTCGGTTTGGGCCTGGCCCTGGCGGGCATGGTCTATCACCACCCGGTCACGCTGGTCACCGACCCCGGCTTGGAGCCGCTCATGCGGCGCATGCTCGCGGCCTACGGCGCGCGGGTGGAGCTGGTCACCGAGCCGCACCCCACCGGCGGCTGGCAGCAGGCGCGCCGTGACCGCGTCGCCGAGCTGCTGACCCGGGACCGGCGAGCATGGTGCCCGGACCAGTACCGCAACCCCGACAACCGCGACGCCTACGAGACGCTGGCGCTGGAGTTGGTCGCCCAGCTGGGACGGATCGACGTCCTGGTCTGCTCGGTCGGGACGGGCGGGCATTCCGCGGGGATCAGCCGCACGCTGCGCCGGTATTTCCCGCACCTGCGCTTGGTGGGCGTCGACACCGTGGCGTCCACGATCTTCGGGCAGCCGGCGGGCCTGCGGTTGATGCGCGGGCTGGGGTCGAGTATCCACCCGGACAACGTCGACTATCCGGCGTTCGACGAGGTCCACTGGGTCGCGCCGGCGGAGGCGGTGTGGGCCTGCCGCAGGCTCGCCGCGACCCACCACGCCACCGGCGGCTGGAGCGTCGGCGCGGTCGCCCTGGTCGCGGGCTGGCTGGCCCGCACCAGCGACCCGGCCACGCGAATCGCCGCCGTCTTCCCCGACGGTCCGCTGCGCTACTTCGACACCGTCTACAACGACGAGTACTGCCGTGCCCACGGCTTGCTCGGCGCCGCCCCACCCGCCGCGCCGCGCCGCATCGCGCATCCGGGCGACGCGGTCGCGGAGTCCTGGACCCGGTGCTCCACGGTCATCGATCCCCGCGGCGGCGCAGGCGAGGAGGGGACACGATGACCGACCTGATCGCCGCCTTCCGCGGCTTCGATCGGCCCAGCCGCGTGCTGATGGTCGATCAGTTCGCCATCAACATCGGGTTCTACATGCTGATGCCCTACTGGCCGGGCCGCTCGGGCTGGCCGCGTGGGCGGTGGGGCTGGTGCTCGGCATCCGCAATTTCGCCCAGCAAGGCATGTTCCTGCTCGGCGGCACACTGGCCGATCGGCTCGGCTACAAACCGCTCATCGTGACCGGATGCCTCCTGCGCACGGGCGGTTTCGCCCTGCTCGCGGTCGCGGAGACACTGCCGGCGCTGCCGGTCGCGTCGGCGGCCACCGGCTTCGCGGGTGCGCTGTTCAACCCCGCGGTGCGCGCGTATCTCGCGGCGAACTCCGGCGAGCGGCGGGTGGAGGCCTTCGCCGTGTTCAACGTCTTCTACCAGGCAGGCATCCTGGTCGGCCCGATCGTCGGTTAGCGCTGATGGCCGTCGACTTCCGCGCGACCGCCACCGGCGCCGCGGTGGTGTTCGCCGTGCTGACGCTGGCCCAGTTACGCGCGCTCCCCAGCACGCGGGCGAGCCGAAAACCGGCTCGGTGCTGGACGATTGGCGGGTCGTGCTGGCCAATCGCCCGTTCCTGCTGTTCGCCGCGGCGATGATCAGCTCCTCGGTGCTGGCCTTCCAGGTCTACTCGGCGTTGCCCGTGCACGCCGCGCGGATCGCGGGCGACTCGGCGACCGTGCTGATGACGACGGTGTTCGTGCTGTCCGGAGTGATCGCGATCGCCGGTCAACTGCGCATCACCCGATGGTTCGGCCGGCGGTGGGGTCGCGCGCACAGTCTGGTGGCCGGCCTGGCGATCCTCGCGGCGGCGTTCGTGCCACTGGTGGCGATTCCGGGCACCCGCTTCGGCGTGTGGCCCGCGATCGGCGCACTGCTGCTGACCGCGGCAGCGCTGGGAATCGGTGCGGCGGCGGTGTTTCCGTTCGAAATGGACACGGTGGTCGCGTTGTCGGGCAACCGCCTGGTGGCGACGCACTACGGCCTCTACAACACCATTGTCGGCATCGGCATTCTGCTCGGGAACCTGGGTATCGGAGCGCTGCTGGACGCCACGCGCGAAGCCGGGATGAGCGCGCTGGCCTGGGCGGTGCTCGTCGCCGTCGGTGCGGCCGCGGCGGCCGGCCTGTTCGCCCTCGCCCGGTCCGGACGACTCGACGCGCCGGTTCCGGTCGGCTGATCGGTGCGGCCGTCCCGGATGCGCGCCATCCGGGGCGGCCCGGTCAGGCAGGCCCGCTCGACTGCGCGGAATACAGGCTGACCTCGCCGTCTTCGCTCAGGAAGGCGTTGACCAGCATGGTGCGGGTGGCCCGCAACTCCTCGTGATCCGGCGCGCTGGTGGTGATCGAGATCTGCGGGATGACCGCCCAGTTGACCACGTAGCGCTCCGGCGGGCCGTCGTCGTCCGACAGCCTGGCGAGACGGAAGACCGAGACGGTTTTGCGGACGATCAGATTGCGCACGACCTCTGCGATTCGCTCGGGGTCTTCCAGCGCGAACATGAAGCCGAATGTCAACTCGGGCGATGACACATAGGCGGGCACGAACACCGAGGCTAGCGGATCGAGCGGCAGCGCGCAGCGGTCGCGGCGAATCGGTTGCTGCTCATGCGCCCGAGGAATGGGAGAAACGCCGGGCGACGAACCGCGCCGGTTGACCGATCCGTAACGGAACATAACGATTTCCCGGCAGCTCCCGGATTCGCAGACCAGAGTGTTGCGCGGATTCGGCTACCGCGCTTTCCTGAAAGTGTCCCGATTTTCTCGGACGTCTTCTCTCGCATCGTCGCGGATTTCCCGGTTTCTCTGCCGTGCTGGTGGACCGTGGGACGACATCCGGTTGCGGGGCTGCGCCGGAGCCGAGGGGCGCCCCTCCCCGAAATCCCCCTCGGCCCTGGCGTATCCAAGGATTCGTCATGTCGCAGAGGTACGCCCATGCCCACCGAATACGCTCAGCGCAGTTTCGGAACCGAAGAGCTACCACCGCCCGCCGCACTGCTGCGCGCGATCCGCGAGCCCGGTGAGAGCCAGCATCGCCACAGCGTGCTGCACGCCGCGCGGAAACTCGTCGACTGCCACGAGCGGCGGCAGCGCACGCTGACGCGAGCGCACGCACCGGGGGCGTCCAGCACCAGCGTCGCGGCCTGCAGCCAGCAACTGGAGGACATCGACGGCTGCCGTGCCGAATGGATCGGCCGGATCGACGCCTGGGTCGCGGCCAACGTGCAGCACCGGGAGGGCGCCTCCCTGCATACCGAGACCCTCGGCGCGGTGATCGATCGAATTGCGGCGAAATGGGTTGCGGCTCGTCACACTTTGGGCGACGAGGTCACGGCCGGGCCGCAGCCCGCACAGGCGGGCGACGCGGCCCACCTGCAGTGGACCAGGCTGGCCGAGCTGATCGACGGCTACCAGGATCTGATCACCGACGTCGCCGCGCATCGGCGCAGACTGCCGGTGTGGTGATCAGCGCGGCTCGTCGACTTCGGGTTCGACGACCTCGGCGTCGAGGAAACTCTCCGCCCCCTCTGACTGCGGCTTGGTGACCGCTACCTCGGCCTCGTCGCCGAGGTCACGGTCGAGGTCCTGCTGCGCCGCCGCGTCCCGGCGCGCCGCGGCCGCCGCCTCGTTCATCTCGATCGCATCGGTGATCCACTCACCGATCTCCCGGGTGACTTCGGCGACGGTGCCCGTGATGATGTTGGCGATATTGCCGACATGCCGGGCGCCGGAAGACGTCAATTCCTGAATGAGATCTTTGTTGCTTTCGAATTTCCCGATCATTCACACGCCCGCTTCGCTCGCCTTCCGCTGTCGCATCACGATAACACCGGGAGACGGCTCGCTCTCCACCCAGCGCGGCGGCAGTGCCAGCTTGAAAATTTTCTTCCACACCGAGCCGATCTGCTTGCCGAGCGGGCCGGTGTTGTACGGCAAACCGTACTTTTCACACAATGCGCGCACGGTCGGGGCCATCTCCGGATAACGGCTCGCGGGCAGGTCCGGAAACAGGTGGTGTTCGATCTGGTGCGACAAATTCCCGGACATGATGTGGAACAGCTTGCTGCCGGTGATGTTGGCCGAGCCGAGCATCTGCCGGATGTACCACTCGCCGCGGGTCTCGTCCTCGGTCTCTTCCTCGGTGAACGTCTGTACGCCGGCCGGGAAGTGACCACAGAAGATGATCGCGAAGGCCCACACGTTGCGCACGAGGTTGGCGGTGACGTTACCCGCCAGCGTGTGGAAGAACAGCGGACCGGTGAGCGCGGGGAAGACCAGGTAGTCCTTGAGCACCTGTTTGCCCGCTTTGCGCCACTGCCCGATCAGCAGTTTCTTGACCTCCGGCCACTTCTTCTTGCCCGCCAGGATGTTCTCGACCTCGAGGTCGTGGCCCATCACACCCCACTCGAACAGCATCATCAGCACGAAGGCGTACAGCGGCTGCCCGAGCCGCAGCACGTTCCACTCCTGGCCCTCGTCCATGCGCAGGATGGAGTAGCCGATGTCGCGGTCCTTGTTGTGGATGTTGGTGTAGGTGTGGTGCAGGTAGTTGTGCGAGTGCTTCCACTGATCGGCCGGGCAGACCGTATCCCACTCGAAGACCCGGGAATTCAGGCCGGGTTCGCGCATCCAGTCGTACTGGCCGTGCATCACGTTGTGGCCGATCTCCATGTTGTCCAGGATCTTCGAGACACTCAGCGCGGCCACCGCGGCCAGCCAGAACGGCGGAAGAAAGCCGAGATACATCAGGCCGCGGCCTGCGATCTCGAAGCCGCGCTGCGCCTTGATGATCGAGTACAGGTACTCCCGGTCGCGCTCGCCGAGGTCGGCGACGATCGCCGCGCGCAGCTCGTCGAGTTCGCGGCCGAGTTCCTCGATCTGGTCGGGGCTCAGGACCAGCGGTCCGTGCTCGGTTTCGGTCAGGATGGTCATGATTGGCTCCCCTTCGTTAGATGTCGATCTCGACGTCGCCGACCGGCGCGCTGATGCACAGCTGGATCGGCTGGTCGGGGTCGCTGTCGGTCTCGCCGGTGCGCAGATTGCGCGTGCAGCCGGAACGACGCACCGCTGTGCAGGAGAAGCAGATCCCCATGCGGCAGCCGTACTCCGGACTGAGCCCGGCGGATTCGGCCTGTTCGAGCAGCGTGGCGCCGTTGTTCGGCGCGCTCACGCCGCTGGCCGAGAAGTCGACGGTGCCCTGCGCGTCCGCGGCGTCGGCCGGGGCGAGCGAGAGCGTGAACTCCTCAATGTGCAGCCGGTCCTCCAGCTGCTCGGCCTGATAGATCGTCCGCACGGCGTCCATCAGCGACTGCGGACCGCAGACGTAGGTCTGCGCGTCGGCGAACCACGGCGCGACGCGCTCCAGTTCGTCGTAGTCGAAGTATCCGCTGCCCTTCGGTTGGTTCAGATCCACCCACAGCGCACCGGGATCCACCCTCGTCACATCTCGCGTGCGGTGCGGATAGCGCAGCTCGATGCGAAAGTTCGGGTGCCGCTCGGCGATCGCGTCCAGTTCCGCTCGGTGCGGGAGCACCGCGGGCGACTTCGCGTAGTGCAGGAACACGACCTCGCCCGGATGGTCCTCCGCGGCGAGCGTGCGCAGCATGGACAGCACCGGCGTGATGCCGCTGCCGCCGCTGATCAGCAGCAGGCGCCGCGGCCGCGGCTCGGGCAGCCGGAACACGCCGTCGGCGGGCGTCAGATCGACCACCATGCCGGGAGCGGCGTGGCGATACAGGTACTGCGACACCAGGCCGTCCGGATGCGCTTTCACAGTCAGCTGGATGTGGCGATCCCGCCCGCCTTCCGGGTTGACCGGCGAATAGCACCGCGCGTGCCGCACACCGTCGATCACCACGCCGATCTGGACATATTGTCCGGCGGCATGGCCCTTCCACTGCCGGGTCGGGCGCAGTGTGAGCGTGACCGAACCCGGCGCCGAGCGGCGCACGTGAGTGATTTCGGCCCGCATGTCCCGCACCGTGAGGGTGGGGCGGACCAGCTCCAGATACCGGTCCAGCGGGTGTGGCGAGGTCAGGGTCTGCACCAGGTTGATGAGATCCACCATTAGTTCTCCGTGCCTCTTGTCGGGCTGACGACGTGCGACCTGATTTCAGTGCACGTCTGTACACTCAACTAGTGTGACTGATGACGGGGGCTAGGTGTCAACCGGCGAAACATGTGACTCGAACTACATCTAGGGATAGGGCGAATGGTGAACGGATGTATGCTCACCGGGATGAATGAGCAGGCAGCTACCCGAGGCGAGCGCAAGGAGCGGACCAGGCAGGCACTCCTTGACGGCACCCTCGCGCTGGCCGCCGAGCGCGGATTCGCCGCGCTCAGCCTGCGCGAGATCGCACGGTCGGCCGGCATCGTGCCGACGGCGTTCTACCGGCACTTCGCGTCGTTGGAGGACCTCGGCGCCACGCTGGTCGACGACGGCGTCACCGCGTTGCGGCTGGCGCTGCGCGAGGTCCGCCGCAACGCGGAGGCGAGCCTGTCGGACACGGTGCGATTCGTGTTCGCCCAGGTGGGCCCCAAGCGTGAGCTGTTCGGCTTCCTCACCAGGGAGCGCCACGGCGGGTCCGCGGCGCTGCGCACGGCCATCGCCAGGGAGATCCAGCTGATCGTGCGGGAACTCGTCGCCGATCTGTCCCGGATCCGGGCCCTGGACTCCTGGACGCCGCGCGACCTCGAGATCGCCGCCGATCTCATGGTCACCACGGTGACCGACGGAATCGCCGCCTACGTGTCGGCCGCGCCGCGCGACGAGCAGGCGATCATCGACCGCACCGTCCAGCAGATGCGATTGATCGCCCTCGGCATGGGCGGCTGGCGGCCGCCAGGAAGGCGCTGATCCGGGCCGGCTGCGCGCCTCACTCGGCCGGGCGCACCCCCTCGGCGTCGCCGCGGGCGACGGCGACCGGTCTCGGCGACCGCAGCGGCAGCAGCATCGCCAGCCCCGCCGCGAGCACGATCAGCAGGCCCACGATACCGGCGCGGTCGGCGTGGAACAGCCAGGCGAACGCGCCGAACAGGCTCGGCGCGAGGAAAGACACCGCGCGCCCGGTGGTCGTGTACAAGCCGAACAGCTGGCCTTCGCGGCCCGGCGGCGCGAGGCGGGCCAGGAACGACCGCGCCGCCGCCTGCGCGGGACCGACGAAAACGGTGAGCAGCAAGCCGAAGATCCAGAACATCAACGGCCCGGACACCACGAGCAGCGCCAGCCCGCACACCAGCATCGCGGACAGCGACACCACGATGACGACCTTGGGGCCGTTCCGGTCGTCGAAACGGCCCGCGACGACCGCGCCCAGCGCCGCGACGACATTGGCCGCTATCCCGAACAGCAGCACATCGGAGTCGGCGATGCCGTAGACGCGCACGGCGAGCACCGCGCCGAAGGTGAACACTCCGGCGAGACCGTCCCGGAACACGGCGCTGGCCACCAGGAACCCGACCGTGCGCGGGTCGATGCGCCCCAGCTCGCGCAGGTCCCGCCACAGCACCCGGTACGAGCCGAGGAATCCGGCGTTCGCCGCGCCGGGATCGGCGCCGGTGCGTGGCAGTTCCGGGACCGCGAACAGCACCGGCAGCGCGAAGGCGGCGAACCAGACGGCGGCCAGCACGGCGACCAAGCGGATATTCAGTCCTTGGTCGGTGGGCACGCCGAGCAATCCGCGATTGTCGCCTTCCCCGGCGATGAAGCCGAAGTAGCAGATGAGCAGCAAAAAGATGCCGCCGAAATAGCCCATGGCCCAGCCGAACCCGGAGACCCGGCCGACCGTCGCGGGCGTGGAGACCTGCCGCAGCATCGCGTTGTAGGGCACATTGGCCAGCTCGAAGCAGGCCGACGCGAACGCCAGCAGCACCAGACCGAGCCACAGGTCGCGATAGTCGTCGTGCACGAAGAACATCAGCGTCATCGCCGCGATGGTGAGCGCGGTCAGCGCGCCGAGCGAACGTTTGCGCTTGGCGGACGCGTCGAAGCGCTGCCCACTGATCGGCGCGGTCAACGCGACGATCAGGCCCGCCAGGCCCAAGGCCAACCCCAGCCACGCACTGGCGGAGACGTCGCCGGGTAGGTCGTCGCCGACTTTGTCGGTGAGGTACACCGAGAAGACGAACGTGAGGGTCACGGCATTGAATGCCGAAGACCCCCAGTCCCACAGCCCCCACGCCAGCACCTGCCCGCGCCCGGCGGCCTGTCCTACTGTCGCCCGGGCGTTCACCTCGGTCATGCCGCGCAGCTTAATGCGCGCGACCGTCGCGAGTGCGGCGGAAATCGCAACCGGACCGCAGTTCAGGCGGGAGCCGGTATGCACCTAGTTGCATAGTACCGAATGTCACGGCTATTCTCACCGCATGGCCCTCGAGCATGCGTTGCTGGTATCGCTGACCGAGCGCGCCGGCTCGGGATACGAGCTGGCGCGCCGCTTCGACAAGTCCATCGGCTACTTCTGGAGCGCGACCCACCAGCAGATCTATCGCGTGCTCAAACGCATGGAGGAATCCGGCTGGGTCGACGGCGAAGCAGTGGCGCAGGAAGGCAGGCCGGACAAGAAGGTCTACTCGGTGAGCGAGGCGGGCCGCGCCGAACTCGCGCGCTGGATCGCCGCACCGAGCGACTCGGGCACCCCGCGCAACGAGCTCGCGGTGAAGATCCGCGCGGCCGCGTATGGAGACATCACCGCCTTACGTGCCGAAGTGGCCCGCCATCGCGACCAGCACGCCCAGCGCCTCGAGTTGTACCGGCACATCGAGAAACGCGACTTCCCCGCCCCCGACCGGCTCGGCGGGACAGCCCTGCACCAGTACCTCGTCCTGCGCGCGGGCATTCGCGTGGAGTCGGGGTTCGTCGAATGGTGCGACGAAGTTCTGCAAGCACTGCACCCGCGCGCGTCAGCCCCGCACGCGGATTGACGGAGAAAGGCGACCTCACCCATGAGCTCCTTCCCCCATCTGTTCGAGCCGCTCGATCTCGGCTTCACGACCTTGCGCAATCGAGTGGTCATGGGGTCGATGCACACCGGGCTGGAGGACCGCGCCTGGGACACCGGCAAACTGGCCGCCTACTTCGCCGAGCGCGCACGCGGCGGCGCGGGCCTGATCATCACCGGTGGCTACGCGCCCAATCGCGCGGGCTGGCTGCTGCCGTTCGGCGCCAAGCTGACCAACAGAACCGAGGCGTACCGGCATCGCACGATCACCAAAGCGGTGCACGCCCATGGTGGCAAGATCGCCATTCAGATCCTGCACGCGGGCCGCTACTCCTACATGCCGGGCAGTGTGTCGGCGTCATCGATCAAGGCGCCCATCAACCCGTTCCGGCCGCGCGCCCTGTCGGCCAAGGGCATCGAGCGCACCATCGACGACTACGCCCGCTGCGCGAAACTCGCGCAGTTCGCCGGTTACGACGGCTGCGAGATCATGGGCGGGGAGGGCTATTTCATCAACCAGTTCCTCGCGCCGCGCACGAACAAGCGCACCGACGCGTGGGGCGGATCGCCGGAGAACCGGCGCCGGATCGCGGTGGAGATCGTGCGCCGCACCCGCGCCGCCGTCGGCCCGGACTTCATCATCGTGTTCCGGCTGTCCATGGCCGAACTGGTGGAGAAAGGGCAGACCTTCGACGAGATCATCGCGCTGGCGCAAGAACTCGAAGCCGCCGGAGTGAACATCCTGAACACCGACATCGGCTGGCACGAGGCACGCGTCCCCACCATCGTGACCTCGGTGCCCCGCGCCGCCTTCGTCGAGTTCACCGCGAAGATCACCGCGCGGGTGGGCATACCGGTCTGCGCGTCCAACCGGATCAACATGCCGGAGGTGGCCGAGGAGATCCTGACTCGCGGTGACGCCCAGCTGGTCTCGCTGGCCCGTTCGTTCCTGTCCGACCCGGAGTGGGTCAACAAGGCCGCGCAGGATCGCGTCGACGAGATCAATACCTGCATCGCCTGCAACCAGGCATGCCTCGACCACGCCTTCCAGCACAAGACCGTGTCGTGCCTGCTCAACCCGCGCGCGGGTCACGAGACCGAGCTGAAGCTGCTGCCGACCCGCCGCGGCAAGCGCATCGCGGTGGTCGGCGCGGGTCCGGCCGGGCTCTCCGCGGCAGTGAACCTCGCCGAACGCGGCCACCGCGTCGACCTGTTCGAGGCCGACGACAAGATCGGCGGCCAGTTCGACATCGCCCGCCGCATCCCGGGCAAGGAGGAGTTCAGCGAGTCGATCCGCTACTACAACCGGATGCTCGAGCGCACCGGCGTCACCGTGCATCTGAACAAGCGGGTCGGCGCCGACGAACTCGTCGCCGAACTGGACGCCAAACGCGCCATCGACCAGGGCACCCGGCTCGCCGCACGACTGTGATCGGGCGGCGCGGAGACCTCGCCGGGGATCGTGCGGCGGGCCACCGCGCCGGATCGCCTAGGCTGCACCGGGTGAGCCTGCCCTCCCCCACCTCCGAGAATCGCGCGGTCGTCACCGGCGCCTCCTCCGGCATCGGTACCGCGCTCGCCGCCGAACTCGCCGCACGCGGCTACTCGCTGATCCTGGTCGCCCGCCGCGAGGAGCTGCTCACCGAGCTCGCGCAGCGGCTGACCCTGGCCCACGGCATCACCGCCGAGGTGCGCCCGGTCGACCTGGCCGACCGCGAGCAGCGCGGTGTGCTGGTGGACGAACTGGCGAGCCGCGACATCGCCGTGCTGTGCAACAACGCGGGCATCGCGACCTTCGGCGCGGTCGCCGAACTCGACCCGGCCTACGAGCGCGCGCAGATGGAGCTCAACGCCGTCGCCGTGCACGATCTGACCCTGGCCGTGCTGCCCGGCATGCTCGCCCGGCGCGGCGGCGGCATCCTGATCAGCGGGTCGGCCGCGGGCAACATGCCGATCCCGAACAACGCCACCTACGCCGCGAGCAAGGCGTTCGCCAACACCTTCTCCGAATCGCTGCGCGGCGAGCTGAAAGGCTCGGGCGTGCACGTCACGCTGTTGGCGCCCGGGCCGGTCCGCACCGAGATTCCCGACCCCGCCGAAGCTTCCATCGTCGACCGGATGGTGCCCGACTTCATGTGGGTCTCGTCGGAATACACCGCCAAGGTCTCGGTCGACGCACTCGCCCGCAACAAGATGCGTGTGGTCCCCGGCCTGATCAGCAAGGGGATGAGCGTGGCCGGGCAATACGGCCCGCGCGCGGTCACCGCTCCGATCGCGGGCGCGTTCTACAGGAAGCTCGGCAACTGAGCGTCAGCCGCGCTCACCGGCGCCTGGCGCCGAACAGACTGCGGGTGATCTCACGGCCGGCCGCCGCCGCAGCCGAACGCAGGAAGCCGCGCACCGCGGGGTTGGTCATGATCCGCTCGGCCGCCGAGTCCTCTTCGGCACGGGTCGCGGTACGGCCGGGTACGGGTGCGGCCTCCGGCTCCGGCGACGCCGCGACCACCTTCGCGGCGAGCAGTTCGTAGGCCGACTCCCGGTCGATGGTCCGGGCGTACTTCGAGGCCAGCGAGCTGGACAGGGCACGCGATCGGATCGCGTCCGCGCCGATGGCGTCCATCAGCGACCGGGGCGGCCGCAGCCTGGTCCACGCCACCGGTGTCGGCGCGCCCTGCTCGGAGAGCACGGTCACGATGGCCTCGCCCGTATCGAGCGAGGTCAGCGCCTGCTCCAGGTCGTAGACGCCGGTCCGGGGATAGGTGCGGACAGTCTTGGACAACGCCTTCTGGTCGTCCGGGGTGAACGCGCGCAGCGCGTGCTGGATACGCGCGCCGAGCTGGGAGAGCACCGGATTCGGGATATCGGTGGGCAGATGGGTGCAGAAGAACACACCCACCCCTTTGGACCGGATCAGTTCGACGGTTTGCTCGACCTGATCCAGGAACGCCTTGGAAGCGTCGGAGAACAGCACGTGGGCTTCGTCGAAGAGGAGGACAAGCACGGGCTCGTCCTGGTCGCCGATCTCCGGCAGCGTCTGGAACAGGTCGGCGAGCACCCACATCAGAAAGGTGGAGAACAGCACCGGACGCGCCGCCCGAGCGCCCAGCTCGAAGAGCGTGATCACACCTTTCCCGTCCACGACCCGCACCAAGTCGGCCGGGTCGAGTTCGGGCTCGCCGAAGAACGTGTCGCCGCCGCCCGCCTCCAGATTCACCAGCGCGCGCAGAATCACCCCGGCGGTGGTCGCGGAGACGCCGCCGATGCCCTTCAGGTCTTCCTTGCCTTCGGGACTGGTCAGATGCGTGATCACGGCGCGCAGGTCCTTCAGGCAGCAGCGCGAGCCCGTTGCGGTCGGCCCAGTGGAAGATCAAGCCGAGGGTCGACTCCTGCGTCTCGTTCAGCTCGAGCACCTTGCTCAGCAGCACCGGGCCGAACGAGCTGATCGTCGCGCGGACCGGAAGTCCCGCCCCGGTGGTGCCCAGCGAGACGAACTCGGTCGGGAAACCGGTCGGCGCCCAGTCCGCGGCGCCGGTCTCCGCGCTGCGCGCGGCGAGTCTCTCGTCCGATCGCCCCGGTTCGGCCAGCCCCGACAGGTCGCCTTTGATGTCGGCAAGCACGACCGGAACCCCGGCGCTCGACAACTGCTCCGCGATGCCCTGCAGGGTTTTCGTCTTCCCCGTGCCGGTTGCTCCGGCAACCAGACCGTGCCGGTTCATCATCCGCAGGGGAATGCGCACACGTGCGTCGGGAACCACCGTCCCGTCGACCACGACGGTGCCCAGTTCCAGCGCAGCGCCCTCGAAGGCGTACCCGGCGGCGATCTCGTGGGCGGCGGACGCCCCTCGGGCGTCGGCGGACGGTTCGTCTCGTCCTGCCGAACCGGCTCCCGCGGTCTGCTCCAGTTCGCGTTCCGCGGCCTCTGCGGCTGCGGCCGCCTCCGCCGCGATACGCGCCGCCTCGTCGGCCGCTTTGCGCGCCGCGGCCGCCTTCTCCTGAGGGGTGATCATCGCGCGTCCTCCTGGCTTCGCCGGAACTGCGTTACTCAATGTTTGCTGTCGCACCGGAAACGCCGGGTGCCGATCTGGGAAAACCGTATCCCCGCCGGTTGGATTGGGGGCAGGATCGGCTGCCACGCAGTTGCCGCGCCGTACCGCATGCGCCGGGCCCACGCCCGGCTAATGTTGCACGGGTGTCCGACAAATACATGGTGTGGATCGATTGCGAGATGACCGGCCTGCGCTTGGACAGCGACAAGCTGATCGAGGTGGCCGCACTCGTGACCGACAGCGATCTCAACATCCTCGGCGAGGGCGTGGACATCGTCATCCACGCCGACGACGACGCGCTGGCCGCGATGCCCGCCGTGGTCGCCGAGATGCACGCGCGCTCCGGGCTGACCGACGAGGTCCGCCGCTCCACCGTCACCCTCGAAGAGGCCGAGCAGCGCGTGCTCGACTACATCCGCGAGTACATCCCCACCCCGCGCACCGTGCCACTGGCCGGTAACTCGATCGCCACCGATCGCGGGTTCATCGCCAGGGACATGCCCCTGCTCGATGCCCACCTGCACTACCGGATGGTCGACGTGAGCTCGATCAAGGAACTGTGCCGCCGCTGGTACCCGCGCATCTACTTCGGCCAGCCGGAGAAGGGCCTGAGCCATCGCGCGCTGGCCGACATCCAGGAGTCCATCCGCGAACTGGAGTACTACCGGCGAACCGCGTTCGTCGCGCCGCCCGGTCCCTCCACCACCGAAATCGCCGCGGTCGCCGCCGAGATCTCCGACCTCGCCGCACAGCAGACCGAATCGGCGCAGGTCAACGGCTCGCCAGACGCCGATTAGGGAGTGGGCGGGTTGACACGCTAATATCTAGCCCGCCGGTTCTTACCGGCGATGGTGAGCGTAGTTCAGTTGGTAGAGCACCAGGTTGTGATCCTGGCTGTCGCGGGTTCGAGTCCCGTCGCTCACCCCAATAGCCCGGGTGGCCCCGAGAGATCGGAGCCACCCGGGTTTTTTCGTTGCGCCACAAACTCTTTGCCGCTCCGGAGTCGGCGAAATGTGAAACGAATTTCCTCCAGAATCTCCCCCGCTTCCGTAGACTGCAGTGCACAGGGGACGGCGTCGCTGGGCGCTCTCCCGGTTCGACCAGAAAGACACACCTCGTGATGCGTTCTGCGGTGATCACAGCCTTCGTCGGCGCCACCCTCCTCACCGGATCCAGCGGAACCGCCGTCGCGGGTATCGGGCTTCCCCCGCTGCCCGCGTCCGGTTCGGCATCGAGCGGCTCGGCCGGCGGCCTGGCCACCACCGGCTCCGCCGGCAGCGGTTCGGCGGGCAGCAAGCTGCTGTGCGCCGCCACGGGCAGCGCGATCGCGATCCTCGGCGACGCTCAATTGGGCTGCAACATGCTGCCCTGACGCCCCGGAAACGCCGAACGGGCCGCCGGATTCGCTCCGGTGGCCCGTTCGGCGTTCTGCTTCGGCTCAGCGATTGTCGTCCGCGTTGCCCGCCTTCCAGACCGGCCACGGGATGTTCCAGTCACCCAAGCCGTCCACGCCGGACAGGGTGCCGCCCACGGTGTTCTTCACGATCGTGATGTCCCCGCGTTTGGCGTTCTGGAAGACCCACTGCGCATTCGCCGGGCTGAGGTTCAGGCAACCGTGACTGGTGTTGCTGTAGCCCTGCGCACCGACCGACCACGGCGCCGAGTGGAAGAAGATCCCGCTGTAGGACAGTCGCGTCGCGAAGTCCACCGGCGTCTTGTACCCGTCCGGCGAGTTGACCGCCACGCCGTAGGTCGAGGAATCCATGATGATCTTCTCGTGCCGGTCGGCGACGATGTAGATGCCGTTGTCGGTGGGCGTGCTGTCCTTGCCCATCGAGGTCGGCATGGTGCGGATCACCTGACCGTTCTGCTCGACGGTCACCTGCTTGGTGTTGTCGTCGGCGGTGAAGATCACGGCGTCGCCGATGGTGAATAACGAGTGGATGTTGTCCTGCCCGAACAAACCGTTGCCGAGATCACGCCCATAGACGTTCACGTCGATGGTGACCTTCGTCCCCGGCGCCCAGAAATGCTCGGGCCGCCACCGCACCTCGCGGTTGTTCACCCAGTAGAACGCGCCCTCCACCGGCGGCTCCGTGGTGATCTTGATCGCCGACTGCGCGGCCTTCCGATCGGGGATGTTCTCGTCGAACTGGACGGCCACCGGCTGGCCGATACCGACCACCTCGCCCTCGCCAGGGACCAGGTAGGGCTTGGTCTGGTTACCGGGAGAACTCGTGGTGAAGCTCAGCGTCGCCGAGTTCGCGCCGCCCAGCCCGATCGCGTCGGCCTTCAATCGGTAGGTCTTGCCGTAGCCGAGCACCTCGGTGGTCTCCCACGACCGCCCGTCCGCGGCGAGCTTGCCCTCCACCGCCTTGCCCTGCGGGCTGACCAAGGTCACGTTGGTGAACTTGCCGTCCTCGACCTTGAACGCCAGCGGGACGCCCGGCGAGACGCCGACCTCCCCGTCCTTCACCGGCGACAGCAGCTTGGGCTTGATCAATTCCGTGATGGGGTTGCGGTCGATGGCCACCTGCGCCGCATCCTTGGCGTCGGACGCCGAACATCCCGTCAATGCCAGTGCGGCGACCGCGACGACGATCACCGGTCCCGCGAAAGTGCGCACCGACCAGCGTGCGGCCGGCTTGCGCTTGTGCCGACCTGGACCAACACTCATTTCAACCCCGTTTCAAAGTCTCCCGACCACCACGCCGCTCACCCCGCCGTGTACGCGGGCGGTCGGAACCACAATCGGACATTCTGCCAGTGCGTCACGTTCGCGCCAATGTGAACACCTTGTCCGTCACTGCAGCGTTACCACCTGTAGATCACCCCGCCGATCCCCCGCGTTACCGGCGCGGGAGCACCGCACATCGCCGCCGGTCAGGGCACGATTTCACTTCTGCGGCCCTCGCCTGTTAAGGTTTGTCCCGCACCGGAACACGGTGCACGCGCCATTAGCTCAATTGGCAGAGCAGCTGACTCTTAATCAGCGGGTTCGGGGTTCGAGTCCCTGATGGCGCACAACACGAAAACCGTGCTTTTGCCAGGTTCGCCGGCAAGGGCGCGGTTTTTTCGTCCCCACAGCGGCCCGGCCGCCGTGACATCACCGTGACCTGGGCTTTTTCCCAGATGCACCATTGGTCTCAATTCGGACAGCGTTACGCCTGTCGAGACGCACAAATCCAGCTGTGCGGCCGAAAAATTATGTGACGTACAGCACAAGAGGTTTAACGGCAAACTCCCAGCTTGGATAACGATTCGGCTACCGAGTCCTGGGCTTTCCAAGATCGGCAACCCCGGGCATTCAAGATCCGTTCACCCTTTGTTTACCAAGCGTGACCATTCTGCAATCAGGTCACAAAGCGACCTGAAGTTGGTCAGCCCGAGGAGTTGTAGACACCGATTCGGTAACGATCACACGGCAGGCAGTTGCCCGCCAGTGATCAGCGGAGCGGAATCCGGCAACGGACCCGCGAACCTACTTCCGCCCGTCTCTTCGCATCGAGGTGCGAAGTCCCGCGCGACACCGCGGCCGAGCCCCAGTGCGGGCGATCCGGCGCCGCACGAACCGCGTCGCGTTCCGGGGACGAAAAACGTCCCCCACAACAAAACCACACAACAGCACATGGCCGTTTCGGCGCGCGTCCACGAGCGTACGCCGCAGGATCCGTGCTGCCCAACCGCGGCCGGATCGAGTAAGTCCCCGATCAAGGAACCGATTCGCAATGCCTGACAGACGCCTTTCCACCCTTCGCCGCCCCTCGTTCCGCGAAACCGTCACCGTCGCGGTCGCCGCCGCCGGTGTTGTTGCCGTGGCCGCCTGCTCCGCGGCGTCCGTTGCCGATGACAGCGTCCCGTCTCGCATCGCCATGGTGGCCGAGCAGCAGCCCGAGCAGCAGCCGGAGGCCGCGCCCGCTCCGGTCGCCGAGCAGACCGCCGCCCCGGTCGCGGAGGCGATCCCCGCGCCGATGCCCGCCCCGGCTCCCGCTCCCGCCCCCGAGCCGGCCCCTGCCCCGATGCCCGCCCCGGCCCCGCCGGTCTACGCGGACAACCTGGACGGCTGGATCCGCCACGCGCTCGACATCATGCACGCCAACGGCATCCCGGGCACCTACGAGGGCATCCACCGCAACATCATGCGTGAGTCGACCGGCAACCCCCAGGCCATCAACCTGTGGGACTCCAATGCCGCCATGGGCATCCCGTCCAAGGGCCTGCTGCAGGTGATCGACCCCACCTTCGCCGCCTACCACGTCGCGGGCACCCCCTTCGACATCTGGGATCCGGTGGCCAACATCGTGGCCGCCTGCAACTACGCGGCGCACCGTTACGGCTCGATGGACAACGTCAACAGCGCGTACTGAGCCACACCCGCCACCACAGCCTCCCTATCCGCGGATGGGGAGGCTGTGGTGTTTTCCGGCGCGGGCCCGGATGACCTCCGGCTGCGTCCGTTAGGGTCGAGGCACCTGCGACCCTGTGGACATGCCGTGACCGACTACGCACACAACGACGCGGCGGCCAAGAGCCGCGCCGAGAAAGCGCGACGGCTGGCGAGCTATCTCTGGCACCGCGGCATCACCGGTCCCGAGGTGCTCGCGATGCCCGCGCCCGCCCGGCGCAAACTGGCCAGGGCCGCCGCGACGAATCCGCCGAGCACCGACGAGACCTGGACCACGGTGGCGCGGCTGCTGGCGGAGAAGGACGACTGGGCCGCCCGCCATCCGGGGCATCCCGCCGCCCGGCGCGAACACACCGACGAGAAGCTGCTGTGGGTGAAGCCGCCGATCCGTCCGTGGTCCTGATTGTCTCAAAACAGTTGCTCTACAAGCCTTTCCACGTCTACTACAAAGTTCCGTAGAGTAATGTCATGTACCCGCCGCCCCGGCCGTCGCGATGACCGAGCGCAAGCCGCCGAAGCAGACCTTCGAATCGTGGGTCGACAAGCAGATCCGCGAGGCGGCCGAGCGCGGCGAATTCGACAACCTCCCTGGCACCGGCAAGCCGATCCCCGGGGCGGGCACGGCTTACGACCAGGATTGGTGGCTGCGCGGATATCTGCGTCGCGAAGGCGTCGGCAGCGAGGCGCTCTTGCCACCGTCGCTGCTGTTGCGCCGGGATATCGAGCACCTGCCCGACGAGGTGAGCGACGCGACCAGCGAACGCCAGGTGCGGGCGGCCGTGAGCGAACTCAACAAACGCATCGTGGACTGGCTGCGGATGCCGGAAGGGCCGTTCGTGCCGATCGCTCCGGTGAACGCGGACGAGATCGTCGCGCAGTGGCGGAACGCGCGCGCGACCGCGCGGCCGAGGCGCGAGCAGTCGAGCAGCCGGAACCCCGCGCCCTCCCCACCGCGGGACGCGGAGGCGACAACCCGCCCCCGTCGGCGGTGGTGGCGTCGGTGGCGGGGAAACAGCACCGGCGCCGGGTAGCTCGGCGCCATCCCGCCGCTCACGCGCCGAGTTCGGTTACTTGCTCCACCTCGGCGATCACCTTGTCCGCCAGCGCGCGCAGCACCTGAGCCTCGTCCGCCGTCATCGGCTCCACGAAGACGCGACGGACCAGATCGACATGGTTCGGCGCGGCCCGCTCCAGCGCTACGCGCCCTTCCGGCGTGAGTTGGACGATGACGCCGCGCGCATCCTCCTCGGCGGGCCGCCGCTCGACCAGGCCGCGCGCGTCCATCCTGGCCAGATGCTTGGACAACCGGCTCTTCTCCCAGCACACCTCCGCGGCCAGTTCCTTGGCGCGCAGACAGCCGTTCGGGGCGGCGGACAACGCCACCATCAGCTCGTAGTCCGCCAGGGACAGGCCGTCCTCGGCCAGCCCGGCGGAAATCGCCCCGTCCAGACGCTGGCGCAGCCGCACATAGGCCTGCCAAGTCGCCTGCTCGTCGTCACTCAACCACCGGACCATGGGAATGAAGTGTAGTCGTGGTTGGTTGACATGGACACCAACTCCTCAGGAGGTTCCGATGCCCGCCGTGACCGTTCCCGACATCATGGTTCTGCCCCGCCTGCCTCGTTCCGACGCGACCCTGCGCGAACGGCCGGTCCGAAGCGTGGTCACCGCGCACACCCAACGTGAGGGCGCTGGATTCGAGGTGCGCAGGCCGTTCCCCAGCATGGATCTGCGCACGGCCGATCCCTTCATCCTGCTCGACCAGATGGGCCCGGTTGCCTACGAACCGCACGAGGCGAAAGGCGCGCCCTGGCATCCGCACCGGGGCTTCGAGACGGTAACCTACATGCTGGACGGCACCATGGTGCACCACGATTCGCAGGGTGGCGGCGGCGTGATCGGCGAAGGCGACACCCAGTGGATGACCGCGGGCTCCGGCATCTTGCACGACGAGGTGCCGCCGGAGGAGATGGTCGCCTCGGGCGGGTGGTTCCACGGCATCCAGCTGTGGGTGAACCTGCCGCGCGCACTGAAGTTCGCCGCACCGCGCTACCAAGACCTGAGTGCACGCAAACTGACCCTGGTGAGTTCGCACGACGGCGGCGCGCTGGTGCGGCTCATCGCCGGGGAAGTCGGTGGATTCACCGGCCCGGGATCGACTTACACCCCGATCGCCTACGCCCACGCATCGATCACGCCCGGCGGGCTCCTCGAAACGCCGTGGCCGCAGGAATTCACGGCGATGGCGTACGTGCTCTCCGGCAGCGGTGGCGTCGGCGCGGAACGCAGGCCGCTGCGCGAAGGACAGCTGGCGGTCTTCGGCCGCGGCGACGCGATCAGCGTGACAGCCGATGCGCGCCAAGACAATCCGACCGGAGCACTCGAAGTGCTGTTGCTCGGCGGACAGCCGATCCGGGAACCGGTGGTGCAGTACGGGCCGTTCGTGATGAACACTCGCGCCGAGATCATCGAAGCGATGGAGGACTATCAGGCCGGACGCATGGGAAACATCCCCGCGGAGCACATCCGCGGCACCGGCACTACCGCGTGAGCGACGACGATGGGCGCGATCCCCTAATGCCCTAGTTCCCTCCCCCCGAGGTTGACAAGAGAGCGGCCCGTCACAACAGTGGATGCGGCGTCCGGTCGGACGCCCATCCACCGCAGCAACCACACAGAGGAATACATGAACGTTCGCCGGCTCTCCGTCAGCGCGGCCGTCGCGGGATTGACCTTTCTCGCGGCTCCCGCCGCCCTAGCCGCCCCTCCGTCCGGATCCGCCGGAACCGGCTCCTCGGCCGTCGACAGCGGCTCCGCCGCGACCGGCTCGGCCGGTCTGTCGCAGACCGGTTCGGCCGGTGGCACCTTCGCCAACTGCGACGACGCCCGGGCCGCCGGCCACGCGCCGCTGTTCCGCGGCGAACCCGGCTACGGGCCGCAACTGGATCCCGACGGCGACGGCTTCGCCTGCCCGACGGTCTGAACCGACCGCGAAACGACGACACCCGGTGGGCGATGCCACACCGGGTGTCGTCGTTTTTCCAGCTCAGCGGAAGATCTTGAGCAGCACCAGCCCGACCACCAGTGCGGCGGCGCCGATCAGGCTGTACTTCACCTTCGGCTCGTTCAGCTTCCCGACCACGATCTGCTTGGTGTCATCCGCGATGCGATGCGGGTCCGCGCGTACCGCGAGTTCGTCGAGCGTGCTCGCCAGCCGAGTGCGGGCGGCCTCGATCTCCCGCTCGATCCGCTCGGTATCCCTTGCCACGTTCCACCCTCCTGTTGTCGATTGCCGCACCCGGTGCACGATCACGCCACATGTCCGGCCGTCCGTGCGGCGCCGGGGCTCGCGGACGAGTCTATCCGCCGCCACGCCGCGCCCACCGGCCGCGCGAAGGATCTCCGGTCACCGCCTTCGGATAGCGTGCTGGAGGTGACCCCCAACCAACGACTCTCCCCGGGCGACACCGCCCCCGACTTCACGCTCCCCGACGCCGACGGCAAGAACGTCTCGCTGTCGGACTACCGCGGTCGCAAGGTGATCGTGTATTTCTACCCCGCCGCCAGCACGCCCGGCTGCACCAAGCAAGCCTGCGACTTCCGCGACAATCTGGCCGAGCTGGACGGCGCGGGCATCGACGTGGTGGGCATCTCGCCGGACAAGCCCGCCAAGCTGGCCAAGTTCCGCGACGCGGAACAGCTCACCTTCCCGCTGCTGTCGGATCCCGACCGCACCGTGCTCACCGCCTGGGGCGCGTACGGCGAGAAGACCATGTACGGCAAGACGGTCGTCGGTGTCATCCGCTCGACCTTCCTGGTGGACGAAGCGGGCAAGATCGCCGTCGCGCAGTACAACGTCCGCGCCACCGGCCACGTCGCCAAGTTGCGTCGCGACCTGTCGGTGTAGCGCCGGCAGTGAAAAGCCCGGCGCCGCAGGGACGCCGGGCCGAGGCCGCCGTGCGGCTCCAGTTCAGGCCTGCCAGACCTGCTGGGCGGCCCATTGCGCCATCAGGCGGAGATGCTCGTCCCACCAGTCCGCGGCTTCCGGGGTGAACGCGGCGGGCGGCGGCGCCTCACCGGGGAACAGCAGCGCGCCGTCGGGCGCGCCCACCTTGCGATCGGACGGGAGCCCGGTACCCGGTACCAGCGGCTCGGGGCCCTCCGCCTCGGTCTCCGGCCCATCCGTGGCATCGGCGGCGACCAGCGGCAGCGGCAGATTCCGCGGCGCGGGGCCCCAGCTGTGCTGGGGCAGCTGCACCCCGGCCGTGGAGGCGTCGAAGCCGGAACCGACCGGCCCGTCCACCTCGGCGTCCGCGGCTGGGACGGGCTCGGTGGCGTGGCCCGCACCGGTGCCCTCGATCCTGGCGTCCGCCGCGACGACGGTCGGCAGCGGCTGGGCGGAATCGTTCAGCAGGTAGCTCCCGCCGACGACCATTCCGCTGGCCAGTACGCCGGCCGCGGCGAACACCGCCACCCCGCCGCGCCCGCGCTGCGGCTCGCTCACCGGCCCGGCGTAACCGTCCTGCTCCAGCCGCGCGCTCAACGCCGCACCGGCGGCCGACGCGAAAGCCCCCATGGTGCAGGGGATCACCGGCACCTCGAACGTCTCGACCGCGGTCAGCACCGCCGACCCGGCGCCCGCCGAACCGATCAGCGCCACCGCGTCGGGGCGCGCGGCAGCCGCCTCCAGCTGATCCACTGTGGCCGCAACGCTCAGGCCGAGCGAACGCGGCGTCGCGCGGCCCGCCTGCCCCACCGCGGCGAGCACCCGGCGGCGGCCGCGATCGACCAGGGTGAACGCGTGGTACCCGGGCACCACCTCGCAGATCAGCAGGTTGTCGTAGGCGTCGAGCCAGGTCATCATGCTCGCCACGCTCAGGTGGGCCGATTTCACCGACACCATCGAGGCGCTGTGCCACGGACCGGCCGCCAGCCGGGTCACGATGGCGCGCCGCTCCGCGGGATCCCGGTAGGCGACCGCCACGCCGCCGACCTCCCGCTCCGCGCCGAGCCCTGCGGTCAGCGCGCCGAGCGCGGTCTCCACCGCCGCGGCCACCTCCGCCTTGCCGTCACCGTCCGTTCGCACCACCCGGCGCAGCAGCACCCGGTCGGCCAGCTTCTTGCCGTCGGCCAGCGCCACCGCGTGCACGGCACCGCGTTCGGTCGAAACGCCGAGAGTCACCACAGATTCAGCCACCACTGATCACGCCTTCCCTCTGTGCATTGACCGAGCTCACGGACTTGCCGAAAGCCATGAGCCCCATGGATTCCCCTGCTCGGAACACACGTCGCGATGCACGCGCGCTCGGTAAGTGTTCGGCACCACATCGGTTACGGATGGGTAGCGGAAATCGAGTCGCGGGGACGCGAACGGCGGATGCGCGTATCGCACGCTTGTCCCTACCGTTAGCCTGGATGCGTGGAAGTACGCGCGGAGGCCAGGTCGAAGCACCGTCTGGACCCTGCGTTGGAGCTGCAGGACGACCCACAGGAGCTCATGCCGCGACGCCGGCCGACGCAGGAACGCAGCAAACGAAAGTTCGACGCCTTACTCCAGGCGTCCAGGGAACTGCTCGTCGAGGTCGGGTTCGAGTCCTTCACCTGTGAAGAGGTGGCGGCCAGGGCGGAGGTGCCGATCGGCACGCTGTATCAGTTCTTCGCCAACAAGTACGTCATCGTCTGCGAGCTGAACCGCCAAGACCTGGTTGCCGTTTCCCAGGAGCTGGCCGACTTCCACGGCGAGATCCCGTCCCTGGACTGGCTGCGGCACATGAACCAGTTCGTCGACCACTTGGCCAACCTCTGGATGACCGACCCGTCCCGGCGGGAAGTGTGGCTCGCCATGCAGTCCACGCCGTCCACCCGGGCCACGGGCGCCATCCACGAAAAGCAGTTCGCCGAGGTCGTGTCGCAGATGCTGCGACCGCTCACCCCGCGCACCCCGCGGGCGCGGCGCACCATGATGGCCGAAGTGCTGGTGCACGTGGTCTATTCGATGCTCAATTTCTCGGTGCAGGACGAGCAGAGCAGTGCGGAAGCGGTCGCCGAACTGAAGCGGCTGATGGTCGCCTACCTGCTCGTCGCGGAGAAGGAATCGCGCACCGGCAGCGAACGATGACGGTGGTCCCGGCGGGAACCGGGACCACCGCGCGGGCTCACCCGGCGTTGTCGCGGCCTTCGATGAGGTCGGCCAGCTCGCCCGGGTCCTCGAGCACCACCATCGCGGCGGCGGTGTCGCCGTCGTGGGTCAGCGACAGGTGAACCCGTACCCGGGGCAGGAATTCGGCGGCCAGGCCGTGCAGCTTGATGCTCGGCCTGCCCCACGCGTCGTTGACCACCTCGATCAGCGGATAGGGGTTGTCCCCGATCTGCGGGCGGCGGGCGAACCGAGACGATGCCCAGGCTTTGAGCACCGCCTCTTTCGCCGCCCACCGCGCCGCGTAGCTGCGCGCCGGGTCGGTCCCTTTGCTCTGGCAGTAGCGCCGCTCTCCCGCGGTGAAACTTTCCCGGAGCATGGTGGTTCCGGCGCGTTCGAGCTGTTCGGCGAACTCGGAGATGGTCACCAAGTCCAAGCCGATACCGAGGATCGTCATAGGCGGGCAGCCTACGACGTGCGTGGCGAGCCCGCGCGCGGACCCGGCGCGGCGAGTTGCCCCGCCGCGCTTCCGGTTACGCGCATCCGATGCCCTTGGCCCGGTAGGCGCCGTCCTGCGCCAGGCGCGCCTCCGGCGAAAGCAGCACGTCGGCCTCCAGCTCGCGCGCCCGCTTGGCCGGGGTGCCGTCCCCGCCGAGCCTGCGATCCGCGGGACGCTCGTACAGCGGCGCGCCGCCGCACATCGCCTCCACGAACCGCTGCCGCCCGGACAGCTGCCGCTCCTGCGCCTTGCGCTGGTACTCCTCGCGCTGCTCCGGCTCGATGGCCTGGATGAACGCCTGGGGGTGCACGACCGCCAGCAGACCGTTCACATGGCCGAAGCCGAGCGAGGTGACCAGACCGGCCTTGAGCGGAAGACGATCGCCCAGCCGCAACGGCTCGCGCAGCCACACCAGGTGCGGGAAGGCCAGCATCTTCTCGTCCACGCAGTCGAGGCTGCGGTTCGGCGGGATGACGCCCTGCTCCAGCACCTGGCACAGGCCGATGAGCTGGAAGGCGGCGGCGCCGCCCTTCGCGTGCCCGGTGAGGGTCTTCTGCGAGACGACGAACAGCGGAGCGCCGTCCGAGCGTCCGATGGCCGTGGCGAGGCGCTCGTGCAGCTCGGACTCGTTCGGGTCGTTGGCGGCCGTCGAGGTGTCGTGCTTGGACACCACAGCGATCTCGTCCGGGGTCACGCCGAGCTTGCGCAGCTCGGTCGCCAGCCTGGACTCCCTGCCGCCGCGACCGGCGCCCAGCGCGCCCAGGCCGGGAGCCGGGATGGAGGTGTGCACGCCGTCCGCGAAGGACTGCGCGTAGGCGACCACGCCCAGCACCGGCAAGCCCATCTCCAGCGCGACGCTGCCGCGCGCCAGCAGAACCGTTCCGCCACCCTGCGATTCGATGAATCCACCGCGGCGGCGGTCGTTGGCGCGGGAGAAGTACCGGTCGCTGATGCCCTTGGCGCTCATGGCCGCGGAATCCGCGGTGGCCGACATGTCACCGAAGCCGACGATGCCCTCGATGCCGAGGTCGTCGTACCCGCCGGCCACGACCAGATCGGCCTTGCCGAGCCGGATCTTGTCCACGCCCTCCTCGACCGACACCGCTGCGGTGGCGCAGGCCGCCACCGGGTGCACCATCGCGCCGTAGCTGCCGACGTAGGACTGCACCACGTGGGCCAGCGCCACGTTCGGCAGCGCCTCCTGCAGGATGTCGTTCGGGCGCGACTCGCCGAGCAGGTTGTCGATGTACAGCGAGCGCATCGAGGACATGCCGCCCATGCCGGTGCCCTGCGTATTGGCGACCAGCGAGGGGTGCACCCAGCTCAGCAGCTCCGCGGGGCTGAACCCTGAGCCGACGAACGCGTCCACCGTGCAGACGATGTTCCACAGCGCGACCCGGTCCACCGAAGCGGCCATGTCGGGCGAGATGCCCCAGATGGTGGGGTCCCAGCCGGTCGGGATCTGGCCGCCGACGGTGCGCGACAGCTTGGCCCGGCGCGGCACGCGGATCTCGGTGCCTGCCTTGCGCGTCACGGTCCAGTCACCGGAGCCCTCGACCGGCGTGATCACCGTGTGCTCCGGATCGGCGGCGTGGAAGGCGCGGGCCTCGGCCTCGCCGCCCACCGTGAACGACAGGTCCTGGTCGAGGAAGACCGAGGTCATCAGCGGGGCCGAGTTGTCGGTCATGGCGCCGTCGTCTTCGTAGCGGCGCACACCGCAGCGGGCGACCACGGCGTCGTGGTAACGCTCGGCCAGCTCGTGCTCGGGCACGTAGTCACCGGACGCGGCGTCGTACCAGCCCGGCTTCGGGTCGTTCTCCCAGGTGACCATGCCGGTGGTCCAGGCCAGCTCCAGCACGCCCGCCGCCGACAGCTCGTCGGAGACCTCCATCTCGAAGCGGGTGCGCGCCGAGCCGTAGGGGCCCAGCTCACCCGCGCCGACGATGACCACCATGTCGGCCGGGTCCGCGGTCACCTCGCCCCACTCGGGCACCGGCAGCGCGGAGGTCACGGTCGGCGGCGCGGGCAGCGCGGCGATGGTGCGGCCCGCGTCGGCGTCGGTCTGCTCCTCCGCCTGCTCCGCGGCCTGCTTGGCCAGCGCGGGCAGATCCAGCTTGGCCCTGGCCAGCCCACCGGTCAGGTCGATCTGCTGCGGGCCGCTCACGGTGACCTGACGGGCCCGCGAGGTGCACCACTTGAGCAGTTCGTCGGCCATCTCGGCGGTGGACCAGGTCTGCACGCCCGCCTTCTCGACCGCCTCGACCATCGGGTCGTTGTGGCCCATCAGACCGGTGCCGCGCACCCAGCCGATCAACGCGTGCACCAGGGTGACCCGGGCCGACCACGACTTCTCGGCCCGCCACTTGGCGACCACCGCGTCCAGCGCCGCCTTCGACTCGCCGTAGGCGCCGTCGCCGCCGAACATGCCGCGGTTGGGCGAACCCGGCAGGACCACATGCAGTTTCGCGTCCACGTCGTGCTCGGCGCCCAGCTTCGACAGACCGCCGATCAGCCGTTCGACCGACCAGAGCAGCACGCGCATCTCCATTTCGGCGCGCGCGCCCGCGTCGGCGAGATCACCGGCCACCCGCGGCGCCGCGAACGGCAGCAGCAGGGTGGGCGTCATCGCGTCCTTGATCTTGATCTTCGCGCCGCCCGCGCTGTCGACCTGCTCGGAGCCGATCCAGTCGATCAGAGCGTCGATGTCCTGGTAGGACGCCATGTTCGCGGGCACCACCCACAGCGCCGCGCCGTGGCGGGCGTTGTCGCGGTACAGCTTGCGGTAGAAGGCGAGGCGCTCGTCGTTCAGCGTCGAGGTGGTCACCACCACCGTGGCGCCGCCGCTGAGCAGCCTGCCGGTCACCGCCGCGGCGATGGAACCCTTACTGGCGCCGGTGATCACCGCGATGTCCGAGGACCACAGGCCCGGCTCAGCGGTGCTCAGCGCCGCCTCTGCGATGCGCCCGTACAGCCCGGCGAGCACCGAACGCGCCTCGTGCATCGCACGCTGGCGCCACCAGTTCGCCTGTGCGGCAACGGCTTCGCCCGCGCCGAGGAATCCGGTGACCGGTCCGTTCGCGCTGCCCGAGTCGTCGGCCAGCCACAGCCGGGCCAGATCCTCGCGCGCCGTGGCCCACCGGTCGTCCAGCAGGACCGCCTTGCGGGCGTCGAACGCGGGCGCGACCAGGCGCGGCCAGTCCGAGCCGAGTTCGGCCGACACCAGGTCGACCAGCGAGTCGTCGGTCGCCTCGGGCGCGGAGACCCGCTCGGAGAGGCCGAGCTGTTCCAGCACGACGCGCGCGGCCGTGGCCAGCACGCCGTCGCGTCCGGTGATCTGCTCGGTGAACTCACCCAGCGCGGCGGCGTCGACCGTCGCGCCGCCACCCCCGCCCGCCGACGGCAGCGACACCGCGACACCGCGGCGGGCCGCGACGGCCTGCACGGCCGCGTCGATGGCCGCGTCGACAGAGGCAGCGTCGCTCAGCGCACCGGAGACCAGCCCGCCCAGGTCGCCACCGCGCACGCTGGTGCCTTCCCTGGTGCCCAGTGACACCTCTGCGGTCACGTGGCTGGCCCACCCGTCACCGAGTTCCCATACCTTCGTGACCCGCTCGGCGATGGCGGCCGGACGCTTGCCGGACGGGCCGAACACCTTGCGGAGATGGTCGCCGATGGCGTCGGTGAGCACCGTGCCGAAGGGACGGTAGGTGCGGGCGAGCCGCTCCACCGTCGCGGAGAGCGCGCCCATGTCGGCGTCGGCCGCACCGTCGATCGCGCCGAGTGAGAGCTCGGAGCCGAGGTCGACCAGCAGCTGGTTGCGCCGCGACGACACGCCGTCGCACAGGCCCTCGATGGTGTCCACCGGGCCGATCTGGTCCAGCCGCAGCTTGGTCCACAGCGCGATCAGCACACGGGTGGCGTCGGCGGCGGTGAACGCGATGTCGTCCGGACGCGGGCCGCCGGAGCTCGGGGCCGGCGCGGCCACGGGGGCGGCGGCGGCCGCCGCCGGAGCCGCTGCGGCCGGGGCCTCCTCGACCGGCTCGTCCACCGGCGCGGGGTCGGTGTCGGTCGCGTAGACGATGGCCGCCTCGCGCTCGATGTTGAGCACCTCGACGGTGGCGCCGCCGAACGCGGGCAGCTTCAGCGTCTGGGAGGCCAGGTTGGCCACCGTCGGCGTGGCGCCGAGGCCGATCTCGACGAACCGCTCGATACCGAGGCCGCCATGGGCGGGGTCGGTGAACAGCAGGTCCTGGGTCTCGATCCAGCGCACCGGGCTGGCGAACTGCCAGGCGAGCAGCTCGATCAGCACCACACGGCACAGCTCGGTCGGACGAGCGGCCCAGCTGTCGAAGTCGGCCAGCACCTCCGCGAGCGGCTCGGACGGCACCAGGTCCGCGATCTCCTGAACGAACGCCCGCTCGAGCGAGAACAACCTCGGCACCAGGTTCGGGATGTAGCGGCCGACCAGGGTCTCCGGGCGCAGATCCACCGGCAACAGCTGCTCGAGCTTCTGCCGGAACTCCGGAACGCCCTTGCGCAGCACCGTCGAGTGGAAGGGCACGTCGATGCCGGGGACCAGGATGAACGCCCGCTTGCCGCCGAATTCGGCACGGCGGCGGTCGATCTCCTCCTCCAGCGCGTCGAGCCCGGCCACCGTACCCGCGATCGCGTACTGCGAACCGCGCAGGTTCAAGTTGACCACCTCGAGGAACTCCCCGACCCGCTCGCCGACTTCCTGCACGAAGCCGACGACCTCCGCGTCGGGCAGACCGATCTGCGAGGGCCGGATCGCGGCCATCCGATAGTCGCTGCGCCCCTGCGCGTCCCGCGGCACCAGCTCGTGCATCGCGGACCCACGCTGGAACACCACCTCGA
Organism: Nocardia sp. CY41; assembly: GCF_009829325.1. Taxonomy (GTDB): domain Bacteria; phylum Actinomycetota; class Actinomycetes; order Mycobacteriales; family Mycobacteriaceae; genus Nocardia. The sequence goes on from NZ_VUOS01000014.1 coordinate 112,721, forward strand.
GCACCGCTTCCAGCGGCAGCACTCCGGCGACGGCGGCGAGCGCGTTGTACTCACCGACCGAGTGGCCCGCGAGCAGCGCGTCCTCGACGAACGCGCCGGCCTCGCGCAGCTCGGCCACCTGGGCGACACCGAGCGTCGCCATGGCGACCTGGGTGAACTGGGTCAGGTGCAGCACGCCGTCCGGGTGCCGGTGCTCGACGCCGCGCGCCTTCAGGTAGGTCGGGTTGTCGCGCACCACGGCCAGAATCGAGAACCCGAGCGCGGCACGGGTGTGCTTGTCCGCGCGGTCCCAGATCTCCTTGGCCGCCTTCGACCGGGAGCGGGCGTCCAGCCCCATCCCCTTGCGCTGGATGCCCTGTCCGGGGAAGGCGTAGACGGTCTTCGGCGCCGCGGTGCGACCGGTCGCGGCCATCACCAGTTCGCCTTCGGCCCGGCAGGAGACCTCGACGATCTCACTGCCCGCGTCGACGGCGACCCGCTCGACGCGCACATCGATCTGCGCACCGGGGCGCACCATGCCGAGGAAGCGGGTGGTCCACGCGGTCAGTGTCCGCGCGGGCACCGAAGCCGCCGGATCGACCGCCGACACGACGTGCTGCGCGGCGGCCGACAGCCACATGCCGTGCACGATCGGGCTGCCCAGCCCGGCGAGCTTCGCGGCGGCATCGCTGGTGTGGATCGGGTTGTGGTCGCCGGAGACTTCGGCGAAGGCGTGCATGGTGCGCGGCGCCACGATCGTCACGTCGCGACGACGCCTGCGCGGGGTGTCGGTGGCCGCGTCGGACACCGTGCCCGCCGCGCGCGGCGGATCGGTGAGTTCACCCGCGCCGGTACGCCCGCGAATCGCGAAACGCTCGGTGAGGGTGGCCAGCACCGGCATCGACATCCCGGTCTCGGGCTTGTCCAGCATGGCGGTGATCCGCACGTGCACCTCGACGACGCGGCCGAGGTCGGTGTCCAGGGTCTCCCCGGCCTCCGCGCGCACCGCCAGCACACTGGTCTCGGCGGGCAGTTCGCCGGCGAGATGCACCTGGTGATCCAGGTGAACCAGGTCGAGCATGCCCTCGATGACGCTCTCGTCCTGAGCGGTGCGGGACGCGCCGAGCACCGCGAACACGGCGGGCCAGCAGGCGCCGACCAGCACGTCGGGCACGGTGCGGCCGAGCGTGCTCAGCGTGGCGGGCAGGCCGGAGCCGGTGACCCCGGCGTGGTCGGCGATCAGATCCGGCGTCCAGGCCAGGTTCACATGCGCGACCTTGCCCTTGACCTCCGGCAGATCCTGGCCCGCCGCGACCGCGAGCAGTGCGGACATGGCCTCGTCGGCGTCGGCCTCGGTGACCACCGGGGCGCCGCCGTTGTAGATCGAGGTCGGCACGGTGATCCGGATACGCACCGCGTTGCCCGCCAGCAGCGGAACGGTGAGCTCCAGGTACGCGTGCTCCGGCTCAGGGCCGGTGGTCTCGGCCAGCGTCGCGCCGCTGGGCGGGTGCACCGCGCCCTTGCCGTCGACGACCCATTCGGACAGGTCGCCGAGCCGGTGCACCGGGCTGATCGTGGTGCGTCCGGCCCACTGCACGTCGGGGGCGGCGAGCACGGCGTCGATCGGGCCGCTGGTGACACCCGCCGTGCGGCGCGCGTCCACCGGGGCGGGCGTCACGCCCGCGCGCACCAGGGAGTAGGCGGTGTCCTGCTCGAAACGGTCGAGCAGCTCACCGACCGGCTCGTCGACCCGGGTGATGCCCGCGACGGAGACGGTGCCGGGAATGACGCACACCTGATCGGCCGAGTAGCGCGGATCATGCGCCTGCCACAGCGAATCCGAGCGCCACCAGCGGCGCACGTCGGCGTCCACGACCGGCACGAAGTTCACCGGCTTGCCCGGGGTCTTGCACAGCGCGATGAAGAACGGGACATCTGCGGGGTGCAGCAGGGTCTGCGCCGTGGCGGGGTAGGCGTCCTTCAGGGCGCACAGCGCCGCGACCGGGTCCTCGAAGTCGTCGTCGCCGGCGAACAGCGTCGGGATCTCGCCGCGGTCGGCCGGATGCAGCCGGGATTCGGTGCGGCGCACCATCTCCGCGAACCGGTCGCGCCAGGTGATGTCCAGCCACACCGAGCGGGTGGCTTCCGCGATCGCGTCGCCCAGGTCGCTGCCGCAGTCGAAGTCCTTGCGGCGGTCCAGCCCGACCGCGAGTTCGACGTAGCGCTCCAGCCAGTCCTGGTAGGTCATGGTGGCCAGGTCGCCGAAGTACGGCTTGGCCGTGGCGTTCAGCGCCGTGATGATCTCGTCGCGGCGCGCGGCGACCGCGTCGGCGTCGCCGGCCACCTCGTCCAGCAGGCGGCCGGTGCGCGAAGCGGCGTTGTCGATCTCGTGGATGTCGGCGCCCAGCTGACTGCGGCCCGAGGCCATACCGCCGGACGCGGTGCCCGCACCGACCCAGTCCGGGGTGCCGGGGGTGTCCACCAGCAGTTGCTTGACCTCCGGCGCGGTGGTGGCCTCCAGCGTCGCCATGGCCGCCGTGCCGACCAGCACACCGTCCAGCGGCATCACCGGATAACCGTGCCGCTCCGCCCACCGGCCGGTGAGGTACTCCGTCGCCCGCTCGGGCGTGCCGATGCCGCCACCGACGCAGACCACCACGTTGGCGCGGTTGCGCAATTCGGCGTAGGTGTCCAGCAGCAGGTCGTCGAGGTCCTCCCAGGAGTGGTGGCCACCGGCCTTGCCGCCCTCGATGTGCATGATCACCGGGTAGTCCGGAACCTCGTCGGCGATCCGCAGCACGGCCCGGATCTGGGCGACCGTGCCCGGCTTGAAGGCGACGTGCGCGATGCCCGCTTCGGTGAGCTCGTGGATCAGCGCGACCGCTTCCTCCAGCTCCGGAATGCCCGCGGTCACGATGACGCCGTCGAACGGGGCGCCCGCCGCGCGCGAGCGCTGCACCAGCCGCTTGCCGCCCAGCTGCAATTTCCACAGGTACGGATCGAGGAACAAGGAGTTGAACTGCACCGAGCGACCCGGGTGCAGCAGCTTCTTCAGCTCGGCCACCCGGTCGGCGAAGATCTGCTCGGTCACCTGCCCGCCGCCGGCCAGCTCCGCCCAGTGGCCCGCGTTCGCCGCGGCCGCGACGATCTTCGCGTCGACCGTCGTGGGGGTCATGCCCGCGAGCAGGATCGGCGAGCGTCCGGTCAGCTTGGTGAAGGCGGTCTCGACCACGATGCGCCCGTTGGGCAGCCGCACCGGGCGCGGCGCGAACGCCGACCACGGGGCCGCAGGCTCCGGCGCGGCGCCGGGGGTGAGCAGGCTGCGCTGTCCGGCGCGGGTGGCGGCCGCGACGATGCCGAGGCCGGTGCCCTTCAACGTGCCCGCGGTGACGCGGGACAGCAGGTCGCCCGGACCCAGGTCCAGAATCCACTGCGCGCCCGCGGAGATCACGCCATCGACCGCCTCCACCCAGTCGATCGGATCGACCAGGATCTGCCGCGCCAACCGGCCCGCCAGCTCGGTGTCCAACCCGCACTGGGTGGCCCAGCTGCTCACCAGGTCGACGGTGTCGGCCAGTGCCGGGTGGTGGAACGCCACGTCGACGGCCACGTCTTCGAAGACCGGAGCGAACACCGAGCCACCACGCACCTTGGCGTCACGCTCGCGCGCCTGCTCGTCGTGGATCTGCGCGCACCGCTGACGCACCCGCTCCAGTTGCGCGGGCGGTCCCGAGAGCACCGCGCGCCGACGCCCGTTGCGGATGGAGACCACCACGCTCGCGGCGGGATCGGCTCCCTCGCACACCTCGGCCACCACAGCGCGCAACTGCTCGGGATCGACGTTGGACACCGCGACCATCGGCGAGCGCTCGCCCACCGGCATCAGCCCACGTCGCCGTGCCACCAAACCTGCTGCGGCGCCGATCATCTGGGCCACCGCGAGCAGCTCCGCGTCCCGGGTGCCACCGGCTTCGACCGCCGCGGCGGCGAGCAGGCCCTGCGAATGCCCGACGATCGCGACGGGCGCGTGCTCGGCCGGATCCAGACCTTGCAGCCGCAGCGCCCGCACGGCCGCCACCTGGGTCAGCAGTACGCCGGGCATGGACACCGCGGCCGACCGCAGCACCGGCTCGGCCGGAGCGGCGGAGGTCTCACCCTCGTCGGTGTCGGCGAGCTCGTTCTCCAGCATCCAGCCGATCGGGTCGAAGCCGACCGGACGCACCACCAGCAACTGCGCCGCCACCGGCTCGAGCAGCGTGGCCGCCTCGTTGACCAGCGCGGTCAGCTCCGGCTCCAGCGCGCTGTCGCGACCGATCTCCTCCAGCTCGCTCAGCCACCTGGCACCCTGGCCCCCGAAGGCGAGCGCGTACGGCACGCCGCCGAGCAGACGATCCAACAGCGGCGACCGCGCCCCGCCCGACGCGGCCTTCCCGGCGGCGGCAACCACCTTCGTGCTCTGTCCGGATTCGGTCTTGGTGCTCTCGTTGATCGTCAAGACGCTTCGACTTCCTTCTCCATGCGACATGCCTCGGCGACACGCCGGTCCCTACCGGTTCACGAGTGATCGCGGGTGATCGGCCTGATATGGGCGAGGATGGCACAGAATCATGAGGAAATCCTCACGTTTGCCCCTGGGCGTGGCCGCTACTTAGGAGTATTTAGGTACATATGTACCAGAATGTTGGCGAACATGACTCCGCCTCATGTTTGAAGCCGCTGGTCCATCGGGTTACCAACGCGTACGAAACATGAGTGCCCCTCATATTGACGTTTTCCAAATCGTTATAATCCCAGGTGGGGTTACTGGCCAGTACGCCACGCCAACCCAATGCTGCGCTATGACCGATTGGCCCGGTAGAGTTTGGACGGTCGTACCATCAAGCGCGAGTGGCGAAATTGGCAGACGCGCCAGATTTAGGTTCTGGTGTCCACGGACGTAGGGGTTCAAGTCCCCTCTCGCGCACAGATTCCCGTCGGTCGTGACACTTTCCCAGCCGCGTGTCGGACACGCAGAGGCCACCGGCGGAAACACACTTCAACCTGGACCGATTGCCGGCACATCCGCCGGATCGCGACGCATCTGCCGTGCGAAAAGTTTGCCGGCAGGCGCGATCTGCGGTGATCGCGGCGGTCATCCCGCCACAGTTGCCGTTGCGGGGGTTCGGCTACAGACCGCAGGACACGAACCGCGTGGTTCGTACCCGCGACGATGAGGCCCTCTGCGTAATCTGCTTTTCCGACGGAGAGTCCGCAGCAACCGTCGCTACCCTCGACCGGCGACAGGCGTCCGCCTGAAACTCACCCGCCGCGGCACAAACCCTCGCCTGCTTTCAGGCGACTCGATCGGCAGCCGACCCCGCACTGCCCCCGGGCGAACATCGGGATGCCATCCAGGGCGTCGCCAGCCCAGTCGGCGCCGACAGTGACCCAAGCTACAGTAAAAACTGGAATGATTCCAATCTAGGTCGTGGTTGTACTCACCAGAAGGATCCGAAAGGAGTGCAACCATGACCGCAGCACCTCAGGCTCGGCAGCGGACCAACCGTCGGCTCGCCGACGATGTCCGGAATTTCACCGGCTCGCCCCGGCTGGCGGCCAGTCTTCAGCGCGTGCTCGTCGATCTCATCGAACTGCATTTGCAGGGCAAGCAGGCGCACTGGAACGTCGTCGGAAGCAACTTCCGTGACCTGCATCTGCAGCTCGACGAACTCGTCGACGCGGCTCGCGAGAGCAGCGACACCATCGCCGAGCGGATGCGCGCGCTGGATCTCGTGCCCGACGGGCGGTCCGACACCATCGCCGCGACGACGAGCCTTCCTCCGTTCCCCGCCCAAGAGGTGAACAGCGCCGACGTCGTCGATTTGATCACGACGCGGACCTACGCGGCGACCGATACCATCCGCGACGTGCACGACGACGTGGACGCCGAGGACCCGAGCACCAGTGATCTGCTGCACCAGGTCATCGAGTCGCTGGAAAAGCTGGCGTGGATGATCAAGTCGGAAAACCGCAAGGTCTAGGCCCCGTCATACACCGCACGCGGCGCCGCCACCCGGCCGAGGGGCGCATCTCGCGAAACCCCGGATGCACGCGGATATCGCCGTCCGCCGAAAGCTGGATGACCTGCCGGGCCCCCGGTCCGGTCACCACCTCGGTGCGGCAGTCCTTGCGCCAGCCGAAAGGCATCAGGTGAACGCGTTCGCCGCGTTCCTCCAGTCGTTCGGCGAACTCGGCCAGGACGTCGACGGTGTCGGCGAGTGCCGAGAGGACATCCACCTTCTCAGGCGCCCGAGCGAGGTCGCCGGACGACAGATGGGCGAGGCCGTCGACGACGACTGCCCAGGCGTGGGTCTGGTCGACGATGCGCCGGACTAGCTGCACGGCCGCGCCCGCCAAGGGGAGATCCCCGTGATCCACGCCGACGGTCACACGGAGGCAATCGTGGAAATACCGGCGGGCACCGACCGCCGACTCCGATTCGACCGCGCACGGGCCCGACGCCGTCACCGTGTATTCGAAAGTGCGGCAGCGGGTGCTGACGATCTGCACGGCTTACCCCTCGTCCAGTGCATTCACGGCGTCGAGGTCCAATACCGCGTTGGCGGTGCGCTCGATGATGCCGAGGCTGATCTCGTCCGGTTGGTATTTCGGCTGGATGGCGCTGTGGCCGATGGTCGCCAACCAGATGAAATACGGGTACAGGGCCTGCTGCCGGTAGGCCCGCCGCGTCGAAGTCGGGCGCCGGTGCGCCGCAGGCCGCGAGGCGGTCGAGATAGACCGCCAATAGCTCGCGCTCCCAGGCCCGCCGGTCGTGCACGGTGAGACCGGAGCTGATCACATAGGCGACGTCATACGCCCAGCTACCCCGCAGAACGACCTGCCAATCGGTGAATCCCATCCGGCCGCCGGAAGTCATGTAGGTGTTGCCGATATGACTGTCGCCGTGCAAGAAGGTCTGCGCACCGGCGCCTGCGATCTCCAGAGATCGTTGCAGCGCGCGATACAGCCGATCGTGATCGCCGGCCAAAGTTTCCGGCAGCACCGACGCTGCCCGCCGGGCTCCCACCCGCGCACGTTTCGACATGCCGATCAGCCGGTCGAGATTGGCGAAATGCGCCTGCGGCGGCTTCAGCCACCGATGCCGCGACAATTCGGCGTCGTTCCAATAGCGGGCGTGCCAAGTTGCCATCGTGCACAACAGATCAGCCATCTGGGCATGGTCGATCGGCGTCTGCGGCGTGCAGAACAGCGCGCCTTTGGTGCTGCCGATGTCCTCGAGCAACGAGATCGACCGGCCCGATCGATAGTCGACGGCGCTGTGGTAGCCGCGGGGCGCTTCGATGTCCAGGGCCGACCGTAGGTGGGTGAAGAATCCCGGCTCGCCGCCGATGATTCCGGCCAGGTCCAAGGTGAGGCGCTGCTTGAAGTCCGCGGTGGTCTTGGCGAACAAGCGCTCGGGCAGGTTCGCCGCGCGGCCCGCGGCGTTATAGGCCACGCCGAGCTTCCAGCGGGTGGACGTGCCCGCGCTCACATCCTCGTTCTCGAACGATTCGACTTCCGCGCCGGGGTGGTCCGCGCACAGCACGGCGGTCAGCCATTCGACGGTCACCTCACGGGCGGTCACCGGGATATCGCTCGCGCTCCGGGCCCGACGCCGCGTCAGCGTCTCCTTGGTGACGTGACCACCTATGCGGGCGATCCCCCGCACGATCTCCAGTACCGGAGTGGAAGCTGTGGACGCCAACGCGTATCTCCTCTGCTTGCCGGATTCGACTGCTGCGCCCGCCCGAACGTCATCGGGCACGCCCTCGGGACGGTATGGCAGCTGGACTCCGAGAACATCCGTCGAACCGGAACGGAATATCCGTACCGTCCCGGCATCACCACCGCTCACGGCCAGGACATGCTTAAGCTCACCCCCATGCAGAAGGCCGCCGCCACAGTGTTCCTCGGTCGAGACGCCGAGCTCGAGCACCTGGCGGCACTGGCCCGCCGAGTCGCCGTGGGACAGGGCGCGGTGGTGCTTGTGGAGGGCGAGCCAGGCATCGGGAAGACGGCACTGCTCGAGGCAGCCGCGACCCGTTTCGCGGAAGCGGGTCTGCGGGTGCGCACCGGCGCCGCCAGGGAATTGCAGCGCGACGTGCCGTTCGCCGCGGTGCGCTCCTGGCTCGCCGTCGAGGGCACCGCGCCGTGCGGCGGTCCGGATCCCGGTCGCCCGCTGCGGCACAGTGCGGATCGTGCGGGCGATGCCGCCGCGACCCACGAGTTCGCCGTCACCGAAGCCATTGTGGATCGCGTGGACGCTTGGTGTGCCGTCGCTCCGGTGGCGCTGATCGTGGACGACATCCATTGGGCGGACACGTCGAGCCTGGCGGTACTGCGGCGGCTCTGTGCCCTCGTCGACGCGCAACCGCTCCTGCTGGTACTCGCGACCCGGCCGCTGCCGTCGGCCCCGCCGTTCGACGCGTTGAGGGTCGATCTCGAGGAACGGCAGGCCCCGATGATCCGGCTGGACGCGCTGCCCGGGCCGGCCACGGCTGGGCTCGTGGGGCATCTGGTCGGTGCCTCCCCAGGCCCGGCGCTGCTGCGGATGGTGGCCGGCGCGCGCGGAAATCCCCTCCACATCACCGAGATGGTGGCCGCGTTGCTGCGTGCGGAGGCGATCGGGGTGATCGCCGAAATCGCGGCTCCGGCGGTGCCGGACGCCGGCGAACCCCCGTCCGCCTCGCTGTCGGAGGCGATCATCCAGCGGCTGGAGCTGCTGTCGGGTCGCGCGCGGGACGTGCTGCCGATGGCCGCTGCCCTGGGACCCGTCATCGATGTCGGGGAACTGGCGGCGGTGCTGGACAGTCCACTTCTGGACGTCTGGCGGGCAGTCACCGAGGCGGTGGACGGCGGGCTGCTCACCCGAATGAATTCCGAGCTGGTGTTTCGCCACGACCTCGTGCGCGATGTGCTGGCAGGCCGGCTACCCGCTTCACTGCGTTCGGATCTGCTGCGCAAGGCCGGGCAGGCCCTGCAAGCGACCGACGCGCCGATCGAACGAGTCGCGTACTACCTGTCGGCGAGCGGCCACGAACTGGACCGGAGGAGTTCGGAGTGGCTGCTGGCCGTCGCGGGCGAGCTGATCGTGCGGGCGCCCGGGCTGGCGGTGCAACTGCTGAGCCGAGCCGCGGCCGCGACCGGACTCGACGGCGCCGGACGCAACGCGCTGATCCGCTGGCGGACCCGGGCGCTGCTGTGGAACGGCCGCGCCGCCGAGGCCGAAACCGTGGTCCGCACCGCCCTGCGCGCTCGACCGGAATACGACCACGATGCCGAACTGACCTGGCTGCTGGTCCAGGCCTGCCAGTCCCAGGGCCGGTTGGCCGACGCCGTCGCGGTCGCGGAGACGGCGCTGTCCACCATGGATCTCCGCGCCGAGGACGCGGGGCGGCTCCTGGGCATGTGCGGACTGGACAACTTCTTCCTCGAGCGTTTCGAGGCGGCGGAGGCGGCCGGTCGGCGGGCTGTGTCGATGGGACGGAGCACCGGTAACCCGCTCGCGACCGGATACGGTCTCATGGCGCTGGGCGCGGTGCGCTACACGCAGGGCTATCTGGACGAGGCGCTGGATCTGAGCACCCGGATCCTCACGATCTTCGAAGACGGCACCGGATCGGACCAGTTCGATCCGTACGTGCTGTATGCGCACTGCCTGATCGAACTCGATCGGCTCGCCGACGCCGAACAGACGCTGCAGACGGCCATCGGGCACAACCGCCGGATGCACGGCGTCTACCTGTCCGCCAACCTGCTCGCGAAAGCGCGACTGTACCTGCTCGACGGCCGCTGGGACGACGCGCTGGCCGAGTGCGCGGCGAGCGTGGAAGCCCCCGACGTCCTCGGGTACGCGCCCGTCGCGCGTTGCCTGGCGGCATTGATCGGCATCCACCGCGGCACGTTCGTGCCGGACCCCGCGGACATTCCCGTGCCGGACGACCGCTTGGGCAGCGCCGGCTACGCCCAGCTGCATCCCTGGGTCCAGGCGCTGACGCACGAGGCCCGCGGCCGCCCGGAGCGAGCGCTGGAACTACTCCTCGACGCCCATCAGCGGCTTGCCGACGGCCTGACCGCGTCCACCCTGCACTACATCTTCCCGGACATCGCTCGGCTGGCCGCGGAGGTCGGGGACGACGCTGCGGCGCGCACGGTGGTCGCCGGCGCGGACGAGTTGCTGGCGCGGCAGCAGACCGCGGGCCGCACCGGAACGGCCCTGCTCTGCCGAGGTCTGGCGGCGGCCGATCCGCAAGGTCTGGCGGCGGCCGCCGACGCGTTCCAGCGGTCGGGGTGGCCCTGGTACGAAGCGCAGGCGCACGAGAACGCCGCCGTGCTGCTCGCCGCTTCGGGACGAGAGGCCGAGGCCCGCCGCGCGCTGGACACGGCGATCGGAATCTACGGCCGTCTGGGCGCGTCGTGGGATAGCGCCCGTGCGGCCGCACGCGTGGGGCCCCACGGCATCCGACTGGGCGTGCGCGGTCCGCGCAACCGCCCCAAGACCGGCTGGGCCGCGCTGACGCAGACCGAGCGCAAGGTCGCCGCGCTGGTGACCGAGGGCTGCTCCGATTCCGATATCGCAGCGCAGATGTTCCTGTCGCGCCGCACGATCCAATCCCATGTGTCCAGCATCCTGACCAAACTCGGCCTACGCTCGCGGCGCGAGATCGCCGCGGTCAGACCACGTTCGATGCTGCCGTGATCGTGGTGGGCGCCTGCGGCGACAAGACGTTCACCGGTGCTCGCGCCACTCGGCTATCGCCAGTCCGATCCGGGTAGCCGGGGGCTCGTGGTAGAGCCACTCGCGGGCGAGGCGATGCCAATTGTTGGTCACCCGCAATCGGCCGAGCACGGCGAAGGTGAACAGGTCCGCGCGGCGGGAGAAGACGTGCTCCGGGGGCAGCGATTGATGCCGCATACCGCGGAATTCGGCGGCTCGCGGATCGACCGCGAGGATCATGGCGCCGGTGGCGACGTCGGGAGTGATGGTGATCTGCTCGTCCAGCAGATGCCAGCCCGCCGCGGCCCACACGTAGTCGAGGCATTCCTGTGTGCTGACGCCCGCTTCCGGGTCGATGATGCCGCGTCCCACCCACGCCTCGTACAGGTCCTCGGCGCGGTGTTCCCCGGCCGCCCGCAGGCACGCGCGCTCGAAATCGACATGCGCGGGATCCATGCGGTCGTAGAGCCCGAAATCGACGAATGCCAGTCGGCCGTCGTCCGCGAGCAGGATGTTGCCGGGGTGCGGATCACCGCAGAACTCGTAGTCGCAGAACAGCGAACTGATGTAGAAGCGGTAGATCAACTCCCCGAGCCGATCGCGCTCGACTTCGGGCAGCGCCTGCATCTGCGGAAAAGTCCTGCCCTCGACGAACTCCGTGACCAGAACGTGTCTCGTGCAGTGCTCTCGGATGCTGTCGGGCACCATGATGAACGGATGGCCGCGGTAGCGCGAAGCCACCCGGTGCTGGGTCCTGGCTTCGCGCGGATAGTCGAGTTCGTTTCCGATGTTGCGGGCGATCTCCTCGAGCACGGCGCTGTCGGCCGCGCTCGGGAGGATGGATTTCCAGAGCTTGCTGAGCACTTCCAGATTGCGCATGTCCGCGTGGATGGCCTCGTCCACGCCCGGGTATTGGACCTTGACGGCCACCGCGCGCCCGTCGTGCAGCCGTGCCCGGTACACCTGCCCGATCGACGCCGCCGCGATCGGTGTCTCGTCGAAATCGGCGAAGATTCGCGCCGGTGGCCCGAGATCGTCCTCGATGACCTTCAGCATCGCCGCGAACGGCACAGTCGGGGCCCGGTCGCACAATTCGGCGAGCTTGGTCCGGAACAGTTCGCGATGCGTCGGCGGGATCAGGTCGACGTCCAGCACCGACAACATCTGGCCCAGCTTCATCGCCGCGCCCTTCATACTGCCGAGCACCGTGACGAGCTGCTGCGCCGTCGTCAGGGTGGACCGTTCGGCGAGTACCCGGCGGGCTTCCTCGGTTCTGCCGACCATCGACAACCGATTTCCGACACCACGGACGGCTTGTCCCGCAGCCAGCCGGCCCAGCCGGCCACCCCGGGCCAAACGCCCTTTGGGCACTCGATCTGTCACCGCATGCACCTCCATGAGCATCCGCGGCGTATGTCACACGAGCGGAGATTGTTCGCACTCCGGCGTCAGTTGTCGAGTGCACAGCGGCCGGGCACTAGCGCGCGGCCGTTCGCCGGGTCTCGGCTCGCGGCCGTTCGGCGCCGCCGTTGGTCCAGATGATCAGTGCCGAGTGCAGGTACCAGAGTCCTCGTGCGTCGGAGGGATCGAGGCCGGTGAGTTCTGCGATTCGTCGTAGCCGGTAATCGACCGTGTTCGGATGGACATTCAGCCGCCGAGCTGTGCGCTGGCGATTCAATTCGTTGCCGATGTGTATCCGCAGCGTCTCCACCAAGTCCGGATAATCCATCAGCGGCGCGAGCTGGGTGCCGAGTACGTCGCGTCCGATGCCGGGCCGGGTCAGCTGATATTGGAGCGCCAACTCGGTGAACCTGTGCACGCCGGGTCCGCGTCCGAGTTGCTCCACGGTGTCGAGCAACTCGTGGGCTTGCACAGCGGCGGCGGCGACCTGGTGCGGTTCGGCGGGGACGACGGTGGCGGTGATCGGCACGCGCGCTGCATGCGAGAGTTCGGCGACCACGGCGTCCAGATCGGGGGCGCCGGACCGGGTGGCGGGAATGAGGATCGTTCCTCCGTCCACCGACAGCAGCGACAGGGCTTGGCCGTCGAACAGATCGGCGAGGCTGGACTGCAGGCGGCGAAGTTTGCGCCGCGCGACGACTTGGCCGTCGAGCTGGGGAAGACTTTCGTCGGGATGCGCCGGAACCGCCACGGCGAGCACCATGTAGGTGTCCGCGATCGGTATGCCGCATTCACGCGCCATCGCGGAGGTCGCATGGCCGCCCAGCAGCGCGGAGGTCAGGGTGAGTACCGCGGTTCGATCCTCGGCCGCACCGGCTTTGCATTCCCGCGCATAGGCTTTGCCGATCGTCGCGGTGACCAGACTCAGCAATTCGAGCGTGGTGGCAGTGCCGGAGACTATGTCTACGCGATCCGCGGCGTCCTTCTCGGCGAACAACATCTCCAGCCCGAACTTGAATCCCACATGAACCGCATGAAGGATCGCGTCGATGGAGATGCCTTGCCGAGCCCACCCCGCTGCCGCGTTCAGCAGCCCCTCGGTGCGGTCGGCCGAGGCCGGCTCGCCCACCCGCTGACTCGCCCATTCCAAGCACATCCGGACCACCACCGGGATCGTCGCGTCGGCTGGGCCACCCGGTAGCACGGCGGAATCCCTCAGGTGTCCGACGATCTTTCTGGTCCATGCGTCGGTGTCGCGTAAAGGTGACCGCACCGGCCGCGCCGTATCCGGTGCGAAGTGGGCGATTCTGCCGATCGTCACGGGTGACCTCCTCGTCGCCGTCGAGCCACGGTGGCGTCGGATTCGCCGCTCGCTACGGAGAAGCGCCCGACCTCCAGCGTCCGCAGCACCACTGCTGTCCGCTCCGTCACAAACGGTAAACCGCACGACAACTCAGCTACTACTCCCCTTCGGGCCCCCTTCTTACGCCCGCCGCAAAGGGTGCTGACCAGGAAAGATCGTGAGCTGGTGTTCGATTTGGGAAGCTCCCCGCCCCCACATACATGGTCAGGTGCTCACTTTTGCCGTGCGGGATTCACACCGCCGCGGCGCCCACCTCGGCCTCCATCCATGCCCCGATCATGCGCCCGGTCATCTCGATCGCCTCCCTGCGCGCTCCACTGTCGACCTCGAGTGCCGACGCGCGCAACACTGCCGCGAAGCCGGTGTTGATGATGACGAACGTCATCACGTCGTAGCGGTGATCGTCACCCGGGCCGAGCACCTGGATCAGCAACACCTTGACCAGCAGGCGAAGCCGCGGCTCGAATTCGGGAATCCCGCTGCTGTAGAACTGCACTCCCGCCACCAGCGCGCGCACCAACTTCGCATTGGCCACCAACTCCTCACTGATGACCTCCAGGATGTCGGTGACGATCTGCCGGACGGGTTTGCCCGACAGATCGAACACGCGCTGGGTGAAGCGCCGCTCCACCGTTTCGAGTAACCGCTCGAGCAGCTCGTCCACCAGAACCGCCCGATCCGCGAAATACCGGTAGACCGTGCCGATGCTGACACCGGCCTCCGCCGCGATCCGGTTCGTCGAGGTATCGGCGATACCGCGCTCCCCGAACAACCGCGCGGCCGTATCCAGAATGTGCTCCCGCGTCGCCTTTGCCCGCTCCTGAGTCGGACGACGACGTTGGCCGACAGCCTTCGGCGGCACCACACCTCCCGCCCCGCAACCAAAACTGAGCGTCGCTCATCTTAGCGGGAGCGAACGGCGTCCCGAAGAGGAACTTTCATTACGGGCGGTCTTGTTCGCCGTGCCGGTCACCGCGCCCGCGCACCGCCGCGACCGGCTACGGCTTCGTCGGCGGCCGGGCGATCGGCGCGACGCCACGCCACGCCGATACCGATACGACTTCGTTTCACCGCGTAGTAGTCTCCGGCCCCAGTCCGGACGGCCGCCGGATTCGAGTGTCCTCTGCGCCGGGCGCCTCGCCGGTGAGTCGTCCGGTGCGGCTCATCCCGAGGACCATCGAGCCGAGGCCGAGCAGCAGCGCGAGCGCGCCGGCGACGACGTTGTTCCAGATCGTCGATGTGGTGTCGACGTTACCGCTGACCACCCACGGGGACACGATCGTCCAGAGGCCGATCAGTGGTGCGGCCCAGACGATGCCGTGCGTCCGCCCGTACACCGAGGCGAATCCGAGGGCCAGCATCGCCAGAGCGATACCGCAGACGAGGTTGTTGACGGTCAAGGTCGAGAACCCGTTGAATCCGACAACCCACGGGGAGATCGCGATATACAGCCCGGTCAAGAACAACAGTCCGGTGACCGCCTGCGCGTCCGGCGCTTCCGAAGCGCGCTCGTACTTCTCCCGCAACTCCACGATGTCGGGATGCCGACTCATCATGGTTTCACTACTCATGTTCTCCACCACCTTTGGACGTAGTGGCGAATCGAGGCTCTCGAGCCGGACGGCCTGTGCTCGGTCGCGGAACGCGGCCCGGGTAGTCGCCACTCACTCATATGTCATGCCGTGATACTATCACTCCATGATGGAAGGGTCGATGCCCTCGCCTGCCCACCTCACCGACCAGGAGTACGCGAGGCTGCTGGCGTTCCGGAGCGGCCTTCGGCAGCTCCTGCGCTGGAGTGAGCGCCGGGCAGCCGAAGTCGGGCTCACCGACACGCAGCATCAGCTGCTGCTGGCGATCCGAGCGCACGCGGATCCGGACGGGCCCAGCGTCGGAGAGATCGCCGGATATCTGTGCGCCCGCCACCACAGCGTGGTGCAACTGATCGATCGCACCGAGCAACTCGGCCTTGTCGCCCGCACGCGGGGGCAGGGCAACGACCGCCGCGTCGTCCATCTCACGCTCACCGAGGCGGGCAAGGAGACGCTGGCCCTACTCGGCGCCACGCATCTGGAAGAGCTGCGAAGACTCACCCCCCTCATCAGTGCGCTGGACGATCCCGCCGCCCTCCCGCAAGCCGGATGAGGACGTGCCGGCACGCCGTGGCAGCAGAAGCGGTGTGGCCAGGAGCAACAGCCCGGCCAGGGCTATCGCCGCACGGAGGCCGGTGAGTCGGGCCAGCAGACCCCACGACAGGGTGAGTACGGCGATGCCGATGCTGCTGGTGATCGACCAGGCGGCGAGCACCCGGGCGTGGCGGTCGGCATCGGTGTTGCGCAACCGATAGGCGGCGAAGACGGAATTGAAAAGGCTCAAGCAGAGGATCAGCCCGAATTCGGTCACCATCACGATCACGAGCCCGGTCACGCCCGGCTGGATGAACGCGAGACCGAGGGGCCAGCAGGCTCGAAGTGCGCCGAAGACGCGCAGCACCGCTTGCTCGCCGTAGCGGGAAACGACCCGGCGGGCGAGTCGTGACCCGACGAGGCCGCCGATACAGGGAACGGCGAACGCCAGCCCGTACGCCCAGACGGGGAACCGCAGTTCGGCGAGCATCAGCACCGACAGCAGCGGCTCCGCGGCCATGATCAGTCCGTTGACCAGCACGGTGTTGAAGAACAGTCGCCGCAGCGTGTGGTGGGTCAGGATGTAGTGCCATCCTTCGACGAGGTCGCCCCAGCGGCGCGTCCGGGTCGTCCGCGGGCTCGGTGGCCGCTCCGGCTCTCGGATGACGGTCAAAGCGAGCGCCGAAAAGAGGTAGCTCGCCGCGTCCACGGCAACGGTGGCCACCGGCCCCAGCAGCCCGATGGCGGCGCCTCCCACGGGCGGTCCGACGACGGTGGCCGACCAGGTGGTGGACTCGAATCGACTGGTGGCCAGGAGAAGCCGGTCGGCAGGGACGACGGTCTTCAGGTAGGCGCCACTGGCGGCCGCGAACGCGATCTTCGCCGCCGCGGTGACGATGGCGATCAGCAGAAGTTGCGCGAAGGTCAGCACGCCCAGCCAGTAGGCCAGCGGTACGGACGCCAGCGCCGCGAACCGGACGACGTCCATGGCGATCATGACCGGCCGCTTGGCGCGGGGCTCCATCCACGGCCCGAGCGGAACCGCCAGCAGCGCCCCCATCGCCAACCCGGCGGACGACAGCACCGCCACCTCCGCCGAGCCGGCGTTCAGCGCCGTGATGGCGACGACCGTGAACGCCCCGAACCCGAGTCCGGTCCCGTAGGCGCTGACGGCGTAGGCCGCCCACAACCATCCGAACGACCTTCCGAGGTTGGCACCGCCCATACCCGACACCCGCTTCCACGCCTGAACCATGTTGTGTGGTCAGGGGATTGAAGCCGATCGGTGGCGCTGACACCAACAACGTATCGGCCGAACTCAACAACTAAAAGTTGTGAAAGCAGGTCCCCCGTTATCCGTACGTTCCCGAGTATTCCCAGCGAAGCCCTGGCGGCTAGCATACTAGCTTGCTAGCATTGCCCGGTGGGCGAGGAAGTCAAGCAGTTCAACGTCTACCTGCCGATCGAACTGATCAAGCAGGTCAAATTGCGCGCGATCGAGTCGGAGATGTCGTTGTCGGCGCTGGTGACCGCCGCGCTGCGCGCCTACCTGGACGACCGATCGAACGCACCGTCAGGAGAGGATCGACTATGACCACCGAGGGCATCGAGGCCGTGTTCCTGGAGACCCACAACTGGGGCCGGATGGCAAAGTTCCTGCAGGGGTTGGGATTCACGGTCGAATTCGAGACCGACCACCACTCCGGCCAGTTCCGCAACGGCGACGGCCCCTACGTGTTCGTCGCCGAGGTCCCCGCGACGAAGCCCGCCTGCACCCAGCTGGTGCTGAAGGTGGCGAGCTCCGAGGAACGTCCGGGCGAGGGCGTCGAGATCGCCACCGGCTTCGAGCCGACCCACTACGGGACCCAGGAGATGACCGTCCGAGACCCGGACGGACGGTCGTGGAGCCTGCAGGCACCGGGCAAGGAGTAAGCAGTGGCACACGAGACCATCACCCCGGACAACACCGCGGTACGGGTAGCACTGTGGCGCGCGATACACGTCCTGGACGACGCGCCCCCGCACGTATTCGACGATCGCGTCGGCCTGCGCCTGGCCGCTCCCGAGGACGGCTGGCGGGAGCGCCCGGACATGGAACCGCGCAACACCGCACCGATGCGCGCCGGAATAGTCTCCCGCGCGAGGTTTCTCGAGGATCTCCTCGCCGAGCAGGCCGAGCGCGGCGTGGATCAGTACGTCGTACTCGGCGCGGGACTGGACACCTTCGCGCAACGCAGGCCCGACCTCGCCGCACGATTCACCGTCTTCGAGGTCGACCAGCCCGGCCCGCAGGCATGGAAACGTCAGCGGCTCAGCGAACTCGGCTTCGACCTACCGCCCTGGCTGCGGTTGGTGCCGGTCGACTTCGAGGTGGACGCATGGTGGCAGCGGTTGATCGAAGCCGGTTTCGACCCCACTCGCCCGGCGTTGGTCGCCTCCGCCGGTGTCTCGATGTACCTGACCCGCGAGGCGAACATCGCGACGCTGCGGCAACTGTCGGCACTCGCGCCGGGTTCCACCCTGGCCACCACATTCCTGCTGCCGCTCGAACTCGTCGATCCCGACGAACAGCGCATGCGCCGGTTCGCCGAAGAAGGCGCCCGCCGCTCCGGCACCCCGTTCCTCAGCTTCTTCCGTCCCGACGAGATGGTGCGGCTGGCCAAGGACGCCGGGTTCGCCGCCGCCCGGCACATCTCTGCGGCCGAGCTGACCGCCCGCTACTTCGCCGACCGCACCGATGGCCTGCGACCGGCGGAATCAGAGCAGATCATCGTCGCGACAACATGATCTCCGGTCTGATCTCAGTTCATGCCGCGACGTCGAACAGCGTCAGTTCCTGCGGGACCCGTGCGGATTCGGCGCGCTGCTCCGCGCGCTCCCGAATCGCGCACGTCGGCCCGATCCCCTCGGCGACCGATTGCGGGGACAGCAACCAACCGTGACAACGACGGCAGTGCGCGACCAGTCTCACCACGGGGCGGTCATCAATGGCGGCCAATTCGTTCTCCTCTGGCCAGGCGACTACATCGTCAGTGTGGCATAGGGCACCGACAGAATTCGGCGAAGACGACGCGAGCAGCCGACCCGGCCATCGATTTTTCGCAGCCGCATGCGTTCTCGCGGGCGTGCTGAGGAAAGATGATGCCCATGACCGCATCTCGACTGTTTCGTTCGTTGGTGGGTACCGTGCCCGCGGTACTCGCCGTCGTCAGCTTCACCGCGGCCGGAGGGGTCTCGACGGCCCAGGCCGCACCCGGCATTCCCGGTGTTCCCGGCGTGGTGCAACGCCTGCAGATCGCTCCCGGCCAGAACAGCACCGAAGCCACCGGCAACGTCGCGCAGGGCAAGTCCGACAGCTACTCCATCGCCACGGCGCCGGGGCAGCACCTGAGCTTCGACGTGAGCGGCAACGCCCGCGTGTCGGTGGCCCCGCTGATCGGGCCGCAGGTCGCGAACGAGGTTCCGCACGCCGACCTCGTCGCCGACGGCATGGACTACCAGATCGTCGTCTCCTCCGCCGACGGCGGGGCGGCCGGCTACACCTTGAAGGTCACCCTCGTCTGACGCTCGAACGACTCCGCCCGCCGGCCTGACGTGTCACAACCGTCAGGCCGGCGGGCTGCCCGTCCTCCGAGGACGCGCGTCATCCGCCTCCCGAGGACGCAGTGCCGTTGGGCACAACGAGGGCGAACCGCGGCGTACGGCCGAGGTCGGCGCACTATGGTGGGGCGGTGCCGCTCGAACCAGGTGACCAGTTTGCGGGATTCGTCGTGCGAGACCGGCTGGGACACGGGGGAAGCAGCGAGGTGTACCTGGCCGAAGACCCGGAATGGTCGCGACCGGTGTCACTGAAGATCCTGGGACCGGAGGACAGCCGGTCGCCCGAGGCGCGGGCTCGATTCGTGCACGAGTTCGACATCTTGTCGGCGTTGCGGCACCCCGACATCGTGCGGATGTACACGCACGGTGAAACCGACGGCAGGTTGTGGTCGGCCCACGAGTACGTGGCCGGCGCGACGGTGTCCACATTGGTGCCGGTGCCGCGTCGGCGCCCGGACCTGCGGCAGGTGCTCCACGTGCTGACCCACGTCGCGGCGGGGTTGGACTTCGCGCACGCCAACGGAGTTGTCCATCTCGACGTGAAACCGGCGAACGTCCTGGTCGGGACGGACGAACCGGCGACGGTTAAGATCTCCGATTTCGATTCGGCCCGATGGCTGCATCGGCCCGAGCCGCCGTTGGCCAGCCACGGGTTCGTCGTCGTATCGGTGCCCTACGCCGCGCCGGAACTGCTGCGAGCGGACACAGTGTCCCCGGCGACCGACCAGTACGCGCTGGCATGTTCGGCCGTCGAGCTGCTCACCGGCCACACGCCGTTCTCCCGGGCGAACCTCATGGCCACCGCCGAGGCGCAGCTGCACGAATCGCCCCCTCGGCTGGCCGCCCGTCACCGCTGGATCCCGCCCGAGGTCGACGTGATCCTGCATCGGTCGCTCGCCAAGGAACCCGGTGCGCGCTACGACTCGTGCGCCGAGCCCATCCGCCTGCTCACCGAGGCTCTCGACGGCGTCGACCCCCGTCCTCTCGCGCCCGTGCTGACCCGATGGAAGGCGGCCCGATCGCTCCTGCGGAACTCCGCCATCGGACGGATCGGCGGCAAAGCGACCTTCGGCTCCACCCCGAGGTAGCGCGCATGATTTGCCGGTTTCCTTGCGAGGAGCCGGTGCCGCGGTCACGCTGAAAGGTATGCGGACCCGCGATATCGAGGTCGGGTGCACCTATATGGTGCTGGTCCCGCAGCGCCTGCCACGCAGTCGGTACCCCGACTGCGACCAGCCGGGCTCCCTCACTTGGGCGTGGTCCTGGCTGCGCGGCGGCCGGTTCCGGCTCACCGTCACCGATATCGATCAGACCAGCGATCCGATCACCGTCGAAGGCTTGCGGATCACCGCCAACTCGCGCATCGCCGTCGTGCTGACCCCCGAACAAGCCCAGGATCTCGGTTTGCCGGTCGGCGTGTTCCGAGTACGCGGGACCTTGTTCGACGGTGAGGACCGGCCGGTTCGCCTGCCCGAGGTCGAACCACTCCGCGTCCCGGCCCGCTGGCTGCGACCGGTCGAGCAGCCCTGCTTCACGCACCGCGATATCGACTGCTTCCCCTACCTCTGAGAACGGTGGCGAGACACCCGTTCGAAATTAACGTTTCCGTCCGGGCGGTGCGGAGCAATGAACCCGGGGACGACCCCACGCGTTCTTCGCGTCCTGCGAGCGCCGAGCGTCGAACAAGGTCAGGCGGATCTTCCCCGAGATGTCGAGATTCACTTCTTCGGCCGGATCGGTCATCGACTTCTCGAATTCCTGGCTGAAGATCGCCGGGCCCCGTCGGCACTCGCGCGGAAATCCCCTGTGAACGTGTCGGGGACGACGCCCACGTGACTCCACCACGCGGACGACGTGTCGGCCCGGCGCGGCGTTCTCCGATCAGAGGGCGTAGGGCGCGATGAAACGCTCCAATGCGTCCCAGAGTTCGGCTTCGCGCCGCGGGTCGTACGACTCCTCCGACGAGCGGGCCACCCGGCCGCGGTCGACGTAGGCGCCGGTCGGCGCGGCGGTGGCGCCGACGACGACGTCGGCGAGGTGGCGCCCGGCGGTCACGCGGCCGGTCGCGAACGGCGTCAGGGTGAGCGCAGGCAGGATGCGGCGCATCGCGAACCGGGACGCCGGACCCGCGTGGCGGGCGAGGCCGGTCCCGGGGACGAACCCCGGGTTGAAACCGATGACATCGATCCCGGCTCGCAGGCGGCGCGCGTACTCGTGCACGAGGTAGATGGCGGCGAGTTTGCTCGTCGAGTACGCGGTGCGTCCGGCGGCGGTGGTGCGCGGCTCGGGAAACGCGCCGGGGCGGGCGAGGACGTCCGGGGGCCGCCAGACCGGACCGGGGACCATACCCAAGTTGTGCCGCAAGTCGCCGAAGTGGGTGTCGCTCACGGTGATCACGATCCGGGCCGGTGGGTCGAAGCGGTCTTCGAGCAGCCGGATGAGCAGATGGTTGGCGAGCACGTTGACGGCGAAGGTGGACTCGAATCCGCCGGGTCCCTCGGTGAGCGCGTTCGTGTACTGCATTCCCGCGTTGCCCACGAAGCCTTGCAGCGGCGGCAGCTCGTCCCGGTCGAGCCTGCCGCGGATCTCGGCCGCGGCCGACCGCACGCTGTCCGGTGCGCCGAGGTCCACCTCGACGTGCGACACCGAGCGCCCGCCCGCGCCCAGTTCGGCGGCCAGTCGTGCGCCGGTGGAGCCACGAGCGGCGACGACGAGATGCGCCTGCGGCGACGCGCGGAGGATGCGCTCCGCGGCGACGCGGCCGATACCGCGGCTCGCCCCCGTCATCACGATGCTCGACGGCATGGGACCTCCTGCACTGTGTGGGCCCGATCGGTCGTCTTCGATGGTCGTCGCACTGGCTGCCGGCAGCCAGTGCCGTGCGCGTCACCAGGACTGCCGGTACCCAGGCTGCGGCGGCGCGCGGCAGCCAGAATGGGGGCGTGGCTCGTTCTCGTTCCGATTTCGGCGCGCTGCTGCACGCCTGGCGCGACCGCCTCTCGCCCGCCGACGCCGGTTTTCCGGTGACGCGCGGCCGCCGTGCCCCTGGACTGCGCCGTGAGGAGCTCGCGCAGCTCGCCGGGCTGTCGGTCGACTACGTCCTGCGCCTGGAGCAGGGTCGTGCACGCAATCCGTCGGCGCAGGTGGTCGGCGCTCTCGCGCGGGCTCTGCAGTTGTCCCGGAGCGAGCGCGACGAGCTGTACCGCACGGCCGGGCTGCTGCCGCCGCAGGACGGGACGATCGCCACGCACGTGCCTCCTGGCATCCAACGGCTCACCGCGCGTCTCGGCGACGTCCCGATCGGGGTGTTCGCCGCCGACTGGACGCTCGTATGGTGGAACGGCATGTGGAGCGCCCTGCACGGCGACCCCTCGACGGTCCCCGCCACCGAGCGCAACCTCGCGCGTGCCGTTTTCGGTGCCGGCGCGGCGCGCGCCTCGGTCCGTCCCTTCCGGTCCGACCGCGCGGACGGCGAGTTTCCCGCGTCGATCGTCGCCGATCTGAAGGACGCGGTATCACGCTATCCCGCCGACGCCGGGCTCGATCGCCTCGTGCGGGATCTTCGCACCGCGTCCGGCGCTTTCGCGCGACTCTGGACGACGGCGACCGCGTCCCAGCACACGTCCGACCGGAAGACGATCCGGCACCCCGAGGTCGGCGACATCACCCTCGACTGCGACGTTCTCGTCGTTCCGGGCGCCGACCTCCGCATGGTCACCTACACGGCGGCGGCCGGAAGCGACGACGCGGGGAAACTGGACCTGCTCCGCGTCACGAACGGCCGGGCGGCCGGCATGCTCCCCTGACCCCGCACCGGCAGGCATGCGACGTTCGCACGGTCCGTAGCGGCGTGCGCGTCGGATGACGGTCGGCGCTGACGCCGGTCAGCGGACCGGCTGGTCGGCCCATGCCTGCGGCAGTGCCGCACTCGACACGTCGGCGATCTCGTGCAAGCGCTGCGAGGAAAAACCCAGGCGGCTCAATTGGATCAAACCTTGGGCGACCATCACGACATTGGCGCTGACGGCCGAGAGCATGGCTTCGTCGCCGGCTCCGGCGTCGTGCATGGCGGGTCGCAGCCGGTCGGCGACGCCGCGCTCCATGTCCGTGGTGGTCCGGGTCCCGATGGTGGCGACTTCGGGGATACGGGTGGCGAGCTGGGCGATGCTGTTGATCATCAGACACCCGCGCCGGTCCGGCTGCGCGGCACAGTCCTCGATGATCGCCTGGTACAGCGCGCGCACCGCGGAGCGCGCGGAACCGCCCGCCGAGCCGATGGCCTCGCGGACCAGACGCGCACGGCGCTCGCAATAGCGTTCGAACGCCGCCAGGAACAGGCCGCGCTTGCTGCCGTAGGCGGCGTAGATACTTCCGTTGCCGACACCGGTCGCCACCGAGACGTCTTCCACCGACGTGCTGTCGAAACCCTTCGACCAGAACAGCTCGGTCGCGGCGTCGAGCAGCCTCGATTCGTCGAACTGTCGGGGCCGTCCCATGCGCTCACCGTACCAATCGGTGTGCGAGGTCCGGCACATCACTTGTTCTGGAGGCTCGCCTCCACAATACTGTTGACATGTCCCACAACTTCGCCGCCTCGTCCAGCAAACGGGTAGGCATCCTGGTCTTCGACGGCGTGAAGATGCTCGACTTCGTCGGGCCCGCGGAAGTGTTCGTCGAGGCGAATCAATCGGTGGCGGGGTACGAGGTGGTCCTGGTCTCGGCCGACGGCAAGGACGCACAGACCTCGATCGGCGCGCGGGTCGAGGTGAGCTGCGCGGCCGCCGACGCGGGCCGTTTCGACACGGTGGTGATTCCGGGAAGCGAGCTGCCGCCGGGCAAATTCGTGACGCCTGCGGTGCTGGCGGCCGCGCGGCACCTGGCCTGCAACACGCGGCGGTTGGCGTCCATCTGCAGTGGCGCGTTCGTGCTGGCCGAGCTGGGCCTGTTCGACGGCAGACGCGCGAGCACGCACTGGAAATTCGCGACCGACCTCGCGCGGCGCTACCCGTCCATCGAGGTGGACCCGGACGCCATCTTCGTGCGGGACGGCAACCTCTACAGCTCGGCCGGGGTCGCCGCCGGCGTCGATCTCGCACTGGCCCTCGTCGAAGAGGACCACGGCGCCGACATCGCGCGGAACGTGGCGCAGGCGCTGGTGGTCTACATGCAGCGCGCGGGCGGGCAATCCCAGTTCTCCGCGTCGCTGAGCGGACCGGTGCCGCGCAGCCCGCTGGTCCGTCGAGTCGTGGACTTGATCTGCGCGGACCCGACCTACCCGCACACCGTGCAGACCCTGGCCGCCCACGCGCGGGTCAGCGTCCGGCATCTGACCCGGCTGTTCCGGGCGGAACTCGAACGCTCCCCCGCGGAGTACGTCGCGTTCATCCGTTTCGGCACGGCGCGGGACATGCTGCACGCGGGGTACAGCGTGACGGAGGCCGCGATGGCCGCGGGATACGGCACCAGCGAGGCATTGCGCCGCGCGTTCGTCGCGCGTCTGGGCGTCTCCCCGAGCAAATATCAGCAGCGCTTCCGGTCGACCGCGCGGGCGGAGCCGATGATGGTGCAGGCCGTGTCCTGATCGGAGGCATTTGTGGCCCGTGCGGAGGGGCGCGCGGAGGGGTGTCCGGCCGAGACTGGGTCGGTCACAGCGCCACTCGTCGAGCGCTGGAGAAAGGAACGCTATGCCCGCCCCGGCAAGTCCGACCATCGTCCTGGTGCACGGCGCTTTCGCCGACGCCTCGAGCTGGTCCCCGGTCACCGAACGGCTGCTCGCTCAGGGCCATCGCGTCCTGGTTCCTCCGGTGTTCAATCGCAGCCTCGCGGCGGACGCGGCCTACATCAGGTCGTTCGTCGAGCAGATCGACGGCCCCGTGCTGCTTGCCGGGCACTCCTACGGTGGGGCCGTCATCACCGTCGCCGGCGTCGCCGACAATGTCGTGGGCTTGGTCTACGTGTCCGGCTACGCCCTCGAGGAGGGCGAGAGCCTCGGCCGGTTGCAGGGCGAGTTCCCGGATTCCGACCTGGCGGCCAATCTCGTCTACGCGCCGTACCCGATCGAGGGCGCCGAGCCGGGCACGGACGTCTCGGTCGAGATCGGCGCTTTCCCCAAGGTTTTCGCCGCGGGCCTCGACCCGGCGAAGGCCGCGGTGCTCGCGGTCTCGCAGCGCCCGCTGTCGGCGATCGCGTTCAACGAGCCCGCCTCGGCGGCCGCGTGGAAGACCAAACCGGCCTGGGGCATCGTGTCCAGCGCCGACCGCACCATCAACCCGGAGGTCGAACGATTCGGCTACCGGCGAGCCGGATTCCGCGCGGTCGTGGAGATCGACGGGCCACACCTGGTCATGCAGACCCACCCCGGCGAAGTCGCGGCCGTCATCACCGACGCGATCGCCGCGTCGGCCTGAGCCATCGCAGTTCCACCACTATCAGAGAGGCACGATCATGTCAGGAAATCCGCTGGGCATCTCGCTCGAACCGGCGGCGCAGGAGTTCGTCGACGCGACCTCACAGCCGCCGTTCCTCTACCAGCTCCCGCCCGAAGAGGGCCGCAAAGCGGTCGACGGCGTGCAGGACTCGCCGATCTTCAAGCCCGAGATCGACGAGGAGTGGATCACCGTCGAGGGCGGGCCGACCGGCTCGGTGCGAGTTCGGATCGTCAAGCCCCAGGGCGCTACCGGGACACTGCCGGTGATCGTCTACACACACGGCGCGGGATGGGTGTTCGGCGACGCGCACACCCACGACCGCCTGGTGCGCGATCTCGCGGTCGGCACGAACGCGGCCGTCGTGTTCCCCGAATACGACCGGTCCCCGGACGTGCGCTACCCGGTGGCCAACGAGCAGTCCTACCGCGTCGCCCAATGGGTCACCACCCACGGCGCCGAGAAGAACCTCGACACCTCCCGCATCGCGATCGCGGGCGACTCGGTCGGCGGCAACATGGCCATCGCGCTGACCCTGATGGCAAAGGAACGCGGCGACGTCTCCTTCGTCCAGCAGGTGCTGTTCTACCCGGTGACCGACGCCAACTTCGACACCGGCTCCTACCAGCAGTTCGCCGAAGGGTACTTCCTCACCCGCGAGGGCATGAAGTGGTTCTGGGATCAGTACACCACCAGCGCGGACGAGCGCGCGCAGATCACGGCGTCCCCGCTGCGCGCGACCACCGAGCAACTGGCCGGGCTGCCGCCCGCGCTGGTCATCACCGCCGAGGCCGATGTGCTGCGCGACGAGGGCGAAGCCTTCGCGGGCAAGTTGCGCGCCGCGGGCGTGCCGGTCACCCAGGTGCGCTACGGCGGGATCGTGCACGACTTCGTGATGGTCAACTCGCTGCACGACACCCATGCCGCCAAGGCGGCGGTGGCGCAGGCCGTCGCGACGTTGCGATCCGCCCTGTACCCCGCCTGATCCGTACCCGACGATCCGATTCGGAGGAATCACCCTCGTGAGCACCGAGCCCACCAGTCCGACCATCGTCCTTGTCCACGGCGCCTTCGCCGACTCCTCCAGCTGGAACGGGGTCGTCGAACGGTTGCGCGCAGAAGGGCGCTCCGTGATCGCGGCCGCCAATCCGCTGCGCGGCCTCGACAGTGACGCCGCCTATGTGGCCTCGGTCCTCGACAGCGTGGAAGGGCCGTGCGTTCTGGTCGGCCATTCCTACGGCGGGAGCGTCATCACGGTTGCCGCCGCCGGGAAGAGCAATGTCGAAGCGCTCGTCTATATCGCCGCGTTCATTCCCGACGAAGGCGAGAGCGCATTGCAATTGACCGACAAGTTCCCCGGATCGACGCTCGGGCCGACCACCCGGGCCGCGGCCTACCCGCTTCCGGACGGAGGCACCGGTACCGAGCTCTACATCCGCCAGGACGAATTCCACCGGCAGTTCGCCGCCGACGTGCCCGCCGCCACCGGCGAGCTGATGGCCGCGACCCAGCGGCCGGTCGCCCTCGACGCCCTGCAACAGCCCGCGACCGCCACCGCGTGGCGGGACATCCGGTCGTTCGCGCTGCTCACCAGCGAGGACAAGAACATTCCGGTGGAAGCGCAGCGGTTCATGGCGCAGCGGGCGGGCGCCGATGTCGTCGAGGTCGCGGCCTCGCACGCGGTCTCGGTGTCCGCGCCGGATGTGGTGGCCGAGCTGATCGCCCGAGCCGCCGAGAAATAGATCCGAGTGGCCGCGCGGCGATTCCGCCGCGCGGCCCACAACCGGTGCTCTGCGTCAGAAATCGACGACAGCGGTGGCGAAGCCGTCGAGCGGTACCACAGGCTCGCTCAGCGGTGCGGCTGCAAACCCTCGGATCTGTGCGGTTGCGACCGCAGAGTCGCGCGGCCGTCAGCCGCAGACGGCACCGATCGAGGCCGAGCCGACCAGTTTCGTGTACTTGGCCAAGACGCCGCGGGTGTAGCGAGGCGGCAGTGGTGCCCAGCCTTCCCGGCGGCGCGCGAGTTCGTCGGCGTCGACCAGCAGGTCCAGGGTGCCCGCGGCGACGTCGAGCCGGATGGGGTCGCCGTCGCGCACGAAAGCGATCGGTCCGCCGTCCACGGCCTCGGGGGCGACGTGTCCGACACACAGGCCGGTGGTGCCGCCGGAGAACCGTCCGTCGGTGAGCAGCAAAACGTCCTTGCCCAGGCCCGCCCCCTTGATCGCCGCGGTGATGGCGAGCATCTCGCGCATCCCTGGACCGCCTTTCGGTCCCTCGTACCGGATGACGACCACGTCGCCCGCCGCGATCGTGCCGTCCTCGAGCGCGTCCATCGCCGCGCGTTCCCGGTCGAAAACCCGCGCCGTGCCGCTGAACACGTCGGAGTCGAAGCCCGCCGACTTGACGACGGCGCCGTCCGGGGCGAGCGAGCCGGACAGGATCGTGATGCCACCGGTCGGATGGATCGGTGCGGCCATCGCGCGGATCACCTTGCCATCGGGGTCCGGCGGTGTGATGTCGGCCAGGTTCTCCGCCACCGTCCGTCCCGTCACGGTCAGGCAGTCGCCGTGCAACAACCCGGCATCGAGCAGGGCCTTCATCATGACCGGCACGCCGCCGATCCGGTCCACGTCGGTCATCACGTGATTGCCGAAGGGTTTGACGTCGGCGAGGTGCGGAACGCGGCGGCCGATGCGCGCGAAATCGTCCAGCGAGAGATCGACGTTCGCCTCGTGGGCGATCGCCAGCAGATGCAGCACGGCGTTGGTGGAACCGCCGAACGCCATGACCACCGCGATCGCGTTCTCGAACGCCGGTTTGGTGAGGATGTCGGAAGGAGTGATCCCCTGCCGGATCAACTCGATCACGGCCTCGCCGCTGCGGCGGGCGTAACCGTCCCGGCGGCGGTCGGTCGCGGGCGGGGCCGCGCTGCCTGGCAGCGACATGCCCAGCGCCTCCGCCGCACTGGCCATGGTGTTGGCGGTGTACATGCCACCGCACGCCCCTTCGCCCGGGCAGATCGCCCGCTCGATGGCGGCGACGTCCTCGCGGCTCATCAACCCCCGGGCGCAGGCGCCGACCGCTTCGAAGGCGTCGATGATCGTCACCTCACGCTCGCTGCCGTCGGAGAGCTTGGCGATCCCGGGCAGGATCGACCCCGCGTACAGGAACACACTCGCCAAATTCAGCCGGGCCGCGGCCATCAGCATCCCGGGCAGCGACTTGTCGCATCCGGCCAGCAGCACCGAGCCGTCGAGCCGCTCGGCTTGCATCACCGTCTCGACGCTGTCGGCGATCACCTCCCGCGAGACCAAGGAGAAGTGCATCCCCTCGTGGCCCATGGAGATGCCGTCGGACACCGAGATGGTGCCGAACTGCATGGGAAAGCCGCCGCCGGAGAAGACGCCGTCCTTACAGCCCTGAGCGAGCCGGTCCAGGGACAGATTGCAGGGAGTGATCTCGTTCCACGAGGACGCGACGCCGATCTGCGGCTTCTCCCAGTCCGCGTCGCCCATGCCGACCGCGCGCAGCATCCCGCGCGCGGCGGTCTTCTCCAGGCCGTCGGTGACGTCGCGGCTGCGCGGCTTGAGATCGGGAACCTTCGAATTCTCGGGCATGGTTCCCCATCATGCTCGGTCCGCTCCGATCGCCGCGGCGACCACGCCGAATCCGCGCATACCGCGGCGCTCGTACGCCCAGAGCGTAATGCCGGGCAGACCCGCCATCCGGAACCGTACGCTCTGCTCATGAGCGAGCACCCGAGACTGCACTCGATTCCCGGTGGACGCGACGACCGGCAGCAGGACCTGCGCACACCGCCGGAACCCCTGTGGCGCGAGGTGCTCGGTGAACAGTTGCGCACACTGCGGCAGGACCGCAGCGAGACGCTGGTCGAAACCGCTCGCCGGGCGGGCATTTCCCCGCAGTATCTGTCGGAGGTGGAACGGGGACGCAAAGAGCCGTCGAGCGAGATGATCGCCGCCCTGGCCGGCTCCCTCGGCACCACACTGGGCGAGCTCACCGGACAGGTGGCCGACCAGCTGCGGGCCCGGCGCCGGATGGCGCTCTTGCGACGGCCTGCGCCGCGTTCCGCTACCGGGCCCACACTGATGGCCCTGGCGGCTTAGTCGCGCCGCCCCAGGACCTGGTCGACAAGGCCGTACTCGACCGCTGCCGACGCGGTGAAGACCCGGTCGCGGTCGGTGTCGCGGCGTAGCCGCTCCACCGTTTGCCCGGTGTGCTTCGACAGGATCGACTCGATCTCCGCGCGCATGCGCACCAGTTCGTCGGCCTGCAGGATCAGATCGGGAATCGTGCCCTGCCCGCGCGCGGCGGGCTGATGCAGCACCACCCTGGCGTGCGGGAGCATGGCGCGGCGACCGGGCTCGCCGCCCGCCAGCAGCACCGCGCCCACCGCGATCGCCTGCCCGACGCAGGTGGTCTGCACAGGCGACTGAATGTGCTGCATGGTGTCGTACACGGCGAGCATGGACGACAGATCCCCGCCCTCACAGTTGATGTAGAGG
Organism: Nocardia sp. CY41; assembly: GCF_009829325.1. Lineage (GTDB taxonomy): Bacteria > Actinomycetota > Actinomycetes > Mycobacteriales > Mycobacteriaceae > Nocardia. Next base: position 142,897 of record NZ_VUOS01000014.1, read on the forward strand.
TTGATCTCCTGCTCCGGACTTTCCGACTCCAGGTGCAGCAGCTGCGCGATGAGCGCGTTGGCGACGCCCGAGTCGATCGGCGTGCCGAGGTAGACGATGCGCTCGGCGAGCAGGTGGGAGTAGATGTCGGTGATCCGCTCGCCGCCGCGCGGATGCTGCGCGATCACATTGGGAATGGTGTAGGTACTCATGCTCTGTCCTTTCCGGCATGAACGGGGCCCTGCGTGGTCACGCTGCGCTGCCGCCTCCGGGCCTGACCGCTCATGCTGTATCCGATTCCGGCATGAACGGGGACCTGCGTGGTCACGCTGCGCTGCCGCCTCCGGGCCTGACCGCTCATGCCGAGATCCCGATTCGCTGGCGTTGGGGGACGATCTGCCCGAACGAGTCGACGATGTGGTCGACGAAGCCGTACTCCTTGGCCTGCGCCGCCGTGAACCAGCGGTCGTGCAGCGAATCCTCGTAGATCCGGTCGAAGGGCTGGCCGGTGTCCTCGGCGATGATTCCGAGCACGGTGTCGACGGTGTAGCGCAGATCGTCGGCCTGGACCTCCACGTCCACGGCGGTGCCGCCGATGCCCGCCGATCCCTGATGCATCAGCACCCGTGCGTGCGGCAATGCGAAACGCTTGCCCTTGCTCCCCGACGACAAGAGGAATTGCCCCGCACTGCAGGCCAATCCGAGCGCGAGCGTGGAGACCTCGCACGGCACCAGCCGCATCACATCGCGGATGGCGAGCATGGAGGGAACCGATCCGCCCGGCGAATGGATCCACAGCGAGATACCCGCCTCGGGATCCTCGGCGGCGAGCGTGAGCAGCTGGGTCATCAGCAGCGTGCCGTTGTCGTCGTCGAGCGCGCCGTCGAGCACGACGATGCGACGGCTGAGCAGTTGCTCGCGCGCCCGCCAGCTGAACATCGGGGTCTTGTCATCGTGAGCCATGGCTCCACGGTGCCGCACCAGCGGCACCGAACCGGTTCCGCGCTGCCCTGGGCAGATCCGCTCTCAGCAGCCGGTGACGGACGACCGGTGCGCCGCTTGTCGCCCCAGCCCGAATGTGGCACCGGCGAACATGATCCGGCTCATCGCGCCACTCCGGCCGCCGGCGGGACCCGGGACAGCCCCAGCGCCCCGGCGAGCACACGATCGCGCAGGCGGAAGGGCAGATGGGCGAGCAACCGGAGCATGCGGGCGTCCGCACCGGCGACGGCGGCGACTCTACGACGCGCTCGCCGACTGGGCGGAATGGGCCGGAACCGCGCCGCTGTCCGAGCCGAAACCCTGAGGGGGCCTGAGGATCCGGCCCGTGGAACGACGATGCCCGTCGGCGCGGAGTGCGCTGACGGGCATCGTCGCCGGAACGGGGGCTAGGACTCGCGGCCCGCGGTCGAAGCGGAACGCTGCCTGCTGGTGCGGGCGCGGCGGCGTTCGGCCTGCAGCTCGGCGAGTTCCTGCTCGAGGATGTCGGCGACGCGGAACGAACCGGTGTCGTAGATGTCCGGCGTGCGGGCCGTCGGCGGCTGCGTGATATCGGGCTTGGGGGTGTCCTTGCCGTTCTTGGGCTCCGGCGTCGGGCTGTCGCTCTTGGCTTCGGCCTGCGGGCGGCGCGTGGCCACCGGGATCTCCGCCGTCGCGGCCTCGGTGTCGGCTGCCGTGGTGCGGGGCTTGGCCGGGGGCGTCTGCCGGACGACCACCTTCGCCGCGGCCGGTTCGTCGGCGGGCACCCGCGCGGCCGGGCGGTCCTCGGAGCCGGCGGCCGCGACCGATGCGGGTTCGCTCGCGACGAGCTTCTTCCCGTTGGCCGACGGCGCACTTCCGTTGACGACGGTGTCTTCGACGCGCGCCGACGTGCCGAAGACGTCCATCGCGTCGAGATCCTCGATCGACTCGGGCAGCACCGGCTTCCGCGGTGCCTCGACCGGCGCCCACTGGGTCTCGGCTTGCGCCACGGCCACGGCCTGCTCTTCGGAAGTCTCCGGCGCGCCGTCGGTTTCGACGACCTCGACGGCCTCCTGCTCGACGACCTCCACCGGGGGCGCGGCCACGACGGGCCGCGGTTCGGGGTTCACGTGCTCGTGCGGGATGCCCGGCGCCTCGGGCGCGGTGGGCATCCGGTACCTGGGCAGCGTGAGCCGGATCTGCTCGGCCGGGTCGGGCAGATCGCGAACCTGCTCGGTGGCCCTGGCGATGGCGAGGCCGTAGCGGGCGCTCGCGGCGTCGTGGATGAGCAGTGCGACGCCGATCATCACCGGCGCGATGGCGTGCACGGCCGCGTCGTACCACGCGCCCGCACGCAGGTAGGGGTAGGTGTTGAGGCTGACGGTCAAGGTCAGCAGGGCCATTTCGGCAGCCGCGACCTGACGGCGGTTGTCCACCACACCCCACTCGGCGACCTTGTTGGTGCCGATCATGATGATGATCAAGCAGACGCTGATCATGCCTTCGAGCAGGTAGCTGAACCAGTACAGCGGATCGGTCGCGCCACCGGGAGCGATGTTGTGCTGGACGTTGACCGCCGACCACAACATGCCCGCCGCGACGACGCCGGCCAGCGCGCGCAGCGACCAGGACCGATGCCGGTAGAGCGAGGCCAGCTTCGCGTGCGGGCTGGATTCGCGTCGTTGCGCGGCAATCGCCTTGCGGGCGAGCAAAAGGTCTCGCATGTCGGCCTTCTCGATCGCTTCGGTGGTCTGCCTGGCGCGGTCGGACGCCGCGGCGGCCGCCTGCGCCTCTTTCCAGCGCTGTCCGCGCTCCTGGGTGCGAATCCGTTCGGCGAGCTCACGTTCGGCATACAGTTCGTCCTCCGACAGCGCCTCGGTCAGCGCGGGATCGAACTGGTAGGCGAGCCGTCCACGGGCCTTCTCGACCCGCCTCGCCAGCTGTGTAACCTCGTCCTCGATGGGATGTTCGATGACCATCAGCGCTCCCCGCACGGGAGAGTCGATGGCAGACAAGTGATCACGAATGGCAACGGCACGTCTCATTCATAGTCGATCCACCGCTACTGGCGAAACTGTTCATTTGCCATCTCGCAAAACTATTCGGCGCGCCGCGGACGACACACGCGCCGCGAGGTGATTTCCAGCGCGTCGCAGGCATTTCCTTCCTACCGCGCAGCAGACCATTGATCGCTCTATGCTGGAGTGGCGCGCTTTCCCTTCGCGGCGGCGCGTGCGCTCCCGCAGCGCGTTCGGATACGCCGGTGCTGTCGAGATTCGCCCCTCGGCGGCACCGGGCCGCCCACGATCCGCACCGGCCTCCGAGCCGCGATCGTCGCGGCGCGCCGCGCCGGATCCGCGAACGTTTCGCCGCTGCGGCGGCGCTCACCGGTGACCGGCCGAGCGCTCGGCGTCCACCGAGTCGAGCACCCGGGACAACATGTCGAACAGCAGCCGGTCCAGCCCGTCCTGGTCGACATCGTCGCGGGACAGCCACTGCACGGTGAGGTCCTCGGCCAGCGCCCACCACGAACGCACCACCAAGCGCTCGGCGGTCGAGCGCGCGGGCCGGCCCAGAGCGGCGAACACCCGCTCGGTCAGTTCGTCGTGCATCCGCTCCATGATCGACTCGAGCACCGGGTCCTGCCCCGCGGCGCGGAGCAGGCTCACCAGCGGTCCACTGCGCCTGCGCATGTAGCCCACGAAGTTGGCGATCATCGACGCGAGCGGGTCCGCGGCGTCCGGATCGGGACCGGTGGCGCGCAGGAATCGCTGTGACGCGGCGTGGACGAGCTGCGCGTAGTAGTCCTGCTTGGTCGGGAAGTAGTGGAACAGCAACCCGCGCGAGATACCCGCCTCCTGCGCGACCGCGTCGACGGTGATCTGGTGCCACGGGCGATCGATCAGCATGCCCAGACCGATGCCGATGAGTTGTCTGCGCCGGTCGTCCGCCGAGCGTCGGCCGCCCGCCACGGCAACCTCGGTCATCCGCCCTCCTATATTGAGCAATGCTCAATAATATGCTACCAATGACCCGACCGGAAGTTGAGCAATGCTCAGCGAGCCTCGAGGATGGGTATGGACTTCACACATTCCGACCGAGCCGTCCGTCTCACCGATCAGGTGCGGCAGTTCGTGCGCGACGAGATCGAGCCGCGCGACGAGGAGCACGCGGCTGCCTTGCGGGAATCGCCCTGGGCGGTCCCCCCGGTGGTCGAAGAGCTCAAGCAGAAGGCGCGGGCGGCGGGGCTGTGGAACCTCTTCCTGCCCGATCCCGAGCTCGGTGCGGGACTGAGCAACGTCGACTACGCCCCGATGGCAGAGGCGATGGGCAGCTCCGGATGGGCGCCGGAAGTGTTCAACTGCAACGCGCCCGACACCGGCAACGCCGAGGTGCTGCTGCACTACGGCAGCACCGAGCAGCGGGAGCAGTGGCTGCGGCCGCTGCTGGACGGCACGATCCGCTCGGCATTCTGTATGACCGAGCCCGAGGTCGCCTCCTCGGACGCGACCAACATGGCCGCGACCGCCGTGGTGGACGGCGAGGAGATCGTGCTGAACGGCCGCAAGTGGTGGAGCACCGGCATCGGCCACCCGAACTGCAAGTTCGCCATCTTCATGGGCCTGACCGACCCGGCGGCGCATCCGTATCAGCGGCACTCCATGGTGCTGGTCCCGCTGGACACGCCAGGCGTGCGGATCGAACGGATGCTCACCACCTTCGGCTACCTGGACGAACCGTTCGGCCACGGCGAAGTCACCTTCACCGACGTGCGCCTTCCGCTGGACGCCGTGATCGCCGGACCGGGACGGGGGTTCGAGATCGCCCAAGGCCGCCTCGGCCCCGGCCGGATCCACCATTGCATGCGCGCCATCGGCCTGGCCGAGCGCGCACTGGAACTGGCCTGCCGCCGCGCCTTGTCCCGCACGGCGTTCGGCAAGCCGCTGGCCAACCTCGGCGGGAACCGCGAGCGCATCGCCAACGCGCGCGTCGCGATCGACCAGGCGCGGCTGCTCGTCCTGCACACCGCCTGGTTGCTGGACACCAAGGGCCTGGCCGGCGCGCGCAGTGAGGTCTCGCAGATCAAGGCGGTCGTGCCGCGGATGACCCAAGAAGTGCTCGACATGGCGATCCAGTTGCACGGCGGCGCCGGGCTTTCCGAGGATTTTCCGCTGGCGCGCGCGTTCGCCGGCATTCGCTCCCTGCGCTTCGCCGACGGCCCCGATGAGGTGCACCTGGGCGTGATCGCCCGTCAGGAGCTGCGCAAATACGGAACCGACCGGTGAACGCTGCGGACGCCGCCGCGGTCCGCGCGGAGGACGCCTTCGACGTCGCAGCGATGCACGCCTGGCTCGCCGAGCAGGTACCCGGTCTGAGCGAGCCGCCCGAGGTGCGCCAGTTCTCCGGAGGTGCATCCAATCTGACGTATCTGCTGCGTTACCCGGATCGCGACCTGATCCTGCGCCGCCCGCCTGGCGGCACCAAAGCGGCATCCGCGCACGACATGGGCCGCGAGTTTCTGGTGCAACAGCGGCTGCGTCCGCACTATCGCTACGTGCCGCGGATGGTGGCACGGTGCGCCGATCCGGAGGTGATCGGCAGCGAGTTCTACGTGATGGAGCGGGTGGCGGGCACGATCCTGCGGGGCGATCTGCCCGAGGGCGCCAGCCTGTCCCCGGACCGGGCGCGACGCTTGTCCACCGCGGCGTTCGACTGCCTGATCGAATTGCACCAGGTGGACCCCGTCGCCGCCGGCCTCACCGAAATCGGCCGTGGCGCGGGCTATGTCGGCCGCCAGGTAGCGGGCTGGTCACGGCGCTTCGTGGACGCCCGCACCGACAACGTGGGCGATTTCGCCGCGGTGATGACCTGGCTGGACGCCAACCAGCCCGCGGACGTCGCCACCACCGTCATCCACAACGACTTCCGCCTGGACAATCTGGTGCTGGACCCGTCGGGCTCGGGCGCGATCGTCGGCGTGCTCGATTGGGAGATGGCGACGCTGGGCGATCCGCTGATGGATCTCGGTGGGGCGCTGGCCTACTGGGTGCAGGCGGACGACGACGAGGTCATGCGGGCCTCCCGCCGTCAGCCCAGTCACCTGCCCGGCATGCTGACCCGCGCGCAGATCGTCGAACACTATTGCGCACGCACCGGACGCTCGGCGGAGAACTGGCCGTTCTACGAGGTCTTCGGATTGTTCCGCCTGGCCGTCATCGCCCAGCAGATCTACTACCGCTACCACCACGGACAGACCACGAATCCGGCGTTCAAGGATTTCTGGATGCTGATCAACTATCTGGAATGGCGCTGCCGGAAGGTCGCCGGGATCGAGTAGCGAACTCGAACACCGTCATCGGGCGGCGGGTGTGCGGCAGGTGGCTGACCATATCGACCGCCCAACCGTGCCCACGTCATCACCCTAGCGCGATGGACCCGACATCGGTGACGATGCAGCCGTTGTCGGCCGGGATCCCGGCGAAGCGGTCGCGCAGCCAGGCGACCACGCTTTGCTCGGCGAGCGTATTGAGGGTCAGGTGTTCGCTCGAATGGTCGCGGATATAGCTGACTCGGGCGGCGGGGTCCCGGCAGTAAGCGGAGGCGAGTGCGTCGGCCGGGCCGATGGGAACGAGCCAGTCGGCGGTCGCGTGGTACAGGAAGACCGGGGCGTCGGGAACCGACTTGCCCATCCTCGTGCGATCGAAAACCGCGCGCAGCACCGGCGTGTCCAGTATGCCGCCCTGCACCAGGCTGTCGATGTCGAGGAACGGTTCGGTCGCTGCCTGATGCAGCACGCAGCTGCGGTCCTTGGCGGTCAGCAACTGACGGCCGCGCGGTGTCGCGTTCGCCCGCAGGTAAGCGTCCAGTTCCGGTTCCTCCCGCGCGAGGCCGATGACAGCGGCCGCGACCAGCCCAGCGCCCGGACCCCGGTTCGCCTCTCGGGACAGGACCTCGAGGTCGACGTCGGTGCCACCGGAGACCACGCCGACGACATTCAGCTCCGGCGCGTAGGCGGTGCGCAGTTCCGCGCCGTGCAGGGTGGGGATCGATCCCCCGGAATATCCCCACATCGCCACCTCGGTGTCCGCGCCCGGCAGTTGCAGCGGGCCGAAACGCTCCGCGGCGCGAATGCCGTCCAGTGCGATCCGTGCGGCCAGCGGGCCATGGGCGAATGCCGCGTTCGGCCCTTGATGGTCCGGCACCACGACCGTCCATCCCTGCGCCAACAGCGCCGGGGCACTGCGCAGCGGATCGATCTGCCCGTCGAGCAGACCGGCCTGCACCGACCGGCGCACCGTGTAGGACGGTGCGCAGAACAGTCCGGTGGAATCCTCGGCGACCTGCAGGGATACCAGTTTGCCGTTCGGTGCGGCGGGTTTGAGCAGCGTCGCGACGGCGGCGATGGGCTGGTCGGCGCTGTCGCCGGACCGATAGGAGAGCTGCCAGGCCTGGGCGTCCAGCGCCGCGAGTTGATTCGCGATGGCGACCGGCCGCGCGGAAAGGATCTCGCCGGGCCGCTCGGCGGCGACGAGCTCGGCGGGCGGCCGGTAGAACGGGTCCTGCTCGGGTGGCGCCGGCTCCCCCACCGCCGGAATCTCCGGCTCGGCATGAGCAGGCGCGCACGGCATGAGCAGCACCGAAAGAGCCGTTGCGACAACCAGACAACACCGGGCGAACACCACCGACGACCTCCCCTGGAATCGACCGCTTATGCAGAGCATGTCGCGCCGATCGACCGCCCCGGCAGTGGCATCGTAGCGAAGGCCGGCACGCCCGGGCGGTGGGTTCGGCGGCTCCGTCAGTTCGGTGGGGCGATCTTGACGATGGCGGCTTCGCCGTCGGTGGCGGCCACGGTGACGAACTGGCGGTAGGTGCGGGCGGCGGCATCCGGGCGCAGCTCGGTGATGACCACGTCGTAGCGTCCGTCGAGCATGGGGGTGATCATGACGCAGTGTTGCGTCCCCGTGGGGACCGAGGCGATACCCGCGTCGATCACCGCGACCGGCGGCACCGCGGCGTCCGGCACCGTCAGCGATCGCGCGACCGCGCCCGACCGGGTCACGTAGTAGGCGTGCTGGAAGGCCAGGATCACGTCCGGCCCCGAGGCGGTCGAGCCGGTTCCGTTGCCGCGTACCAGCTGTGTGCCGCGCGTCGGCTCGCAGCCGGGACCGCCGCCGAGCACCGGGTCCGCCACGGTGGCCGATTGCCGCGGCGCCGAGGCCGCGTCCGTGTAGACCAGCACCAGCGCGGCGGCGGCGAGCGAGGCGACCAGCCCGGCGCCCCCGACCAGCCATGCCCGGCGTGCGCCGCGCCGGGCGCGACGCCGGGGGCGGACCGCCCGATGCCGGTCCCGGCCCCGTACAGGCGGCGGGTCCTGGGCGGAGATCATCCCCGGCCAGGTGGGCACGCGTCCGACCCGGACCTGGCCTGGGCGGGCGCGTCGGCCGCCGGACGTGTTCGACGACATGATCTCGCCGCACCCCCTTTTACCGGTGCCTACTCGGCCACCGTGGGTTCCCTCTCAATGCCGTTGCGCAATAACAACATTGCATATCTCTGGGGATTCTGTCGGTCGAATGCTCAACAGGCAAGGCCGAACTCCGGCGCGGCGACGCCAGGAGTACGGGATACCGGCGTGTCCGGACCGGGTGGTCGGTGCTGTTCCCGGCGATCGATAATGCGGACGCACCGGCACGCGATTTCGTTCGGCGCGAAAGCGGGTCATCGCGATGCGCTTCGCCGCAACGAGCTCGCGGGCATCATGCGAGGCGGCGGCCCCAGGCACCGCCGTGCCGCTCGAGCCGGCGGCGCAGCCGAGCTAACCCCAGGTGAGCGGATCCAGATGGAGGAAAAACCGCTGGCGCGCGGCATCCAGTGCGATGCCGTAGCGATCGGCGAAGGCGCGGTCGGCGTCTTCGGCGCGCCGCTCGTCCTGCCATGATTCCCGGGCGTTGGCCAGGAGCAGCGCGATATCGGCGTACGGGTCGGCGACACCGAGACGCCCGAGGTCGACGAATCCGGCGACAGTGCGCGTGTCCGGATCGAGGATGATGTTGGGCAGGCACAGATCGCCGTGGCACACCACGGCTTCCGCGGATTCCTGCGTCATCCTCTGTCCCAATTCGGTGGCCAGCCGGGTGAGCAGGACGGTGGGCGGAGTGTCCTGCTGTTCCTGCGGGAGGAACTCGGTGTGGACGGCACCGCGCACCACCACGTCTTGGGCGATCGCGAACATCCGCGCCAAACCGCGATCGAACGGGCATTCCTCGACGGGCAGATCGTGCAGGCGGCGCACCGCCTCCGCGATGGACGCCCATGCATCGGAAAGTGCTTGTACGGGAACGGCGTCCGCGGCGATGCCGTGGACGGCACTGGTGACCAAGCAGGCACCGCCGTCGGCGTCCGTCCGCCAGTCCAGCACTCGGGGCCCGGGGATATCGTGGCTGTCGAGCCAGACGACCTTGTCCCGTTCCAGCGCGAGGTCGGCAGCCCGGCCGGGGTCGACGCACTTGGCGTAGCGCGAGCCGTCGGCGGACCGGAACACCTCGGCGCCGGACTCCCCGTTGCCGACCGGTTCCCATCGGCGGTCGGACGGCAGGGCGGTACGAAAGCGGACAAGCGACTCGGACACGCCATCGACGGTAGCAACGCGACCGCGCGCGACCCACCCCGCAGATCGTGGGCAACCCGGATGTATAGTTGCCAAAAGCAACTAGTTGTCCTTGCTAATCAAATCTGCCGGTGGGGAACGTCGAGGTGAGTGTCATGTCCGCAACCGCTCGCGAGCGCCAAGTCACGGAGGCCGAACTCGCGGCCGCCGACGAACTCGGTCAGCGGCTGGTCCGGTTCATGCGCGCGGTCAACCGGGCGAAGTGGCTGCCGGCCAGGCCCGGTCCGGACGGACTGGAACGACTCGCCTACTCCGTGCTGTTCTGCCTGGTGCACGAGGGGCCGCAGCGCGCGGGCAGGCTCGCCGAATTGCTGCACGCCGAGGCGTCCACCATCAGCAGGCAGAGCAGATCGCTCGTGGCGCACGGCCTGGTCGAACGCCGGGCCGACCCGGTCGACGGCCGCGCGTGCGTGCTGGCGGCCACCGCGGAAGGCGTACGCGTCTTCGAGGAGAACCGGGCGCTGCGCAACCGGTGGCTGGCCGACATCCTGGCCGACTGGCCCGCATCGGACCGCGACACCCTGACCACACTGCTCGACCGGCTCACCGCAGGAATAGAGACCACTCCCCGACACCCAGCCGATCCGAAATAGGGCTCATCCATGACGACTTCCACCACCCGGGCTCCGCGGAACCCGGACGCAGGCGCGGACACGTCACTGTCGCACCGGCAGATCCTGACCATCCTGTCCGGCTTGCTGCTCGGCATGTTCCTGGCCGCGCTCGACCAGAACATCGTCAGCGTCGCGATCGTCAAGATCGCCAACAGCTTGCACGGTTTCGATGAACAGGCGTGGGCGACCACCGCTTACCTGATCACCGCGACGATCACCACGCCGCTGTACGGCAAACTGGCCGACATCTACGGCCGTAAGCCGTTCTACCTCATCGCGATCGGCCTGTTCGTCATCGGCTCGGTCGCGTGCACCTTCGCGGGCTCGATGTATCAGCTCGCCGCGTTCCGCGCGTTCCAGGGCTTGGGCGCGGGCGGGCTGATGTCGTTGGCGTTCACCATCATCGGTGACATCGTCCCGGTCCGGGAACGGGTGCGGTACCAGGGCTACTTCATGATGGTGTTCGGCACCGCGACGGTGCTCGGCCCGGTGCTCGGCGGTTTCTTCTCCGACTACGAAGAACTCGGCGGCATCGAAGGTTGGCGGTGGGTGTTCCTGGTGAACGTCCCGGTCGGCCTGCTCGCCCTGCTCGTGGTGGCCAAGGTGCTCAACGTGCCGCACCAGCGCCAGCGGCACCGCATCGACTGGTTGGGCGCGCTGACGCTGACGATCTGCGTGGTGCCGCTGTTGATCGTCGCCGAACAGGGACGCCACTGGGGCTGGTCGTCGGAGAAGTCGCTGCTCTGCTACGGCATCGGGGCCGCGGGCCTGGTGCTGTTCGTCCTGGTCGAGTTCCTGATGAAGGACTCCGCGCTGATTCCCTTGCGGCTGTTCGCGAACTCGACCTTCAGCGTCACCATCGCGGGCGGGTTCATCGTCGGTGTGGCGATGTTCGGCGCGATCACCATGGTTCCGCAGTACTTCCAGGTCGTGCGCGGCTACTCGCCGACGAAGGCCGGTCTGCTCATGTTGCCGCTGGTACTCGGCATCACCGTCGGCTCGCAGGCGGCCGGGCGGATCACCAAGCGGACGGGGCGCTACAAGATCCTGCCGGTGGCGGGCACGTTCATCGTCGCCGTCGGCGCGGCCCTGTACGCGCAGGTGCGGTACGACAGCCCGCTGTGGCAGCCGCTGGCGATCGGCGCGGTGATCGGTCTCGGGCTCGGCTGTTGCATGCAGACGCTGATCATCGCCGCGCAGAATGCCGGACCGCGCTCGGACATGGGCGTTTCCACCGCGTCGGCCACGTTCTTCCGGCAGATGGGCGGCACGCTCGGCGTCGCGGTGTTCCTGACCATCCTGTTCAACTTGCTGCCGCACCGGATCATCGACGCGTTCGGCGGCGCGCTGCCGCCCGGGTTCGGCGCCGACCAGCTCAGCGGCATGCAGTCGAACACCAGCGGCATCGCCGCGCTCCCCGATGAGCTGAAGGTGCCGATCCTCACCGGCTTCACCGACTCGATGCACGGCGTGTTCTACGCGGCGGCCGGGGTCGCGCTGCTGGCCTGTGTGGTGCTGATGTTCATGAAGGAGATTCCGCTGCAGGACGTTCCGGCGCCCACCGCGCAGGCACCGGTCGAAGAGACCGAAGCCGCCGAGTCGCACTGGGAGGCGGATCAGGTTTGGGAGGGCGCCGCGCAGGCGCTGTCGGAGCCGGAACCGGTACTCGCCACGGCCGCGGGCGGTTACGCCTCGGGCGATCCCGCAGGCAACGGCGCCTATCGGCGCGAGCCCCGGGCGAGCTTCGACGGCGCCGAGCACGACGGCTGCTCCCTCGGCGGCTACGTGCACCGCGAGGACGGTAGGCCCGTGCCCGCCGCCGCGCTCACGCTGATCGACCAGCACGGGCGGCAAGCCGCGCGGACCAGCGGCGGCGCGGACGGCAGTTACCTCGTCACCGCGCCTGACGCGGGCAGTTACGTGCTGATCGTGTCGGCCGCGGGACATCAGCCCGCCGCGGTCAACGTGGCCGTCGGGGACCGGCCGCAGCAGTTCGACGTCACCTTGCTCGGCTCCGGCGAGGTGTCCGGCGTGGTCCGGTCGAGCACCCTCGGCGAGCCGCTGCCCGGGGCGACCATCACGCTGGCCGATCTGGGCGGCGAGGTCGTCGGATCCGCGACCGCGGCGGCCGACGGCGCCTACGTGTGCCACGGCGTGGTGCCGGGGACGTACACGGTCGTGGCGGTCGCCGAGCACATGCGTCCCTGCGCGGCCGCGCTCACCGTGCCGGACAGCGGGCTGCTGCGGCACGACATCGAGCTCACGCCGATGGCGGTGCTGGCCGGGTCGGCGTGGTCGGACGGCGGCCGGGCGATCGCGGACGTGCAGATCAGCGTGTTCGACGCGGCGGGCGCACTGACGGCCACCACGCGCACCGACGAGAACGGCCATTACGTCGTCGCGGATCTCGCCGAAGGCGACTACACGGTCGTGGCGCGCGGCTACCCGGCGGTGACCAGCCGGGTCACGGTCAGCGGGGGCGAGGTCGCCCACGACGTGCGGCTGAGCTACGAACTCGAGGACGAGGCGACCGAGAATATTCCGCGCGCGCGCTGACGGGGTTGGGCAACGCTCGCCAGGGGCGGTGGTGTTCGGACCACCGCCCCCTGCCGTTTCCCGACCCTGGTTGATCGCCGGAATGGGCGTCGCAGAACGCAGCGGCGGCAGTCCACGCCACACGGACGCTCCGCGACCGGAACTCACCGCAGCGCTGCGGGGGTGGCCGTCCCCGCCTGCGTGGCCCCTGACGCATCGGCAAGGCCCGCCAGTTCGTGGACTATTTCCGCGCGCGACTCAGCCGCGGTTCACTCCTGCGCCCGAGGCCGCTTGTGATCGCCGAACGGTTCGTCGCGCTCCCGGACGGCCTCGCGGAAACCCGCGGTGACGGCTCGCGTCTGGAAGTCGTAACCCTCTCGGGTGTGCCGGGCGATGCCGTCGAAGACGGTGCTGATCATGCCCGAATTGGCCACACCTTGGGCGTACAGCGCCGAGTTGAGCGCCAGCTTGGCCATCATCAGCTGGTTGACCGGCATACGCGCGATCCGCGCGACGAATTCCTCGGTGCGGGCGTCGAGTTCGTCGGCGGGCCACGATTCGATCGCCAGCCCCCATTCCACCGCCTGCTTACCGGTGAGACAGTCGCCGGTGAACAGCAGCCGCTTGGCGCGCTGGTCACCGAGGCGATGCGCCCACATGCCCGCCGCCGGGACACCCCAGACCCTGGTGGGCGGGTAGCCGATCTTGGTGTCGTCGGCGCAGATGATCTGGTCGGCGAACAGGGCGATGTCGCTGCCGCCCGCGACGGCGAAACCGTGCAGCTTGGCCACCGTGGGCTTGTTCGCCTGCATCAGGCTGGCGAAACCCCGGTTGAACCGGCTCATCATGGCGTAGTCGATCATCGGGTCCCAGGTCCGCGCCGGATCGTGGTTGCGGCCCTGCACCACCGGATCGACGACCGTCCCGGCCACGTCGCCGGAACCGCCCGCGACCGCGAAACTCTGCTCGGCGAACATGCTCAGGTCGTATCCGCCGCAGAAGCCCTTGCCGCGCCCGGACAACAGGATCACGTGCACGCGCGGATCCAGGTCCGCGCGTTCGACCGCGTGCGCCAGATCGAGCGGGGTGTCGGGGGTGATCGCGTTGCCCTTCTCCGGCCGATCGAAGGTGATGCGCGCGATGCGGCCGTCCCGCTCGTAGGTCAGCGTCCGGTATTCGCGCGCGTCCTCCGGGGCGGGGCGTCCGTTCCACGGGGAGTCCGGCGTCTCGGTCCACCCCCGATACCACGCGCCCGCGCCGCCACCAGCTTTATTGTCACTGTCGGTCATCGCTTTCCCTTCGACGCTGGACCCGGTCTCCGCAGTCTGGCGCACCGGCCATTTGACAGTCAATACTGACTGTGAAAATGTCGCGCCGACGGGAGGAGTCGGAATGGCCGGAGTACGCCAGGAGCGGAAACGCGCGACCCGCGTCCGCATACTCGACGCCGCCGCCGATCTACTGGCCGAGCACGGCTACCGGGCACTGTCGACCCTGGCCGTCCAGCGCGCAGCGGGGGTCAGCCGCGGGGCGCTGTTGCATCACTTCCCGACCCTGAGCGCATTGATCGGCGAATTGGTCGGGCATCTGGTCGCTCGCAACGAGGCGGCTGTCCGCGAGGCCGCGGCCGGGCTCGACCACGGAGCCGATCCGGTGCTGCGCGCCCTGACCGCCCTCTACGAGTCGATGGCGCGACCGGCGGCGCAAGCCGAGTTCGAGTTGTGGGCGGCGGCGCGGACCGATCCTGCGCTTGCCGAGGCGTTGCGGACGGCCGAACGAAAAGCCGGGCGGGACCTGCGGCGCGTGGTGGACGCGCTGTTCGGTCCGGACATCGTCGCCCATCCGCGCTATCCGGATGTCCGCGACCTGACCATCGCGATACTGCGCGGCACCGCGATGTCGCGCCCGCTGCGAAGCTCCGAACGCGCTGCTACGGCAACCATCGGCCGATGGGCGGAGGCCATGACAGTTCTTCTAGCACAGGACTCCTAGCAATCGACGGGCGTCGGCGTGGCCGAATCGACTGTGATACGCGTCACTTCCGCCGCAGATTGTGCCGTCTCCCACACTGTCGTTATCCTGGCTGCACTTTGAGACCATCGAGTCTCAATGCAGCCTTCGACGGGGCCGGGTTCGACCACCGCACGGCGCCGGCGGAGGCCGATCCTGCCGGGGAGCGCCTGCGGCGCCTGTATCACCAGGAGCAAACGCCATGCGATCGAAGTGGATCTCTGCGGCCATCGGTTTCACGGCGATGGCGCTGTCGTGCGTAGGACCGGGCGGCGGGCCCGCTGTCGCCGCACCGGATTGCCCGAGCATGTACGTCGTGGCGATCCCAGGAACATGGGAGACCACCGACCGGCCGGACGAGCGCCCCGGCCCCGGCATGCTGGCCGGAGTCACCAGCGGGCTGCCGTCCTCGGTCCGGGTCGACTACGTCGGCTACGCGGCCACCGCGTTCCCCTGGGAGAGCGAAGTTTACGGCGCCTCGAAGCGTGAGGCCGTGGACAACGCGCGCGGCATGATCGGCGCGATGGCCAGGGAGTGCGGCGCGACCAAGATCGCACTGCTCGGCTACAGCCAGGGCGCGGACGCCGCCGGTGATCTGGCCGCCGAGATCGGCACCGGAATCGGCGTCGTGCCGCCGCACCGGATCGCCGCGGTCGGGCTCATCTCCGACCCGCGCCGCTCCCCCACCGACGCGCTCGTCGGTCCCGCGGTGGGCGGCGCGGGCGCGGGCGGTCCCCGCATCGGCGGCTTCGGCTTCCTCACCCCGCAGACCCGCACCATCTGCGCGATCGGCGATCTGTACTGCTCCACGGCCTCCGACGATTTCATCACCCGCTTCGCCGGTTTCCTGGCCCAGACCTCCCACCCGGACCCGGCCAATCTCTGGCGCTACCAGCTCGAAATGGGCGCCATCGTCGGTGATCTGATGTCCAACGGTGGCATCCCCGTGTTGCAGAGCCAGCTGTCGGAGTCGGCCAACCAGGAACGCGCCCGGCTGCTGGACGAGTTCTACCGCTCCGAAGCGCACACCGCCTACGGCAGCTATCCCGTCGGCGGCGGGGCGACCGCGCTGTCGTGGATGCGCGACTGGCTGGCGTCACTGGCCTGAGCCGGTCGGCCCATCGCCGTCGGCATCCCGCTGGGCGGCGGTGAGCGCGTCGACGAGAACGCGGCGGACAGTCCCGACATGGCCGGGCGCGACCGCGATCACCCCGCGCACGTCGGCCGCGCAATGTCCCGCGTACCGCGGACCGGCCTTCTCCCGCTACGTCACCGACGGCGTGACCGCTCTCGGAGGCGTGGCGCGCGTCGGCGAGTGCGGTGAATCC
Organism: Nocardia sp. CY41; assembly: GCF_009829325.1. Classification (GTDB taxonomy): domain Bacteria; phylum Actinomycetota; class Actinomycetes; order Mycobacteriales; family Mycobacteriaceae; genus Nocardia. The sequence goes on from NZ_VUOS01000014.1 coordinate 158,994, forward strand.
GGCCGCCATCCAGCGCGTCGGCGAGCCGCACGGTCCCTGCCGACGCTCGCACGCAGGTGCTGTCGGCCATCGGCCGGAAGCTCGGCGCCGCTGCGCGATGAGGGCGTACTCAGCATCGGCAGCGGCTTCTGCACCGACAACCTCGCGCGCCATGACGGCCGGCGACCAGCACGTGCACCGTGCACCCTTGCACCACCGAGTTCGACGGGCGGGGGCGGGAGAGAAACCGGCCGCACACGATTCGGACGCGCTGCTCCTAGTGCACAGTGCCCGCGGCTCGCCTGACCCACCCGCGCCGCTCACCTCGCACGACTGGGCGCGGGCGAGGATGGCCTCAACGCGCCGCGCACGGTCCTCCACCAGTCCGGCAGGGCGGCGCGCCAGTCCATCCAGCTCGGCTGACCGCCGCGCCCCGACGCACCGTCCCCGAGCATGGGCGGCCGACGCGAGCCTGTCGCGCAGCCGGCCGGTTCGGCCACGGCCGCCCGGCAGTCGGGCCGGCCTCAGCGGCATACCGCCTGCGCCGCCGACGGTGCGCATCGGGTCATCGGAGGCGCAGCGCCGTCAGCCGCCAGCCCGCCGACCGGGTTCGCACGATGCGCGCCGCCAACGCGAAACGACGCTCGCCCCGGCCGTAGCTGGCGAAGACCTCGGCGGTCTTGTCGTTCAGCAGGACCACGCTCACCCGAATCGGCGCCGCGACGCCGAGGGTGCGGCCGGGCACGAGATCGGCCCCGATCAACGTGCGAGCCGCGGCGACGACCGTGGCGTCGGCGACAGCGGCCAGGTGCGGCAGGGGTCTCCTGCGGTCGAGCACTTCCAGGATGATCCGCACCGCCGACTCGGCGAACCGGCGCGCCGCCGAGCGTGTTTCCTCCCCCGCAGGTGCGGTGGACGCATGGCTGCGGCGCACCACGCTGCGTATCCCGGCACTCGACCGACCGGAAGCCGCGTGCGGCCGCGTGCGGCACGGAAGTGCCCGAGCGGGTGCCGGATCGGCGCGCCTGCGGCTGTCCAACGGCGGCTCCGGATTCGGAGCAGGAGTCAACCACTCCCGATAACCAGTCATGCACGTCCCTTCGAAATCCGATGGCCGAAGCCCTGTGCCGACCGATTCTGCGGACACTCCGACGGAAGTCTCGGGTAGTCGGCTACCCGATTCCGTCCGGACGCGCCGCCACCGGAATCGGGCGGGCACGAAGACCGACCTATGTTGGAGGCGGCAAGCTCCGGCCCGGCAACGGAGACCTGGAGGGACCGACGAGCGAGGAGCGGAGACGACCGTGCCCGAAGAGTCCGCGACCCCGCGTCGCGTCGCCCGCGCCGGGCTGCTCGCACTCGCGGGCGCGCTCGCCGCGTATCTCGCTCTCGCTCAACTGCTCGCGGTCCTGCCGGTTTCCTGGACGATGCCGTTGCTGCGGAACGCGTTCGTCCAGTCGGCCGTGCTCTTGCTGGGCGCGGTCCGGGACGCGCTCGGCTCGTGGAACATGGTGCTGGCGGTGCTCGCGACCGGGCTCGCGGTGACGGCGTTGCGCTCCGCCGAGCGGGGGCGGCGCCTGGCGGGCACGGTGACGGGCGTGGCCGCCGCCGGTCTCGTCCTGTCCGTCCTGACCAGCGCGACACTGGTATTCGCGGCGCGTGACGCGGCCGGCGTCTGGATTCCGTTCGCCCCGACCGTCCCGTTCAGCACTGTGGGCGATGCTCCTGACGAGACCGTCACCTACGCCATCTTCGACGGGCAGCCGATCCAGGCGGATCTGTACCTGCCTGCTCCGGGGCCGGTGCCGGCGCCGCTGGTGGTGAGCATTCACGGTGGCGCGTTCGTCGGGGGCAGCCGCGGCACCGACGCCTACACGACCTGGCTGGCCGGCAACGGATACGCCGTGCTCGACGTGGACTACCGCCTCTCCGGCGCGGCCGACCATCGCTGGGACACCGCGGACGCCGACATCGCCTGCGCGCTGACCTGGGCCGCCGCGAACGCGCAGCGGTACCACTGGGATATGCGCCGGGTCGCCACGTTCGGCGAATCGGCGGGCGGCAATCTGGCCGTCAACGTCGCGAACAAGAGCAACGCGGGCGCCCTGCGGCCCAGCTGCGGCAGCGCCGCGGAGCTGCCGAAGGTACGCGCGGCGATCGCGCTGTACCCGGCGGTGGACCTGGCCGCGTCGGGCACCGAGACCGCGCTGGGCGTCGACGCGGCCCGGCAGTACCTCGGCGGAACGCCCGCGCAGTACCCCGGCCGCTACGTCGCGACGAGTTCCGCTCCGCACGTCACCGTCGACTCCCCGCCTACTTTGCTGATCCAGGGAGCGAGCGATCACCTCGTGCTCGCGCAGCACACCGCGGCCTACGCCGCCGCGCTGGAGACGGCGCGCGTTCCGCAGCGCTACGTCGAGCTGCCCTTCCTGGAGCACGCCTTCGGCACCACCGAATTGGACACCGGCGCGCAGGTCACCCGCGAACTCACCCGCACCTGGCTGGCGGAGTACCTGGCGTAACCGACGCCACATCGCCGCGCCGGGAATACTCGCCCACCCCATCCCGTTCCTTTGGTTGCCATATCCACCAAATTGAGTCAGACTGAGAACGAAGGAGGCGTCGTGCAGTTCGGAATTTTCACGGTCGGCGATGTGACGACCGACCCCACGACCGGCCGGACGCCCAGTGAGCACGAGCGCATCAAGGCGATGGTGACGATCGCGCGCAAGGCCGAGGAAGTCGGGCTGGACGTGTTCGCCACGGGCGAGCACCACAACCGGCCGTTCGTGCCGTCGTCGCCGACGACGATGCTCGGCTACATCGCGGCGCGGACCGAGCGGCTCCAGCTCTCCACCGCGACGACGCTGATCACCACGAACGATCCGGTGAAGATCGCCGAGGACTTCGCCATGCTGCAGCACCTGGCGGACGGACGGGTGGACCTGATGCTCGGCCGCGGCAACACCGGGCCGGTCTACCCCTGGTTCGGCAAGGACATCCGCGACGGCATCCCGCTGGCGATCGAGAACTACCACCTGCTGCACCGGCTCTGGCGCGAAGACGTGCTCGACTGGGAGGGCAAGTTCCGCACGCCGCTGCAGTCGTTCACCTCGACGCCGCGCCCGCTGGACGACGTGCCGCCGTTCGTCTGGCACGGCTCGATCCGCAGCCCCGAGATCGCCGAGCAGGCCGCCTACTACGGCGACGGATTCTTCGCCAACAACATCTTCTGGCCGAAGGAGCACTTCCAGCGACTGATCGCACTGTATCGGCAGCGCTACGAGCACTACGGTCACGGCTCGGCCGACCAGGCGATCGTCGGCCTGGGCGGGCAGGTTTTCATCCGCAAGAACTCCCAGGACGCGGTGCGCGAATTCCGGCCCTACTTCGACAACGCGCCGGTGTACGGCCACGGCCCGTCGCTGGAGGAGTTCACCGAACAGACGCCGCTCACCGTGGGCAGTCCGCAGGAGGTCATCGACAAGACGCTCACCTTCCGCGAGTCGTTCGGCGACTACCAGCGCCAGCTGTTCCTGATGGATCACGCGGGCCTTCCGCTGAAGACCGTGCTCGAGCAACTGGATCTGCTCGGCGAGGAAGTGGTCCCGGTGCTGCGCAAGGAGTTCGCGGCCGGACGCCCGGCGCACGTGCCGGACGCGCCGACGCACGCGAGCCTGGTCGCCGCCCGCGACGCCGCCCTGGAGGCGACCCGATGACCCGCATCGCCGTCGTCTCCGCGGGCCTGTCGCAGCCGTCGTCGACCCGGCTGCTCGCCGACCGGCTCGCCGCCGCCACCGGCGGGGCACTGTCCGCGCACGCCGGGGACGTGACATTCGACGTGGTGGAAGTGCGCGAGCACGCCCGCGATCTGGCCGACAACCTGCTGACCGGATTCGCGCCGGGCGGGCTGCGCGCGACGATCGATCGCGTGACCGGCGCCGACGGCCTGATCGCCGTGACGCCGATCTTCAACGCCTCCTACAGCGGCCTGTTCAAGACGTTCTTCGACGTGCTGGAACCGGAGTCGCTGGCCGGGATGCCGGTGCTGCTCGGCGCCACCGGCGGCTCGGCGCGCCATTCCCTCGCGCTGGAGCACGCCCTGCGCCCGATGTTCAGCTACCTGCGCGCGGTGGTGGCGCCCACCGCCGTCTACGCGGCGTCGGAAGACTGGGCGTCCGCGGCGACGGACGGTCTCAGCGTCCGGATCGACCGCGCCGCAGCGGAATTCGCCGCCATGCTGACCAACACACCGCGTCCGCGTGCCGCCGATCCGTACGACGACCCGGTACCGTTCGCACAGCTGCTCGGTACCCACTGACCTTCTCCCGAAAACCCCGGCTCTACCCACAACCAATTAGTTCAACTCTCAACTACCTGAGGAGACATCCATGACGACCGGAACCGCCAACGCTCTGACCGCGGGCACCTGGGCCATCGACCCCGCCCACTCCACCCTCGGCTTCTCGGTACGCCACCTGATGGTCAGCAAGGTGCGCGGCCGCTTCACCGACTTCTCCGGCAAGCTGGTCATCGGCGAGGACGGCAGCGCCTCGGCCGAGGCCGAGATCCGGGTCGACTCGGTCACCACCGACAACGAACAGCGCGACGCGCACCTGCGCACCGCCGACTTCTTCCAGGCCGAGCAGTTCCCGGTGGCCACGTTCAAGTCCACCGGTTTCCGGGTGAACGGCGACGATTTCGTGGTGGACGGCGAATTCACCATCCGCGGCGTCACCAAGCCGGTCTCGCTGGAGGTGGAGTTCCTCGGCGTCAACCCCGGCATGGGTCAGGGACCGGTCGCCGGCTTCGAGGCCAAGACCGTGATCAACCGCCGCGACTTCGGCATCACCATCGACATGCCGCTGCCCGACGGCGGCGCGGTGATCGGCGACAAGATCACCCTCACCCTGGAGGTCGAGGTCGGCCTGCAGTCCTGAGCGATCCGCCTCCCGCAGGAGCCGAGGGTTCCTGCGGGAGGCGGGCATGCCGGTCAGAACAGGGTCATCGGCTCGGCCGCGGCGGGCTCGGGCAGCGGGTCGAGTTCGGGCAGCCGGGCACGGATCTCGTCGTGGAAGCGACGAGCCAGCTCCAGCGAGCCCGCATTGTCCGGCGTGTGCAGGAACACCGTCGGCGACCGGCCCTCCCGCAGCCATCCGGCCACCGTGCCGACCCACGGCTGCCAGCCCTCGACGGTCCGCCGGACGTCGTCGCGGCCGTGGTATCGCACGATGGGATATTCGGTCAGCGCGCGCATCCTGCGCCGCACCCGGGGCTTCTTCGACGCCGCCTCTTGTTCCGCCGCGCTGGTGGGCGGACCGTCGAAAAGCACGGTGGTGTCGAAGGGGACCCATTCGGCGTCCACCCTGGACAGCACGTATTCCAGGCTGCGCGCCGCCTGTTCGTCGGCGAAGAACGCCGGATGCCGGACCTCGACGGCGATCCGGTGGGCGCGCGGCACCTGCCGCAGGAAACCGGCCAGCGCACCGAGATCGGTGGGCCCGAACGAGCCGGGCAACTGCACCCACAGCGCGTGGACGCGTTCCCCGAGCGGCTCCATCGCGGCGAGGAAGGCTCGCAGCTCCTCCTCGGCGCCGGTCAGCCTGCGTTCGTGGGTGATCGGCCTGGGCAGTTTGAGCACGAACCGGAACGCGGGATCGCATTGCGCCGCCCACGATTCCACCGTGCGCCGCGACGGCGTCGCATAGAACGTGGTGTTGCCCTCGACCGCGTTGCACCACGTGGCGTACCAGCGCAACCGCTCCCCCGGCGGGAGCTGCCGTTCCTGCCAAGCCGCGTGCGTCCACATCGCACATCCCACGTGAAGCCGCATGCTTTCGACGCTAACCCACCCTCCCGACACGACCGTCCGGCGGCATGTGCCCGCCACCCGGACTCATCGGCGCGCCCGTTTCCGCGACCGAACCCAGCCGAAGGTCAGCTCGACGGCGCGTTTCCAGTTCTCGTACTCGTCCTCCCGCAGCTCGGGATCCATCCGCGGAACCCATTGCGCGGCAAGGCGCCAATTGTTGCGCAACCCTTCGAGATCGGGCCAGTAACCCACGGCCAAGCCCGCGGCGTACGCGGCGCCGAGCGAGACCGTCTCGGCGACGAACGGACGCGACACCGGAACGTCCAGCACATCGGCCACGATCTGCATCAGCAGGTTGTTCGAGGTCATCCCGCCGTCCACACGCAGGGCCGCGGTCCGGAGGCCGGAGTCGGCGTTCATCGCCTCCACCACGTCGCGGGTCTGCCAGGCGGTGGCCTCCAGCACGGCGCGGGCGATGTGCCCCTTGGTGACGTAGGACGTGAGCCCGGCGATGAGCCCGCGGGCGTCGCTGCGCCAATGCGGCGCGTACAGCCCGGAGAACGCGGGCACCACGTAACAGCCGCCGTTGTCTTCGACGGTGCGCGCGAGGGTTTCGATCTCCGGCGCGCTGGTGACCAGCCCGATGTTGTCACGTACCCATTGCACGAGCGAGCCGGTGACCGCGATCGGACCCTCCAGCGCGTAGACCGGCTCCGGACCGATCTGATAGCCGATCGTGGTGAGCAGACCGTGCTCGGAGCGCACCAGCTCGCGCCCGGTGTTCATCATGAGGAAGCCGCCGGTGCCGTAGGTGCACTTGGTCTCTCCACGCGCGAAACACGTTTGGCCGAACAACGCGGCGTGCTGGTCGCCGAGCGCGGCGGCGATCGGAATGCCGGGCACCACCCGGCGCGTGCTGCCGTAGGACGCGGTCGACCGCTGGATGCGCGGCAGCATACGGGCGGGGATGCCGAAGAACTCAAGTAGTTCGTCGTCCCAGGTGAGGGTGCGCAAGTTCATCAGCAGGGTGCGGCTGGCGTTGGTGACGTCGGTGAAATGCAGCCCGCCGTCGGGGCCTCCGGTGAGGTTCCAGATCAGCCAGGTCTCCATGGTGCCGAACAGCACCTCGCCCCGCTCCGCGCGGTCGCGCAGGCCGGGCACCGAGTCCAGCATCCAGCGCAATCGCGGCGCGGCGAAATAGCTGGCCAGCGGCAGGCCGCACAGGTCACGAATGCGGTCGGCGCCCGGCGCGCTCTCCAGTTCCCGGACCAGATCCTCGGTCCGCACGTCCTGCCAGACGATCGCGCGGCCGATCGGCGTGCCGGTGCGGCGGTCCCATACCACGGTGGTCTCGCGCTGGTTCGCGATGCCGACCGCGGCGATGCGGTCGGCGGCCACGCCGGAATCCCGCAGCGCCTGCGGGACGATGCGCTCGACATTGCGCCAGATCTCCAGCGCGTCCTGCTCGGCCCATCCCGGCCGCGGATAGTGCTGCCGGTGCGGGCGCTGGGCGACGCCCACCAGCCGGGCACGCTGGTCGAACAGGATGCACCGCGTGGAGGTGGTGCCCTGGTCGATGGCCAGCACGTAACGCTGCTTCATGCTCGGCTGCTCCTGGTCGACGCCGGCTGGTCACCGGCCGGACGAAAGTCAGTGGCTCGCACCGAGATCACGCGAGACCGCGCGTGCGGCGTCGAGCACTTGGCCGACCAGCGCGGGCCGGTGCCGCAACTGGGCGTCGCAGAGCCGGTCCACCGCGCCGGTGATGCCGATGGCGCCGACCACGAGTCCACCGGGCGCCCGGATCGGCGCGGCGATACCCGCCTCGCCCGTGCGGAATTCCTCGGTGTCGCCCGCCCAGCCGGCCTGCCGAACGCCGCCCAGCGCCCGGGCGAGCGCGGCGCGGTCGACGAGGGTCCGGTGGGTGAGCGGGGCGAGTTCGGCGCGGCGCATCGTGGCGGCCAGGTCGGCGTCGTAGGCGAGCAGGACCTTGCCCAGCGCGGTGGCGTGCGGCGGCAGCAGTTCGCCGAGTTCGAGCGCCTGCTGGGTGTTGTCCGGCCGGAACACGTGATGCACCACGACCACCGCGCCGTCCATCGGCGCGCCGATCCGCACCGACTCGCCCGTGCGCGCCGCCAGCGCGTCGGCCCAGTTGATCGCGCGCGAGCGCAACTCGTTCGCGTCGAGGTAGCTGGTGCCCAGGTGCAGCAGCGCCGCGCCGAGTTGGTACTTGCCGGTGGCCGGGTCCTGTTCGACGAAACCGACGCCCTGGAGGGTGCGCAGGATGCCGTGCGCGGTCGGCTTCGGCAGGTCGAGCGCACCTGCGATGTCGCCGACGCCGAGCCGCCCGGAACCACGGGCCAGCAGCCGCAGCACGGCCGCCGCCCGCTCGATCGATTGGATCGCACCCGGCATGTCGGAAAACCTACTCGCGTCGTGATTCGACATTGTCGAACGGTTGGTAATACCCGGGCAACATCAGTGAAACCCGGTGTGAGCTGCGCCATACATCCTCCTCGCGCGTCGGACGGTAGTGGCGCCGTCTCCCGGCAACCAGTCGGCGCGTTCGACATTGTCGAACGGCAGCGGTATCCGGGTCGCTGGTCCCGCCGTAACTTCCGTTGCACGCACGGTCGCGTCCGCGACGTGCGGGGCGAACGGAGGCTCAACGATGAACTTCGGCTCGATCTTCCTCAGCGAAGCACTCGGCACAGGCGTGCTGGTGCTGCTCGGGGTCGGTGTGGTCGCGAACGTATTGCTGGCGAAGTCCAAAGGGTTGGACGGCGGCTGGCTGCTGATCAACGTGGGATGGGGGTTCGCCGTGCTGGCAGGCGTTTACGTCGCCTACAAGACCGGCGGCCATCTGAATCCAGCGGTCACCGTCGGCATCCTGTTCAGCGGCGCCGACGAGTTCGCCCCCGGCATCCCGGTCTCCGGCTCCGCGACGCTCGCGTATCTGAGCGGTCAATTCGCCGGCGCGTTCCTCGGCGCGACCGTCGCCTACGTGGCCTACAAGCGCCACTTCGACGCCGAGACCGACGAGGAGAAGAAGCTCGCGGTATTCGCCACCGGCCCCGCGATTCGCGCCCTGCGCTGGAACTTCGTCACCGAAGTGATCGGCACGTTCACCCTCGTCCTGGTGATCCTCACCTTCGGCCACACGCCGAGCGGGCTCGGCCCGGCGGCCGCCGCGCTGTTGGTCGTCGGCATCGGCGCCTCGCTGGGCGGTCCGACCGGCTACGCCATCAACCCCGCTCGCGATCTCGGCCCGCGCATCGCGCACGCCCTGCTGCCGGTGAGCAGATCCGCCTCCGCCGACGCGGTCCTGGTGCCGGTGGGCGCGGGCGCTCCCGCACCGACCGGATCGCCCGACGCCGCACCGCGCGGCAAGGACTCCGACTGGGGTTACGCCTGGGTGCCGGTACTCGGTCCGCTGCTCGGCGGCGCGCTGGCCGGGCTCGCCGCACAGTTCCTGTTCTGAATCCTTCTGTCCCCCAGCAGTTTCCCGAAAGGACCGCGATGAGCCAGTACGTCGGCGCCATCGACCAGGGCACCACGAGCACTCGCTTCATGGTGTTCGACCACGGCGGCAACGAGGTTGCCCGCCACCAGCTCGAGCACGAGCAGATCCTGCCGCGCCCCGGCTGGGTGGAGCACAATCCGACCGAGATCTGGGAGCGCACCCGCGCGGTCATCCAGACCACCCTCACCAAGGCCGATCTCGTCGCGAGCGACCTGGCCGCGGTCGGCGTCACCAACCAGCGGGAGACCACGGTGGTGTGGAACCGCAAGACCGGGCGGCCGTACTGCAACGCGATCGTCTGGCAGGACACCCGCACCGATCGCATCGCCGCCGAACTGGAACGGGCCGGCCACGGCGACACCATCCGCCGCAAGGCGGGCCTGCCGCCCGCCACCTACTTCTCCGGCGGCAAGCTGCGCTGGATCCTGGAAAACATCCCGGGGGTGGCCGAGGACGCCGAACGCGGCGACGCGCTGTTCGGCACCACCGACACCTGGCTGCTGTGGCAGCTGACCGGCGGAGTCGACGGCGGCGTGCACGTCACCGACCCGACCAACGCCAGCCGCACGATGCTGATGGACCTGGAGACCCTGGACTGGGACGACGAACTGCTGTCGTTGTTCGGTGTGCCGCGCGCGATGCTGCCCACGATCGCGCCCTCGGCCAACCCGGACCTGTTCGGCACCACCCGGGCCGACGGCCCGTTCGGCGGCGTCGTGCCGCTGGCCGGTGTGCTCGGCGACCAGCAGGCCGCCACGGTCGGACAGGTCTGCTTCCGTCCCGGCGAGGCGAAGAACACCTACGGCACCGGCAACTTCCTACTGCTCAACACCGGCACCGAGATCGTGCGCTCCCAGCACGGCCTGCTGACCACGGTGGCCTACCAGCTCGGCGCCCAGAAGCCGGTGTACGCGCTGGAAGGCTCGATCGCGGTGACCGGCTCGGCGGTGCAGTGGCTGCGCGACCAGCTGGGCATCATCTCCGGCGCGGCGCAGAGCGAATCGCTGGCCCGGCAGGCCGAGGACAACGGCGGGGTATATTTCGTGCCCGCGTTCTCCGGCTTGTTCGCGCCGTATTGGCGCTCGGACGCGCGGGGCGCGATCGTCGGCCTGTCCCGCTACAGCACCAACGCCCATCTCGCGCGGGCGACGCTGGAATCGATCTGCTACCAGACCCGCGACGTGGTCGAGGCGATGCAGGCCGACTCCGGCGTCCAGCTGGACGTGCTCCGGGTGGACGGCGGCGTCACCGCCAACGAGCTGTGCATGCAATTACAGGCCGATTTCCTCGGCGTGCCGGTGTCGCGGCCGGTGGTCGCCGAGACCACCGCACTCGGCGCCGCCTACGCGGCCGGGCTGGCGGTCGGCTTCTGGAACGACACCGACGAGCTGGAACAGAACTGGAACGAGGCCAAGCGCTGGAACCCGACCTGGTCGGCGGAGCAGCGCGAGCGTGGCTACGCGCGCTGGAAGAAGGCTGTCGCCCGGACCCTGGACTGGATCGACGTCGACGAATGAGGGGCGACGCCGTCCTGCCCGAATAACCCCGAAACAAGGAGAGATACCGCTGTGTCCGCACGATTGGACGCCCAGTACCGCGCCGGCGCGGTGAACGCACTCGGCGACACCGAGATCGACGTACTCGTCATCGGCGGCGGCGTGGTCGGCGCGGGCGCCGCCCTCGACGCCGCCTCCCGCGGCCTGACCGTGACCCTGGTGGAGGCCAGGGACTTCGCGGCGGGCACCTCCAGCCGCTCCAGCAAACTCATCCACGGTGGACTGCGCTACCTGGAGCAGCTGGACTTCTGGCTGGTACGGGAGGCGCTGAAGGAGCGCGGCCTGCTGCTGCACCGGCTGGCCCCGCACCTGGTGCGGCCCGTGTCGTTCCTGCTGCCCTTGCGGCATCGCGTCTGGGAGCGCGCCTACATCGGCGCGGGGGTCGCCCTGTACGACACCATCGGCGGCGCCCGCGCGCTGCCGATGCACCGGCACCTGTCGCGCACCCGCGCCCTCGAACTCGCGCCCGCGCTGCGCGAAGACGCGCTCACCGGCGCGATCCGGTACTTCGACGCGCAGGTCGACGACGCCAGGCACACGATGATGATCGCGCGCACGGCCGCGCAGCACGGCGCGACCGTGCTCACCCGCACGAAGGTGACGGCGCTGCTGCGCGACGGTGAACGCGTCGTCGGCGCGGAGATCACCGACCGGGAGACCGGCCGGGTGCACACCATCCGCGCGCGCCGGGTGATCAGCGCCACCGGGGTGTGGACCGACGAGATGAACCGGATGACCGGCGTCGATTTCCCCTTCCACGTCCGGATGTCCAAGGGCGTGCACATCCTGGTGCCGCGCCATCGCCTGCACCTGGACACCGGCCTGATCATGCGCACCGAGAAGAGCGTGCTGTTCGTCATCCCGTGGCACCGGTACTGGATCATCGGCACCACCGACACGGACTGGTCGCTGGACAAGGATCACCCCGCGGCCAGCGACGCCGACGTGCGGTACCTGCTCGACCACGTCAACCGGGTCCTGCGCGAGCCGCTCACCCGCGACGACATCGTCGGAACGTACGCGGGGCTGCGGCCGCTGCTGTCGGGCGCGTCGGCCGACACCGCGACGCTCTCGCGGGAGCACGCGGTCGCCGAACCGGCGCCCGGCCTGTTCGTGATCGCGGGCGGCAAGTACACCACCTACCGGGTGATGGCCGCAGACGTCGTGGACGCGGCGGTGGCCGGACTCGGCCGCGCGGTCGCCCCGTCGGTGACCGAGCACCTGCCGATCCTCGGCGCGGTGGGTTACCAGGAACTCGCCGCCGACCTGGACAGCCTGGCCCAGCGCACGGGTCTGCCGCGGGCGACGGTCGAGCGTCTGCTCGGCAGGTACGGTTCGGCGATCACCGACCTGTTCGACCTGATCGCGCGCGAGCCCGCGTTGGGCGACCCGCTCACCGGCGCACCCGAGTACCTCGGCGCGGAGGCGGTGTACGCGGTGACGCACGAGGGCGCTCTGCACTTGGACGACGTGCTCACCCGCCGCACCCGGGTCTCCATCGAAGCGCCCGACCGCGGTCTGGCCGCCGCCGCCGAGGTGGCCTGGCTGATCGGCGCGCACCTCGACTGGGACGCCGACACCACCGAGCGCGAGATCACCCGCTACCGCGAGCGGGTGCGCGCGGAACTGGCCGCCAATCAGGCGGCCGACGACGAGTCCGCCAACGCGGCCCGGTTGGTCACGGTCGCCTGAGCCCGGTCAGTGGCACGGTTCCCGCGGCGGATCCGTGCCACGCCCGTGCTCACTGATCCATGCCGCTGTGCCCGCTCGGTGTCGACTCGTCGGTCTCGACGTCCGCACCGGCCGGGTGTTCGTCGGCGTGCGTCGGCTTGGTGTGCTCGTCGGCGAAATCCGCGTCCTGCTGCATCGACTCCGCCGTCGTCGGATCGACATTCGGTGTGCTCATAACCCGCGCGTACCCAACCCGGCCGCCCTGACGCATACCGCGCGGCCGGCCCGGCGAGGCGCCTCGCCGGGCGTGGCGGGTTGACCTCGAGCGCGGTTGAGGATGGACCATGGTCTGCATGACTCGTCCAGCTGATTTCTGGAACACCGTCTACGACAACGACACCGCACCCTGGGTGATCGGCGAGCCGCAACCGGCCATCGTCGCGCTCGAGCGCGACGGCGGCATCACCGGACGCGTGCTCGACCCCGGCTGCGGCGCGGGTGAGCACACCATCCTGCTGACCAGGCTCGGATACGACGTGCGCGGCATAGACATGTCGCCGAGCGCGGTGGCGTACGCGCGCGCCAACGCGGCCGAGCGGGGCGTGCCGTCCGCCGCGTTCGAGGTGGCCGACGCGCTCGCGCTCGGCGAGCGGCCCGACTTCGCCGGTGACCCGCCCGGCTCCGCGCCCGCGTTCGACACCGTGGTCGACAGCGCGCTGTTCCACGTCTTCGGGACCGAGGACGAGGCGCGCGCCGCCTATGTCCGCAGCCTGCACGCGGTCTGCAAGCCGGGCGGCACGGTCTACGTTCTCGCGCTCTCCGACGTCGAGCCGGGGTTCGGCCCGCGCATCAGCGACGCCTTGATCCGCGAGTCTTTCGGCGACGGCTGGAAGGTGGAGGACTTGCGGCCCACCAAGTACCGGGGGCGGGTCACCGACCTGGTCGCCCAACAGGCCGCGGACCTGGCGCTCTCCGAGTCCGGCCAGGTCGACGCCGCCGCGTGGCTGGCCCGGGTCCGCCGCCTGTGAACCGTCCGGCTCACACCCCCTTGGGCGCTCTGCTGCCCATGAACCCGAAAAGATAACCCGCGACCCGCCGCATCTGGATCTCTTCGGCGCCCTCGGTGATCCGATAGCGCCGATGGTGGCGGTAGATGTGCTCGAACGGCTTGTGCCGGGAGTAGCCGAGGCCGCCGTGCACCTGCATGGCGCGGTCGGCGGCCTCGCAACACAACCGGTTGGCCCAGTAGTTGCACATCGAGACCTGCTCGGAGACGGCGAACGTGCCGTAGGTGTCCATCGACCACGCGGTCTTGTGGATCAGGGCGCGCAGCATCTCGCACTGGGTGTGCAACTCCACCAGCGGGAACTGGATCGCCTGATTGGTGGCCAGCGGCTTGCCGAAGGGCTTGCGCTGTTTGGCGTAGGCCACCGACTCGTCGATGCAGTACTGCGCCGCGCCCAGGCTGGACGCGGCCTGGCGGATCCGGTTCTCGTTGAAGAAGTGCTGCACCACCGCCAAGCCGCGTCCTTCGCCGCCGAAGACGGCGGTGTCCGGGACCCGGACGCCGTCCAGCGCGACGCGGGCGTGGTCGGTGGGCATGTTGAAGGTCCAGAGGTATTCCTCCACGACGAATCCGGGCGCGTCGGTGGGCACCAGGAACGCGGTGATGCCCGCGGCGTCGCCCGGCCCGCCCGAGGTGCGCGCGAAGATCAGGTCGGCGTCGGCGATGTGCACGCCGGTGTTCCACGTCTTGCGCCCGGTGATCACCCAGTCGTCCCCGTCGCGCACCGCCGCGGTCTCCATGTGGGTCGCGTCGGAGCCGTGCTCGGGCTCGGTGATGCCGAAGGCGAAGAACTTCGTTCCCGAGGCCAACCCGTCCACCCACTCCGCCTGCTGGGCGGGTGTGCCGTACTCGAGCATGAGCAGCAGGCCGACGTTGTTCGCGACGATGGCGTGCTCGTTCTGCAGGTCGCAGTGCAGTCCGAGACCGCGCCGGGCCAAGTGCTCGCGGATCACGGCCATGCCCAGATTGGTGCCGTCCCGGCCGCCGTACCGCGCGGGAAACGCGTACCGCAGGTGCCCGGCGGCGTCGGCGCGCCTGCGCACCTCGGCCAGCAACTCCTCCCAGCGCGCGTTCGGCAGGCCGCCGCGATCCCAGTCGGTGCGGGCGTCCTCGCGGCGGTGGTCGAAGAAGCGGATGTTGTCGTCGGCCTGCTCGAGCGGCGTGATCTCCCGATCGATGAACGCGTCGAGTTCGGCCAGGTAGTCGATCAGTTCTGCGGGTAGTTCGAAATCCATCGGCGCAGTCAGCCTTTCCCGGTGGGTCGGATCTGCATCAGCAGGTCCCATTCGATTTCCGAGACGCGGCGGCCGCTGGCCGCCATCACGATGTCCCGCACGCTGCCGTCCAGATGGGCCGCGGCCTGCCCGGCCAGCCCGATGCCCCAGGCGAGCGTGCACATCACCTTCCACCAGCGGAACCGGTCTTCGTCGAAATCGCCGCCGCCGCGCTGGTAGCCGCGCACGAACGCGGCGCGGCCCGCGAGTCCGCCGAATTCCCGGTCGTCCGCGCGGAAACGCCACATGCGCAGCGCGGGCCAGGCCACGTCGCGCATCGGATCGCCGTGGCGCTGCGCGCCTTCCCAGTCCAGCACCGCCCGCAGGCCCTCCGGACCGACGACGATGTTGCCGTTGCGCAGGTCGGTGTGCAGCAGCGCGGTACGGGGCGGTGCGGGCGGGCAGCGGCGTTCCAGCCAACGCAGGGTGAGGGCGAACACCGGCCGGTCCGGCAACAGCGCACGCACGTGCTCGGCCGCCTCGGCCAGCTGGCGTCCGGGATCGGGGGCCGCCTCCGGCAGCCTGGTGGGCGCGGTCGACGGGTCGATGGCATGCAGGCGGCCCATGGCTTCACCGAGCTGCTCGGCGACCCGTTCGCCGAGACCCGCGGCCTCGGTCAGTCGTAAGACTCTGCGGGGCACGGTCTCTCCGTCCACCCGTTCGGAGACCACGAACGGCCCGCCCACATACGCGCTGTCGGTGCAGATCGCCACCACGGGGGGCACCGGCACGCCATGGGTCCGCGCCAGTTCCCGGACGGCGGCCTCCACGTCGACGGGAACCAGCTCGATCGCGCTCGGCACGATGGTCGCGACCAAGCGCCGCGTCCCGCCGCCCAGGTCGGCTTCGAAGGCGACGTTCCGGCGGCGGGCGCCCGCGGAAAGATATTCGACCTTCGACACCGCCACCGCGCGGCCGGCGCCCGACTCGAGAAACGCGGCCAAGCCGACGGCCAGATCGGCGCTCACTCGCCCGTCCAGGCGTCGTACCCCGGCTTGGCGATGGCCAGATCGGCCCGCACGACGGAGACCAGCGCTTCCCAGAGTTGCTCGTCATCGCCCTCGGCCACAGCCGCGAGCAACTCGCGCTCCCGCTGTACCGCGTCCGGGCCGGATTCGATCTCCCTGCGCACGATCCTGGCGAGGTTGGCCCCCACCCGCGCCTTGTGCTGCAATCCCGCGGGCAGGGCGGGCAGCAGCGTCTCCTCGAGCAGTTCGGCGAGCGAATCCAGCAACTCCGCTGCCGCTGGGCGATTCTGCATTCGTTCCCCTCGGTCGGTTCCGGCCCTCAGCATGGCACGCACCGGGGCCGTCCCGATCGGTACTTTCGGCCGTCGGATTCGGAAAGCCGCGGGCGTCGAGATGGACGCGCACCGGCTTCCTGTGTGGCGGCTGGGAATCCGCCGTGGGTCTGCTTCGTACAAGGTCGGGCATGCGAACGGTCGGTAAACTGCGAGCGGGAGTAGGCGCGGATGCGCCATTCGTTGCGCTGGGCGAACACAGGAGAAATGCATTGGCGACCGGTCGCGTCCGTTCCGCCGTCGTCGCTGGGTTCGCCCTGGTCATGGCGGTGCTCCTGGCGGCGTGCTCGTCCTCGTCCGGACCGGGCGGAACTCCGGAGCCCGTGGGCCCGGCGCCCGCGCCCATCGCCATCACGCCCGCATCCGGCGCCCGCGATGTCGACCCCCTCGCGCCGGTCCGGGTGAGCACCGCCGACGGCGAGCTGACCGCGGTCACCATGACCAACGAGCAGGGCAAGGTGGTCGACGGGATCCTGACGCCGGACAAGACGGCCTGGAAACCCACCGAGCCGCTCGGCTACGGCCGCACCTACACGGTGACCGCGGAAGGCCTGACCGTCACCGGCAGAACCGGCCCCACCACCTCCACCTTCTCCACGCTGAGCCCGAACAATCAGACCAAGGTCTCGCTGACCACCACGGGCGGCACGCCGCTGTCCGACGGCGGCACCTTCGGCGTTGGCACCGTGGTGGTGGCCCACTTCGACGAGGACGTCCCCGACCGCGCCGCCGCCGAGAAGCATCTGGCGGTCACCACCGACCCGCCCGTCGAAGGCTCCTGGTACTGGCTCGACGACCGCAACGCGCACTGGCGTCCGAAGGAGTACTACGCGCCTGGCACCAAGGTGAGCGTGGCGGCGAACATCTACGGCCAAGAACTCGGCCGAGGGCTCTACGGCCAGGAGGACACGAAGACCACGTTCACCATCGGCGCGTCGCACGTCTCGATCGCCGACGACAACACCAAGCAGATCGAGGTCTTCGAGAACGGCAGGCTGATCCGCACCATGCCCACTTCGATGGGCATGGGCGGCAGCGAGGTCGTCGCGGGCAAGACGATCACCTTCTGGACCCAGCCCGGGATCTACACGGTGATGGACAAGGCCAATCCGGTGATCATGGATTCGTCCACCTACGGCCTGCCGATCAACTCGCGCCTCGGCTACAAGGAGGCCATCGGCTGGGCGACCCGGATCAGCACCGACGGCATCTACCTGCACCAACTGGACTCCACCGTCTGGGCGCAGGGCAACACCGACGTGTCGCACGGCTGTCTCAATCTCAGCGGGGAGAACGCCCAGTGGTTCTTCGCTTTCGCCGTCCCCGGTGACGTGGTGGAGATCCGCAACACCGGCGGCGCACCGCTCGAGGTGTGGCAGAACGGCGACTGGGGCCTGCCGTGGGACCAGTGGGTGCAGGGCAGCGCGCTGCGGTAGCGGCCGTCCAGCCGACACGCTGACCGGTCTTGCCGAGGGCGGGAAGCTGCACTACATTCCTGCTCTCGCGAGACCACTCGGTCTCCAATCCCCGCGCGTGGCGCCTCTCGCGGCGCCGTGTGGGACCCGCGTTGACGATCGGAGCCGGCTCGATGGCGATGCTGTTGTACTACCTACTCCTACCGCTGTATCTGGCCGAGTCGTTCGTTCGCTTACTGGACTGAGCGCCGATCGCCCAGCTCAACGTGGTGCAACCGCTTCCGCTTCCGACGTGGCGCTCGCCTCGCCGCCCCTTCCCGGCCGCTGTGAACTCTTCCGCCGCGGAAGCGCTCGGCGTGGCAGAAGCGCCCGGCTACTTCCGGGCGCGGCGCTCCCGAAGGTCGAGGCACATCCCCCCTGAATCCGTCGTCCGGTGGCAGACGTTTTCGCGTCCTCGGCAGTCTGCGGGGCGCGGAACTGTTCGACGACCACGTCCGCGACCAGACGCCTCACGAGGCGTCGACTCCCACCAGGGAACGGCTGACAGCCGGTCGCGGGATCACGACCGCACCGGCCCCGTAGCGAGCTGGCGGTTGCCGCACCCGCGTCCACTCAACCCGCCTGCTCGGCCCCCGGCGGCTGATGGAAGCCGGGACCGGCCTTGGGTTCGACGTCGCGCGGGTCGATCGGCTCGCGGCAGTGGTCGCAGACCAGCATGGGCGAGGTCTCCTGCCCGCAGCTGCGGTGCTCCAGGACGATCGGAGGGCCCTCCGGCCCGGCCAGGTGGTGGTCGCCCCAGACCATCATCGCCGTGACGATCGGATAAAGCTCGCGACCCGCGGCGGTGAGGTGATAGTCGACGCGCCCGCCGCCGTGATCGGTGCGGGTGAGAATGCCGGCGTCGATCAGCATGCGCAGGCGGCTGGTGAGCAGGTTGCGGTTGGTGATGCCGATGTTGCGGGCGAAATCGCTGAAACGGTGCACCCCGAAGAACGCCTCGGCGATGAGCAGGATGGTCCACCGGTCGCCGAGCAGTTCGACGACGCGGGTGACCGAATCGTCGACCGGGCGCCGCAATGTCATGGCGCTATCTTCGCATCCCTGCACGGTATTGCTTTCCTACCATCGGTATCACAATAATACCGGTAGACCGTGCCCTCCGGGCCGACAGCTGGGAGTGTCGATGACGACGACGAACCACCCGACCGACGACTACGTGCGCCTGCTCGACCCGGTGGTGCGACCGGATCCGTATCCCCTCTTCGCGCGGCTGCGCGAGTCCGGCGCGTTCCGGATCGGCACCGCTCCGGCGGTCGTGCTGACCCGCTATGCCGACTGCGCCGCCGTGCTGCGCGATCCCCGAGCGAGCGTCGACCGGTCACTGGCCCGCTTGCAACTCGGGTCGATGCCGATCTACGACGGGACGCGCGACGACGGTGCGGCCCGGGCGAAACCCTCGTTCCTGTTCCTGGACCCGCCCGACCACACGCGCCTGCGCCGCCTGGTGTCCAAGGCGTTCACCCCGCGCGTCGTGCGGCGACTGGAACCCCGGATCACCGAGATCGTCGACGACCTGCTCGACCAGCGCGCCCGCGAGGGGCGATTCGACGCCGTCGACCACTTCGCCTACCCGCTGCCGGTCACCGTCATCTGCGAACTGCTCGGCGTGCCGCTCGCCGACGAAGCCCGGCTGAGCACCTGGTCCGCGCTGCTGTCGCGCACCCTCGATCCGACCTCCCGCGCCGCCGCCCAGTTCCGCGCCGATCCGGCGCAGATCCAGCGCGCCGGGACCGAACTGCACGCCTACTTCGAAGAACTCACCGACCGCCGCCGCCGCGCCCCCGGTCCGGATCTGCTGTCCGAACTCATCGCCGCCGAAGACGCCGGGGACGCGCTCACCCACGCGGAACTGATCTCGACCTGCGCACTGCTGCTGGTCGCCGGGCACGAGACCACCGTCAACCTGATCGCCAACGCGACCCTCGCCCTGTTGCGCAGGCCGGACGAACTCGCCGCTCTGCGCGCGGATCCGGACCGGGCGACGGGCGTGGTCGAGGAGACGCTGCGCTTCGACCCGCCGGTCCAGTTGATCCCGCGCATCGCCGCCGACGACATGACCGTCGGCGACACGGACATCCAGCGCGGCGATCTGGTGGTACTGCTGATCGCCGCCGCGCACCGCGACGCCGCGACGTTCACCGACCCCGACCGCTTCGACCCGGCGCGGGACAACCGCCATCTGGCTTTCGGCCTCGGGGCGCACTTCTGCGTCGGCGCTCCCCTGGCCCGCTTGGAGGCGCGCGTGGCGCTGACCCGGTTCGCACAACGGGTGGAATCGCCTTCACTATTGATGGACCCGCCGCCGTACCGGGAGCACGTCAACTTGCGCGGACCCGCGCACCTGCCCATCGAGTTCGCGGCGATCCGGCCCCGCTGACGACGGGGGCCAGCCATCGTAGGAGCGTATGGCCGCCGCGTGCGGCGCCGCCGTCATACAGTCACCTGTGAACGCGCCCTCTTCTCCGAGCACGCCATGTCGCAGTGATCCGACTCCGCTGTCGACGCGAGTCAGCAGTCGTACCCGTCGTCCGGCGTCCCCCGTTCGGCGCAGCGGGTGGCCACCGTGGGCAGCCCGACGCCACACGATCGGGGGAACGCGCCCGCGCCGAACACGCCACGTCACAGCGATCCGACTCCGCTGTCGACGCGAGTCAGCCGTCTACGCGACGTGCGGCGTCCATCCTTCGGCGCAGCGAGGGCCGCCGCGGGCAGCCCCGACCCCACAGAGTCACCTGTGCACGCGCCCCCGCCGAGCACCCCGCGTCTCAGCGATCGGGCTCCGTCAGCGGTGCCGGTCAGCCGTCGTACGCGACGTGCGGCGTCCATTCTTCGGCGGGGCGTGTGGCCGCGGCGTGCAGCGCCGCCGCCACCCGGTCGCGCGTGAACGCGCCCTCGCCGAGCACTCCGTTGATCTGCACCGCGACGGCCCGGATGCCCTCGGGCGCGAGGGTGGCGTCCAAACTGGTCACCAAGTTGCGCACCGCCGCCTTCTGGACGCCGAGCGAAGCGGCCCGATGCCACGGCTTGTCCGCGGCCGCGCTGCCGGTGACCAGCACGCGGGCGCCCTCGGACAGGAAAGGCCGCGCCGCTTGGACGGCGGGCAGCAGCGCCGCCGCGCCGACGGTGAAGTCTTCGATCAACTCCGGCACGGAGAGCCGCAACGGATCGGCTTCCCGGAACACGCTGGGGTTGAAGTGCAATACGTCGATCCGGCCGTGGCGCTCGCCCACCCTGGCGACCAACCGGGTCACATCGGCGGGATCGCGCAGATCCACCCCCACGCCCTCCGCCTGGAAACCTTGCTCGCGCAATTCTTTCGCCAACGGCTCGGCCTCCGCGGGCAACCGGCAGGCCAGCACCGCGGTGTAGCCATCGACGGCGAACAGGCGAGCCACCGACAACCCGACACCGGGCCCGGCGCCGAGCACGAGAAGCACGGGGCCGGTCATGATCGCCCCGCCCCGGCCCGGCGGCTGTGTGTCGCGGTCATTCGACGACGGCCTTGATCCGGTTCAAGGTCTCGCGCATCCCCTCGACATTGGTCTTGCCGCGCGTCCACCCGGCCAGTAACCAGTACAGCCGCAGCACCGGGTTGCTGTGCAACTGGAACGACTCGGTGACGTCGGTGCCGCCGTCCACCGGTTCGAAGACATAGCGCCACGTGTTGATCGGCATACCCCGCGGCCCGAGCACGGTGAACGCGAACTCCCGGCCCGGCTCGCAGGCGACGATGCGGCACACCGTCGCGTACTTCAGCCCCCAGCCGTTGCGGTTGACGTGACCGCGGAACTTCACGCCGACCGCCGGGCCGGTGGCGCCGCCGAGCCACTCCGCGGCGAACGTTTCCGGACTGAACCGCCCGGTGTTCTCTATGTCACTGACCAGTGCCCAGATCTGGTCGGCGGGCGCGGCCATCCGGACCGTCACGCTGTCATGCATGCGCCGAACGCTAGCAGGCGGCCCCGCCGACGCTTCCGGCTCGAACCGGGTCGCCGCCGCGCGGGCCGCCCAGCGGTCCACATCCGGCAGCCACCCGCCGGGTGGCAGCACCCAGCACGCGGCGAGCAGGTCGTGACCGAAGTGCGCGAGCGCCGCGTGCTCCGGCCAGTACTCGCGGGTCCACTCCGGGTCGTCGGTCGCCGAGTCGATGCCGCTGCGGACCACGCCGACCAGCTCGAATTGCAGACGCTGGACCAGCACCCACGCCACGGCGTCCATCGGCTTGTGCCGCAGGCGCTCGAGCAGGACGCCCGCGGCGGCGCGCACCCGGTGCTCCATCCAGCGGAAGGTGCGCCGATGGCCGCGGGGCGCGACGCCGTACAGCGCGAGCACCGCGACGGCGACACCGAGCACGGTCTCCGCCAGCCGGTCGCGTAGCACCGGCCCGATCGGCCCGCCCGTGGTGGCGACCCCACCCGCGATGAGCGCCACCGGTGTGATGAAGACGACGGCCAGCGCGTAGTTGCGCGGCACGAACAGCTCGATGCAGAACTGCAGCGCGGCGATCAGGCCGATCAGCGTGTAGCCGGTCGGCCCGAATTGGTAGATGAGGGCGAACAGGCCGAGTCCCGCGACGGTGCCGACGAACCGGTGGATGGCCCGCACCTGCCCACGCACGCGATCGGGCCCGGCTTGCAGCACGATGAGGGCGCTGAGCACCGCCCAATGCGGGCGATCCAGGCCGAGCAGCGCACTCAGCGCCCCCGCGCCCAGGCAGCCCGCGGCGACCCGCAGCGCGCTGATCGCCGCGTGCGAGGAGAACGACAACGAACGCCCCAGCCGGAAGCCGATGCCAGGGCGGGCGAACGAGACCAGAGGATCGACCAGCAGATCGTCGGTGTCGTCGTCGGGCGCGTGCCCGGCGAGCCTGCGGCGTGCGCCCTGCAAGGTGGCCAGCAACTCGGCTTCCCTCGGATCGGAGGGCAGGCCCGCGTCGTAGACCGCGGCCCACGCCTCGGCCATCGCGGCACCCGCCCGATGGCGCGGGTCGATGGCCGACGTCCCCGCCTCCCGGGCCGCGACGTAGGCGTCGACCGCGCGGACCGCCGCCTCGACGGCTGTCCGTTCCGGTTTGCGACGATCACGCAGCACCCCGGCCATCGACACGACGAGCGCCGCCACGACACCGCAGGCGGTGCAGAACAACAGCGTCGGCACCGCGGTGCCGGTCTCCGCCGCTTTCATCGCGCCCGCGCAGACCAGCGCGAAGAACAGCGCGCCCGGCGGACCCAGCCGCAGCGCGTCGATGACGAACACGGCCACGACCGCGATCGCCGTCACCACGACGACCATCAGCAGCGACGAACCGAAGCCCGCGTCCAGCAGGCCGCCGATCAGCGCGCCGACGCCGCAGGCGGCCAGCAACGCCGACCCGGCCGTGAGGACGACCCGGCCACGCACCCGGTACGGCCGCCCCTCGCCGTAGAGCACGGCGAAGGCGCCGAACATGACGAACACGGCCACGTCCGGATGACCGAGGCCGGTGATGATCGCGGCCGGAACGGCGAATGCCAGCGCGGCGCGCAACGCCACGCTCCACCGCCGTCCCGCGGGCGACAGGGCGAACAACAGCGAGCCGACCCGGCCCTTCGGTGGCACCGGATCCGGGTATGTCGCCGCCACCTGCTGTCCTTTCTGGTCTGGACGAACCGCCTGGTGCACACATTAGATTCGGGGCATGACCGCCGACGCTCATATTCCGCTACCCACGCGCGTCCACGCCTTCGGCGACGACGTGCTCGGTGATCACGACGCCGTCGCCCTGGCCACGCTGGTGCGCGACGGTGCGGTCACGCCAGAGGAACTCGCCGCCGCCGCGGTGGCGCGGGCCGAGCGGGTCGAGGAGCTGGCGGCCGTCGCCTACCGCAGCTATGCCGAACCGCTGCTGCCCACCGAACGGGCCGGCGCCTTCTACGGCGTGCCCAGTTTCGTGAAGGACAACACGGACGTGGCGGGCATGCCGACGAATCAGGGCACGGCCGCGTTCCGCGCGCGGCCCGCTCGCGCGCACAGCGGCTACACCCGGCAGTTCCTCAGCACCGGTCTCACCGTCCTCGGCAAGAGCGCCATGCCGGAATTCGGCTTCAACGCCACCAGCGAGACGCCGCACCTCGCGCCCACCCGCAATCCGTGGCATACCGGGTATTCCGTGGGCGGTTCGTCGGGCGGAGCCGCGGCGCTGGTGGCGGCGGGTGTCGTCCCGATCGCGCACGGCAACGACGGCGGCGGATCGATCCGGATCCCGGCGGCGTGCGCCGGACTGGTCGGCTTGAAGCCGACGCGGGGACGGCACGTGGTGTCCGGACTGGCGCGGTCGCTGCCGGTCGACATCGTCAGCGAAGGCGTGCTGACCAGGACGGTGCGGGACACGGCGGCGTATACCGCGGCGGCCGAACGCTATCGGCGCAATCCGGCGCTGCCGCCGGTCGGCCGCGTCGACGGTCCACCCAGCCGGCGCATGCGGATCGCCCTCGTGCTCGACAATCTCGCGGGGCCGGTGCCCGCCGGTCCGACCCGGGATGCCGTCGAACGCGTCGCCCGCACGCTCGAGGCCTGCGGTCATTCGGTCGAGCCGGTGCCGTTGCCGTTCGACGCCACGATCGAGAGCGCCTTCCTGCACTATTGGGGACTGCTCGCGGCCGCGATCACCACTACCGGACGGTTTCTCGACCGTCGGTTCGACGCGCGCCGCGTGGACGACCTCACCGCGGGCCTTCGTGCGTTCTTCCTGCGCCGGGCTTTGCACGCACCGCTCACGCTCTACCGGCTGCGTGCGGCGGCGGCCACCTATGAACAGGCGCTCGGGCCCTACGACGCGGCGCTGCTCCCCACGCTCGGTCACACCACGCCGCCGCTCGGCCATCTCAGCCCGACCGTGCCGTTCGACGAGCTCCTCGACCGGTTGCGCGCCTATGTCTGCTTCACACCGATCAACAACATCACCGGGACGCCGGCCATCACCGTGCCGGCGGGTCTGACCGACGCCGGGCTGCCCATCGGGGTGCAGTTCGCCGCCACCCGCGGCAGCGAGCGCACCCTGCTGGAGCTGGCCTATCTGGTCGAGTCCGAGCGGCCCTTCCCCCGCGTCGACCGCTGACCCACACTCCCCGAATCAGGGTAGGCTAAGTTCGCTCAGCGCAAGGATCGGGGTGGACACGGCCGCGGGCCGGAGAGGACCAAACCATGGGCACGCGCGTCGAATTGACCGGAGTCCCGGAGACCATGCTGTGGACGCTCTACAACCGGGCCGCGGAAGCGAAACGCGCGGACGGCATCCTGCGCGACCCGGACTGCGTCCGCATCTTCGACGCGCTCGACTACGACTACGAGCGCGCGTTCGGCGCTCCCGACGGTACCCACGCGGTGCGGTCCCTGCGTTTCGACCAGGCGGTGCGGCCCTGGCTGGCGGCGCATCCGGGCGGCACCGTCGTCGAACTCGCCGCCGGGTTGGAGACCCAGTTCCAACGGTGCGACGACGGGCGCGTGCGGTGGCTGTGCGTGGACGTGCCCGAGGGCATCGCCGTGCGCGAACGGTTCCTGCCGCCGAGCGAGCGCTGCCGGCATCTACCGATCAGCGCGCTCGACACGGCATGGCTGGACGAGGTCGACGCCGAACGTGGTGTCTTCGTCACGGCGCAAGGCCTTTTCATGTACTTCGAGCCCCACGAGGTGCGGCGCCTGTGCGCCACGATCTTCGAGCGGCTGCCCGGAGTGGAGCTCATGTTCGACATCATCCCGCCGTGGTTCTCCCGAAAGACGATGCGGGGCTTCGCCAAGACACCGCACTACACCGCGCCGCCGATGCCGTGGGGGGTCGAACGCAGCCACGCGGCACGATTGCTGCGTTCATGGAGCCCGCGGGTGGCGGAGGTGACGGTGTCGTCCTTCAGCCCGTCCCGGGGTCCGCTCGCGGTGAGCCTTCCCCTGTTCGAGCGCCTTCCGGTGCTGCGCGACATCCCGCCCGGCATCGTCCACGCGCGTGGCGCCCGGTAGGTCAGCGCGCCGCGGTATTCGCGGCGGGCGACGGGCGGTCGCGGTGCACCGGGCCGTGGGCGTCGTCGCAGTGGTCCTCCAGCATCGGCAGCAGGCGCCGCGCATCCGCCGCAGCCGAGGAGGCGACGGCATGGGTGTGATCGACCTGCAAAGTGGTGTGGGTGATGCCGTAGTCGTGATCGAGCAGGTGCTCGATCCGCTGACGCAGTCCGTGGCAGTCCGCGCCCGCGCGGACCAGCACATGCGCCGACAGGGCGATGTCACCGGAGGTGATCTGCCAGATGTGCAGGTCGTGCACCTCGTCGACGCCCTCGATGTCCACCAGCCTGCGCCCGAGCGCGTCCGGATCGACACCCGCGGGCGCCGCCTCCAGGAAGATCCGGCCCGATTCGCGCACCAGTCCGAGCCCCGCCTTGACCATCAGCGCGACGACGATCAGCGTGGCGATCGCGTCGGCCCTGGCGAAGCCGGTGGTCAGCACGACGAGCCCGGCCACCGCCGTGGCGATGAATCCGTACAGGTCGTTGAGCACGTGCTGGAACGCGCCTTCGACGTTGAGGCTGGAGCGGTTGGCCTTGCTGATCGCCCAGGTGGCCGCGATGTTGACCACCACACCGGCCAGCGCGGTGGCCAGCACGAGGCCGCCGGTGACCTCCGGCGGCTCGAGCAGGCGGCGCACGGCTTCGTAGGTGAGCCAGCCCGCGAGCACGAGCAGCGTGACGCCGTTGGCCTGCGCGGAGAGGATCTCGGCGCGCTTGTAGCCGTAGGTGTACTTGCCGTTCGCGGGGCGGGCCGCGAGCCGGATCGCGATGAGCGCCAGGACAATGGACGCGGCGTCGGTGAGCATGTGCGCCGCGTCTGACAACAGCGCCAGCGAGTTGGCCAGCACGCCGATCACGACCTCGATCGACATGAACCCGACGATGAGGGCCAGCGCGATGGTCAGCCACCCGCGGTCGGCCTCACCGGACACCCCGTGCCCGTGCGCGTGACCGTGTTCGTGTGCCATCGGCCCTGCCCCTTCCATTCTCAAATGTATGCGCATATCTGCATCTGTTCCGTCAGCTTAACCCACCCTTCGCAGCGCGCGACAGACCAGCGCAGTGAGCTGGATCACGTCGCATACCGATCCGGCCGTCCGGGTCAGCCGACCAGGGCGTGCACCGCCGCATAGGTCGACACGGTGGCGATCAGCCCTGCGACGACACTGCCGACCACGTTCATCGCCGCGAACAAGTAGGCGCCGCGCTCGGCCAGCCGCACGGTTTCGTAACCGAAGGTGCTGTAGGTGGTCAGCGCCCCACAGAATCCGGTGCCGAGCATGGCGAACAGCGGCGACGACAGCGCCGACCCGGCGCCGCTCAGCGCGCCGAGCACCAGGCAGCCGATCACGTTGACCGAGAAGGTGCCCCACGGAAACAGACTGTCGCGGCGGTCCTGCACCGCGCGGTCGAGCAGATACCGCAGCGGCGCGCCGATCGCCCCGCCGACGAGGACCAGCAGCACGGTCATCGCGTCCCCTTTCGCGCGCGTCGCAGGCGTTCGTACCCCGCCCTGGTGAGCCACATGGCGGCGAAGGTGGCCGAGAGAGCGCAGATCAAGGTGCCCGCAAGATAGACGGCCGCGACGACGATCGTCCCCGGCGCCAGCAGTTGACGGACTTCGTTGGCGTAGGTCGAGAAGGTGGTGAACCCGCCCAGGACGCCGACTCCGAGAAAGGGACGCAGCAACCGGTGAACAGCCCAGATCTCGGTCACCGCGACCATGAGCACGCCGATCGCGAAGCACCCCGCGACATTGGTGAGGAAGGTGGCGAGCGGGAAGTGCCAGGGGCGGCCGGGCAGTCCCTGGGCCAGACCGTAGCGCGCGAGCGCGCCGAGCGCCCCGCCGAGGGCCACGACCGCCACGGCCGAGCCGTCGGCACGCCAGAAGTCCCGACGTCGCGCGCGTTCGGCGATGCCGGTCGGCTCCTCGGTCAGTTCATCGGCCACGCAGAACTCTTACCGAACCGTCCGCGACGGCCTCCCGGCGGGTCACCAGGCCGCCGCGCTCACCGGTCCCCGGCCTCGCCGCCGCCGTCGTGCGCGACCAGAACCGAGCAGCCGACGTGCCGCGCGGCCTTCTCCGCGGTGCTGCCGATGAACCGGCCCCAGATGCCCGAATGCCCGCTGCGCCCGAGCACGAGCAGGTCGGCATGGTGATCGGCGGCCGCGGTGGCCAGTTCGCGCGCGGCCTGACCGGCGCGGATCTCGGCCCGCACCGCGATGCCGCGCTGTTCGGCGGTCTCGGCGGCGGTGGTGAGCCATCGATGGCAGGCCTGTTCCCCGATGGAGCGTTCCTGCTCGATCTCGCCGACCACCGGACCGTAGTGCGGCAGATACTCTTCGACCGCGACGACCGTGAGCGTGGCATGGTGCACCGTCGCCAAGTCGAGCGCCATCGTCAACGCGGCCTTGGCGCCGGGCGAGTCGTCGTAGCCCACCACGATCCGCTGGAACACCTTTCCATTGTGATCCCTCGGATGGGCCGGAGCCAACGTTATGGCAAACCTTCGGCAATCAGACGGGCGCCGCGGCGCGATCCGCCGCGAGAACTTCCGCCGCGGCGCGCTCCCCCGAGCGGATCGCTCCCTCGATGTAGCCCGACCACTCGGTGGCGGTTTCGCTTCCGGCCCAGTGGATCGCGCCGACCGGGTGACGCAGAGCCGACCCGAGGGTGGTCAGGACGCCCGGTGGGAAGAAGGAGTTGTAGCCACCGCGGGCGTAGGGATCGTCGGCCCACACCTTCTCGTGCCACTCGACCGGCTCCCGGGCTACGTGCCCGAAGGCGCGGACGAGCGACCCGACGATCATGGCGCGGCGCTCGGCCGGGGGAAGCGCGGCCAGGCGCTGCGCGGCCCGGCCGGGCACCAGCGCGCCGAGCACTCCGGGACCGCCGGGGCGGGTGGCGTCGAAGGTGACGGGCACCGGGTCGTGCAGGTTGAGCGACTGGCCGGTAAGCAGGTCGTCGCGCCAGAACGGCCGCTCGTAGACGGCGAACGCCTTCAGAACCGAGCCCATCGGCATGCGCTGGGTCAACTGGTCGCGCGCGGCGGGCAACGGCGGGTCGTAGGCGATGCGTCCCGCGAGAGTGGGCGGCACCGCCACGATCACGTGCCCCGCGTGCACGGCGCCGGCGGCCCCGCTCACCCGCACACCGTCCGCGCCCTGCCGGATCTCCGTGACCGGACCACCGAGGCGCACCGCGTCCCCCAGTTCGGCGGCGACGGCCAGCGCGGGCCCGTCGGCGCCGTCGACGAACAGGCGGGTCACCGTCTCGGCGGTGATCCCGGCCTCGACGCCGCCCGCGGATCGGATCGTGGTCAGCAGGCCGAGCATCGAGATGCTGCCGACGTCGACGCACAGTTCCTCGCCGATCATCACTTCGGCCAGGTTCCGTGCGCGCCGCTCGGGTACGTTGCGACGCAACCAGGTCGCCGCGGTCATGGCATCCAAACGGTCCGCGCCCGGCGTGGTCCACGGGCGAGCGAGGTCGACGCGGGCGGCCATCCGTTCCAGTCGCCACATCGCCTGGACGAGTACGAGCAGGACGAACGTCGGCAGTGGCGGGCGGGCGCCGTGAAAGGGCCGCCGGACCACTCCCTCGACCAGCAGGTCGACCCCCTCGGGCGGTGCGAAGGTTGCCGCGCCGTACTCTTCGGCCAGCGCGGCGAAACGCGTGTGCGCACCCGAGATCCACTGTCCGCCGAGGTCGACGGCCCAGCCGTCGCCGACCCGGGCGGTCAGGGTGCGGCCGCCGACCCGGTCGCTCGCTTCCAGGACGACGACCTCACGGCCCGCCGTTCGCAGCGTCCGCGCGGCGCTCAGCCCGGCATATCCCGCACCGACGACAACGACGTCCGTACGGTCCATGGTGGCCTCCCGTCGCCGCACCGTAACTCGACAACCACTGTTGATCACCCCGGGCCGATCCGCAACCGGCGTGGGAGACGACAGTGCTAGCGCGGCAGGGTGGCGAGGGCGGCGACGGCGGCCTCCTGCAAGGTGGCGGTCAGCGAACGCGGCGGCGCCGTGACCCGTCCGCGCACCCATTGCCTGCAGTACTCCTGTGCCGGTCCGACACAGATCGCGTGGGCCAGCGGATAGCCTTCGCCGCCCACGTCCGCGGCGCCGAGCAGCTCCCGGTACCGGGACTCCAGCGCCCCGAAGAAGGCTTGATTGGGTTGTGCCAGTTCCGGCTCCGCGACCCGCGCCACCTCGTCCGGCAGCGTGGCGAACAGGAACCGGGCGAGGTCGCGATGGTCTTCCACCCAGCCGAGATGGGCTGCCAGCATCGCGCGAATCGCCTGCTCGGGACCGGCGCCTGGCGCGCCGAGGCGGGCCAGCACCGTCCGCTGGTAGTCGATCATCCCGGAAACGTAGACCGCGGCGGCCAATTCGGCTTTCGAGCCGAACGCGTGGAACATGCTGCCGCTGGACAAGCCGAGCCGATCACGCACGCCGGCCACCGTGAACGACGGATAGCCCTTGGCCAGCAGCTGGTGCGTCGCTTCGGCCAGGATCCGCTCGCGGGTGCGCACGACCGGCTACGCGCCGAATTCGGCGTCGATGCCCGAGCGGACCGCGGCGAGCACCTGAGCGCGCACCCGCAGTTTCGTCCCGACGTGCGCGGCGAAGTCGATCCCGGTCAACCGGTGCGCTTCGGCCGTCGCGCGCGTGCGCAAATCGTCCTCGTCGGCGGCGAGCACGTCGAGAAAGCCCCATACCCTTGCCTCCTCGGGCCCGACCAGGATCCCGGTGTTCGCCGCCCGGTCGAAGCCCGGCGCGGTGAGCCGGTGCCGCGCCACCTCCACACCGTAGTGCGGAATGGTGAGCCCGATCGCGACCTCGTTGAGGCCCAGCTTGAAATCACCCGTGACGCCGAAGCGAACGTCCGCGGCCAGCAGCGTGAACGCGCCCTGTGCGATGGCGTGGCCGGGGCAGGCCGCCACGACGGGATAGGGGAACCCGAGCAGCCGGTGGACCAGGTCGCCGCCCGCCCGCAGCGTGCGGCGGATGTCGTCGAGGGAACGGGAGAACGTCGCCAGGTCGTAGCCGGCGGAGAACATGCGCGAACGTCCGGTCAACAGGACGACCGCCCGGTCGGCTTCGGCCCGGTCCAGGGCACCGGCGATGGCGCCGATCATGTTCTCGGACATGACATTGGCCTTGCCGTCGTCCAGCGTGATCGTGGCGATCCCGCCGTCGAGCCGATAGGTGACGAGTTCGGTCATCGCAGCCTCCTCTAGAGCAAGGCTCTAGAGTAACACTCCAACGGCGCGACAGCTAACGCTGGGCCGCCGCTCGCGGCACCGGTCGCGGGCCAGGTGTCGATGTGGCAACGATGCGAAACAGCGGCACCGGATCGCCCGATACGAGAAGCAGACGATGCTGCCGAAAAAGCCTGGCGCGTCCGGGCTTCGGACTAGCCTCGGGGACAGGCTCAGGTGAAGGAAGCGACATGACCGCAGCAACCGTCATCCGCCCGCTGGCGCCGAGCGAGGGGATGTTCGCCAACAGCGAAGTGCTCGTCGGCTATTCGCTTCGGGTCGCGGGCCGGTTGGATCTCGCCGCGCTATCGGCGGCGTTCGAAGCCGTGGCCTGCTCCCGTCCGATCCTCGGCGCCCATCTGGAGCCGGACGGGCAAGGCGGCCATCTCCTGCTCGAAACCCCCGGCGTCACACCCGAGATGACGGTCGCGGACGGTGATCCGGAACAGCTGCTCACCGGCGCCCGGCTGGACCAGCGCACCGCGCTCGCCGCGCTGTGCGTGGTCCGGGACGGCGGAAGGGCGGGTGTCACCTTGGTGACCCACCACAGTGTCGCGGATGCCTATCATTCGCTGGCCGTGTTCGAAGAACTGTGGTCCTGCTACACCGACCTCGTCCGGTCCAAGCCGGCCGACCTGCCACCACAGGGCTTCCCACGCTCGGTGGAAGACCTGCTGCACGAGCGTGGCGTTCGCAAGTTCGATTTCGATACAGCCGCCGTGCCGTCGCGTCCCGTCGCGCGGGCCTCCTGCGGTCCGGAGGATCCCGATTACCTCGTGCCCCGCACTGCGCGCTGCAGGCTCACCCGGACGCAGACCGCCGCGCTCGTCGAGCTCGGGCACCGGGAGAACACCACGATCAACGGACTCGCCTCCGCCGCGATCCTGCTCACCGAGGCGGAGCTGCGCGGTCTGCCGCTCACCGACCTGCTCTATACCTACTCGGTCGACCTGCGCACCCGGGTGACGCCGCCGATCGGGATGACCGAGGGCACCAACGTACTCGGCTTCGCGAATTTCGCTCCGACGGCGCGGACCGGCGCGACGCTCATCGATCTGGCCCGCGGCGTCAGCGACACGCTGCGCGCCGAACTCGACGCGGGCCTCGTGCAGCAGACCCCGTTGCAGATCCCGGAGATCACCGCGGGGCCTCCGCCGCGCGCGCCCGGCATCGTGCTGGCCACCAACTGGGGACGGGTACGCCGGCCCCGCGTGCCGGAAGAGCTGCGCATCACGGATTTCCGCTCGATCATGCTGGGCAAGCCGGACAAGACGGGCTACCGGCTGCAGCAGCCCAGCGGCACCATCATCGTCAGTACCTTCGACGACCGGCTGAGCATCGAGATCCACCATCCCGAGGAAACCACCGAGGAGCAGCGCGCGCGGGTGCGGCTGCTCACCGCTCACCTGTCGGAGTTCGGCGCGGCGGGCGCGGCCTGAACCCGGCGACCCCGGACCGAATCCCCGCGGCAAGCAGGCTATCCGCGCATCGATGACGACGCGGCGAACTCGCCGGAGCTTCCGTCATGTGCGCGCCGCCGACGTGCGCGTCAGCGTCTGCAGCGGATCGGTGAGCACATCGGTGAAAGCCAGTTCCGCGGCGCCGATCAAGGTCGCGTCGCCGCCGAGCGCGCTGGTGCGCAACCGGACCTGTTCGCGAACGGCTTGCAGACCGTTGACGGCCACGCGGCTGCGCACCTGCGCGGCGGACGCCAGATAGATCTCCCGCAGCACGCCGCCGAACACCACCATCGACGGATTGAAGATGTTCACCAGATTGGCGACGCCGTAGCCGAGCCATTCGCCGACTTGATGCAGCGCGTCGCGGGCCACGGCGTCGCCGCGCGCGGCGGACTCGACTATCGCGTCGACCGCCGCCTGCCCGGCGGGATCGGAGCGCCCCGCCGCCGCGATCAATCCGAGCTCGCCCGCCTCGGCCTCCAGGCAGCCCCGGGATCCGCAGGCGCAGGGCCGCCCACCCGGGTGGACGATCATGTGCCCGACTTCCCCGCCGTAACCGCCCTCCCCGCCGAGCAACTCGCCGTTCATGATGATGCCGCCGCCGATGCCGACGTCACCGTGCAGGTAGATCAGGTTCGCCAGGCCGACGCCCGCGCCGCGTTCGCGTTCGGCCAGCGCGCCGAGATTGGCGTTGTTGCCGACCGCGACGCGCGTCCCGAGATCGAGTTCCCTGGTCAGCTCGGCGCCGAACGCGACGTCCACCCAGCCGAGGTTGGGCCCGTAGCGCACCACGCCGTCCTCCTCGCGGACCATGCCGCAGAACGCGACACCCACGCCAACGCATCGAGCGTCCGGCGCGGCGGCGGCGATCATCGCCCTGGCCATTCCCGCCAGCGCGGCGGTCACGTCGTCCGGGTCGAACGCGCCGCCGGGCCGGGCGGTCTCGGTGCGATCGAGCACCGCGCCGCCCAACCCGACCCGCGCGGCGGCCAGACGATCCGCCCCGACGTCCAGCGCGACGACGTAGACCCGGTCGGCGCGCGGACGCACCACCAGCGACGGTCTGCCCGCCCGTCCGGTCTGGCCGGGCAATTCCTCGCTCACCAGGCCCGCCGCGGCAAGGTCGGTGGTGAGCGCCAGAATCGTGCTGCGGTTCAATCCCATTCGCTCGGCGAGCGCGGCACGTGACACCGCCCCGTCACGGTGCACGTGCCGCAGCAGCGCGGCGAGGTTGCGCGTGCGGATCTCCTCGGGCGAAGGTGCTGCTCGCATTCACCGGGCTTTCGTCACGGGGCTGGGATTCATCGTTGCAGGAGCGCTCGCTTACGGGACATGGCATCCACTCCGGCCGCCAAGAGCAGCACGAATCCTGTCACAACGAATTTCGTGCCCGCGCTGTAGCCCATCAGCCCCATCCCGTTGTTGATCACCGCGACCACCGCGGCGCCGAGCACCGCGTCCAGCATCCGTCCGCGACCGCCGAACAGACTGGTGCCGCCGATCACCGCCGCGCCGACCGCCGTCAACAGCACGTCACTCCCGCCGGTGTTCGGATCGACGGAGTTCGCGCGCGAGGCCGCGATGAGCCCGCCGACCGCCGCCATCGTGGAACACAGCACGAATGCGGTGATCTTCACGCGATCCACCGCGATGCCCGCGCGCCGGGCGGCCTCGGCGTTGCCGCCCACGGCGTAGATGTGCCTGCCGAACACGGTGCGGTCCAGCACGAAGGTCCACAGCAGCAACAGCGCAACGATCAGCGGCACGACGATGGGCATCCCCGCCAGCGAGTGCACCGCGGGATTGCGGCTGCGCTCGCCGTTGAGCACCAGCACCGCCGCGCCCGCCACGACGGCCAGTAGCACGACTCGTAGTGCCACCGCCCGCGCCGTCGTGCCGGTGAGCCCGAGTTTCGTGCGCGCCCGCCACTTCCGGTACTGGATCAATGCGAAACCGGCGACCAGAAGCGCGTACAGCGCCCAGCCGATCGGCGGCGGCACGTTCTTGTTCGCGATCGCGACGATCGTCTCATCGCGGATGGCGATGTTGCGGCCGTTGTCCATGATCTTCAACGCCACGCCTTGCAGCGCGAGAAAAGCCGCCAGCGTCACCACGAACGACGGTATTCCGATCTTCACCACGACCGTGCCGATCGCGAGTCCGATCACCACGCCGGTGAGCAGCGAGACCAGCACCGCCGCGTACCAGGGCCACCCTTCGTCGGTGAGCAGCACGGCGAGCACGGCGGCGCAGACCCCGCTGGTGAATCCGGCCGACAGGTCGATCTCGCCGAGCAGCAGCACGAAGATCAGCCCCATCGCGATCACCGCGATGGCCGCGCCCTGCGTAAACAGATTGGCGAAGTTCGCCTCGGACATGAAGACCGGGCGCGCCGCCCAGAAGACGGCCGAGAGGACGACGAGCGCGATCACCGAGGGCAACGCCCCCATGTCGCCGCCGCGCACCCGGCCGACGTAGCCGCTCATCAGGTCGGTCACCGGCGCCGCCGGTCGCCGCTCGGTGGTCACCGCGGTCATCGGGTCGCTCCGCTCGCCTCGAGGCCGAGCGCACCGCTGCGGCCTGCCGTGATCAATTCGACGACCTGCGCGTGCGTCACGTCGGAGGTCCGTACCTGGGCGGCCATCCGGCCGAGGTATAGCGCGGCGATCCGGTCGGACACCGCGAAGACGTCGTTCATGTTGTGCGAGATCAGCACCACCGCGAGGCCTTGGTCGGCGAGCCTGCGGACCAGCTCGAGCACCTGTTGGGTCTGCGCGACGCCCAGAGCGGCCGTCGGCTCGTCCAGAATCACCACCTTGCTGTTCCACAGCACGGCTTTCGCGATGGCCACCGTCTGGCGCTGTCCGCCGGACAGGCTGGCGACCTGCTGCCGCACCGACTTGACGGTGCGCACCGACAGGCTCGCCAGCGTTTTTCCGGCGAGTTCCTCCATCGCGTATTCGTCGAGCACGAGACCGCGCCTGCGTTCCCGGCCGAGGAACATGTTCTGGACGATGTCGAGGTTGTCGCAGAGCGCGAGATCCTGGTAGACGATCTCGATGCCGAGCGCGGCCGCGTCGCGCGGGCTGTGCACCTGCACCGGAACGCCATCGAAGAGGAACTCGCCCGCGTCGATGGGGTGGGTGCCGCCGATGCATTTGATCAGCGTGGACTTGCCCGCGCCGTTGTCGCCGACGAGGGCGGTCACCTCGCCGGGATAGGCGCTGAAAGCGACTTCGTGCAGGACGTGGACGGGGCCGAAACTCTTCTCCACTCCGCGTAATTCGATGACCGGCAGTTCGGACATGGGTTTGCTCCTCCGCAGGGATGGAGCCCCTTCCGCAATCCCCTCATCGAACCGCGGAAGGGGCGGGCGACATCAGATCCCGTTGTCCGCGCAGAGTTTCGCGAACTCACCGGTGCACAACTCGGCTTTGGTGACGTAGCCGTCGGCCACCACGTCCTTGACGTCGCGCGGATAGATCGGCTTGGGCTCCAGCAGCACCGACGGCACGTCGGCGTTCGACTCCGGGTCGCGTACCGCGCCGTTGGTCGCGCCCTGCTCCCCCTTCACCAGCGCCACCGCGAGTTTCGCGGTCGCCTCGGCCTCTTTCCGGATCGCCTTGTAGACGGTCATGCACTGGTCACCCGCCAGCACGTTCTGCAGGCCCTGGACCGTGGCGTCCTGTCCGCTGACCGGCACCTGACCGTTGAGCTTCTGCTTCTTCAGCACCGCGATGGCGGCGTTGGCCAAGCCGTCGTTGGCCGCGACGACGCCTCCGATGTCCGGCCTGCCGGTGAGCATCTGCTCGAAGATGGTGCCCGCCTTGGTGTTGTCCCACTCCGGAACGGCCTGATCGGGCCCCTTGACGTACTGACCCGCGTCGAACCGCGGCTTCAGCACCCCGTCGTAGCCGGTCTTCAGCAGAGTCGCGTTGTTGTCGGTCGGTCCGCCGTTCAGGTACGCGACCACCGGCCGTACCGCGTTGCGATCGGTCAGGCACTGCGCGACACCCGCGCCGAGCAGACTGCCGACCTTCACGTTGTCGAAGGAGACGTAATACTGCGCGCCGCCGCCGAGGGTGAGCCGGTCGTAGTCGATCACGGTGACGCCCTGCGACTTCGCCTTCTGGATCACCGCTTTGCCGGTGCCGCTGTCCAGGTTGGTCATCACCAGCACCGTGGCGCCGTTGGTGATCATCTGGTCGGCGATGGTCTGGAAGGCGTTCTTGTCGCCTTGGGCGTTCTGGATATCGACCTTGACGCCCGCTGTCTCGAACGCCTGCTGCAGGTACTTGCGATCCGCCGTCTCCCAGCGCGCGGATGTCTTGCTGTCCGGGAGGATCACGCCGATCCGGGTTCTGCCGCCGGCGTCCGCGGAATCGTCGCCGCACGCGGTGAGCGTGGCGGTCAGCAGCGCGAACGACAGCGCGGCGGCGCTGAACATGCCCTTACGCATGAGTGGGCCTTTCATCACCGGCCGGGACGTTGTCCCGGCCGGTCGGAGTGGAACGAATGTTGTTCACAGCAACATATGGGACTGTGACGCAGGGCACAACAGCTAATTTGTTGTTCCGAATAACAATCTCGACACGCCAGCGTGGCTCGCAGGGCCACCATCGCGGCCGGACCGGTAAGCGGCTCGGGAGGGCTGGTGAACAGGGCCGTCGGCCCGCGCCCGGCACAACTCGGGTGGAGGCGGCGGGTACGCACTTCGCACTGCGGCGGAGATCGGAAACCCTGAATGGCGGTATCCGCGCGGAACAGACCACCCACGATCGGGCGCATGGCGGCCCTCCGGCACAGTACCCTTGGCGGTGAATCATGGCGCGGTAGCGACAGACTGGGATCCGGGAGGGGAACAGTGGACACGCTCAGGCTCGACCCGGCGGCGGTGGCCGCCTACACCGCGATCGCGGACGCGGTGTCCAAACAATTGGCGTCGGCGGCCACGGTCGCCTCCGGCGCGGTGGATCCGGAACGGCTTGCCGCCGATCTCGGGCTCGTCGGCGCGGAATTCGCGGCCCGCTTCTCCGCGGCCGTCGCCGAACACGCGGAAGCGTTGTCGACCGCCGGGCAGCTGGTCGGCGCGTACGGCCGGGTCCTGCGCGATTACCGCGAGAACGCGCAGGACGTCGACGCCGCGACGGCGGCCGCGATCACCCGGTCCGGGGAGGCACTGGCATGAGAAGCCTGATGGGACTGCGCAAACGGGCGCACGCCACCCAGCCCGCCGCCGAGGCCACCCGGCCGCCGAGCACGGCGCCCGGCGTCGACCCGCCGATCATCGCCGCGCTGGTCAAACCGCTACTGACGCTGCGCTCCTCGCTCGGCACCGGAGTCGGCGTGCCGAGCGCGGCGGCGACCGGGGCGCTCTCGGCCGCCTCCACCCAGGCGGCGGACACCGAAGGCCCGCACCGCGAAGGCCTGCACGCGTTGGAGTCGAGCTGGAGTTCCCGGGCCGCCGACAGCGCCGTTCCCGCGCTGCGCACGACGCAGACCCAGATCGGCGACATCTCCGATCGAGGGCCTGCGTATCTGTCCGTGCTCGCCGACGCGCACGCCACGTCCGGGCGGGCGGCTCGGCGCGTCGACCAGATCATCGCCGACTTCCGGCGCGACGCGCGGGAGATCCTGGACAACGCGACCTCGGCGCCGGAGACCGACGCCGTCATCGCGCGCGCCACCCTGGCGCTGCGCGACGCGCTCACCACCGTGACGGCCGCGCGCACCGAAATGGACGATCACACCAGGCGACTCGACGAGATGGGGCCGCTCACGGTCACCGCGCCGTCCGGCGTCAGCCAAGGCCAGGCCACCGCGCAGGGTGGCACCGGGCAGGTCGGGCCCGGCACCACCACCGTGCCCGGCGCCACGGCGCCCGCGACCACGCAACCCATGGACCCGGCTTTGGCCGCGCAGCTCCAGTTGCAGCAGGCGCTCATCTCCGCGGGCGTGGACCTCGGCACCACGGCCATCAACGCGGGCGTCGACATCGGCACGCACATCATCGACAAGATCGCCGAAGTCGGCATCCACGGCATCGACACCGTCGCGGCGGCCGCGGACAAGGCGATCCCGGAACTGCTCAACCCGGGCTCCACCACCAACTCCGGCACGAACGGCGACGACTCGAAGAATTCCTCGAAGTTGTTCGACTTCGGCGGGTCCCAGGACCACAAGCCGTCGACCACGGGGCCCGGTTCGGTGATCCCGCCCGGCAACTCGGCACCGGCCGCGCGGGCGGACGTACCGAGGCCGGAGAGCAGGCCCGCACCCGCGGTGACGCCACCCGGTGTCGACAGCACGCCGCCGGCCCCCGCGAGCAGTCCCGACCACCCCGCGCATCCCGGCCCCACCGGTGGCATGGTGGTGCCGCCCGCCCCGCCGCCGGGCGGTGCGGACCAGGAGCACAAGCCGCGCGACGGACAGCTCGGCGTGACCATCCCGTCCGCGGTGACCGCGGTCGTACCGGTGCTGGGCGAATTCGACGATGACGCCCCCTGACCGGGAGCATCCCAGTCAGGGCGCAGGCCAGAGCAATCCGTTCGACACGGGTCTGCCGATGCTGCGCATTCCCGCGAGCAAACCGACGAAGCGTCGCCGGTCGCCCGGCCGGCGCAAGCAGATTCGCCGTCGCGAGCCGGAGTACGAGGCCGCGCAGCCACCGCGCCCGCAGGAGCGGCAAACGGTCCGGCCGCGACTCGGCGAGTGGGAGCAATGGCTCGAACCCGCACCACCGGCGGCGCGACCGCCGCAACCGGTGGCCGCGCCGCAGCGCAGCGCGCCCGCAGAGCCGGAGCCGGTCCAGGCCGAGGACAACCGCGGCACCGCGCCCGCCATCGTCAACCGATCCGGTATCCAGCCCGGCACCCCGGTGCGCCGTCCGCGCCGCACCGAGCAACAGCGAAGCAATCGCACCCTGACCGTCTTGGTCGTGCTGGGCATCGTGGTCGCCACCGTCTCGATCGGGCTGGCCATGATCTACGGTTCCGACGCGAATTCGCGCAAATCGGCGGCGACCTCGCCCCGCGCGGCCGCACCCCCGCCGAGCACCGCGCCATCCACCTCACGGGTCAAGCCCCCATGGGCAATCGCCACGCCGGGATGCGAGCAGAAGCGCACCGCCGACGTCGTTTCCGGCACGGACCCGGGCGGCACCGGCAACGGCCCCGACGCCATCTTCGCCTTCGAATACGCCTACTACGCCGAACGGTCCGGATACCGGGCCCGCGCGGTGGTGGCTCCCGACGCGGCGGTATCGCCCGCCGATCAGATCCAGCGCGGCATCAACCAGGTGCCGGTGGGCACCCGTTACTGTGTGCAGATCTCCCGGGCCGGAGACGGCCCCGACGGTCAGGCGCGGTGGGAAGTTCGTTTGACGCAGCAGTTCCCCGGCGAAGAGTCGAACACTTTCACCCAGTTCATCACCACACGGACCGGTACGGATCAAACGCTGATCACCGGAATCACGGCAGGCTGAGTTCCGCGAAAGGTCCGACCGTCGAGTCGTCTGATCCGGATAACCTTCGCCACCGCCACCGCCACCGTCCTGGCGGGGCTCACCGTGCTTTTCCTCTCCACTCAACCGGCGTATGCGGCGCCAGTGCGCTGGGAAGCCGCATCGGTGAGCGGATTCTCGGCATCGGAGTGTCCTCGCCCGACCTGGAGGGACCGGACTGGTCGGTGAAAGTGGTGCGGTTGCTGCTCCCGCCGGGCTGGTCCAAGGACGCCGCCCTGACCCGGCCGACGGTGTGGGTGCCGCACGGCGGCTTCGACCCCCTGTACAACCACGGTCACGGCGGTCCGCCCGCCTGAGAGAGTCTCAGCGCGGCGTCAGCTTGACGACCGGAATCACCCGGTCCGTCTTCTCCTGGTATTCGGCGAAGCCCGGCATCACCTCGACCATCGCGGCGTAGAGGCGATCGCGTTCCGGGCCTTCGGTGATCGCGGTCGCGGTCGCCTCCAGGGTCTCGGTGCCGATTTCGAGCGTGACCGTGGGGTTGGCCCGCACATTGTGGAACCAGTCGGGATTGGTGGGCGCACCCGCTTTGGAGGCGACGACCACGAGGTCGCCGCCGTCGCGGATGAATGCGAGCGGATTGGTGCGCGGACGCCCCGATTTCGCCCCGATGCTGGTGAGCAGCAGCAATTCGCGACCGGCGAAGGGCCCGCCGACCTTGCCTTGGTTGGCGCGGAATTCTTCGATGATCTGGGTGTTCCAGTCGCCTGCCATGGCTTGTCTCTCCTGGTGGGTCGGGTGCGCCGGGACGTGCGCGAGCCTACCCAGACTTGCCTGCCGAAGCCGAACTAACGTCCGCCCAACAACGGGACAGGGCACGATGACGGTGTGCGGGTGCTTGTTGTCGAGGACGAGACATTGCTGGCCGACGCGATCGCCGACGGACTGCGCCGGCATGCCATGGCGGTCGACGTGGTGTACGACGGCGCGGCGGCGCTGGAGCGCACCGGCGTGAACGACTACGACGTGGTGGTACTCGATCGGGACCTACCCGGCGTTTCCGGCGACGTGGTCTGCGGCACGCTCATCGAGTCGGGCGGCTCGGCCCGGATTCTGATGCTGACGGCCGCGAGCGCCGTGGCCGAGCGGGTGGCGGGTCTCGGCCTTGGCGCGGACGATTATCTGACGAAGCCGTTCGCGTTCGCCGAACTGGTCGCCCGGATTCAGGCGCTCGGACGACGGGCGCGCACCGCCGCTCCCCCGGTGCTGGAACGGTCCGGCATCCGGCTCGATCCGCACCGGTTCGCCGTGACCAGGAACGGCGAACCGGTCACTCTGTCGCGCAAGGAATTCGCGGTGCTGGCCGAACTGCTGCGCGCGGACGGCGGCGTGGTCTCGGCCGAGCAATTGCTGGAGAAGGCTTGGGACGAGCACATCGACCCGTTCACCGGCGTCGTGCGGTACACGATCATGAACGTGCGGCGGAAACTGGGCGACCCGCGGCTGATCGAGACCGAGCCCGGCGTGGGGTACCGGATCCGATGAGCGGGCGCACCATTCGGCTGCGACTGACGCTGCTGTACGCGACGGCGTTCTTCTTGGCCGGCGCGGTCTTGGTCGCGTTGATGTACTTCTACCTGAACCAGTCGCTGGAGCGACGGCCCGGCGGCGGCGCGCAGCAAGTGGTCCGGGCGTATCTCATCGAGCGGGCGGAGCGAAACCGGGCCCCGGTCTCCACGGAGCTGTTCAAAGCACTGACCGAGCAGGCCCAACGCAACCGGCGGGACACCTTGCGCGCCATGCTGGTGTGGTCGCTGGTCTCCCTCGGCGCGGTGGGAATCGCCGCGGGCGGGTTCGGCTGGCTGCTCGCCGGCCGCGCCTTGCAGCCATTGCAGCGGATCACCGCGACCGCACGGCGAGTGGCCGACACCAGCCTGCACGAGCGCATCGCTCTGGACGGCCCGCAAGACGAGATCAAAGACCTGGCCGACACATTCGACGCGATGCTGGAGCGCTTGGATCGGGCGTTCGACGGGCAGCGCCGATTCGTAGCGAACGCCTCGCATGAGCTGCGCACACCGCTGACCATCAACCGGACGCTGATCGAGGTGGCGTTGGAGGACCCCGGCGTCGCCGAGTCCACCCGCCGACTCGGGGCCACGCTGCTGGAGGTGAACCGCCGCCACGAACGACTCATCGACGGCCTCTTGGTGCTGGCTACCAGCGACCAGCGGCTGACCGAGCACTGTCGAGTCGACCTCGCCGACATCGCCGCCGACGCGGTCGGAACGTGGGCCGAACGACCCGGAGCCGAGATCACCACCGATCTGGGACCCGCTCCCGCTTCGGGTGATCCGCTGCTGCTGGAGCGCCTGGTCCACAATCTGCTCGACAATGCCCTGCGCTACAACGTCCCCGAGAACGGCTGGGTGGTCGTCCGGTCGCGGACGAGCGGCGACCGCGCCGTGCTCACCGTCGAGAACAGCGGTCCGCCGGTACCCGTTTTCGAAGTCGACAGTCTCTTCGAACCGTTCCGCAGGCTGTCCACCGCTGAACGCTTGGCCGATTCCGAGACCCGCGGCGCCGGCCTCGGCTTGTCGATCGTGCGTTCCGTCGCACAGGCTCACGGCGGCACGGTGGGAGCGGCGGCGCGACCGGGCGGTGGTCTGACGGTCACCGTCGACCTTCCGGGCACCCGGGGATAGCGAGGCCGCACGCTGATTGCGGGCGAGTCCGACACCTCGCCCGCAACGTGCTCAGTAGTTGTGGCAGGTGTCGGCGAGCACGCGCAGCTTCTCGCGGTGCTGCTGAGCCTGCGGGGAGTCGCGGTGCTCCTCGAACTTGCGCTTGGCCTCGGGATGCGTGTTCAAGAACTCCTGGGCGCGCTGCTTACGCTGCTCGACCGGCAGACTCAGCAATTCCTGAACTTTCGCCTTCCGGTCGGGATGCGCGTCGAGCCGGGCGGCGGCGTCGGGGAACTGGGCGTGGACGGCGGCGTCGA
The DNA here is from genome assembly GCF_009829325.1 of Nocardia sp. CY41. Lineage (GTDB taxonomy): Bacteria > Actinomycetota > Actinomycetes > Mycobacteriales > Mycobacteriaceae > Nocardia. The sequence continues at coordinate 201,873 of NZ_VUOS01000014.1, forward strand.
TCTGCGCGAAGCTGCACGTCGTCTCCAGCAGGCCGCCCGGCTGCGGCTGCGCGGAGGCGGCCGCCGGAACCAGCAGCGCCCCCGCGGCGAGCAGGCCGCCGAGTGCCAGGGTGGCTCGAACGATTCTCGTCATGTCGGATAACCCTTTCGGTCGGAACGTGGGCCACCGCGTGGTGACCCGGCGTTCAGTCCACCAGCAAGGGTGTTTGGACGGCGCTAGGTCTTGCCGACGCCGTCGTCGGGTTACCGTGGTAGCGCTGTCGTGTACCGATCGGCCGATCCTTCCAGCTGGAGGCGTCTTGCGCATCATCGCTCGGGTACTGCTCGTTCTCGCGGCCCTCGTCTGTTGCGCTGTGTCGATACCTCCCTCGGCACTCGGCGCGCCGCAAGCCGCGCACCTCGACGACGTCACCGCCGCAAAGCTCGACGAATTGCTGGCGTTGCGCGGTCGAGCCCCCGTCTCGGCGAGCAAGGCGGAGCTGATCGAGCTGCTGTCGCGCCCCTTTCTCGGCACGCCCTACGGCGCGAACATGCTCATCGGGTCGGCGACCGAGCCCGAACAACTGGTCATCGACTTCCGCCGGGTGGACTGCTTCACCTATCTCGACTACGTCCACGCACTCACCGCATCGCCCGACCGCGACCAGTTCACGGCGAACCTGATCCGGACGCGCTACGCCGGGGGGCGAGTCGATTTCCAGCAGCGCAAACACTTCTTCACCGATTGGTCGCACGTCGCCGACACCGCGGCCACCGACGTCACGGCTACGTTGAGCGCCGCGGCCGTGACCGTCGGCAAGCACCTCAATGCCCGACCGGACGGCGGCGCCTATCTCCCCGGACTGCCCGTGGTCGATCGCGCCGTCACCTACATTCCGAGCGCCGCCGTCGGCTCGGACGTCGTCAGCGGGCTGCGCACCGGCGACTACATCGGCGCGTACGCGGACCAACCGGGCCTGGACGTGACCCACGTCGGCATCTTCGTCATGACCGACGCGGGTCCGGTCTTCCGCAACGCGTCCTCGCTCGCGGGCAATCAGAAGGTGGTCGACTCGCCGTTCGCCGATTACGTCCGGTCGGTGCCGGGCATCGTGGTGCTCCGGGTCCGCTGACCGCCCTCGACCGCGCGATCCTTCGTCCGGGCTAGGCGACGGGCACCGGCCGCCGAGGCGCCGATTTCGGCGTCCCGGTGAGCGTCTTGTCCAAGTCCGTGCGCAGGGTCGTGGCGGAGTCGAGCAGGTAGTTCTGCCGCACCTTCCACGGATGACGGTCACCCTGACGCGGAAAGTCGCCGATGGAGCGCTGGATGTAACCAGAGGCCAGATCCAGCAGCGGGTGTTCGGCGAGTTCGCCCTGCGGCTCGGGCACCACCGCGGCGTAACCGCGGCGATCCATGTGATCGAGCACCTTGCAGACCAACCGGGAAGTGAGGTCGGCGCGCAACGTCCAGGACGCGTTGGTGTACCCGATGCACACGGCGAAGTTGGGGACGCCGGTGAGCATGGCACCTTGCCACACGAACTGTTCGGACAATCCGACCGGCGCGCCGTCGACGCTGGGCGCGATCCCGCCGAAGGCGAGCAGCTGCAGCCCCGTCGCGGTGATCACGACGTCCGCCTCCAGCACCCGGCCGGACTTCAACCGGATGCCCTCCGGCACGAACGTGTCGATGTGATCGGTGACGACCTCGGCTTTGCCCTTGCGCATCGCCTTGAAGAAGTCCGCGTCCGGGACCGCGCACAGCCGCTGGTCCCACGGGTTGTAGCTGGGCGTGAAGTGCTCGGCGACGGCCTGCTCGTCCTTCAGGATGCGGGTGGTGAGGCCGGTCAGCAGTTTGCGCGCCGCTTCGGGACGCCGTCGGCAGTACTGGTAGAAGCCGATTCCGAACAGGATGTTCTTGGTGCGGATCACGCGATGCGCCGGCCGCGGCGGCAGCAGGTCGCGGATCTTGTCGGCCACTTTGTCCCGGCCGGGCACCGCGCTGATCCAGGTCGGCGAGCGTTGCAGCATCGTCACCAGCTGTGCCTGCTCCGCCATGGCAGGCACCAGCGTGACCGCGGTCGCGCCGCTGCCGATCACGACGACGCGCTTGCCGCGATAGTCGAAGTCCTCGGGCCAGAACTGCGGGTGCACCACCTGTCCCGCGAACGACGTGATGCCGGGGAACTCCGGCGCGTACGGCTGGTCGTAGTCGTAGTACCCGGCGCAGACGTACAGGAAGCCACAGGTCAGCGTGCGAGTCACGGTGGCGCCCGACACGTCGCGTCGCGCGAGCGTCAGCGTCCAGCGCGCGGCCGCGCTGTCCCAGTCGGCGGCCACCACCTTGGTGCGATAGCGGATGCGCCGGTCGATGCCGTGCTCCGTCGCGGTCTCGGTGATGTAGCGCAGGATCGACGGACCGTCCGCGATCGACTTGGCATCGCGCCACGGCTGGAACGGGTAGCCGAGGGTGAACATGTCCGAGTCGGAGCGGATACCGGGGTATTTGAAGAGGTCCCAGGTGCCGCCGAGCGTGTCGCGGGCCTCCAGGATGGCGTACGTCTTGCCCCGGCACTCGGTCTGCAGCCGGTAGGCCGCGCCGATACCGGACAGTCCGGCGCCGACGATCACGACATCGAGGTGTTCCGGTGCTGCGGCGGTCTCGGTCATCGTTCCAGTGTGCGAGCCGAGCGGCCTCGCATTCTTGACTTTGCGCGACAACTATTTGATTCTCTACGACATGTCGGTGATTCGCTCGGCCGGGTTGCGCGGTTTTCGCGCGACCGTGGCCGAACTGGGTGGAGACGCGGAGGCGCTCGCCACGGCATGCGGCCTGCCGGTGGCCGCCTTGGACGCCGACGACCTGCTGGTACCCGACGAGCGCGTCGCGGCCGTCCTGGAATTGGCCGCACACCAGCTGCGCTGCCCCGATCTGGGCCTGCGGATCGCGCAACGGCAGGACCTGGACATGCTCGGCCCGCTCGCGCTGGCCATCCGCAACTCGCCGTCGCTGGCCGACGTGCTCGAGTGCTCGGCGCGATATCTGTTCCTGCACGCGCGGTCGCTCAGCTTGACGCTGGAGCCGGACCCCTACGGCGATCGCGGCGTGATCGCCCTGCGCTATGGCGTGCACCCCGGCCTTCCGGCCCCGGTCCAGGGCACCGACCTCGGATTGGCATTCGTGCACCGCACCATTCAGCGCTTGGTGGACCACCGCTACGGGTTGCGGTCGGTCGAGCTGCCCTACCGGCCTGCAGCGGCGGTCGCCGGGTACGAGGAGTTCTTCGGCGCGCCGGTGCGCGTCGAGCGTCCGTTCGCGGCCCTGCGGTTGCCGAGCAGTCTGGCGAGCAGGCCGCTCACCGGGGGCGACGAGAACCTGCACCGGCTGGCCATGGCGTTTCTCGCCGAGCAGTCCGGCGACGCGACGGCGGCGATCGCCCCGCAGGTGCGAGCCGCCGTCCGGCAACTGCTCGGCACCTCCGCGCCCGAGATCGGCGCGGTGGCACGGCTGTTGACCGTGCATCCGCGCACCCTGCAACGACGGCTCGCCGCCGAACGCACCTCGTTCGCGGCGATCCTGGACGAGGTCCGCCGGGACGCGGCGCGGCGGTATCTGACCACGACGGACATGCCGATGAGTCAGGTCGCCTCGCTGATCGGGTTGTCCGAGCAGGCGACGTTCACCCGATGCGCCCGAAGATGGTGGGGCACAACGCCTACCGGCCTGCGTCGCATCGAGACGCAGGGAAGGACGCAGGCGCACAACACTTTCGGGTGACAGATCGACAACAGTCCGGCGGCCGGAAAGTCCCATTCGATAACGGTTGTCCCCGAATGCTCTCGGTCCGTTCCCTCCGCGGCACCGCGTCTTTACCGTCGAAGGCGGGGTAGGTGTGCACCGGAAGGGGGACTCCATGAACACCTGGCTTTCGCGTGTCACGGACACGCTCACTCGCATCCCCGGTTGTACCTCGGATCAGCGCGCGTTTCTCACCGAGGCGCTGACCGAACCGGGACGCTACCTGCTCGTCCACCGGAATCCGGTGCCCGCCGACCATGCCCATGCGCTGCTGGTCTGCGGCACCGGGCTTTTCGCGTTCCGGTTCGCCGAGGACGTGCCCGCCGAGCTCGACGGCATCCGCCGCCATGTCGAGGCGCGATTCGGCAGACTGCAATTCGGGCGGGAGAAGGTCGTCGCCCACGATGCGCAGATCGTGCTCCTCGTCCCCGGCGAGGTCGGACTTCGGGGCGACGGCAGGTTCGCTGTCGCCCGGCCGGGCGAGCTCGATCGGGTGATCCGCGCACGGCATCGGCAGCTGAAGCCCACCCGCGTCCAGGCCGTCGCGAACACCGTCGCGCACCAGTCGGCCCGGGAGTACGAGCTGCTGGAGATCGAGGAACCGGCGCCGGAGGCAGCGGATCTCGCCTTGCTCGATCGGTCGGAAGTCCTCGCGCCGCAGCGTGCGGCGGCGCTGGGAAGGCCGTTCCACCACTGGATGACCTTCCTGGATCCCGAACAGGAACTCCTGGTCTCGCGCACGTACACCGGTCCCGCCCGGCTGGCCGGCCCGGCGGGCACGGGTAAGACCGTAGTGGCGCTGCACCGAATGGCCAGGCAGGCGAAGCGATCCACCGGCCGTCAGCTGTACACGACGTTCGTCAAGACGCTCGCGAACTGCCAGGAGACCTACTTCCGGCAGCTCGCGCCGGGGACCGAGGGGCGCGTCCAGTTCGCCGGCCTGCATTCCTGGGCTCTGGATTTCCTCGCGCAGCGGATCGCGGCGCCGAAACTCGACCCGCACGGAGCCGACCGCGTGTTCCACCGGGTTTGGCAGCGGGCGCGAGCCGACTTCGAGCACCTCGAGCCGCACGAGAGCTACTGGCGCGAGGAGATCGACCGGGTGATCAAGGGCCGGGAGATCGACGATCTCGACGTCTATCAGCGCGCGGAACGCTACGGGCGCGACGGTGTTCGCCTTGATGACGACCGGCGTGCCGAGGTGTGGCGCAAGCTGTACGTCCCCTACGTGAGCGAGATGCGCGAGCGGGGCATCTCCGACTACAGCGACGTCATCGCCATCGCGCTGGCCGAGATCCGCAACGAGCCGCTCCCCCGAGCCCTACGAGGCGGTCGTCGTCGACGAAGTGCAGGACATCACCCTGGCCGGGCTGCGACTCGCCCATGCCATCGCGGGCGGCAACGGATCGAGTCCGCTGCTGCTGCTCGGCGACGGTCAGCAGCAGGTGTACGCCGGGGGCTGGCGCATGGCCGACGCGGGCATCGATCTGCGCGGTCGCGGCGCGATCCTGCGGGTCGACTACCGCAACCGCCGCCGCGTCTGGGAGAACGCCGCCGGGATCGACGCGGTGAACGAGCTCGGCGATTTCGACGACGCGCCCGGCGTGCTGTTGCGCGACGCCGACGTCGTCCTCCCCGACGGCGTGGTGCGGATCTGGCGCGGGCCCGACCAGTACCTGGAAGCGGCGCTGGTCGACGGCATCCGCGGCTGCGGGAAACCGTTGTCCGACATCGCCGTGCTCACCCGGACGCGCCAGGAGGCAGGCAGGCTCGCCGGGGCGCTCGACGCCGTGGGCGTCGCGACGCTGCCGTTGGAGGACTACGACGGGACGCCGCAGGCGGCGGTCAAGGTCGGCACCGTGCACCGCGCCAAGGGGCTCGATTTCGCGGCTGTATTCCATCCGACCTGGTCCGGTGGACCCCGATCGCGCACCGGCGCGGACCGGGAACGCGCCGAACTCGCCGACCGGCAGAAGCTCGTCGCGATCACCAGGGCGCGGGACTACGCGTGGATCGGCGTCCGGGACGCCCGCCAGGAGTTCCAGCGGTGACTCGCTCCCTCATCCCAGAACCGGCGCGAATCCGAACGCGGTGACCAGCTCCGGATCGCCGAACGCGGTGATCCGGACGATCGAGTCCTTCGTCGTGGTGAGCACCGCGACGCCGAAAGCCCGGTATACGCCATCGGATTGCCGGTGATAGGCGACCGCGGCGAGCTGCCCGTTCGCCGGCGCCGGGAACATCAGCCACTCGCCGGGCGTGCCGAGGACCTGTCCGGCCAGATAGGCGGCACACGTCCGCTTGCCCGCGAACCAGGTGGCCGACGGCGGCATCTCCAGTACGGCGTCGCGGTGCAGCAGACGTTCGATGGCGGCCGGATCGGCGCGGCGGAACGCGGTCATGTACTCCTCGAGCAGCGCGCGCTGCCCCGGCTCGCTCGGCGGCACCGCCTGCTCGGCGGCCACGGCGACCTCCGCGAGCCGGGCCCGGGCGCGCTGCAACGCGCTCTTCACCGCCGCGGTGCTGGTGTCGAGCACTCCGGCGACGTCCGCCGCGGGCATGCCGAGCACGTCACGCAGCAGCAGCACCGCGCGCTGCCTGCCGTTCAGGTGCTGCAGGCACGCGATGAGCGCCAGACGCAGGCTGTCGCGGGCCACCACCACACCGGCCGGGTCCGGTGCGACCTGGGCGTCCGGCATCGGCTGCAGCCACCGGACATCCGCGGGGGCAGCCGCGGGCGGCGCCGAAGGGTCCGTGCCCGGGGCGCCGAGACCCGACGGCAGCACGCGCCGCCCATGGTGCTCGAGCGCGGTCAGGCACACGTTCGTGGCGATCCGATACAGCCAGGTCCGCACCGAGGAGCGGCCCTCGAAGGCGCCGAAGGAACGCCAAGCGCGCAGATAGGTCTCCTGCACCGAATCTTCGGCGTCGTGCGGCGAGCCGAGCATGCGGTAACAATGCGCGAGCAATTCCCGGCGATACGGCTGGGTGCGGCGGGTGAATTCGGCGTCGGGCGGCGCGCTGGTCGAGATCATCCGCAGATCCTTTCCCGGTCCACGGGGCGTGAGCCGTCGCAGATAAGACCGGACGGGACGCGAAAAAGAATCGCTTCTCGCGATTCCTCCGAACCGGCGCGGAAGTCCGCATTACGGGGATCACCGTGATTCCCGCAACGACCGAGGAGACTTCCGATGCAACTCGACGACACCGTGCGCACCCTGATCGACGGCCCTCACGCCGCCGTCCTGGCCACCGCCAACGCGGACGGCCGCCCGCAGTCGTCGGTGATCTTCGTCGACCACGACGGCGGCACCCTGGTGTTCAGCACGATCGAAGGGCGGCTGAAGACCCGCAACATGCGGCGCGATCCGCGGGTGAGCCTGCTGGTGCTCAGCCGAACCGACGGCCGGTACGCGGAAGTGCGTGGCCGGGCCGAGATCACCGACGACCCGGACAAGACGCTGCTCATCTCGATGTACGCGAAGTACATGGGCGGGGCGACTCCCCCACCGGAGCCGCAGGCGCGGCGGCTGATCGTGCGGATCGTGCCGGAGCGCGTGTACGTCTTCCCGCCCGCCTGAATCGCCACTGGGAAGGCGCGATTCGGCCGCTAGACTCTCCGATCGACTGGGAAGGGGGCCGCATGGACGCGGTTATCAAGGAGGTCGCCGAGGAGGGCAAACGGCTGATCGACCGGGCCTGGCTCGGCGAACTCAGCCGCGACCAGGCGGTGCACATGTTCGTCCAGGTCGGCGACGGGATGGTGCGCTACGAGACGGCGCTGACCATCATCGACGACGGTGTGCAACGCCTGTCCGCCAACGCCAGGCGGCTGCGGATCCTACGCTGGTGCGCGGTGCTGGAGGTTCCGGTGTTCGCCGCGTTCGCCGTGCTGGCGGTGCTGGTCGGGGATCTCACCACCGCCGGGCTTTCGGTGCTGTTCCTGCTGGTCCTGCAGATCATCCACCGCACGATGCTCCCGCATCCAACGGCCGTTCCACGCCCGCCCCATCCGTAGCGAACCGGAGTGTCGCGGCTCCCGCCCGCGCCGCGCGGGGTGATTAAGGTGCGTTCTATGGCTCGCACGACCGACGCTCCCGGCGCACATCCGCACGAACCCCACGGCAACGGATTCGCGTCCAAGCTCAACTGGTTGCGCGCCGGGGTGCTCGGCGCGAACGACGGCATCGTGTCGACGGCGGGGCTGGTGGTCGGCGTGGCGGCGGCGACAACCGACACGCCCGCGTTGTTCGCCGCGGGCATCGCTGGGCTGACCGCGGGGGCGATCTCGATGGCGGTGGGCGAATACGTGTCGGTCAGCACCCAGCGCGACTCGGAGCGGGCCTTGCTGGCGAAGGAACGCAGGGAACTGCGCGACGAGCCGGACTACGAACTGGCCGAGCTCACGGCGATCTACCAGGCCAAGGGATTGACGCCGGAAACGGCGCGCAAGGTGGCCGAGGAACTCACCGCGCACGACGCGTTCACCGCGCACGCGGAGGCCGAGTTGGGCCTGAACCCCGCGGAGCTGACCAATCCCTGGCAGGCGGCGTTCTCCTCGGCGGCCGCCTTCACGCTCGGCGCGCTGCTGCCGTTGCTGGCCATCCTGCTGCCGCCGGTCACCGCGCGCATTCCGGTGACGTTCGCGGCCGTGCTCGCCGCGCTCGCGCTCACCGGATCGGTCAGCGCTCGGTTGGGCGGAAGCCCTCGGGGCCGGGCCGTGGTGCGGGTGGTGCTCGGCGGCGCGCTGGCCATGGCCGTCACCTATGGCATCGGGCAGCTCACCGACGTGACCGGACTCTGACGGGTCGATCTCGGAACACGACGATGCCGGGCGGAGGCTGTCCGCCTTCGCCCGGCACGGTCGATTGGTGCGCGGTCAGCGCTTGAACGCGTCCCGCAGTTTGCCCGCGGCGCGCTTGACGTTGCCGAGGGTCTGGTCACGCCGCCCCTCGGCCTCCAGCCGGGAGTTGCCGGTCGCTTTGCCGAGGAATTTCTTCATGCTGCCTCTGGTCGCTTGCACCTGGTGCGCGAGGCGATCTTCGAACTTCATGAGCGATTCCTAGTAATACCAGCGACGGCCACCCACCGGGCGGCCCACCGAGCCGGCCACCAGCAGCACGAGCCCGATGATCAGCACGATGATGCCCGCGGTGGTCAGCAGCGGAATCGAGAGCAGCCAGCCCAGGACCAAGAGGATGAGGCCGAGAATGATCATTGTCGTATTCCTTTTCTTCTCAACTATTTCGCGGTCACGGGTTTCGAGGTCGGCACCGTCGCGCCGCGATCGGTCCGGGCAGTACCGGAACCGGGTGCGCGCAGCCACCGCCGCCAGGCCGGCTCCTGGGGAGCCCGCGCCGCGGGTGCGGAAGTGTCTGCCGCCAGATCACGCCGTACCGCCGCCATCTCGCGACGGGACTGCGCGAGTTCACGACGCGCGACCATGCCGCGGCGGGTGACCCGCCATGCGCCGGACAGCACGAGGGCTAGTCCGAACGTCCCGATCGCACCGAGCACGACGCCGTAACCGAACAGCGCACCGGTGGAACCGTGGAAGTGATAGTCGAATACCGAGAAATCGCTCGTCAGTTGCTGAGCGGGGCCGGTGTTGCCCACTACGGCGGCAACTCCGATAATCACGGCCGCGATCAAGGCGACGAGCCCGATGATGATGATCATGGCAATCCCTGTTGCGTCGAGTCGTTTGACAACTCCGCTATTCCCGGGGTCCCCGCGATCAAACGGGACAAAAGCGAAAGTTTGAGTGAGTGGAATCCGTCAATGCGATTCGCATGACGTACACAGTTACATTGCACAACGTGACCCGGGAGTCCGCGTCGGCCGTCGAATCGGCGCTGCGCGGGGTGAACGGCATCGATTCCGTCGACATCGACGTGCCGTCCGAACGCGCGATCGTGAACTCGACGACGCTGACCTACGGTGAGGTGCTCGACGCGATCCGGCAGACCGGAGCCGCCGCCTCCTGATCGGCTCGGCACGCCGCGTGGCCATCCCGGCCGCGCGGGGGCCGGAACCCGCACGCAGCCCCGTGCCGACGACCGGCACACAGCGGGAGGTCGAGCGACAGTGCGGGATGATGACCGGGTGACGGATGTGTTCGACGCCCGATTCGCACGAGATCCGTGGCCCACGCTCGAGCGGCTGCGTACCACGGGGGACGGCGTACACCGCGTCCGCACGCCCGACGGCCCGCACGCCGGGCTGGTGACGCGCTACCACGACGTGCGGGCCGGTCTGCTCGACCATCGGCTGTCGAGCCGGGCCCGGCACGCGAAAGGGGACGACTACCGGGGCTTCGCCGTTCCGCCACCGCTGGACGCGATGCTCACGGCCGCTCCGGCCGACCACGCACGCCTGCGCGGCATGGTGACCGCCGAGTTGTCCCCGCGCCGACTGGCCGAGTGGACGGACTCGCTCCGGCGCTGGTGGATTCGCTCTTGCACGAGCATGTCCCGGGCGAAACGGTCGATCTGGTCGAACGGCTGGCGGTGCCGCTTCCCGCCGCCGTGCTGGCCGAACTGCTCGGTCTGGACGGCTCGGCCGCGGAACACCTTCGCGGCTGGGCTGATTCGACGCTGCTGCCGTCGGGGTCGCCACCGCGCGCCCGCGACACCCTCGCCACCATGCTCGCGATCATCACCGACGCCACGAGGCACGCCCAGCGATCCGGCAGCGCCCTCGCGCGCTGGACCGCCGCGCACGCGGACGCCCGGTCGCCGACCGCCGACGAGCTGGCCGGACTGCTGTTCTACCTGCTGTTCGTCTGGTACGAAGTGCTCGCCGACCTGATCGCCGGTGCGGTGCTCACCTTGCTCGGCCGTCCGGACCAGCGGCGGACGTGGCACGCGCTGCCCGACAAGCGATCCGCCGTGGACGAACTGCTGCGTTACCTGTCCCCGCAGGTGCTGGCCGGGCCGCGCTTCGCGACCACCGACCTCACCTTCGGCGGCACGACGATTACCGCGGGACAGACGGTGCTGCTCTGCCTGGCCTCGGCCAACCACGACCCCGAGGTCTTCCCTCGGCCGGGCGAACCGGACCTCGCGCGCGACCCCGGCGCGCAGCTCGCCCTCGGCCACGGCGTGCACGCCTGCCTCGGTAACGCGCTGGTGCGCACCGTCAGCGCGGCCGCCGTCGATCACGTCCTCACCCGATGGCCGGATTCGGCGCTCGCGGTGGACGAACGAGAGATCGTGTGGCGCTCGGGCTTCCGGCATCGGGGGCCACTCACGGTGCCGGTGGAACTCCGATGAGATGGGGCGAGCGACGATGATCGCCCCATCTGCTGCCGCTCTCGGGTACCGGGCCTCTCGTGGTCACCCACCCCTTCGAGGCGACCACACCGGCATACGCTCGCGGAGCAGGACGAGTATGATCTACGCCACATGCCCTGTCAACCACAGGAGACACGCTGATATGGGGGAGGACTTACACCCGTTCACCCGGGCGCTCAACACCCTGATCAACGGAATGCATCCGCCCGCGGGCAAAGACGGTCGGCCGCAGGAGATCACGCATCGAGCGCTGGCCGAGGACATCCACCGCACCACCGGGACGCGCCTGTCCGCCAACTACCTCTGGAAACTGCGCACCGGCCAGGCGGTGAACCCGTCCTACGAGACGCTGGAGCTGTTCCGCGGTTACTTCGGGCTCGACAGCCTGGACCCGTTCACCGACCCGCAGCTGGCGGCGGCGCGCGGGAGCGAGCTGGCATTGATCAACGCGCTCAAGGGCAACGCCGAGCACGAGGTGCTGGAGCTCGTGCTGCGGGATGGGCTGCAACAGGGTACGGTCCGCGCCGAGTCGGTGCTGGCGATGCTGGATATCCTGCGCCGCATCGAGAAGGAGTGATCGAGTTCGGTCTGCCACCGACGGGCGACAATCTGTTCTTCACCGACGCCGACCAGCCCACGCCGGCCGCCGAGCCGGCGTGGCTGGTCGACGTCGCGATCCAGTGCGACACCGCGCCGCCGGTCCCCGCGATTTCGGCCGCGCTGGATACCACCGGCGGCCCCGCGGCTCCGCGCTGACTCAGTACCTGCGGCTGGGCACCCGCACCCGCCGGATCGGCACCACCGTCCACCAGGTGACGCAGCGCCACCACCATTCCAGCGGTCCGTACTCGAACAGCCGCAACCACACGGCGCTGAATACCGCCTGCGCCACGACGATCGCGACCGCCAACCCCAGAACCGTCGCGTAGTCGTCGGAGCCGGGCAGGCCCAAACGCGGTGCGGCCGACAGGATCACGGCGGTGGCGCCGACGTAATTGGTCAGCGCCATGCGGCCCAGCGGTCGCAACACCTCCGCCAGCACCTGACCGGGCTCGATGCGCAGCAACAGCAACAACCCGGTGACGTAGGCCAGCGCGCCCAGCAGGCCGGCCACGGCCATGGCGGGGGTGGACCACAGCTCCAGATACGGTGTGCGGTACTCCCAGCGCCCTGCCGCGATCGCGGCGGGCAGGGCGAGGGCGAAGACCGCACCGATCTGCCAACCCCGCTCATCGAGGCTGTCCACGATTCCGGCGCGTGCGGTGGCCAGGCCGAGCAGGAAAAGCCCTGGCGCCAACGCCAGTCCGCCGCCCAAGGCGAGCGCGACGCCGAAGGTGCCTGCCAGGCCCGCCACGAACACCGCCCAGGTGGGCAGCGCCGAAGAAGGCAACAGGATCACCAATCCGGCCAGCGCGTACGGCAGCAACGCCTCACCCGGCTGGAACTGCTGGTGCACCAAGCCGATCAGCCCGAGCGCCAGCAAGCGGCGGACCAGCACCAGCCGCGGGCGCTCGCCCCGCTGCGCGGCGCCGTCCAGCAGCAGCGCGAAGCCGATCCCGAACAGAAACGCGAAGATCGGGAAGAACCGTCCCTCGAAGAGCACCGACAGCACGTGGCGGACCGGAAACACCGCACCCGATCCGTCCGTGGCAGGCATGTCGGTGATCCGCCAGATGTTCACCACCAGGATCCCGCACAGCGCGAAACCACGGACCGCGTCCAGTTCCTGGATACGGCGTGGACGCGCGTCGTAGTGCATGGATTCACGGTAACCAGCGGCCGGCCCGGAGCCGGTATCTCGTGGCGAGATGTCGCACACATTAATTAACGCACTAACTATTCATGCGCTAACTTCGATTGCGGACAAGGAGGGCCGATGGAGACCGAGATCGACGATCCGCTGCGTTTGGACCGGCAGGTGTGCTTCGCGCTGGCCGTAGCCAATCGAGCGGTACTGGCCGTCTACCGTCCGCTACTGGAGCCGCTCGGGCTCACCCACCCGCAGTATCTGGTGATGCTCGCGCTGTGGGGAGAAGCGCCGATGTCGGTCAAGGCCATCGCCGAGGCGATCCAGCTCGACTCCCCCACACTGTCCCCACTGCTCAAGCGCCTGGAAGCCGCCGGGCTGATCAGCCGCGAACGCGACAGCCGGGACGAGCGCAATCTCGTGGTGAATCTGACCGAGGCCGGGGCCGCACTGCGCGCGCAGGCCGAGCGGATCCCGCCCGCCGTCGTGCAACGCCTGGGCGTGACCCTCGCCGACCTCGAGCAGTTGCGCGACGTCCTCACCCGCGTCAACGAGGCGGCCCGCCGGTCGGCGCCCGCCGAGCCCGACGCCCCGACCCCGTCCCGAGGAGCCCGGTCATGACCCGAGAGCGACGGCGGCCCGGTCCCCTCCAGTGGATCGGATACGCCTTCGGACGCCGCCTGCCCGATTCCATGCGCGAGTGGGTGCGCGACGATCTGACCGGCAGGTTCGCCGCCACCCGGCACGTCCTGCGCGGGATGGTGCCGTTCACCCCGCTGTTCGCGGCGTTCCTGCTGTTCCCCGGCGAGCTGTGGCTGCGCGGCGCGATGATCCTGCTGGCGCTGCTGCTGGCCCTGTTCTACACGGTCGCGTACATGCCGATGAACCGGGCGCATCGGCTCGCGAAACACGGGTTGCCGGTGGATCTGGAGAATCCGCGACGAGCCGAGCGCCGAGCACGGGAACGCGCCAGATACGCCGCCCAGCACCCGCACTGACCGGCGACGTGCGCCCGACCCTTCGCTCGCGATGGCCGTGCCGCAGGAGATGCCGACGCTGCTGTTGTGGCGGCCACGATCCAACCGCCGAACGCACGTGGGTCGATCGGTTCGTCGTCGCCGCGCTCGCGCCGCTAGGGGCTGGCGGCGAGACCGACGAAGGCCGCGAACACGGCCAGGTGGACGCCGCCTTGCAGCAGCGTCGCCCGTCCCGGAACGATGGTGAGCCCGCCGACCACGACGGTCAGCGCCAACAGCACCATCTGGGTCGCGCCGAGGCCGAGCACCAGAGGGCCGTCCAGCCAGATGCTCGCCACCGCGATCGCCGGGATGGTCAGGCCGATGCTCGCCATGGCCGAACCCAGCGCCAGATTGAGCCCGATCTGCACTTGGTCGCGGCGCGCCGCCCGCACCGCGGCGATCGTCTCGGGCAGCAGCACCAGCAGAGCGATCACCACTCCGACGGCCGATGGCGGCAGCCCCGCCGACTCGACCGCCGACTCGACGGCGGGCGAGACCACCTTCGCCAGCCCCACCACGCAGATCAGGGCGACCAGCAGCAGGGCGAGGGCGGCCAGCGCGGCGCGCCCGCTGGGCGCTTCGGCGTGCTCGTCGCCGGTGACGACGCCGTCCGCCTCGACCGGCAGGAAGTCGTCCGGGTGACGCACCGTCTGCACCATCACGAACAACCCGTACAGCGCGAGCGAGGCCACGGCCGCGAAAGCCAGCTGCGCGGGCGAGAACTCCGGGCCGGGCTTGCTCGTGGTGAAGGTCGGCAGCACGAGACTGAGCGTGGCCAGCGTCGCGACGGTGGCCAGCGCCGCACCGGTGCCTTCGGCGTTGAACACCGCCACGCGCCTCCGTAGGGCCCCCACCAGCAGGCAGAGCCCGAAGATGCCGTTGCAGGTGATCATCGCGGCGGCGAAGACCGTGTCGCGGGCCAGGCTCGCGGCCTTGTCGCCGCCCTGGGTCATCAGCGTGAGGATGAGCGCCACCTCGATCACGGTCACCGCGACGGCGAGCACCAGCGAGCCGAACGGCTCGCCGACGCGCAGCGCGACCACCTCCGCGTGGTGGACGGCCGACAGCACCGCCCCGACCAATGCCACCACCACGACCGTCACCGCGGCACCGGGCAGACTTCGGCCCCAGGTGGCCGCAAGGGCGACAACGGCGAGCAGTGGTACGAGCACGGTCCAGCGAGCGAGCAACACACGGAGCATGCCCACCATGGTCCCAGCAAATTGCTCGCATCCCGGTCAGGTGACCAACGTCCCCCGCACCGAGCCCGGCTCAGTCGTCCAGATCGATGCGCAAGGTGAGCAGGTCGGTACCGACGAGCCGGACGGCCGCACTGTTCGCGCGCGGCAGCGCCGACAGGCGGGCACGCGCGTCGTCCTCGGGCAGCAGGTGCGCGGTGCCCGTATGCCAGCGTCCGTGCAGCCGCAGCCGGACCCGATTGTCGGCCTTGATGTTACGGACATACTGGGAACGCTGGCCGAACTCGGAGACCAGCCAGAATTCCTGCCCGACCCGCCGTCCGCCGATCGGGGTGATCCGGGGCTGCCCGCTGACCCGGCCGGTGGTCTCCAGGAGGGTCTGCCCGGGAAGCGTGCTGAGGATCGGATTGCCTACCCGGCGCTGGAACGCCGTCACCACCCGATGCTGGATGTCGCGCAAGTTCGGCATGCCGCGACGGTAACACCGGTCGAAGCCGTCGGCAGGCTTCGCCGCGGCCACGATTCGGGCGCTGAACAGGGCGCGCGCGACTGTACGGAGCGGCGGAGCGGCGGCAGGCACCGCGGCGCAAACAGTCGCCCAACGCAACGCGCAGGACCGACCCTTCGCCCCGCCGCACGGGACCACAGAAGGCACGCGGTGAGCAATCGAGCGAGTTGTCCTGCATGCCAATCCGATTCTGTGATGCGGGACACAAAGCGGTGGTGCAGCACTGTCTCTCCGTCACCCCGTGGAGGCCGCCCGGCGACCGGCAAGGTTCACCCGCGCGGCAACCACCGTCGCCGTCGGTGCGCGACCGCGCTTGCGGAGCCCGAAAAAGGGCTGGAGCCTGCGTCTTCCACTCGATCACCACACGCGGCGAGCGCGGTTCTCCTGCGCGGCAAGCGTCGGCAGGCCGGCCGAGGCGATGTCGTTACCGATGAACATCCGGCGAGGAATCGACCACGCCCCTGTCGATAGGTGAGAATTTGGCGGTGCGCACCCAGTTCACTGCCGAGCTCATCGCGTTGACGAATGATCTGACGCTGATGTGCACGCTCGCCCACGACGCCGTCGAACGTGTCACCGACGCGCTCGTCGCCGCCGACCTCACCGCGACCTACGAAGTCTTCGCGCTCGACGAACAGCTGCAGAAGATGTACGGCGCGTGCGAGGCGCGCACCGTGGTGCTGCTGGCATTGCAGGCGCCGGTGGCCCGCGACCTGCGGCACGTGGTGACCGCGATCCAGATCGCCGGGGAACTGTCGCGCATCGGCTGGCTGGTCAGCCGGATCGCCGACAAGGTGTACCAGAGTCATCCCGGGCATGCGGCCCAGCCGCCCCTCCTGGACATCCTCGCCGCGATGGGTGAGCTGGCGGCCCAGCGCACGGCGTTGGCCGGGCGCGCGGTCGCGGGCCACCAACCGCTGCCCGAGGAGGAGACAACCGCCGGACGCCCGATGGAAACACTGCACCAACAGTTGCATTCCGCGCTGCGCGACTCCGCCTCCCGGCCGTCCACCGAGGTGGCGATCGATATCGCCCTGCTGGGCCACCATTGGGAGCGCTGTGTCGACCACACCGCACGCATCGAGCGGCTCATCCGGTTCCTCGACACCGGGGTTCCCCCGACCGCCCAGCCCACCGACGACGAGTAGGTCGCGTCCTACAGTGGAACCGTGCTGTTCGACCCGGCGGCCGGGGCACTGATCTCGGACGGTGGATTGGCCACCGAACTGGAGGCGCGCGGTCACGACCTGTCCGGAGCGCTGTGGTCGGCACGTCTGCTCCTGGACCGGCCCGCCGCCATCCAGGCCGTACACGAGGCCTACTTCCGCGCGGGCGCCGACATCGCCACCACCGCCACCTATCAGGCTTCGTACGAGGGTTTCGCCGCGCGCGGACTGACCAGGGCGGAGTCCGCGCGGCTGTGGCGGCGCGGCGTGGCGCTGGCTCGTGCGGCGCGCGACGTCTGCGACGACGAACAGCGCCGATGGGTCGCCGCCTCGATCGGCCCCTACGGCGCCGCGTGCGCCGACGGATCGGAATACCGTGGCCGCTACGGGCGCACCGTGGCCGAACTGCGGACCTGGCATCGGCCGCGCATCGAGGTGCTCGCGGAGGCGGGCGCCGACCTGCTGGCCCTGGAGACCGTGCCCGATATCGACGAGGCCGAGGCGCTGGTGGACTTGGTGAACGACATCGGTGTGCCCGCGTGGCTCAGCTACACCATCGACGGCATCCGCACCCGTGCCGGACAACCGCTGGCCGACGCGTTCGCGGTGGCCGCAGGCTCGGACTCGATCGTCGCGATCGGCGTGAACTGCTGCGCGCCAGCCGAT
This sequence comes from Nocardia sp. CY41, assembly GCF_009829325.1. Taxonomy (GTDB): domain Bacteria; phylum Actinomycetota; class Actinomycetes; order Mycobacteriales; family Mycobacteriaceae; genus Nocardia. The sequence goes on from NZ_VUOS01000014.1 coordinate 219,251, forward strand.
GTCGCCGCCGCGGTCGAACTGGCCGCCCGCACCGGCAAACCCGTGATCGCCTACCCGAACAGCGGCGAAGACTGGGATGCGGCGCGCCACCGCTGGACCGGCCCCGCGCGGTTCGCCCCGCGGCAGGCGCGGGACTGGCTCGCGCGCGGCGCGCGGATCATCGGCGGATGCTGCCGTGTCGGCCCCGCGCAGATCGCCCGGCTCGCACGAGAAGTCCGAGGAACTGCGACCTGCGACGACCCTCTCGCCGGTTCAGCCGACCCCGGAACGCCTGGCTGAACGCCCGGCGGCGACCGCGCCCGTCTTCGGGACGTCCCCCCATCGCCGGGCGGCGTCGCCGTCGGCCGGGCGGATCACGTCTCCTCGAGCATGGGGAAACGACCCGAACCGAGCAGCCCGGCGATCGCGTCCATCTTCGCCTGCGGCGCGGCGTAGTCCGGATGGGCGCGCAGCACCGACGCCGCGTCGTGCAACCGGATCATCTGCCGCTCGGCCTCGGCGGCGGTGCGCCCGCCCGCGCTGACCGGATGGCGGGCGTACACCGGACGGCCGCGGTCGATCCGTCCCAGCGCGAGCGCTTTGTCCACCCGGCGTGCGCAGCGGCAGAATGCCGCCGGGTCGACCAGCCCGCAGGTCGCGTTCAGGAAATTGCCGAGCCGTTTCTTGGCGCGCTCCAAGCGCTTCCGGTAGGCGGCGGGGGTGACGTCGAGAATCCAGGCGGCCTCGGTGGAAGTCAGCTCGAACACGTCACCGAGCACGAAGGCGATCCGTTCGTCGCGGGCCAGGCACTGCAACATGCCTTGACTGCAGGTGAGCCGCACCTCGGCGGTCAGCAGCACGGCTTCCGGGCCGCGATGGTCCGCCTCCGACAATCCGTCGGCCAGTCCCTCCCGGAAGGCGTCCAAGCTCAGGTGAGCCGCCTCCTGCGGGCTCTGGCGCCGCAGGTTCAGCAGGTGATTGACGCCGATGCGATAGGCCCAGGTGAGCAGCCGGGCCTCGGCGCGCCAGGTGTGCAGATGGTCGAGGACGCGCACCATGATCTCCTGCGTCGCGTCCTCGGCCTCCGCGGGCCGCCCGACCATGCGCAGGGCCAGCCGATACAGCGGGTCCTGCAGCAAGCGCACGACCTGGACGACGGCGTCCTGGTCGCCCGCCACCGCGCGGGCGACCATGGCCCGCTCCTGCGCCGAGACTCCGTCGTGCTCCGTGCTCATCCGGCCATCATTCGACCTGCGCCGCGTTCGGCGCAAGCACTGCCGGGTCACACCGCGGCCGGGGTCACGGGCGAGCGGGAGCCCCGACCAGCGCGTGCCGGTCGAGCCACTCGGCCACCGCCCGGCCGATCTCGTCCGGCCGGTCCTCCGGCGCGTGGTGGCCCGCAGGCCCGATCGGGGTGACCTCGGCGTTCGCGAAGGTGTTCGCGGCCCACTCGATCACCTCCGCCGAACCGAGCCCGACACCGTTCTCCAGCGCCATCAGCAGCTTGGGCACCTCGGGTGTCGCGGCCGCCCACGCGCCGTAGCGGCGCACCAGGGCGACCACGTCCGCGGGCTCGCCGTCCAGCGGGAACTCGCGCGGCCACACCAGCAGCGGCTTGCGCGACGCCGGTGTGGGGTACGGCGCGCGGTACACGTCGTGATCTTCGGTCGCCAGGTCGGCGACGCCCTTCGGGAGGTTGAACTCGATGAACATGTTCTCCTCCAGGATCATTCGCTCCCCTTCCGCGGAGCGGAACTTCCGGAACAGCTCGGCCCCCAGCGGCGGCAACTCGTCATAGCGCATCGGCCGAAGGAACGTTTCGATCAATGCGATGCCGCGCACGCGGCCGGGATGCCGCGCCGCCCAGTCCATGGCCAGGGCGCCACCCCAGTCGTGCCCGACCAGCACCACCTGGTCCAGCCCGAGCGCGTCGAACCAGGCGTCCAGATAGGCGGCGTGATCGGTGAGACGGTAGCCGATGTCGGGCTTGCCCGACTCTCCCATCCCGATCAGATCCGGGGCCAGCGCTCTGGTCCGTTCGGCGACGTGCGGGATCACGTTGCGCCACAGATGCGAAGAGGTCGGATTGCCGTGCAGGAACACCACGGGGGTGTCCCCGGCGCCGGTGTCGCGGTAGTGGATGGAGGAATCGAGAACGTCGACGGTGGGCATGATGTGGTCCTTTCGGGTCCGGCTCTTTCGCATGCACCCGTTTGGACACACGAATCCGCCCGCCTGTGACCGACCCCGGAGTGAGCCTGGTCACAGTCCGTCGATCCCCTGAGGCAGGGTTCGTCAGCAATGGGAAATCCGTACTCATGCAGTAGATATATGGTCGAAACTGAAGATAGTCTGAGAAATTTTTCGAACCCCCAGAACGAACTTGCCAATCCAATCGACATTTATCTACTGTCTTGATACGTAGAACCAAGCGTGATCGGAGACGAGGCGGAAGCATGCCGGCACCCCCCGGATAGTGACTTCCCCGCGCACCGGCACCCGCCGGAGCCCATCACCCCCGATCATCACGAGTGAGTCCGGAGCAAGCGCGGCTCGACACCTCGGGACCTCCCCCTCATCAGCCCCGTGGTGTCGTCCCAGTGCGGTTTTCGGAGTGGACAACCTATCCGCACAACCGCGCGGCTCCCCAGGACTCCTCGTGATAACCGCCCCCGAATCGGCGCCGGCACGGCGATTCGGGGGCGGGCCCATTCTTCGGTCCGGTCATGTCGGCGCACGGCCGGTTATCGCCCGGCTGTGCCGAATCTCATACGCGCCATTCGGTTGTGCGAACCCCGCCACTGGATACTTTGACGCCGGTTACAGTTTCAAGTGGATTCGGCGTTAGGAAGTTCGATGAAGTCCACAGCGCAGCGGCTGGCCCTGCTCGGCATCATGGTCGCGACTTCCGTCGGACTGATCTCCTGTTCCTCGGTACGGCCCAGCGAGTCGACCGCGGCGGGCTGCGGGACCGGCGGCCGGGTCTGCGCCGACGCGCCCGCCCCGATTCCCGCTCGCGACGCCCTCGCCCTGTTGAACGCCCTGCGCGTGGCGGAACGCGCGCCCAAAACGGGTTACAGCCGAGACGAATTCGGGCCGCCCTGGTCGGACAACGTCGCGGTGCCCGGCGGCAACAACGGCTGCGACACGCGCAACGACATCCTCCAGCGCGACATGACCGACGTGACTTTCAAGTCGGGCAAGTGCATCGTCGCGACCGGAACGCTCGCCGACCCCTACACCGGCAAGACCATCAACTTCAAACGGGGCACGAAGTCCTCCGACGACGTCCAGATCGATCACGTCGTCGCGCTCTCGGACGCCTGGCAGAAAGGCGCGCAGCAACTTTCCGCCGAGCGCCGCCGCGAGCTGGCCAACGACCCGCTCAACCTGCAGGCCGTCGACGGCCCGACCAACCAGTCCAAGAGCGACTCCGACGCGGCCGAATGGCTACCGCCGAGCAAGGGCTACCACTGCGCCTACCTGACCAGGCAGATCCAGGTGAAGACGGCCTACCAGCTCTGGGTCAGCCCGGCCGAGAAGGACGCCATGGCACGGGTGCTGAACGCCTGCCCCTGAGTCTCAGGGAAACTCGATCACCACCTTCCCGAACGGATCCGCGGTGCGGAAATACCGGTAGGCCGATTCGGCTTCCTCGAAGGGGAACACACGGTCGACGACCGGACGCATCCGATGGGCGGCGATCGCTCGATTCATCGCCTCGAAATCCGTTCGGCTGCCCACCGCGATACGGCGAATGGACAGATACGACGATCCGAACGGGTTGCCCACGGGCAGATCATCGGCGGGCATCGCGCCGATCATCGTGATCCGCGCGTTGTACGCGCCCGACCGCACGGATTTCGCGAGCGTCGGCATGCCCACCGCGTCGAGGACGTGGTCCACGCCGTCGCCGCCGGTGCGGTCCAGCACGGCGAGTTCCCAGTCCGGGGTCCGGCTCCGATCGATCACCTCGTCGGCTCCGAGCGCACGCAGCCGCTCGGCTTTGCGCGCGTTCGAGGTGATCGAGAGGACCCTGGCTCCGTACATTCTCGCGTGCTGAACCCCGAACAGCGCCACCGATCCGCTGCCTACGGTCAAGACGGTCTCGCCCGGGCGCACCGGCAGCGGCGTGCTCAGTGCGGCCCACGCCACCACCCCGGCGCAGGTCAACGTCGCGGCTTCCGCGTCCGAGAGGTGGCCCGGCACGTGCACCACCGAATCCTCCTCCAGCACCGCGTAAGTGGCGAGCATGCCGGGATAGGTCGCGCCGTACTGCTCGACGACGTGCGCCTGACGCTGTGGGCCGTCGACCCACCGGAGGAAGTAGGTGGCGGTCACCCGGTCGCCCACCGCGGCGCGCGTCACAGCGCCACCCACGGCGATCACCTCGCCGACGCCGTCGCTGAGAGGTACGACGCCGGGAATGGCGGGCAACGGATACGTCCCGTCCATCAGCATCAGATCACGACGATTCAGCGACGCCGCCCGCACACGGATCACCACTTGCCGTGGGCCGGGTTCGGGCAACTGCTGCGGCGCGGTGGTCAGGCCGTCGGCCCCGCGCGTGGGGTCCAGATGGTAGGCGACGGCCTGCATCAGGCGACGCCGATGTACTGGTGATCCCACCGGATCCGGCCCTCGTCGTCGAGCGCGACGACGTCGTATCCACCACCCACCACGGCCCCGTCGGCCTTCGTCACCATGTGCCAGCTCAGGCCGATCAGGTTCACCGAGAGGAGCACCGCAGGCTCCCCGGTGACGAATACGTGCTCGCCAGGGGCGACGAACTCGTCGTACGCGCGGTCGACCCGCCGGTCCAACGCTTCGTAGCCGCGGATCTCCACGGTCGGGATCGGGAAGGACAATCGCCCAAGCGCCTCCCGCATCGCCTGCGGCGGATCCACCAGCACCTGCGCCCCGTCCTCGGCCCACAGCTGCCGGATCCGCTTGCGCCTCGCCTCGGCATCGGATTCGTTCCACAGCGCGATGTACCGTTCGGCGAACCGCGAAAGTTCCTGCTCATCTAGTTTCTTGCTCATGCGGCGAAGTCTTGCCCTCGATCGGCGCCTGTGCGATTCCCCGCAAGGTATGGCGGGCCCGTCGCTCTGCGCCGGATACTGCTGCTATGACGACGGCGGCCCAGTCCACCGGGTTCGCCCGGCAGCTCAAGCACTGGCGCACGCTGCGCCGGGTCAGCCAGCTCGACCTCGCGATCCGCGCCGACACCACGCAACGTCATCTCAGCTTTCTGGAGCAGGGGCGCTCGCGCCCCGGACGCACCATGGTGGTGCGGCTGGCCGAATCGCTCGAGCTGTCACTGCGCGAGCGCAACGGATTGCTGCTCGCCGCGGGTTACGCGCCCGTCTTTCCCGAATCGGAGCTCGACACAGTCGAATTGGCGCCGGTGCTGGAAGCGTTGCGCGCCATTCTGGACGGCCATCTGCCCTACCCGGCGCTGGTGGTCCGGCCCTATGGCATCCTGCTCGCCGCCAACGCCGCCTTCGACGTGCTCACCGAGGGCGCAGCCCCGTGGCTGCTGGAACCGCCGGTCAACGTGCTGCGGCTCGCGTTGCACCCGGACGGCTTGGCCGCCCGCGTGCGCAACCTGCCGGAATGGGGAAGGCACGTCACCGAGGCGCTGCGCAACCGGTTGGCCCGCAGTCCCGATCCCGTCTTGGACGCGCTGATCGAGGAATTGGAGACCTATCTGCCGCCTGCCGAACCGGGGCCGGGCCATCTCGGTTTCGCGGTGCCGCTGCGCTTGCGCTGCGCCGAAGGGGAACTGCGTCTGATCACCACGCTCACTTCGTTCGCCACGGCGGTGGACGTCACGCTCGCCGAATTGCAACTGGAGGCGTTCCTGCCCGGCGACGAGCAGACCGCGCAGATCCTGCGCGACCGCGCCGCACGACGCTGAGCGAGGCCCCCACCGCAGCGACCAGCCGGTGATGCGAAGCGCGACGTGCGGGCGGGCCGGCGGTCCGGCCGCCGCACCGGGGATTGTGCCGATCCGGCGGCTCGCCCGTTACGATCCCGCGGCCGAATCGCCACTCCACGCAGGAAGATCGGTCCCGCAGGCCGCCCTACGGGACCTCACCATCGACTCACACCGACGCGAGTTCGTGCTCGGCCGGGGCATCCCAATCGATCCGGTAGCGCTGCTCGGGTCCCATGGTCTTCTCCGGCTTCATCACGGTCTTGGCCATGAGCGGCATGAGCAGCTGCATGACCTTGCGTCCCACCGGCCCCGGCGTCTTGCTGTGGTTGATCTTCGCCGCGCGGGCCGCGACGCCTTCCACACGCTCGCGCCGCAGCCGCTCATAGACCGCGAACGCCTCTGGAACGGGCAGATCACGCAAGCAGCGCGCCAGTTGCACGGCGCTCTCGATCGCCAGCGACGCACCCTGGCCGGAACTGTTGGACGGGGCGTGCACCGCGTCGCCCACCAGCACCATCCGCCCGCGATGCCAGCGCGGCACCGGCGGCATGATGTGCAGCGCACCGACCACCTCCAGCTGATCCTCGGTGGTCCGACGAGCGAGTTCGCCGCCAGGGGTGTCGTCGCCGTAGGTCTCGCGCAGGATCCGCAACCACTGCGCGTTCGGCACCGCCCGTGCCGCGGTGAGCGACAGATACTCCTTGTGCGGCAGGTTCGCTCCCCACGCCACCCTCCCGTCGCCGAGCGGCCAGTACAGGTAGTACGCCCGCTTGCCGAACGCGAAGGTCATGGTGTCGGCCGGGAGGTCGGCGTCGCACTCGGTGGTCGCGCCGAAGCCGAGCATGCCGGTGTAGCCGGGGCCGGGCGCGTCCGGGTCGATCAGCGTGCGCACTCGTGAGCGGATGCCGTCCGCGCCGATCAGCACGTCGGCGGTGGCCGTGCTGCCGTCGGCGAACCGGGCGGTGCTGCCCGACTCGTCCTCGTGCACGTCGACCAGGCGTTTCTCGTACTCGAACGGCACCCCCGCGGCGATCGCGTGCCGGTGCAGCGCCTGGTGCAACTCGCTGCGATCGACCAGTTGCAGCGGCGGCACATCGGAGAGGCCGGGCAGGTCGAGGACCTTGTCTCCGACCGCCATCCGCATCTTCGTCACCGGCAGCGCGATGGCGCGAACCGGGTCGCCCGCCCCGATGATGTCGAGCGCGGCGATCCCGTTGGGCGCGAGGGCGAGTCCGCTGCCGATGCCGTAGGAAGGGCCGGGATAGGCCTCGTAGACGCGGGCATCGATGCCCGCTTTGCGCAGGGCCGTCGCGACGACGGGTCCGGCTATGCCGCCACCGATCACCAGGGCGGTACGTGTTGTGGACATGGGTGTCTCCAGGATTCGTGCGATACGGGTTTCGGTTCCCGGACCGACGCACGCGCCACCCACCCGGTTATCCTGTGGTTGCCAGCCTTGTAGCCGGGTGCGCGTTCGCGGGCGCGGTTCGAGACTGTTCGATCGGGCCCGGCGGCGGTGTTGCCGCACCTCGCCGGGTCCGGTTCTCGGCTAGTTCTCGGCCATCCCCCTCTCCACCAGCTCGGCGACCTCGGACGGCAGCGCACCGCGCTCGTGCCATGCACGCCATTGCGCCAGTCCGGGGAAGGTGCCCTCGGTCAGCTCTTCGCGCAGCGAACGCGTCCACGCCGCTTCGGCTTCCAGCATCGCCAGCCCGAACTCGGTCTCGACGATGAACAGCCGCGGTAGCGCGCCCGCGAGTTCGCCGAGTTCGCGGCGCACGGTACCGATGGTCCGCTCCAGCGCTTCGATGCGGGCGCCGAGCAGTTCGATCACCTCGGCGGGCGGAAGCACCGCGAGAATGGACAGGCCCGCGACGAACCGGTGATGTTCCGGTTCCGGGGTCGACAGCAGCTCCCTGGTCCAATCGGCCATCTCGGCGCGGCCCGCGTCGGTGATCCGGTAGATCACCCGCTCCGGCCGCGCGCCGGCGCGCTCACTGCCCACCACCTCGAGGAAGCCGACTTTGGCCATGTTCTGCACGACGGTGTAGAGCGAACCCCATTTGATCGCCATGTCGTGGTCTTTGCCGCGATCGCGCAGGGTCTGCGCGATCTCGTACCGGTGCATCGGGCGTTCGACGATCACGGACAGCACCGCGAGCGCCAGCAGGTTGTCGACCTTGCGTTTCTTCATCGCGGCACCTCCTTACTCGCGTACGAATATACGTCTACGAGTAATGGCAGCGCAAGCGCTGTCACGCGGGCACCGTCTCCTGCTCTCTCGCCTGGTCTTCCAGCAACTTCGTGGCGATGTTGGTCAGCGCCTGGTCCAGCAGCGCGCGATCCGCGGGATCGGCCTCGCTCCAGTCGTCGAGCCTGCTGTCGAGCCAGGGCCGCCAAGCCGCCTTGATCCGGTCCATCTCGGCGGCGCCGGAGTCGGTGAGCCGCAGCCGCCGCCCCTCGCGCATCAGATACGTATGGGACTTCGCCGCTGCGATGGATATCCAGCGACACGGCAGCGAATACGCTGCCCCCGCATGTGGCTAGCTGTCCACCGGCCGCTCGATGAGCGACATGGCGATCGGGACCAGCAGATCGACGAGTTCGGCGACCGTCGGACGCGGGTCGGCGAGCACCCACTCGTGCGCCAGGCCGTTGATCGCGCCGATCAAGGCGCTGGCGCCCCATCCGGGCGCGCCTCGCACTCGCGAACCGGGGGCCACGACCGGCACCACATGCGTTTCCAGCACGGACGCCCACGCGTGCCTGCGTTCGCGACGATGCCGCTCCATCCGGTCGCTCACCCCGACCACTTCGATGAACGCGACTTTGGCACGGTAGGGATCAGAGCCGATCGACGCGAGGTAAGCCGCTACCACGGCGGTCATCGCGGCGGGCAGGTCGAAGCGAGGGTCGAGGTCCCCGAGCCGCCCCAGCACGGCGGCGGCGGCCTCGTCCTGGATCCGGTCGTAGGCCGCGACCAGCACGTCCTCTCTGGTCTGGAACTCCTCGTAGAACTGCCGCTTGGACAAGCCCGCCGCGGCGCACACGTCGGCCAGCGAGCAATTCGCGTAGCCGCGCTCGGCGAAGATCCGGGTGGCCGCGTCGAGGAACCGCTGACGCCGCTCGGCTTTCCGCTCCACGACGGCACGCCCGCCGTATTGCCTGCCCACTGTCGCCGTCATATCTCTCACCGTAGCGAAATCGCGGCGACCGGGAACCGCCCGTCGGTCCGAGATTTTCCGGACGTTCGTTCTTGTGATCCGCGCCGGGACGCCGCATACTCGTGGCCAGTCTGAAACCGATGGGGCTCACATATGTGGCTCACAGAACGAAGAGGTTCTCGCGTGGTCATCTCCCGTAAGCACGCACCGAAGTTGCTCGCGTCGCTCGCCGCGGTGGCCGTGGGGCTACCCCTCCTCGCTGCGGGCCCCGTGGCCGCGCAGCCGGCGCCGGACGATCCGGTGGTCCAGCCCGCACCACCGTTCCCCGTTCCGCCGCTGCCACCGGGTTTCGATCCGGCGTTCTATCGCCCCGCCGTGGCGACCTACGCCGACCTCACCCCCGGTCAGATCATCGCCGCACGCCAGGTCAACCTGGCCAACCTGTCGCTGATCCCGGTGAATGTCGACGCCTGGCAACTGTCCTACCGCTCCACCAATTCCCGCGGCGAGGCCATCCCCGCGGTGGCCACGGTGATCAAGCCACGCGGCTACGTCGCCGACCGGCCGCTGTTCTCGTACCAGATCGCCGAGGACTCGACCGGCAACTACTGCATGCCGTCGTATCAGCTGCAGATGGGTTCCATCCCGGCGGCCTTGACCGGCTCGACCCTGGTGGCCGCGCAGTTCCTCGAGGTGCAAGCGGCGCTGGCCCAAGGTTGGGCGGCGGTGATCCCCGATCACCAGGGCCCCGACTCGGCCTATGCCGCGGGCCCTCTGGCCGGGCGCATCACGCTGGACGGCATTCGCGCCGCCGAGAACTTCGCGCCGATGCGACTGTCCGGGACCGGGACCAGAGTCGGGATGATGGGGTACTCCGGCGGGGCGATCGCCACCGGCTGGGCCGCCGAACTGAAGCGCGACTACGCGCCCGAGCTGAACGTGGTCGGCACCGCGGAGGGCGGCATCCCCGCCGATCTGTCGGCCGCGTTGCGGATGGCCAACGGCAACCTGTCGGCCGGGCTCATCTTCGCGGGCGCGCTCGGCGTCTCCCGCGAGTATCCCGAACTGCGCAGATTCCTCGACGACAATGCGAACGGCCTGGGCAGGCTGATGATCGCTGGCAAGGAACAGCTCTGCGCGAGCTACCAGGCCGCGCTGTTCCCGTTCGCGGACAACCTGGGGATGCTGGCGAAGAACCCGTTCACCGATCCCGTCGTCGTCGACGTACTGAACAAGACGAAGCTGGGCCGAGCGGTGCCGGACATGCCGATGCTGATGTACCAGGCCAACGCCGACTGGTTGATCCCCGTCGGACCGGTCGACGAGCTCGTCGGCACCTATGCGCAGGACCCCGGCGCGCGGGTCGAATACATCCGCGACCATTTCAGCGAGCACCTCACCCTCGACCCGATCGCGGCGCCGCGCGCGCTGCTGTGGCTGAAGGACCGGTTCGCGGGCGTCCCGGTGGCCACGGGCGTCACCATCACCGATGTCGGCTCGATGACACTGGACCCCGCGACGTGGCAGGTGTGGGGCGATACGGTGGGCGCGGTGCTCGCCGCAGCCTTCCAGCAACCTATCGGCAGCGGCCGCTGATCGAACCCGCCCAGAGCTCGTGTCGCGGTCGTCTTCCGCGACACGAGCTCTCGCGTCTGAGACGATCGGTGGCGACATCTTCCCCCGTAACTTACTCCAGAGTAAGGTTGACGCATGGCGTGGAAACCAGCTGAGATCCCGGACCAGACGGGACGCACCTTTGTCATCACCGGCGCGAACGGCGGTCTGGGCGCCGTCACCACGAAAGTCCTGGCGGCCAAGGGCGCGACCGTGATCATGGCCTGCCGCAACACGGTCAAGGCGAAAGAGGTCGCGAGCGGCATCGACGGCGACGTCCGCGTGGCCGAACTCGACCTCGCGGACCTGGCCTCGATCCGCAAGTTCGCCGACGACAGCGGCGGATTCGACGTCCTGATCAACAACGCGGGCCTGATGAACATCCCGTTCTCGCGCACCAAGGACGGTTTCGAAACCCAGTGGGGGGTCAATCACCTCGGACACTTCGCGCTCACCGGCCTGCTGCTGGACCGCATCGGCGATCGGGTGGTCACGCTCTCCAGCATCGCCCACAAGCAGACCCCGAAGCTCTGGATCGACGACCTCGACTACGAAAAGCGCCGCTACCAGCGCAATCTCGCCTACGCGCAGGCCAAGCTGTGCAATCTGATGTTCGCTCGCGAACTGCAGCGCAGGCTGCGCGAGTCCGGTTCGGCCAAGCGTTCCTACGGCGTGCACCCCGGTGTCTCGGCCACCGACCTCTTCGCACACACCGAGACGCCGCTCGATTACGTCGCCAAGCCGTTCATCCGCCTGATCGGGCACTCGCCCGCCAAGGCCGCGCACTCGACGCTGTTCGCCGCGACCATGCCCGACGCCGACCCCGAGACCTACTGGGGCCCGACCCGGCTGTTCGGCAGCCAGGGACCGGTGAAACCCTCGTCGTCCACCCGCCTGTCGCAGAACAAGGACCTGTGGCAGCGGCTGTGGGCGGAGTCCGAGCGCAAGACCGGCGTCACCTACTCGTTCAGCGCCGGACGAACGCCCGCGCAGTAACCAGGCCGGTCCGCGCCTCCGAAGCCACGGAACCGATCGCCTACGGCACTCCGTCCGGCGCCGCTCGACACCGCGATGATCGTGGTCACAGCGCGCGCCGGACGGTGGACCTGGCTCTACGGGCCGCGTAGTAGAACGGGTACCGTAGAAGCCGTGTCCGCCTCACCCCGCCGCTCGGCACACAACCGCCCGGCCCTCATCGCGCTGGTGATCGTCGCCGCGCTGGGCTGCCTGGGGCTGGCCTGGTGGCAGTGGGAACGGTACGAGTCCGCCAGCGGCACCGGCCAGAACCTCGGGTACGCGTTGCAGTGGCCCCTGTTCGCGGGGTTCGCCGTCTTCGCCTACTTCCGGTACGTCCGGCTCGAGCGCGAGGCAGGCGAAACCGAGGAGAAGGACGCCTCGACCCCTGGGCGCGCCCCCGCAACCCGGCGCGCCGCCGGTCCGGTCGCACCCACCGAACTCCCGGCGGGTCTGTTGCCCGAGCGACCCAAGGCCGTCCGCGATGACGACCCGGTGCTCGCCGAGTACAACCGGTACCTCGCCGCGCTGCACGCCAACGACATCGACGAGCAGGTCCGCGCGGCAGGCCTGCACACCCGCGAGAGGAGCGCCGGTTGACCACCAGCGAGAATTCCACCGAGACCACCGCCGCCCCGGCCCCGGCCCGGAACGCCGCCAAGATCGGTCCGGCACTGCTGCGCTACCGGGCGCTGGCCTGGATCACCGGCCTCTGGCTGCTGCTGCTCACCGGTGAGATGATCGCCAAGTACGGCTTCGACGTGCACACCCCCAGCTGGATCGCCGTGGTGCACGGCTGGGTGTACTTCGTCTACCTGCTGGTCACCGCCGACCTCGCGGTCAAGGTCCGCTGGCCGGTCCTGCGCACCGTCGGCACCCTGCTCGCCGGCACCATCCCGCTGCTGTCGTTCTTCGTCGAGCACGTCAACGCCAAGCAGGTCAAGCAGACCTTCGGCGTCTGACCCGGCGGCTCGCCGCCCGTGTCAGCCCGCTGCGAGCGCCGCCAGCGCGGGCGTCAACTGGGCCAGCGCCCGCCCGCGATGCGACACCGCGTCCTTCTGGGCAGGCGTCAACTGAGCAGCGGTCACCTCGCCGCCCGCGGGGACGAACAGCGGGTCGTAGCCGAAACCGCCGTCGCCCACCGGCTTCCGGCCGATCGAACCGGGCCATTCCCCACGCACCACCGTCTCCGCGCCGCCGGGCACCACCAGCGCGCAGGTCGAGACGAACCGTCCGCCGCGGCGCTCGTCCGGCACATCCGACAGCTGCGCCAGCAACAGCGCGTTGTTGGCCGCGTCGTCGCCGTGCCTACCCGACCAGCGCGCCGACAGCACACCCGGCATCCCGTTCAAGGCGTCCACCTCGATGCCGGAATCGTCGGCGACACACGGCAAACCGGTAGCCGCGGCGCCGTCGCGCGCCTTGGCGAGCGCGTTCTCCTCGAACGTCGCGCCGGTCTCGGGCGCCTCGTCGTACGGGGGGACGTCGTCCAACCCGAGGATCTCGATCCCGGCGATCCCCGCCTCGTCGAGGATGCGGCGCAGTTCGTTCAATTTCTTGGCATTGCGGCTGGCCACCAGCAGACGACGAGTCATCACTTCTTCTTCGCGTCGGCCTGCTCCGGAAGCACCCCGGGATACGGCAGCGCCAGCGCTTCCTTCTGCACGACGAACAACTGTTCGCAGCCGGCCAGCGCGGCATCGAGCAACTTGTCCAGCGTGGAACGCGGGAAAGTGGCGCCCTCGCCGGTGCCCTGGATCTCCACCAGCGTGCCGGTATCGGTGGCGACCACGTTCATGTCGACCTCGGCCCGCGAATCCTCCTCGTACGGCAGATCCAAGCGCACCCGACCGTCGACCACACCGACGCTCACCGCGGCGATCGCGCACGAGATCGGCTGCGGGTCGGCCAGCGCGCCCGCCGCGCCGAGATAGGTCACCGCATCCGCCAGCGCCACATAAGCGCCGGTGATCGCGGCCGTCCTGGTACCGCCGTCGGCCTGCAACACATCGCAGTCGATTGCGATGGTGTTCTCACCGATCGCGGCCAGATCGATGCAGGCGCGCAGCGAACGGCCGACCAGGCGGCTGATCTCCTGGGTCCGTCCGCCGATACGGCCCTTCACCGACTCACGCCCGCTGCGGGTATGCGTCGCGGCGGGCAGCATCGCGTATTCGGCGGTGAGCCAGCCCAATCCGGAATCGCGCCGCCACGCGGGCACCCCCTCGGTGACGCTCGCGGTGCACATCACCCGCGTCTGCCCGAACTCCACCAGCACCGAACCCGCTGGATGCGTGGTGAAACCACGGGTGATCCGGACCTCGCGGAGCTCATCGTCCGCCCTGCCATCGGCTCGTCTCGACACGGCCACAGCCTACTGTGTTGGATTTGCCGCGCCTCCGCGCGGCGTGTTCGCGGCCCCTTTGTGGCTCGCGTTCGGGCAATGCTTGGTCTCGCTTCGCTCGAAAGACGTGGTTGCGGTGCGCTGGGCACGTCGGTTTCATCCCCCGGCATCAGGCGCGCGGTTCCCACTAGCCGCCAGCCCGACCCACCGGCGACCGTTGGCCGAGAGGCCGACCCACACGCGACCGGTGCACTGCGAGCCCTGCCCGGCCAACCGCGGCTGCTCGATCCCGCTTCGCCCGAGAGCCACAGTCCAGATGCGCTGAGCGCGCCGGTTCGCCACCCGGCACAAGAGCGCGCAGCTCCCACTGGTCGCCAGGCGGACCCACTCGCTACCGGTGCAATGCCGGCGCGGCCCGACGCATGCTCCATCCGGCTCGAGAGACGCGGTGGAGGTGCGCTGGCGTGTTGATAGCGAATTCTGGATATAGGGCGCATCGAGTTCCGAACCGTGCGGCGCTACGGATATTCGGGGATCGGTTCGTCGGACCGGTGTGTTGTGCGAATCAGACGTCCGGGTTCATCGGTCCGTTCGATGAGTTCTGCCGTAAACCGGATTCGATCAGAGGTCGAAGGTTTCGCCCGGGGCCACCGCATGGACCGGACCGGTGAACTGTTCCTTCGCTTCGGCGATCACGTCTTCGCGCGAGGTCCACGGGGGGATGTGGGTGAGCAGGAGTTCCTTCACGCCGGCCTCGGCGGCGATCTGGCCGGCCTCGGTGCCCGAAAGGTGAATGCCCGGCGGCCGATTCGCCGGGTCGTGGGTCCAGGAGGCCTCCGCCATCAGGACATCGGCGCCCTGCGCGAGTTCGTGGACCTGGGGGCAGAGTGCGGTGTCACCGGTGTAGACGAAGGTGCGTCCGGCCGCGGTGACGATCCGCAGACCGTAGGACTCCGGCGGGTGGAACATCCGGCGCGCGGTGACGGTGTGGCCCGGGCCGAACGCGACGGGCTCGCCCTCGGCCCAGGCCCGCATGTCGATCACGTCGGACCAGTCGTCGCATTCGCCGCCGACTTCGGCGGAGGCGTTGCCGATGCGCAGCGAGGTGTCCGACGGGCCGCGCACGATCGCCTTCCCCTCCGGGGGCGTCGGGTGGTAGCGGCGCCACACCAGCAAACCGGGCAGGTCCAGGCAGTGGTCGGCGTGCAGATGGGTCAGGAAGATGTCGACCTCACCCGGGTCGGCGTGGCGCTGCAACGCGCCGAGCACTCCCGGACCGAAATCGATGACCGTCGGCCGCATGTCCGGGCCGGTCAACAGGTACCCCGACGCGGGAGAGTCCGGGCCGGACACACTGCCCGAGCACCCGAGGACGGTAAGGCGCATTCCCCCATGCTGCCACGCGGAATTCTCACTCAAGGAAGGATCCCCCACATTTCCGGCGGGCCGCCCACTCACCGCGGCGACGCACCGGCTCCGGCTCGGTCCCCGCGGCGGTTTCGTCGTGCATCTCCAGAGAGTACCCAGCCGGCCAGCAATCCACTCAACGCGCCGAATAGATGCCCCTGCCAAGAGATTCCGGGCTGTCCGGGCAGCACGCCCCACAGCAGCGACCCGTACAGGGCCAGCACGACGAGGCCGAGCACGATCTGCCCGACGTTGCGGGCGAACCAACCGCGGCAGATGAGGAAGGTCAACCAGCCGAACACCAGCGACGACGCACCGATGTGCGTGCTGCCGGTGGCTCCGGTGAGCCAGACGCCGAGCCCGGCCCCCAGCCAGATGATCGCGGTCGCGGCCAGCCCGCGTCCGATGCCGCTCACCAGCACCAGGAAGCCGAGAACCAGCACCGGGAGCGTGTTGCCGACCAGGTGCCCCCAGTTGTCGTGCAGCAACGGCGCGAACAGGATGCCGGACAGCCCCTCGGCCCGGCGGGGCTCGATCCCCGCGCTCTCCAAGTCTCCGTGGACGGCGGTGTCGACCCCTTCGACCCCGTAGAGCAGCCCCACGAATCCGGCGATCAGCACACCGGCCCGCAGCCCCAACTGTTTGATCCCGGGGACGCCACCGGTCGCGGACGGTGTGGACGGACGTGGCGCACCGACGGGCTTGCCCAGCTGCGCACGGATCGCCGCGATCCGATCCGGGTCGAACGACGGCCCGAGTCCCGCGCCTGCCATGGCCACCTCCTCGCCGTGGCGGGGTCGTGGCCCCGCCTCACCGAGGGTACCGGCACGGCCGGTGATCAGGCCCAGAGCTGGCCGTCCAGCCGCTCCTCCGCCTCTTCGAGGGTGCCGTCGTAGGCGCCGGTCGACAGGTACTTCCACCCGCCGTCGGCGACCACGAACGCGATGTCGGCGCGCGTGCCCGCCTTCGCCGCCTTGCGTGCGACGCCCAGCGCGGCGTGCAGGATGGCGCCGGTGGAGATTCCGGCGAAGATGCCCTCCTCGAGCACCAGTTCGCGGGTGCGCTTCACCGCGTCGTAGGGGCCGACCGAGAAACGCGTGGTCAGCACGCTTTCGTCGTACAGTTCGGGGATGAATCCCTCGTCGATGTTGCGCAGGCCGTAGACCAGTTCGCCGTACCGTGGCTCGGCGGCCACGATCTCGATGCCGGGCACCTTCTCGCGCAGGAAACGGCCGGTCCCCATCAGCGTGCCCGTGGTGCCCAGACCCGCGACGAAATGGGTGATCTCGGGCAGATCGGCCAGGATCTCCGGGCCGGTGGTCTCGTAGTGCGCCGACGCGTTCGCCGGATTGCCGTACTGGTAGAGCATCACCCAGTCCGGATTCTCCGCCGCGATCTGCTTGGCCAGCGCGACGGCCTGGTTGGAGCCGCCCGCCGCGGGGGAATCGATGATCCGCGCCCCGAACATGGTGAGCAACTGCCGCCGCTCCACCGAGGTGTTCTCCGGCATCACGCAGATCAGCTGATAGCCCTTCAGCTTCGCGGCCATGGCCAGCGAGATCCCGGTGTTGCCGCTGGTCGGTTCCAGAATCGTGCAACCGGGCCGCAGCAGCCCGTCGGCCTCGGCCTGCTCGATCATCCGCAGGGCGGGCCGATCCTTGATCGAGCCGGTGGGGTTGCGATCCTCCAGCTTCGCCCACAGCCGCACGTGGTTGTCACCGTCCCACTGCGGGGACAGGGTGCGCAGGCCGACCAGCGGAGTGTTGCCGAGGGTCGCGATCAGCGATTCGTAACGCGCCACGGGACCGGTCAGCCTCCTGCCACGGCGGGGAGGATCGTGACGCTGGCGTCCTGGGGAACCTCGGCGGCGAGCCCGCCGGCGAAGCGCACGTCCTCGTCGTCGACGTAGATGTTGACGTAGCGGTTCAGCTTGCCGTCCTTGAGCAGGCGCTCGGCGAGCCCGGGGTGGTTGGCCTCGAGGTCGTCGATCAGCGCCGACAGTGTGGCGCCTTCGGCCTGCACGCGCTTCTCACCTCCGGTGAGGCCGCGCATGATGGTCGGGATGGAGACGGTTACCGGCATGGGTACTCCTCGGTTTCGCGAACAGGCATCGGTCTAGTTCTCGTACGCGTCGACGATCCGCACCGGCTCCTCGGTGACCTCGCCGTCCACGATCCGATAGCTGCGCAACTCGTGCTGCTCGGGATCACGGGTGGAGATCAGCACATAGTGCGCGAAAGGCTCGGAGGCGTACGACACGTCGGTGCGGCTCGGATAGGCCTCGGTGGCGGTGTGCGAGTGGTAGATGACGACGGGCGTCTCGTCGGCGTCGTCCATCTCGCGCCACACCTTCAACTGCTCGCCGGAGTCGAAGCGGTAGAACGTGGGCGACCGCTCGGCGTTGACCATGGCGATGAAGCGCTCCGGCCGATCCGAGCCCTCCGGCCCCGCGATCACACCGCAGGCCTCGTCCGGGTGATCGGCGCGCGCGTGCGCCACCATCGCCTCCACGAGGTCGGCCCTGATCACCAGCACGAGTCGCACACCTTTCCACAACGCCGACCCATCGCAGTCGACAACGAGCCAGGATATTCGGCTATTCCCGCGCCGACGTCGCCCGGCCCCCGGTTCCACGCCCGAGCGCACGACCGACACTTACGGCACACGACAACGGCGCACTTCGACGCCGGTCACCGCCCCGCCCCAACTCCCGGTCTCCAGCACAGGCGACCCAGCATGCGCCGTTCGCGGCCCGGCTCGCCTCCGAGCGACCGCCGGGTACACGAGGAAGAAGAGCAGCGACCAATCTGCACCACAACCTGGCTCCTGCCCCGCGGCCCGATCCCGGAGTTCTGATGCCATCGCGCCCGGCGCGCCGCAACCACGTCTTCCGAGCGAAGCGAGACCGAGCATCCGCCGTTCGCGGCCCGGCTCGCGTTTGCGTGGCCGTCGCGTAGGCGACGAAGGAGCAAGCGGCGGTCGCGCACACGCGAGCCACCAGGGGGCCGCGAACACCCAGCGCCGCAGGCGCTGGAAAAACCGACACAGCCCGGCTCGCGTTTGCGTGGCCGTCGCGTAGGCGACGAAGGAGCAAGCGGCGGTCGCGCACACGCGAGCCACCAGGGGGCCGCGAACACCCAGCGCCGCAGGCGCTGGAAAGACCAACACAGCCGCTGGAAATCAAACACCGAACAGGTCACCGTAGGCCGGGATGCCCGCCACGGTGTGCGCCGAGCGGATCGCGTCGACGACGGCGCGCTCGACGCAGACCGCGGCGGCCGTGCAGATCTCGTCCAGGACAAGGAGATCGGCCGGGAACGCGGGCGGAAGCGGCAGGTCCGTGCCCTCTTCCGCCGTGCCGGTGGCTAGCGCGAAGAGGGTGTCTCCGTCCAGTGGCGAGTGCGCGGGGCGGATCGCGCGAGCCAACCCGTCGTGCGCGGTGACGGCGACCCGCCTGCATCCGGCCGGGTCGAGCGGGGCGTCGGTGGCCACGACGCCGATCGTGGTGTTGAGCACGGTGCCCTTCACCGGCAGCGCGTTCGCCGCCGCCAGTTGCTCCGCGGTCGGCGTCCGCAGATCGAAGAAGCCGGGCCCGTCGGTGCCGCAGCCCCACGGCAACCCGGTGCGGGGATCGAACACCGAGCCGACGGGATTGGCCACGATCAGCGCCGCGACGGTGATGCCCGCGGCGGCCCCTTCGCCCAGCGCGATGCTCGCGGTGCCCACCCCGCCTTTGATCGATCCGGCGCGCGCGCCGACGCCCGCACCGACGGATCCGCGGGCGAAGTCGACGCTCGCCGCCGCGGCGGCCCGGTAGCCGAACTCGGCGGTTGGACGGATGTCCCAGGCCCCGACCGGCAGATCGAAGATCACCGCCCCGGGAACGATGGGCACCACCCGGCTGGGATCGGCCGGGTCCATCACGATGCCCGCGCCGTTCTCCTCCAGCCAGCGCATCACCCCGTCGGCCGCGGCGAGTCCGTACGCACTGCCGCCGGTGAGCAGGATCGCGTCGATCTGGCGGACGGTGTTCATCGGATCGAGCAGATCCGTCTCGCGAGTACCCGGGCCGCCGCCGCGCACGTCGACCGCCGCCACGGCGCCGCCCGGCACGCGCACCACCGTGCATCCCGTCGCCGCCCCGGAGCCGAGCGTGGCGTCCGAGTCCAGGACGTGATGATGCCCGACCAGCACGCCGGGCACATCGGTGATCGAATTACGTTCTCCCGGGACGGCTTTCACCAGTTACTCCTCACGGCGCGGAACTCCTGACGGTCGGCGCCGATCTTCGCAGCACAGGGGTCAGGGAGCCAGCGCCTGAAGCAGCGAGTCCTGCATCCAGGTCAGCCAGTGGTATACGTCCAGGTGCGGAGCGCGCGGGTCGTCGGGGTCGAGATGGTCGGGCGTGTCGGCATCGATGTTCAGCACCGTGCCGAGCGCCAGCCGCACGTCGGTGAGCGCGGTCAACCACGCGTCGGCCTGCTCGGGGGTGAGGACGATCTTGCCGCCCGCGCTCGGCACGGTGTCCAGCACGACCGATCCCGCCGCCAGCTTGGCGTCGATGATGTCCGGCTCGTGCAGGCTGCGTAGCGCGCTGTTGAGGTCGGCGCGCTCGGCGTCGGGCGAGCCGGGCTCATTGCGGTGGAAGTCCGGGAGGAGTCTGCGCAGCCGCGGGTCCTCCGGCGGGACGGTGTTGCCGGATCGCAGTCCGGTGAGGGCGGCCAAGTCGTCCTCAGGGGCCGACCCGGCGCGTTCGGTGAGCAGCCCGGAGACCGCACCGACCAGGGACCGAAGCACATTGGCCTCCCGTGCGTCCATCTCGGATCGCAGTTTGAGACCGCTCAGCGAGTTCTTCCTGCTCCACTTGCGCACGGCGTCAGGGTAGTCGTCCTGGTCAATCGTCCCGCTGCATGGTGGCCCAGAGTCCCGCGGCGTGCAGCCGCTGCACGTCGTGTTCCATCTTGTCCCGGGAACCCGAGGAGACCACCGCCTTGCCTTCGTTGTGCACTTTCAGCATCAGCTCGGTCGCCTTCGCTTTGCTGTAGCCGAACAGCTTCTGGAAGATGTAGGTGACGTAGTGCATCAGATTGACCGGGTCGTCCCAGACCACGGTGACCCAGGGGCGGTCCTCCGCCTCCAGGATCTCGGTGTATTCGACCGCTTCGGGTGTCGCCTGTGCCGCCGACAATGTCGCGTTCGCGGCGTCCACAACGACGTCACCCCGGACTCTGCTGCGCAAGGCCATAAGGTCAAGGGTACGACTCGACTCCGGATAAACAACACCCACGCTGCCCCGATTCGCCTATTCGCCGGTTCACCGAGCCGATGCCGGACCCCATGAGCCGACCGTTCTGTCTACAGTGACAGCGTGGATCTGCGTGACGGCCTCGCCAGCACGGCGCTGCTGACCGACCAGTACGAACTGACCATGCTCGCCGCGGCGCTGGCCGATGGCTCGGCGCATCGGCGGTGCACGTTCGAGGTGTTCGCTAGACGTTTGCCAAACGGTCGTCGCTACGGCGTCGTCGGCGGTACCGGCCGGGTGCTCGACGCGCTGCGGCAGTTCCGGTTCGGCGCGGCGGAACTGGCCGTCGCCGCCCCGTTCTCGGATCGGCGGACCCTCGACTGGCTGCGCGACTACCGGTTCACCGGGGACATCGACGGCTATGCCGAGGGCGAGCTGTACTTCCCCGGCTCCCCGATTCTGTCGGTGCGCGGCAGCTTCGCCGAATGCGTCGTCCTGGAGACGCTGATCCTGTCGATTCTCAATCACGACAGCGCGATCGCGGCCGCGGGCGCCCGGATGGTCAGCGCGGCCGGGGGCCGCCGGATGATCGAGATGGGGTCGCGGCGCGCCCACGAGCAGGCCGCCGCGGACTGCGCGCGCGCCGCGTATCTGGCCGGTTTCGACGCCACCTCGAACCTGGAGGCGGTGCGCCGCTACGGCATTCCGGGCGCGGGCACCAGCGCGCATGCCTTCGTCCTGCTGCACAGCGGCCCCGACGGGGCACACGAGGCCGAGGCGTTCCGCAGCCAGGTGCAGACGCTCGGCGTGGGCACGACACTGCTGGTGGACACCTTCGACATCAGCAGAGGCGTCGCGACGGCCATCGAGGTCGCCGGCCCGGAACTGGGCGGCGTCCGGATCGATTCCGGCGATCTCGGCGTCCTGGCCAGGCAGGTGCGCGACCAGCTCGACGCGCTCGGCGCGACCAAGACCCGCATCGTGGTCTCCGGCGATCTCGACGAGTACGCCATCGCCGCGCTGCGCGCCGAGCCGGTCGACGTCTACGGCGTCGGCACCGCGCTGGTCACCGGCTCGGGCGCGCCGACCGCCGGAATGGTGTACAAGCTGGTCGAGGTCGAGGGCGTGCCGGTGGCCAAACGCAGCAGTCACAAGCAGTCCCGGGGTGGCACGAAGAAGGCCGTTCGCTTGGCCCGCGACACCGGAACGATCGTGGAGGAGATCGTCTATCCGGCCTCCGGGCCGACGCCGCCGAGCAACGGCTTCGAAGCCAGGGAGCTACTTGTCCCGCTGATCCGCGAAGGCAAGCAGGTCGACGACCTGCCCACCCTCGCCGAGAGCCGCGACCTGGTCGCCCGCGGGTTGATCAGCCTGCCCTGGGAGGGCCTCAAACTGTCGGCGGGCGAACCCGCCGTGGTGACCACGTTCGTCTGAGGTCACCGGCCGCGCCGGTCGGCGCGGGACACCAGCAGCAGTCCGGCGGCGAACAGCGACGCGAACACCACGCCGGTGACTCCGAACCACACCCAGGCCGACGGCTCGGCGGGACGGGAGCCCAGCAAGTAGAAGACCACCAGGAAGACGGTGGTGCCGACGGTTACGCTGCGGAACAGTTTCGCAGGGCTCATGAGGGTCTCCATGCGGGAAGGCGGCACACCGGCCGCCGGGCGAAAGGGGCATCCGGTAATCACCGTGAGCGGCGGCCGCGTTTACAACCCAAGCGTCCGACCGAGCGGCAGAATCGGAACAGTCATCCAGCCGGACCGCGGGAGGTCGCCATGACCCGGGCACTGATCATCGTCGATGTCCAGAACGATTTCTGCGAGGGCGGTGCGCTCGCGGTCACCGGCGGGGCCGCCGTGGCGGCACGGATCACCGAGCACCTCGCGGCGGCGGAATACGGCGCGATCGTGGCGACCCGCGACCACCACATCGATCCCGGTGCGCACTTCTCCGAGCAGCCCGATTACCTCGACAGCTGGCCGCCGCACTGCCGGGTCGGCACGCCCGGCGCCGATTTCCATCCGGCACTCGACCTCGGCCCCGTCCAGGCGGTCTTCTCGAAGGGCGCGTACGCGGCGGCCTATTCCGGGTTCGAGGGCACGACCGAGGACGGCACCGGACTGGCCGACTGGCTGCACGACCGCGGCGTGGACGCCGTCGACGTGGTCGGCATCGCGACCGACCACTGCGTGCGCGCCACCGCCCTGGACGCGCGCATCGAGGGTTTCGACACCCGTGTCCTGCTCGACCTCACCGCGGGCGTCGCACCGGACACGGTCGCGGCCGCGCTGGATCGCATGCGCGGCGCAGGCATCGATCTCGAAGGCGGCATCAGCCGATAGACCGTCCGGTCTCGGCGAGCGGCCGGCCCTGTCGGAGGCGCCGAGTAGGCTGCTCGCGTGCCCGAACTGCCCCCCGTTTCCGACCTTTTGGCCACCGCCGTGCAGGCGCTCGGCGGTAAGGAGCGCGCCGGGCAGGTGACGATGGCGGCGGCGGTGGACCACGCGATCGACACCAAGGAGCATCTGGCGGTCCAGGCCGGGACGGGCACCGGCAAGTCGCTGGCCTATCTGGTGCCGAGCCTGCGCCACGCCGTCCGCACCGGCCGCACCGTGGTGGTCTCCACGGCGACGATCGCGCTGCAGCGTCAGCTGGTCGACCGTGACCTGCCCCGGCTGGCCGAGGCGTTGAGCGGCCCGCTGGGACGCACGCCGAAGTTCGCGATTCTCAAGGGGCGCAACAACTACCTGTGCTTGAACAAGATCAACAGTGCGATCCCGGACGAGCCGGCGGAGGCGGAGCTGTTCGACGCCTTCGCGATCTCCCGCCTCGGTCGCGAAGTGCAACGGCTCAACGAATGGGCCTCCGACACCGAGACCGGCGACCGCGACGAGCTCGCCCCGGGAGTGAGCGATCGCGCCTGGCGGCAGGTCAGCGTGTCCTCTCGGGAGTGCCTGGGCAAATCGCGCTGCTCCTTCGGCCAGGATTGCTTCGCCGAGCGCGCCAGGACCGAGTCGGCACAGGCCGACGTGGTGGTGACCAACCACGCTCTGCTGGCCATCGATGCGATCAGCGGCATCCAGGTGTTGCCCGAACACGACGTGGTGGTCATCGACGAAGCGCACGAGCTGGTCGACCGGGTGACCGGCGTGGCCACCGCCGAACTGGCCGCTTCCGCGATCAGCGCGGCGGCCAGGCGCTGCGCCAAGCTCATCGACGAGCAGGAGGTGGACCGCCTGGAGGGCGCTGCGGAGGCATGGCACACCGTGCTCGACGAGCTGCCCGCCGCACGGTGGGACACCTTGCCCGACGGCGCCGCCCCGGTGCTGGCCATGATCCGCGATGCCGCGTGGAACGCGCGCACCGCGCTCGCGCCGCCGGGCAGCACCACCGCGCAGGGCGATCCGGAGAGCTCCGCCGCACGCACGATGGCGCTGGCCGCGCTCGACGAGGTGCACGACAGCGCGGTCCGCGCGCTGACGGCGTTCGACGAGCCAGATCCCGCCGCGCGCCGGGATGTCATCTGGCTGGCGGCCGACGAGATCCGGGGTGTGCCGCGCCGCTCGCTGCGCATGGCGCCGCTGTCGGTGGGCGGGCTGCTGCGCAGCAGGCTGTTCGGCGCCGCGACCGTCGTGCTGACCTCGGCCACATTGCAGATCGGCGGCTCGTTCGACGGGCTCGCGGTCACCTGGGGCCTGCCGGCGCAGTCGGGCAACCGCACCGACCCGGCCACCGCGAACGGCGCGCAGGCTCCGTCGGACGCCGAGACCGTGCGCTGGAGTTCGCTCGACGTCGGCTCGCCGTTCGATCACGCCAAGTCCGGCATCCTCTACGTCGCCAAGCACCTGCCCGCGCCGGGCCGCGACGGGCTGGCACCGGCCTACCTGGACGAAATCGAGCGGCTGATCACGGCCGCGGGTGGGCGCACCCTCGGCTTGTTCTCCTCGATGCGCGCGGCCCGCGCGGCCACCGACGCGCTGCGCGACCGGTTACCGACCCCGGTGTTGTGCCAGGGCGAGGACGCGACGGGCGCGCTGGTCCGCAAGTTCGCCGACGACCCGGAGACGTCCCTGTTCGGCACGCTGTCGCTGTGGCAGGGCGTCGACGTGCCCGGACCGTCGCTCAGCCTGGTGATCCTCGACCGCATCCCCTTCCCGCGCCCGGACGATCCCCTGCTGGCGGCGAGGCAGCGCGCCGTGGAGATGCGCGGCGGAAACGGATTCATGACGGTGGCCGCCAATCACGCGGCGCTGCTGCTCGCGCAGGGCACCGGACGCCTGCTGCGCAGCGTCGACGATCGCGGTGTGGTCGCCATCCTCGACTCCCGTCTCGCCACCGCCCGCTACGGCGGATACCTGCGCGCATCGCTGCCGCCGTATTGGGAGACGGCCGATCCGGAGGTCGTGGTCAAAGCATTGCGGCGGTTGGCCGCCGCGGCGAAGGTGTGATACCGCACACACCCCCCGCGAGCTAATTCCAAACGGAAGTAGATTTGGGGGTCGATACGTCGGGTGACCCCCAATTCCCACCCCGAGGTATCGGCCGGTCCCCGCGCCAAGCCCTGCACGCGGCGCGGGGACATCACCGGACCCCCTGTCGGGCAGCCGATCTCAGCCGCGCACGGCCACCGCGTCGACCTCGAAGAGCATGCCGGGCAGCGCGAGCGCCGCCACTCCGGTCAGCGTCTGTGCGGGCGGGCGGTCACCCCAGATCGCGGCGATCTTCTTCCCGAGCACCGCCAACTTGTCCAGATCATGGTCGACGATGTGCGTCCGCAACTGCGCCACATCGGCGAAGTCCACTCCCGCCGAGCGCAAGGCGATGCCGAGGGCGGCGAACGCGTTGTCCACCTGCACCGCGAATTCCGTACTGGTCGTGTGCCCTTCGGCGTCCGAGTCGTACTGCCCGGCGATGAACACCAGTTCGCCGCGCGCCACCGCCACATGGCTGTAGCCGAACCCCGTCGGGTCGTGCAATCCCTCGGGATTGCTGATTTCGACGCCCATCACTTCTCCTCGGTCGGTCGCAAAGTTGCAACAGAACGACGATCCCGCCGCTCGTGGTGTGACATGAACGGGCCCGCACACGACCGCGGCCCGGCGACCGAGGTCACCGCGCCGCGAATCCGGCCGTGCCGCAGGGTCAGAGCGCCCATTTGAGGATCAGGGTGAGCACGCCCGTCACGACCGCGAGTATCAACGCACCCACGCCCCACACGAATCCGTGGCGTTCCCAGGGACGTCCGGCGTCCAAGGAGAACTTGCCGGGCCCGGTGAACGGCAGCGCCGCGCCGACCACCGCGAACAACACGCCCATTTCGTACCCGCCCAGCAGGCCGCCCGCCCACGTGGCGTTGATCGCGTTGATCATCGTGCCCAGCACGATCGCCCCGGCCAGCGGCGTCAGCAGGCCGAGCAGCAGGAGAAGACCGCCGCTGAGCTCGCTCAGGCCCGCCAGCGTCCCGAACACCTTGCCCGGGTTGTAACCCATCTGCTCGAAGCCGTCGGCGTTGGCCTGCAGACCCGGTCCGCCCCACCAGCCGAAGAGTTTCTGGGCCCCATGCGCCGCGAGCAGGCCGCCGAAGACGACGCGCACGATCAGCAGGCCGATGTCGGTGGCGATGCCGTCCAATTCGCTGTCGGTGCCGGTTCTGTCGAGTACGGATTTGATGGTCATGCTGGTCCTCATCCCTGCGCTGTCGTTGCGGACACGATCATTACTTCTACGAATAAACGGACTACGGTCCGATTATCTCACAAAAAGGCCAACTGCCCGATCTCTCGGTCTATTCCACGGACGAGCGCCAGGGATGGTTCAGCGCGACAACGAGCGAAGGGTCACTCCGCGAGGAAGAAGAAGTAGCCGAGGAAAACCAGCATCAGCGCCCACATCGCCGGGTGCACCTCCTTGACCCGCCCGCGGGCCGCCATGACCACCGGATACAGCAGCATGCCCATGGCCAGGCCGTTGGCGATGGAGTACGTCAGCGGCATCATCACGATGGTGACGAACGCGGGAACCGAGTACTCCAGGCGGTTCCAATCGATCTGGCCCAGCGAGCGGGCCATCAGGATGCCGACCACGATCAGCGCGGGCGCGGTCACCTCGCCGGAACCGGCCACCACCGCGAAGATCGGATAGCAGAACATCGCGAGGAGGAACCAGCCCGCCGTGGTGACGGCGGTCAATCCGGTCCGTCCGCCCGCCGAGACGCCCGCGGTGGATTCCACATAGGCGGTGGTCGTGGAGGTGCCGATGACCGCGCCGGCCATGGTGCCCACGGAGTCCGCCGCCAGCGCGCTCGCGGCGCGCGGCAGCCTGCCGTCCGCGTCCAGCAGACCGGCTTGGTTCGCGACGCCGATGAGCGTGCCGGAAGCGTCGAAGAAATCGACGAACAGCATGGTCAGCACCACCACGGCCATCTGACCGGTGAACGCGTCGGGGAGATGGACGATCGCCTGGCCGAAGGTGTGCTCGAGCCCCTTCGGCGCGGCGAACACGCCCTTGGGCAGATCGACCAAGCCGCTGACGATGCCGACGATCGTGGTGAGCACGATGCCGTAGAGCACCGCCCCGTGCCAGCCCCGCACCAGGAACACCACGGTCACCAGCAACCCGAACAGCGCGAGCAGCGTGGTGCCCTCGGTGAAGTCGCCGAGGGTGACCAGTGTCGCGTCGCTGTTCACCACGATCCCGGCGTTCTTCAGGCCGAGGAAGGCCACGAACAACCCGATACCCGCGCCCACGGCGAGTTTGAGCTGCATCGGGATCGCGTTGAGGATGCGTTCGCGAATCCGCGTCACAGCCAGGACGAAGAAGATGGCGCCGGACAGGAATGTGCCCGACAGCGCGACCTGCCACGGAATCCCCATGCCGAGCACCACCGTGTACGCGAAGAACGCGTTGAGCCCCATGCCCGGCGCGAGCGCGATCGGATACCGCGCCCACAGTCCCATGACCAGCGTGCCGAACACCGCGGCGACGGCGGTGGCGGTGAACACCGCCTGCATGGGGATGCCCCGGTCGCCCAGCGCTCCCTGGTCGCCGAGCACCGCGGGATTGACCGCGAGGACGTAGGACATGGCGAGGAACGTCACGGTTCCCGCCATGACTTCACGCTTGACGGTCGAGCCGGTCGAGCGGACCCCGAAGTACCCGTCGAGGCGTCCTCGGGTCCGGTGCAGAACGTCGGTGACCATGGGTGACTCCAGTCGAGAACGGTGCGGGGCGGGCCAAGGGCACGGTAACCGACGGTTCACTGCCCGGGGCAACCCGCGGTGGCGCCACCGTGACCGGCGCCACCCGGGCTACGCGCTCGGCGCGGAGACCAACCCGAACTCGGCGTCGGAGGCCAGCAGATCGCTGTGCGGCAGCACGCGCACGGTGTAGCCGACCGCGCCGGACAGCGGCAGCGGGGTGTCGACGGTGAACAGCTCCGCACCGGCATCCGACCCGGTGTGGGTCATCGGGACCGTGGTGGTGTCGGAGAGGTCGTCGGTCGCCGACACCCGGCCCAGCACCGCCTGCACCACCACGTCGGGCACGCTCAATCCGCCGAGTTCGACCCGCGCGGTCAGCGACAGCCGCGCCCCGATCACCGGCGTGTCCGGCAATCCCGCGCTGTCCACCTGGATCACCTTGACCGAGGGCCACGCCGACTCGACCCGGCGGCGATACTCGGCGATGGCCCGAGCGACGGCGAAATCGTCGGCCGTCGCCCGCTGATGGGCCGCGGCGGCGGGAGCGTAGTACTCCACCGCGTAATCGCGGACCATCCGGGAAGCCAGGACCTTCGGTCCCAGGGTCTGCAGCGTGTGCCGGACCATCTCGACCCAGCGCACCGGCATCCCGGACGCGTCGCGCTCGTAGAAGCGCGGCGCCACCGCGCGCTCGAACAGGTCGTAGAGCGCGGTGGCCTCCAGATCGTCGCGGCGGTGCTCGTCCCGGACGCCCTCCGCGGTCGGAATGGCCCAGCCGTTCTCGCCGTCGTACATCTCGTCCCACCAACCGTCCCGGATGGACAGGTTGAGCCCGCCGTTGAGCGCGGACTTCATGCCGGAGGTGCCGCACGCCTCCAGCGGCCGCAGCGGGTTGTTCAGCCAGACATCGCAGCCCCAGTACAGGTAGCGGGCCATCGACATGTCGTAGTCGGGCAGGAAGACGATCCGGTGCCGTACCTCCGGGTCGTCGGCGAAGCGCACCACCTGCTGGATGAGCGCCTTGCCGCCGTCGTCGGCCGGGTGGCTCTTGCCCGCCACGACCAGCTGCATCGGCCGCCGCGGGTCCAGCAGCAGGGCGCGCAACCGCTGCGGGTCGCGCAGCATGAGGGTGAGGCGCTTGTAGGTCGGCACCCGCCGCGCGAACCCGACGGTCAGCACGTTCGGGTCGAAGACACCGTTCACCCAGCCGAGTTCGGCCTCCGCGGCGCCGCGCTCCAGCCACGACGCGCGCAGCCTGCGGCGCACCTCGTCGACGAGGATGCCGCGCAGCGTGTTGCGGGTCGACCACAGTTCGGTCAGATCGACGTCGCGCAGCCGTTCCCAGCCGCGCCCCTCCTCCACCAGTTCCGCGCCGATGTGCTCGCGCGCCTTGTCCACCCACTCCCGCGCCGCCCACGTAGTGGCGTGCACGCCGTTGGTGACCGAGCCGATCGGCACCTCCGCAGGGTCGAACCCCGGCCACAGCGAGGCGAACATCGACCGGCTGACCGCGCCGTGCAGCTTCGAGACGCCGTTGGCGCGCTGCGCGAGCCGCAGACCCATGTGCGCCATATTGAAGACCGACGGGTCGGCTTCGCGGCCGAGCGCCACGATCCGGTCCACGGAAAGGCCCGGCAGCAGGGCGGATTCGGATTCGCCGTGCGCACCGCCGAAGTAGCGCCGCACCATCGGCATGGGGAACCGGTCGATGCCCGCCGGGACCGGAGTATGCGTGGTGAACACCGTGCCGGCGCGCACGGCGGCGAGTGCGGAATCGAAGTCTTGTCCGGCCGCGACGAATTCCCGGATGCGTTCGACACCGAGGAAACCCGCGTGGCCTTCGTTCATGTGGAACACATCGGGATCGGGCAGCCCGGCGGACGCGGTGAACGCGCGCACCGCCCGCACTCCGCCGATGCCCGCGAGGATCTCCTGGCGGATGCGGTGTTCCTGGTCGCCGCCGTAGAGCCGGTCGGTGACCGCGCGCAGTTCCGGGTCGTTCTCGGCGATGTCCGAGTCGAGCAGCAACAGCGGAACCCGCCCGACCTGCGCGATCCATACCCGCGCACGCAACACCCTGCGGTCCGGCATCGCCACGTGGATGAGCACCGGCGAACCGTCGGAAGTGAGCGCCCGCAGCGGCAGGCCCTGCGGATCGAGCGCCGGATAGTGCTCGGCCTGCCAGCCGTCCGTCGTCAGGGATTGCCGGAAATACCCTGAGCGATACAGCAATCCCACGCCGATCAGCGGCAGGCCGAGATCGGAGGCGGCCTTCAGGTGGTCACCGGCCAGAATGCCGAGTCCGCCGGAATAGTTCGGCAGCACTTCGGTGACACCGAACTCCATCGAGAAGTAGGCGATGCCGCGCACGCCTTCCTCCCCCGCCCTGCGCTGGAACCAGCCCGGCGCCGCCAGGTACTCGCGCAGGTCCGCCGCCGCTGCGTCGACACGCGCGACGTAGTCGGGGTCGGCGGCCAGCTCGTCCAGTCGCGCCGCGGGTACCTCGCCCAGGATCCGGACCGGATCGTGCCCCATCTCCTGCCACCGCCGCGGATCCAACGCCGCGAACAGGTCCTGGGTGGGCGGATGCCACGACCAGCGCAGATTCGTGGCGAGTTCACCCAGGGCCGCCAAGCGCTCGGGCAGATGGGCACGGACGGTGAAACGACGCAATGCCTTCATTGGGTAGAACCTACACGGCGCCCGGTGCCCCCGACCCGCGCGACCGCGCTCAGAACAACCTCCCGACCAGCGTGTTTCCGCATCGCGCGGGTCGAATGAAGCAGCGCACCCGCGGCTACGTAAGGCTCGCTACCGTCACGGAACGGCCACGGCGGGCGCACCGGCGCCCTTGTTCCCGCTATCCGATCGAGACCCGCGCTCGCTTGTGAACTCCGGTACGCCGGGCAAACCCACAAGCTGTGCGGACCAACCGGCCGCACCAACCGAATCAGTACGGGAGTGATCGAGATGTGGATGACAGCACACCCAAATCGCGCCCGCGATCGGCGCTGGTCGCGCGCTGGAGCAGCGATCACGGGGTTCGGAGTTTGCGCGGCGGCATTCGTTCTCGTCGCCCCCACCGCCGGCGCGGCGGTTACGACGGTGACCGCGAGCCCCGCCCAAGGCATGAGTTTCGGACTCGGGAACTACGGCACCAATTGCCAGTACCGGGTGACGGCGACGGTGGACAATTCTTCGTCCGATCCCGTTCAGTTCGCCGACAGTGCGGGAGGCAGCTTCTCGCCGAATCCCGCGACGGTGGTCGGCAACCAGGCCACGACAGTCTGGATCCCCGGCGCGACCGGACAGCACACCATCTCCGCGACGCAAGGCGCCGGCCCCGCCTGGACCTCACCCGCGATGACGGTGGGCAACGGGATGAACCTCGGCTTCGCATGCCTGGTCATGCCGTAAGCAGTATCTCGTGAACGTGGCGTCGAACGCCGGGCGGCCACCCAGCGCACCATGCGCGACGGCGGTGGCCGCCCGGGCGGCCCGATCCGGCACCGGCCGCGGGCACGAAAATTGGTGGCCCGAGCAGGGACGAGATGACAGCATCGGCTGATGCCGCACTGGGTTCACGTCCTGCCGCAGTTCCTGTTGGCCTGCCTGTTCATCGCCGCGCTCCCGGGGCCTGCCACCGCCCTGTTCCTCCAGCGCGCTGTCCGGGACGGTCGTACCGCGGGTCTGGCGGCGGTGGCCGGGAACGAGATCGGCGTGCTCGGCTGGACGCTGGCGGGCGGGGCGGGGCTGTCCGTCCTGCTGGTCGCGAACCGAGCCATGCACACGGCCGTGCACGTCGTCGGCGCGCTGGTGCTGATCTGGCTCGGTGTGCAGGCGTGGCGCGGCGCCCGCGCCGACGGCGAGTTCGGCAGTGCGATGACGCGTATGCTGCCCGCGGGCCGCACGCCCGCAGCCGCCTTCCGCGCATCGCTGATCTCGATCGCGGCCAACCCCAAAGCGGCGGTCTTCGGGCTCACCGTTCTTCCCCAGTTCCTGCCGTCCGACGGCCCGGTGCTGCCGACCGTGGTGATCCTGGCGCTCATCCAGCTGGTGATCGACACCGCGTGGTGCGTCGGGGTGGTCCTGGCCGCCGACCGCGCGGGCGCCTGGCTGCGCCGCGCCGGTATCCGGCAGCGAGTGGAGCGCGCCATCGGCGCGGTCCTGGTAGCGCTCGGACTCGGCCTCGCCGCCGACGCTCGCTGAAGCGAAAGCCCAGCTCAGCGCCCGCGACAAGGGTCCGGAACCGGGCTGGAAACTTCGGCGGATCGGGTCCGGAAGGCCGGTTACCGGTAAGTTGGTCCCGTGACCGGCCGCATCGCTATCGATGACACTGCCCCGTCCATCCCAGGCGGCCGGCCCGCCAAGGCGGTGGTCGGCGAAGTATTCCCGGTGCGCACCGTCGTGTGGCGCGAGGGCCACGATGCCGTCGCCGCCACCCTCGTCGTGCGCGCCCCTGGCGCCTCGCGGGTCACCCGCATCCGCATGATGCCGGACTACGAACCCGACGTCTTCAACGCGACCTTCACCCCGAATGCGCCGGGCGCGTGGACCTACCGGATCGAAGGCTGGAGCGATCCCATCGCGACCTGGCGCTCGGCGATCGAGGCGAAACTGGCCGTCGGGCAGAGCGCCGCCGATCTGGCCAACGACCTGGAGCTGGGCGCCCGCCTGTTCGAGCGCGCGGCGCAGGCCGTCCCCAAGAAACAGTTCCAGCGCCTACGCGCGGTCGCGGCGGCGCTGCGCAGTGACGAACAACTGCCCGCCCGGGTGGCCCCGGCCTTCACCGGGGAAGTCGCCGAGATCCTGCGCGCCACACCGCTGCGCGACCTGGTCACTCGCGGGCCCCAGCACACCGTCCAGGTCGAGCGACCTCGTGCGCTCTACGGTTCCTGGTACGAGTTCTTCCCGCGCTCGACCGGCGGCCGTGACGCCGCGGGCAAGCCGGTCCACGGCACCTTCGCCACGGCGGCCGAAGAGCTCCCGCGCATCGCAGGCATGGGTTTCGACGTCGTCTACCTGCCGCCGATCCACCCGATCGGCGAGATCAACCGCAAGGGACGCAACAACGCGCTCACGGCGGAGCCGGACGACGTCGGCTCACCGTGGGCCATCGGCTCGAAGTACGGCGGTCACGACGCCGTCCACCCGGACCTGGGCACCGAAGCCGAATTCGCCGAATTCGTCCGCAAGGCTCGGGAACTCGGCCTCGAGGTGGCGCTCGACCTCGCCTTGCAGTGCGCGCCCGATCACCCGTGGGTGCAGGCGCATCCTGAGTGGTTCACCACCCTGCCCGACGGCACCATAGCCTTCGCGGAGAACCCGCCCAAGAAGTACCAGGACATCTACCCGGTCAACTTCGACAACGATCCCGACGGCCTTTACGCCGAAGTGCTGCGGGTGGTCCGGCACTGGATCGGTCTGGGCGTCACTGTCTTCCGTGTCGACAACCCGCACACCAAGCCCGCCGATTTCTGGGAGTGGCTGATCGCGAACGTGTGGCGCACCGATCCGGACGTCATCTTCCTGTCCGAGGCGTTCACCCGCCCTGCCCGGCTCTACGGGCTGGCCCGGCGCGGATTCAGCCAGTCGTACACGTATTTCACCTGGCGTGTGGCCAAATGGGAGCTCACCGAGTTCGGCAGCGAACTGGCCGCCAAGGCCGACGAGGCCCGCCCGAACCTGTTCGTGAACACCCCCGACATCCTGCACGAAAGCCTCCAGCACGGCGGGCCGGGCATGTTCGCCATCCGCGCCGTCCTGGCCGCCACCCTCGCGCCGACCTGGGGCGTCTACTCCGGCTTCGAACTGTTCGAGCATCAGGCAGTGCGCCCCGACAGCGAGGAGTACCTCGACTCGGAGAAGTACGAGCTGCGCCCGCGCCCGTTCGCCGAGGCGCTCGCGCGCGGCGAATCACTGGAGCCGTGGCTCACCCGGCTCAACGAGATCCGCCGGGCGCACCCGGCCCTGCAACAGCTGCGCTGCCTGCATTTCCATCACGTGGACAACGACGCGCTGCTCGCCTACTCCAAGATCGACCCGGTCGGCGGCGACGCCGTGCTGGTCGTGGTGAACCTCAACCCCTTCGGCGCCGAGTGGGGCATGCTCTCGCTCGATCTGCCCGCGATCGGCCGCGAATGGCACGACCATCCGGTGGTGTACGACGAGGTCAGCGGGGAGGAGTATCACTGGGCGCAGACCAATTACGTACGGTTGGACCCCGCCCACGCCGTCGCGCACATCATCGCCCTTCCCCCCGTGTCGCAGCAAGCGCGCACCGAGCTGGCCTACCGCAGGACGCTGCGATGAAACGTCGCGATCTCATGCTGCTCGCGGCAGGCACCCACACCGACCCGCACACCGTGCTGGGCGCGCATCCCCATCCCGACGGCACGGCCGTGCGGGTGCTGCGCCCGCACGCCGAAACCGTGGCGGTGCGCGTCGGCGGCGTCGACCATGCGCTGAAACCCCTGGGTCACGGTGTGTTCGCCGCGGTGCTGCCGTACCCGGAGGTCATGGACTACCGCGTCGTCACCACCTATCCCGGCGGCCAGACCATCGTCAGCGCCGACGGCTACCGCTTCCTGCCCACGCTCGGCGAACTCGACCTGCACCTGATCGGCGAAGGCCGCCACGAACGCCTGTGGGAGGTGCTCGGCGCCCACCCGCGCCGCTACACCACCCTCGACGGCGAGGTGACGGGCACGTCGTTCGCGGTGTGGGCGCCGAACGCACGCGGCGTCACCGTCATCGGGGACTTCGACGGTTGGAGCGGCAACACCGCGCCGATGCGCAGCTTGGGATCCTCCGGGGTCTGGGAAGTCTTCGTCCCGGGTGTCGGGCCCGGGACCAAGTACAAATATCGCGTGCACGGCGCCGACGGACGGACCGTCGACCATGCCGACCCGCTCGCCTTCGCCACCGAACAACCTCCGGCGACCGCATCGGTGGTCGCCGAGAGCCACCACGCGTGGCACGACCACGCCTGGCTCGAGCAGCGCGCCGCCACCGACCCCACCCGCGCGCCCATGAGCGTCTACGAGGTGCATCTCGGGTCGTGGCGGCCGGGACTCGGCTACCGCGAGCTGGCCGACCAGCTCGCCGAGTACGTAGCGGCGACCGGATACACCCACATCGAACTGCTCCCGATCGCCGAGCATCCGTTCGGCGGCTCGTGGGGTTACCAGGTCACCTCCTACTACGCCCCGACGGCACGCTTCGGCTCCCCCGACGACTTCCGCGCGTTCGTCGACAGGATGCATGCGGCGGGCATCGGCGTCCTGCTGGACTGGGTCCCCGCCCACTTCCCGCGCGACGAGTGGGCGCTGGCCCGTTTCGATGGCACCGCGCTCTACGAGCACGCCGACCCCCGCCGGGGCGAGCAACTCGACTGGGGAACTTTGGTGTTCGACTTCGGCAGGCACGAAGTGCGTAACTTCCTCATCGCCAACGCTCGCTACTGGATCGAGGAATTCCACATCGACGGTCTGCGCGTCGACGCGGTCGCCTCCATGCTCTACCTCGACTACTCCCGCGGCGAAGGCCAGTGGGAGCCGAACGTGCACGGCGGACGAGAGAACCTGGAGGCCGTCGACTTCCTGCAGGAACTCAACGAGACGTTGCACCGGCAGCACCCCGGCGTCGTGACGATCGCCGAGGAGTCCACCACCTGGCCCGGCGTCACCCGCGGCACCGACGTGGGCGGTCTCGGCTTCACCATGAAATGGAACATGGGCTGGATGCACGACACCCTCGGGTTCCTCGGCCGCGATCCGGTGCACCGCTCCTGGCACCACAACGAGATCACTTTCTCGCTGGTATACGCCTGGAGCGAGAACTACGTGCTGCCGATCAGCCATGACGAGGTCGTGCACGGCAAAGGCACGCTGTGGACCAGGATGCCGGGCGACGATTTCGCCAAAGCCGCCGGAGTGCGCGCCCTACTCGCCTACATGTGGGCCCACCCGGGTAAACAGCTGCTGTTCATGGGCCAGGATTTCGGCCAGTTCCGGGAATGGTCGCACGATCGCGGCCTGGACTGGCACGAACGGGACAACCCGCTGCACCAGGGCATCACCACACTCGTGCGGGACATGAACGCGGTCTACCGCGGCCACCCCGCTCTGTGGAGCCAGGACACCACCCCGGGCGGTTACGCCTGGATCGAAGCGGACGACAGCGCGAACAACGTGCTGGCGTTCCTGCGCTACGGTTCCGACGGCTCCGTGGTGGCCTGCGTCTACAACTTCTCCGGGTCGACCCATGACGCCTACCGGGTCGGCCTGCCCCGGCCGGGACGCTGGCTCGAGATCCTCAACACCGACGCCGCGGACTACGGCGGCTCCGGCCTGGGCAACCTCGGCGAGGTGCCGGCGACCGACGAGCCGTGGCACGGCCGTCCCGCCTCGGCCGCCGTGACGCTCGCGCCGCACGCCGCGGTCTGGTTGCGCCACAGCTAGCGAGCCGCGCCGGCCACGGACTCAGTACAGCGCGGCGGCCAGCTTGCGGCGCGCGGCCACGACGAACGGCTCGGCCTGATCGAACAGCTCGAACAGCTCCAGCAAACGGGTCCGCGCCTTGGTGCGGTCGTCGCCGGAAGTGCGCTTGACCACGCCGATCAGCCGATCGAACGCCGCCTCCGGACGCTGCTGGAACAGTTCGAGATCGGCGGCTCGGATCGCGGCGTCGACATTCGACGGATCGGCGTCGGCCTCCGCGACGGCCGACTCCGGCAGGTCCTGAGCCCGAGCGAGGAAGCGGAGCTGGCGCAACGCGCCCTTGGCCTCCTCGTTCGCCGGCTCGGCGTCGAGAATCGCTTGGTAGGCCGCCTCGGCGCCGGCCAGGTCACCCTGCTCCAGCGCCGCCTCGGCCGCCGCGAAACGCGGATCCTCGGCAGGCTGCTGCGGCTGCCCGCCACCCTCGAGCTTGCCCGCCACCGCGTCGACCACCGCGTTCAGCCACTGCCGCACCTGCGGCTCGGGCTGGGCGCCCTCGAAATCGGCCAGGGGCTGCCCGGCCGCGATCGCGATCACCGTCGGGATGCCCTGCACCCGCAACGCCTGCGCGATCCGCATATTGGCCTCGGCTTCGACCGTGGCCAGATCCCAGGTGCCGCCGTCGGCGGCGACCAGACGCTCCAACGTGCGGACCAGCTCGATGCTGCCCGGGCTGCGCTGCGAGTACAGCACCACCACCACGGGCACCTGCATGGACCGGCGCAGGACCTTGGTCTCGAAATCGGCCTCGGACACCGCGTGGTCGCCACCGGCCGCGGCGCCCGCGCCTCCCGCGGGCTGCTTCAGGCTGGACAGATCGACCGCTCCGGACATGGCGGCGGCGACAGCGGGCGAAGGACGGCGTGCGGCTGGTCGATTCACGACTTCCAGTTTGTCACGACGTGGCGGATACGGGTGCCCCGGACTCGGCCGAACCGGCGTTGCTCAGCTCACCCAACTGCCCCGAACGCACCGCCCACACTTCGAACAGCACCGTGCAGAACGGCGGGATGCTGGACAGCAGCGCGAGGACGGTGGTCTTGGCGTTCCACCCCAGCTCGCGCGCCGCCACGATCGCGGTGATCACGAACAGCACGAACACGATGCCGTGCGTCATGCCGAACACCTTGACCGGCCACAACACCGGCTCCGGAATCCGCTTGAACACCATGCCGATGATCAGCAGCACCCACGAGATCGCCTCGAGCACCGCGATGAAACGAAACCGCTTGGCCACCGTGCTCAGGTCGAAGACATTGCCCATGCGCCCATTCTGCCGGATGCACTACACACTGTCGTAGTGAGCTGTGTCTAATTTGCGGCGCCTGCGGCGCCGCCCGTTCGCGGCCCCCTCTCGGCTCGCGTTGCGCGACCACCGCTTGCTCCTTCGTCGCGTACGCGGCGGCCGCGCAAACGCGAGCCGGGCCGCGAACGGGCAATGCTCGGTCTCGCTTCGCTCTAAACCGGTAGTCGGGGCGAGCCGGGCACGACCGCGTGCACACGCAGAACCAGAGCACGCGACCAACAGACTTCGGTCCCGCCGTCACGCTCCCGGCCGCCGCACCCCCTCTGGCGGCACACGGCGGATCTCGGACCTCCGCCTATTCGGACAGACCACTCGGACGCGAGACGAGGCCACGAACTGCGTCTCACTTCGCTCGAATCCCGTAGTCGAAGTGAGCCGGGCAGGACGGCATGCGCACACAGAACCAAGATTTGGCGACCGACGGACTTCGTCCCGCCGTCACGCTCCCTCCCGCCGCATCTCGTCTCGCGGCGCACGGCGGGCACCACCCCTCCGCCTACGCGGACAGGCCACTCGGACGCGAGACGGGGCCCGCGAACTCCGTCTCGCTTCGCTCGATACCCGTGGTCGAAGCGAGCCGGGCACGTCAGCATGCAAACGCAGAACCGAGAGCACGCGACCCGGAGCTTTCGATCGCGCCGCTACGCACTTGTGGCCGCCGCACTTCTTGCGGCCCAGCCAGGACGAGCGCCCCTCCGACTTCGGACCGACTGCCGCAATGACGTGCTCGGTCTCGCATAGCCGGAAGCTCGGCGGCCATTGACCCAGCTCCGTTTGCAGCAGGACGAGAGGGCGACCACTGTCGACCGATTTCCGCGCATCCTCTTCGTCGACACGCCACGCACTCAGTGGCCGCTCATCGCCCCACCAGGCGATGGCCGTGAATAGAGCGATGGCCACCCACATCGGGGCGGCCATCGGCACGGTTCGGCGCGGGGTGTCGCCCCGCCGGGGTCAGACGCGGACGATCAGCGCGTCGCCCTGCCCGCCGCCGCCGCAGAGCGCGGCCGCGCCGACGCCGCCGCCGCGGCGCTTCAGCTCCAGCACCAGGTGCAGCAGGATGCGGGCGCCGGACATGCCCAGGGGGTGCCCGATGGCGATCGCGCCACCGTTGACGTTCACCTTCTCCGGGTCGATGCCCAGCTTGCGGGTGGACGCGACGCCGACCGCGGCGAACGCCTCGTTGATCTCCACCAGGTCCAGGTCGGCGGGCGAGATGCCCTCGCGCGCGCAGGCTTTGGCGATCGCGTTCGCGGGCTGGTCCTGCAAGGTCGAGTCCGGGCCCGCGACCACGCCCGCCGCGCCGATCTCGGCGATCCAGGACAACCCGAGCGACTGCGCCTTCTCCTTGCTCATCACCACGACGGCGGCGGCGCCGTCGGAGATCTGCGACGCGGTCCCCGCGGTGATGGTGCCGTCTTTGCGGAACGCCGGGCGCAGCTTGGCCAGCGACTCCACCGTGGTGTCGGCGCGAATGCCCTCGTCCGTGGTCACCAGCACCGGATCGCCCTTGCGCTGCGGCACCGCGACCGGAACCACCTCGTCGTCGAAGATGCCGTTCTTCCACGCCGCCGCCGCACGCTGGTGCGAAGCGGCCGCGAACGCGTCCTGGTCCTCCCGGCTGATCCGGTCGGTCTCGTTGCGCTGCTCGGTGAGCGCGCCCATGGCCTGATCGGTGAAGATGTCGTGCAGACCGTCGTAGGCCATGTGGTCGCGCAGCGTCACATCGCCGTACTTGAAGCCCTCCCTGCTCTTCTCCAGCAGGTGCGGCGCCTGGCTCATCGACTCCTGACCGCCCGCGACGACGATCTCGTACTCGCCCGCCCGGATCAGCTGATCGGCCAGCGCGATCGCGTTGATGCCGGACAGGCAGACCTTGTTCAGCGTCAGCGCGGGCACGTCCATCGGGATGCCGGCGGCGACCGCCGCCTGCCGGGCCGGAATCTGCCCCGCGCCCGCGGTAAGCACCTGACCCATGATCACGTAGTCGACCTGGTCGGGCGCGACGCCGCCCTTCTCCAGCGCCGCCTTGATCGCGAACCCGCCCAGATCGGAACCGCTGAAGTCCTTCAGACCTCCGAGCAGCCTTCCGACCGGGGTACGCGCACCGGAGACGATCACGGAAGTGGTCACGACGAGCCTCGCATTCGTAGATCGGACCTGCCTCGCGCCCGCATCGGGCCGCGCGAGAGCAGGTGTTCCTACTCAACGGTAGCGGGTGCGTCTCGCGCGCCCCGGGCCAGGTCGCGCTACTTTCGAAGGGTGAGCAACGTTATCGAACAGTCATCTTTCATCCCGGCGGATTACGTGACCGCGGTCGACCACGTCGGCATCGCGGTGCCGGACCTGGACGCCGCGGTCGCCTGGTACGCCGAGAACCTCGGCATGGTCGAGACCCACCGCGAGGTCAACGAGGCTCAGGGCGTGCACGAGGCGATGCTGTCGCTGCCCGGCGCACCCGACCGCGCCACTGCCCTGCAGTTGCTGGCCCCACTCGACGCGGAATCCACCATCGCGAAGTTCATCGACCGCAGCGGGCCGGGCTTGCAGCAACTGGCCTACCGGGTGACCGACATCGAGGCCGTCTCGGCGCACCTGCGCGCCAAGGGTCTGCGTTTGCTGTACGAGGCGCCACGGCACGGAACGGCCGATTCTCGCATCAATTTCATCCACCCGAAGGATGCTGGAGGTGTGCTGATCGAGTTGGTCGAACCAAACGCGAATGTTACGCACTAGTATCGCCGTCAGGC
Organism: Nocardia sp. CY41; assembly: GCF_009829325.1. Lineage (GTDB taxonomy): Bacteria > Actinomycetota > Actinomycetes > Mycobacteriales > Mycobacteriaceae > Nocardia. Next base: position 259,715 of record NZ_VUOS01000014.1, read on the forward strand.
GGGGAAAACTCGTTGGAATGACATTCGCAGTCGAGTCACCATCGGCTGCCCCCAGGCTGTAGTTTGTGTGCCATGTCGTCACCCGAGTCCGATCGCAATCGCTTCGTTGCACTGCCCTTCACCGTTGTGCGCAAGGGTTATGCGCAAGACGAGGTGCGTAATTACTTCGACCGCTTCGACGCGGAACTGAGAGTCACCGCCACCGACCGCGATGCGGCTGCGGCACAAGCACGTAACCTCGCGAGCCAGCTGGAAGACGCGCGCGACGAGATCGACGAACTCCGCAAGGAGGTCGACCGACTCTCGGTGCCGCCGACCACCGCGGAAGGCATGTCCGACCGCATCTCCCGTATGCTCCGGCTCGCCTCCGACGAGGCCTCCGAGGTCCGTGCCCTGGCCCAGGCCGAGGCTGCGGAGATGGTGTCGATCGCCGAGCAGCAGGCCACCGAGATGCGTGGCAAGTACGAGTCGCTGCTCGCGGAGACCAAGGAGAAGCGCGAGGCGCTCGAGATCGAGTTCGAGCAGACCCTCGCGAACGCACGCACCGAGTCCGCCAAGATCATCGAGGCCGCTCAGGCCGAGGCCGACCGCATCGCGAAGGAAGCCGACGCGAAGCGCAAGGCCACCCAGCAGGACTTCGAGGCCACCATGGCCGAGCGTCGCACCAAGCTCACCCGCGCCATGGAGGAGCTGGAAGCCACCAGCCGCGCCGAAGCCGCCCAGCGGATCAAGGACGCGACCGACGAGGCCAACCGCCTCATCACCTCCGCCACCCAGACCTCCGAGCGCAAGATCGCGCACGCGAAGGAACTGGCCGAGGAGATGCGCGTGCTGCGCGGCCGCGTGCTCGCCCAGCTGCTCGGTATCCGCGGTCAGCTCGACTCGGTGCCCGCGATGCTCGCCGCGGTCAACCGGGAGAGCGAATTGCTCGACGGCGTCCCGGACCAGCGCAAGTCGATCGGCGGCAACACCAAGTCGGTTACCGGTTCCCGGCAGAAGGCGATCCCCGAGGTCGCCACCGAGGACGACGACATCGACTCGGAAGAGCGCGAGAGCGCCGACATCAGCAACTGACGTCGGGCCCAACGGCGACAGTAGCGAAATCTCAACAGAATTCACCGAAGGCCGCCCCTGCCAGGGCGGCCTTCCCTAATTCCAGCCGCGTCCGAACTCCCACGGCCTCAACGGCATTCGACGAAAGCGCTCGGCGCTCGCCGAACGGGTTCTGTGCAGGTCATCTCGTGCAGCATCCAGGTCGACGGCACGCCGCCATGGCGCAGGTCGCCCGGGACGACGCGGTCCCCATCCGGGTTTCTCGTGCTCGCAGCACAGTGGCCTCCGAAACCACCCCTACGCGCTGGAGACGCCTGTCGCGCGCTGCGACTACTGGCACAACCCCACTTGCCCGATTGGAACGGTCATGACCACCGGCGAGTGATCCGGCGGGTCTGACGGCCGTTCCAGCACCCACGATGCCAATGCCTGCGATCGTCCTCCCCGCCATAGGCAGGCCAAGCGACGATGTGAGCGACCCCGGGTGGGATCTCATGATCGCAGCCGGGGCAGCGATAGGTCTTGATCGCCCGGGTGCCCGGGATGGTACGAACCACGTAGGTCTCGTCCCCGTCCGGACCCGACTCGGTGCGTCCGAAGACACCTCCGAGCGGCGCGCCACCCGTCGGCCGGCGATCAGCGTAGCGATCCGAGCGCGGTTTCCGGCGGGGCATGCGACAAGCCTATTACCCGCCCGCGCGCGCCCCGCATGCCCCCGAACTCAGAACAGGCGGAATTCGTTGCTCTCCGTGCCGCGTAGGGCGTCGTAGTCCAGTGTGAGGCAGCGGATACCGCGATCCTCGGCGAGCGTGCGCGCCTGCGGCTTGATCTGCTGGGCGGCGAAGACGCCCGCGACCGGAGCGAGCAGCGGATCCCGGTTCAGCAACTCCAGGTAGCGGGTGAGCTGTTCGACGCCGTCGATCTCACCGCGCCGTTTGATCTCCACCGCCACGGTTCCGCCGTCGGCGTCCCGGCACAGCAGGTCCACCGGACCGATCGCGGTCATGTACTCGCGACGGATGAGCGAGAAGCCGGCCCCGAGCGTGTGCACATGCTCGGCCAGCAGCTCTTGGAGATGAGCCTCCACCCCGTCTTTCACCAAGCCCGGGTCGACGCCGAGTTCGTGGGAGGAGTCGTGTTCGATGTCCTCGATGGTGATGCGGAGTTCCTCACCGGCCTTGTTGGTGACGACCCATAGTGCCTTCGCACCGTCCGGCAGTTGCGCGTCACCGTTGCGTTCCTCCAACCAGCACGGCGGGCTCATCCAGTTCAGCGGCTTGTACGAGCCACCGTCGGAATGCACGAGCACCGAACCGTCCGCTTTCATCAGCAGCAGTCTGCGGGCCATCGGCAGATGGGCGGTGAGTCGCCCCACGTAGTCGACCTGACAGCGAGCAATCACTAGGCGCACCCAAGCACTGTAGGCGAGCGGCCCGCGACGGCCGCGGTCAGCCCATGAGCAGCGTCGCGGCGAGGATCGCGCTCGCCGCGAGCAGGGCGCTCTCGAGCCGGGTGAGCCGATGCACGGGGGTGGTGGCCCTGGTCGTCATGAGAAAGCCGACCGCGGTCCCGATCATGAACGCCACCAGATGTCCGACGTGGGTGAACGTCTGCTCGATCAGCACGCCTTCGACCGCGACGATGAACCACAGCGTCGCCCAGGCGATGCGCCACCGGTGCGGCACCGCCGCCACCAGCGCGCCGATCAGCGCCATAGCGCCGTAGCTGACGCCGACGTCCTCGGCCCACCGGATGCTGGCCGGGACCCACCCTGCTTGCACACCGACCCACAGCCCCGCCGCGACGAGCAGGGTGGCGCCGATGTGACCGGCGAGGAAGACGCGCACCGCCCGCAGCGCGCCGAAGCGCAGCTCGGCGAGGGCGAGCAGACAGGCCAGCAAGGGAATGATGACCCACGATCCCACGACATCGCCGATCACGAAGGCACTGGCCAGCAATGTCCCGAGGTGGCCGCTCAGCAGGTTGTGCAGGTTCGTGCTCGCGTGCAGCACCAACCTGGTCTGCGCGGAGTCGCTCAGCACCGAGAAGACCGCCGAGACGATGATCAGCCCGGACAGGTAGACGGCCGTCGCTGGCAACCTCAGCTGCCGCCGGCGCGATCGCGGTGAGGCGGCGGGGTCGAGCGGCGCCGAACGGGCCGGCGTCGTCGCGACGATCATGCGTACCTCCGTTGTCCGCGCGAGTATGACGATGCCATCCATGGTGCCTGGCCGCGCGGTGCGTACTCTAGGGATTCCCTGGAAATTTGCTGCAAAACACAGTTTCGTCCCGTAAACGGCGAAAGGCCCTCGAGAGTCAGGTGCTCAAACGCCGATAGGGGACCCAGTATCTGGGTCCCCTATCGCGAAGGATGTTCCGGCGGTGTCCTACTCTCCCACACCCTGTCGAGTGCAGTACCATCGGCGCTGGCAGGCTTAGCTTC
>NZ_VUOS01000116.1 GCF_009829325.1 Nocardia sp. CY41
CGGCGTGACGCGCTCGCGGTTGCGGACTCGTGCGTCGTCGTAGCCGGTGGTGTCCTCCAGCAAGAGCGCCGGAATATTGCCCGCGGGCAGGGAGTCCAGCTCGGCGGTGGTGGTCAGGACGCACACCGGGGCGGCGTCTTCGAGCATGAATTCCAGCCGCTGCACCGGGTAGCTGGTGTCGATCGGCAGATACGCCGCACCGGCGATCAGCACACCCAGCAGCGCGATCGGCAGTTCCTCGGTACGTGGCATCGCGACCGCGACCACCGATTCCGGGCCCGCGCCGTGCGCGATCAACGCGCGCGCGACCTGGTTGGCACGCCGATGCAACTGCTCGAAACTCACGCTGGTGTGCCCGTAGCGGATCGCGACCGCCTCGGGCCGGTTACGCGCCTGGGTGGTGATCACATCGACCAACGTCACCTCCGGCACGATCGCCCCGGCAGTCGACCACTCGTGCAGCACCAACTCCCGCTCACCAGCGGCCAGCACATCGATATCACCCACCACCACCGACGCATCCACCGCGACCGCGGCCAGGATCCGGGTGAACCGGTCGGCGAAATCACGCACCGTCGCCGAATCGAACAGATCGGTGGCATAAGTGAACGCCGCCGACAACCCACCCGCGCGACCGTGCTCATCGACGTTCTCCGCGATCGCCAACTGCAGATCGAACTTCGCCAGCCCCACCGCCAGATCCAGCCCCGACACCGACAACCCCGGCAACGACAACTGCGGCACCGTCAAATTCTGGAAGGTCAACATCACCTGGAACAACGGATGCCGCGCCGGCGAACGCGGCGGGTCCAGCACCTCCACCAACCGCTCGAACGGCACATCCGCATGCCCGAACGCCGCCACATCCACCGACCGCACCCCCGCCAGCAACCCCGCGAACGACACCCCGGGATCGATCTCGGTACGCAACACAAGCGTGTTGACGAACATGCCGATCAGATCATCCAACGCCGCTTCCCCACGCCCGGCCACCGGCGTGCCGATCGCGATGTCCCGCGAATTCGACAACCGCGCCAGCAACACCGCCAACGCCGCATGCACCACCATGAACACCGTCGCGTTGTGCTCGTGCGCGACCCGGCTCAACCCCGCATGCACCTCGGCATCGACCTCGAACCCCAACGTCGCACCCCGATACGACGCCACCGCAGGCCGCGCCCGATCCGCAGGCAACTCCAACTGCTCGGGCAACCCCGCCAACACCTGCCGCCAGAACCCCACCTGAGCAGCCAGCACCGAACCCGGATCCGACTCCTCCCCGAGAATCTCCCGCTGCCACAACGTGTAATCCGCGTACTGCACCTCCAACGCAGGCCA
>NZ_VUOS01000118.1 GCF_009829325.1 Nocardia sp. CY41
AGAACGGTGAGATGGCGCTGGGTAAGAACCTTCTGGTGGCGATCATGCCGTGGGAGGGTCACAACTACGAGGACGCGATCATCCTGTCGCAGCGGTTGGTGGAGGAGGACGTTCTCACCTCGATTCATATCGAGGAGCACGAGATCGATGCTCGTGACACCAAGCTGGGCGCCGAGGAGATCACCCGCGATATCCCGAATGTCTCCGATGAAGTGCTCGCCGATCTGGACGAGCGTGGCATCGTGCGCATCGGTGCGGAGGTGCGCGACGGTGACATCCTGGTGGGCAAGGTGACCCCGAAGGGTGAGACCGAGCTGACTCCGGAGGAGCGGTTGTTGCGGGCGATCTTCGGGGAGAAGGCGCGGGAGGTGCGCGATACCTCGTTGAAGGTGCCCCACGGTGAGTCCGGCAAGGTGATCGGGATCCGGGTGTTCTCTCGTGAGGACGACGACGATCTGCCGCCGGGTGTCAACGAGCTGGTGCGGGTGTATGTGGCGCAGAAGCGCAAGATCCAGGACGGTGACAAGCTCGCGGGCCGGCACGGTAACAAGGGTGTGATCGGCAAGATCCTGCCGACCGAGGACATGCCGTTCCTGCCGGACGGCACCCCGGTCGACATCATCCTCAACACCCACGGTGTGCCGCGTCGTATGAACATCGGCCAGATCCTGGAAACCCATCTGGGCTGGATCGGCAAGGCAGGCTGGAACATTCAGCTCGCCGATGGGTCGCGCCCGGACTGGGCCGCGCGTTTGCCCGAGGAGTTGTTGTCGGCCGCACCCGACACGAATCTCGCGACACCGGTCTTCGACGGCGCCCGCGAGGAAGAACTCGCCGGATTGATGGCGTCGACGCTGCCCAGCCGCGACGGCGAAGTCATGGTCGGCGCGGATGGTAAAGCGACCTTGTTCGACGGGCGTTCCGGTGAGCCGTTCCCGTACCCGGTGGCGGTGGGCTACATGTACATCCTGAAGCTGCACCACCTGGTCGACGACAAGATCCACGCCCGTTCCACCGGCCCGTACTCGATGATCACCCAGCAGCCGCTGGGCGGTAAGGCGCAGTTCGGTGGCCAGCGTTTCGGTGAGATGGAGTGCTGGGCCATGCAGGCCTACGGCGCGGCCTACACCCTGCAGGAACTGCTGACCATCAAATCCGACGACGTCGTCGGCCGCGTGAAGGTCTACGAGGCGATCGTCAAGGGCGAGAACATCCCGGAACCGGGCATCCCGGAATCGTTCAAGGTCCTGCTCAAGGAACTCCAGTCGCTGTGCCTCAACGTCGAAGTGCTGTCG
>NZ_VUOS01000119.1 GCF_009829325.1 Nocardia sp. CY41
TGAATCGCCCCGGTTTTTGTGCTCACCCTCTTTCTTGGGAGGATGGGCAAGATCATGCCAAGCAAGTACGACGCCGCGACCAGGGCCAAAGCTGTCCGGCTGGTGGTCGATCACCGTGGCGACTACCCCAGTGCGTGGGCGGCGATCAAGGCTGTCTCGGCCCGGCTGGGCATGAACGCGGAGACGCTGCGGAACTGGATCCGCCAGGCCGAGGTCGACCGGGGTGACGCCGACGGGGTGTCGACCGAGGCCGCCAGGATCATCCGGGAGCAGAAACGCAAGATCGCCGAGCTGGAGCAGACGATCGAGATCCTCTCCGCGGCAACGTCTTTTTTCGCGCGGGCCAAGCACCCGCGACACCCGTAGTGTGTGAGTTCCTCGCCGAGCACAAGGCCCGGTTCCCGATCCTGGCGATGTGCCGGGCGCTGTCCGAGCAAGGCATCACGATCGCCCCGCGCACCTACCACGCGTGGGCGGTGCGGGCGCCGTCGAAGCGGGCGTTGTGGGACACCACGGTCGTCGAACTGCTGGCCGGCTACTACGAGCCCGACACCAACGGTAGACGGGCTCCGGAGTGCCTGTACGGAGCGGAGATAGATGTGGGCGCACCTGCGACGCGCGGGCATCCCGGTGGCCCGGTGCACGGTGGAACGCCTGATGCGCGCCCACGGGTGGCGCGGAGTGACCAGGCGCAGCAAGCCTCGCACCACCGTGGCGGACCCCGCCGCGGAGCGGGTGAAAGACCTGGTCAACCGCCAGTTCACCGTGGTGGCGCCGAACCTGCTGGCCGTGGCCGATTTCACCTATGTGCGGCTGGCGTGGGGATCGTTCGTCTACACGGCATTCGTGATCGACGCCTACGCCGGGCGGATCGTGGGTTGGGAATGCTCGGCAAGCAAGGAGACAGCGTTGATGGACTCGGCGCTGCGGCAGGCGGTCATGTTGCGGTCGCGTGAAGGTAATCCCATGCACACCAGCACGATTCACCATTCCGATGCGGGGAGTCAGTATACGTCGGTGCGGCTCGGGGAGACGCTGATGCTGGCCGGGCCGCGGCCCTCGATCGGTTCGGTCGGGGATGCGTTCGACAATGCGTTGGCCGAGACCACGATCGGGCTCTACAAGACCGAGGCGGTCCGTGACGACTCGCCGTTCCGGACCGGGCCGCTACCGCGACTGACAGATGTCGAGGCCGTCACCGCCGCCTGGGTGTCGTGGTTCAACGGGTCCCGGCTGATGCACCGGCTCGGCCGCAAACCACCGGTCGAGTACGAGGCAGACTACTATG
>NZ_VUOS01000120.1 GCF_009829325.1 Nocardia sp. CY41
ACGTCAGAACCTGCGCTCGGAGGGGCGGAATGTCTCGCTCAATCTGTGGTAAGCCTCGCGCACGCCACCCGGAACTTCCTGCGTGACGATATGCCCCTCGCCGGGATAGTCGTCCAGACGCTTGATCTCTCCCAGGATCGCCGAGGTGACCTCGTCCGGCGGCGTCACCCGTGAAGGATCATCGCGCAGGCCGTAGCGCAGGTAATTCTCGACAGAAACATCGGCGGTTACCATTGCCGCGTGCTCGACATCGGGGCCCTGCTTCATGATCGTGGCCCACACACGGCGAGCGTGCTGGGGTGTACACACCCCCACGATCGATCCGACATCTCGGCCCTGTCGTCGTAGCAGTGCCAAGGAGTTGACGACGTTCTCACCGGTGTTGCGGGCCAGATGATCTTCGATGACGCGATGTGATCCCAACCCGACGCGTTGCGCGGCCGCCCTGAACCGGACAGCTTCGGGGATCATCGCGCCCTTGCCCGGGTCCGCGTAGCCGGAGAACACGACAGTGGTGTCCTGCAGACCGCGGTCACGAACGAAGTTGGCCAGCACCGCCGCACCCCCACTGTCCGGGCTGCCGAACATCACTACACCCCGGTAGTTGCGTTCAGGATCGAACGCCCACTTCGGGTCGTGGCGCAGGTAGTCCCACACGGTTCCCAGATCCGACATCGCTCGGTTGGTGTCCACACCCCGAACCCGCAGTTCCCGCAGCCATGTTGTGTAGGCGGCTCCGTTGCGTCCTCCTACGACCTGATCATCGCGAATCAGAGCGCGACCGGCTGAATTGATGGGGATCGCGCTGCGGTGATCGGCGCGGAGCAGAATCCCGGCAGACTCCCGGGTCCCGCCCGCCACGTCATGCCAGGATCTGCTGATGCCGGAGGCGCCGGTGGTCAGCGCTCGCGTCGCCTGTTCGGCGATCTCTCGTGCAGCGGCAGCTGCTGCCCCGGCGGCACCTGACCCGAACGGCTCGGCCATCTGCCCTCCCGCAGCCCTCCGTGAGCACAACCGAGGGTCGATGATAGATGAGTATGAAAGCACGGAAAGGCCTGGCCGAGAATGGATTCGCGGACAGCTTTTGGACATCGACCGTCGAGCGACACGCAGCCGCGCGGTGTCACAGGCTGATGCGGGCGCAAGCTGGGCGAGATCGCCGTCGCCGGACCGCCACAGCAAGCGCTATCGCGTGTGATGTTGGGGTA
>NZ_VUOS01000121.1 GCF_009829325.1 Nocardia sp. CY41
ACGGCCTGAGCTGCGGAGTTTCCGGTTTCGAACACGAAACCGAGAGCAGCGAAGCTGCCTTCGCGCGAAACGGCCCCGGCTCCCTCCCAGTCGCCGGGGTGTAATTCGTTGTGCGGCATAGTCCGGAGCAGAAACGCGATGCGGGCAATGCCCTTCCAAACAATACTGTCAGGTTTCGACAACGGAATTCGGATCTCGATTCATGTAGAAATCCGGTGGGGGAACTAACGGGTAACTGGGCTGCGGTGGGTCGGGGAACTCGACCGCGCGCATACCGGCGCTCCAAGCGAACCAGCTGATCACTTCTTGCACCCAGAACATTTTGCTCTCCAGGAGCTCCGCAAGCTTCCATTCTGTGTATACAGACAGTTTCGACTCGGCGGATTGTGCGGGTGAATAATATGCCAGTTTAGTAGTCTCGGCTTCGGCCGCTCTTAACGCCGCATTGAGCGGATCGACATGGTTCTTTCGAAGAATTTCTAAGACTTCCTCGGCTGCGGTTTGCGTCTCCTTGACTATCCTGTCTACTTCAGCCTCGTCATGTTGCCATGCGACGGACGATTCACCAAGTCCGTTGCGTAGCAACGAGTAGCTTCCCGCCATCTTCCCAGAAAAGTTGTCAATATATACAGTCGGAGGCGGAACCGGAGGCGGCGGCGGCAGCACAGGAAGAGGGCGTGCCATCTTGGGGTCTCCGAGTATATAGACAGCTTTCCGCATAACCGTCTCGGCCTGCCGGATGTAGTCGAGCAAGGCGGGTGACGCGCCGCGGGGGCGATGCAACGTCGGCCACGGCTGATCAGAAAGTCGGAATGCCCCACGTTCATTCGATTGCAGGACAACCACGTCAGCACTCCTTTACCGATAAGGACCCACGTAGATTCTACCTGGGTAGTGCACGTCTCTGTTATTCAGTCATGGCAAGCGGAGATGTTGTCAAATATCAGTGGATTGATGAGGTTGGCTGGCCGCCGTTACGGGGTACCAGTAAGGACCGTGTCACCAGCCGCAAGTCAGTCGTAGGCCGAGCGCAACGGCGGTAAGGATCGTGTCACCTGCCGCCGACATCGGCAAAGCCCTGTCCGCGCCGCTGACCGGACTGGAGATCGCCCGCCGACTGCCGACCCTCGGCGTGCAGCTGGGCGACTCCCGCCCGCACGTCAAAGGCAAACTCCGCGAATACG
>NZ_VUOS01000122.1 GCF_009829325.1 Nocardia sp. CY41
CGATCGTCACCTTGCCGTTGAGTGTGATCATCGGGGTGTTCCGGTGTGCTCAGGCCGTCTGGGACCAGGCCGAGCAGAAGACTCGACCGGACCCTGCGGTCATCCGCAGGCGACTCGAGCAGATCGCCGAGGCCGCCGCCGCGAGCGAGTTGTCGCAGCAGCAGAAGCTCGCCGCCCAGCAACACGTGTTCCTCCAGATGCAGCGCTACCCGCTGTGACCGAGGCCGAAGGCCTGAGCTCATACTCAGAACGCGACCACCCCCGACCCACCGGAAAGCGCTCGGTTTCGTGTTCGAAACCGGAAACTCCGCAGCTCAGGCCGTCGCGGGCTCGGCCCGCAAGTACGCGTAGACCGTTTCACGGCTGACGCCGAACTCCCTGGCCAGCGCCGCTTTCGGCACCCCGGCGGCGGCGCGGGCGCGCAACAAGTCGGCTTGCTCGGTGGTGAGGGCGGGTTTGCGGCCGGTGTAGGCGCCGCGGGCCTTCGCGGCGGCGATA
>NZ_VUOS01000123.1 GCF_009829325.1 Nocardia sp. CY41
CTCGGCGAAGGCGCCCATCACGCTCAGCAGCAGATGCGCCATCGGGGAGTCCTCCCCGGTGAAAGTCAGCGACTCCTTCACGAACTCCACCCGCACGCCCTTGCCGGTCAGGGTGCGCACCAACCGGCGAAGGTCGTCGAGGTTGCGCGCGAGGCGGTCCATGGAGTGCACGATCACGGTGTCACCGTCGCGCACGAACCCGATCAGCTCCTCCAGCTGCGGGCGGGCGGTGTCCTTCCCGGAGGCCTTGTCGATGAAGGTGCGTTCTATGTCGATCCCGTCGAGTTGGCGGACGGTGTTCTGGTCGACCGCGCTCACCCTGATATAGCCGACGCGCATAATGACCTCTCCACCACTTGAAATGTCAAGTTGAAGTCTTTGAATCCAGCGGGCGTGTGTCAAGAAATGCAGAATTGGACTCTATTCTGACGACTTTCAGTCCGGTCGCGGGCGTGGTGTTGGGGTTGGGTACCCCAGATACACACGAGTGCGACTCAACCGTGAATAGGGATCCACGTACGTAGCTGGTATCGCGAGATCCTGCCCGGCAGGTCAGGCTCGACCGGCTGTTCGGGGTACGGGACTTGCTGATCGAGTTCCACGAGGCTGGTGCGGAAGAGCAGGGCAGGCTGCTGGCCGACCGCGCTGCC
>NZ_VUOS01000124.1 GCF_009829325.1 Nocardia sp. CY41
CGGCAGTAGCGGTTCGATCACTGTCCACAACTCGTCTTCCACGATCCACGGGGCCGCCACGACGAAACATACTGCACCGCAACGAGAATCACCGCCACTCTACAGAACCTGTTAGGGGCTCTAAGCAGGAATGTATGGTCGGCCCGGTCCTCTCCCTATGCACGTATCATGCTGGTATCGCATCGGCTGTTCATAACTGCACCAGAGTCGTTTGTTCGGCAAATCCGGGGGAGTAGCCACGGCGTCAATTCGACGGACTAGTGGATGGGCTGTAACTTCAGACACTGTTTGTTGTCTGAACGTGCAGGGTGGGCACTGGGCCTGTGATTTGGTGAGTGAGTTCAGTCCAGATCTGGTTGGCGAGAGGCGCCAGTAGCAGCGGACCGATTTCCCGCATCAGTGCAGCGAAGATCTCCGTGTAGTCGGTGTTCTCCACCGTCGAATCATCTTTCACCTGATCGGCAGCGAAGGCGACGAGCATAGTGATCAACTCACCGTTGGTGTTGGCGGGGTCCAGTAATGCACGGCGCAGGTAGGCGCCGATCGCGGGACGCTGTGCGAGCATTGCGTTGATACCTCCGTGACCGCCCCGGCACCCTTCGTGTAACGCTCTTGGGTCGATAACCTCGCGGAGTGACTTTTCGAGCAGTGCGAGGACATGCTGATCAAGTGCCCGGCGTAGGCCTTCTTTGCTGCCGAAGTGGTGTACCACCAAGCCGTGGGTGACTCCTGCCGCCCGGGCTACTTCGCGCAGTGTTGTGTTGGTCTCGCCCTTTATGCTGTAAAACTCAAGGGCGGCGTTTCGGATACGCGTCTTGGCTGTCAGATCCGCCGATGCAACGTCGGTGTGCACGTCACGAATGTACTCTATTGCAGGCGAGATGCATTGGTGTATTGCAGTTATAGCGTGTTGTTGCAGGTCCCTGCGAGCCGACGCGACGCCTTACACACAGGCAACCTGCTCTCCGTGGGTTCCGGGCTCACGACAGCCCATCTCGGGCCGCACGCTAGGAGCGCCTATCAGGTTCGGTTGCGGAGTCTTCGCCAGCAGATGAGGGCGGCGGCGAGGTCGAGGAATCCTTGGTGGATGTCGGTGCGTCGTTCCCAGCGGGTGGCCAGGCGGCGGTAGTGGTGTAGC
>NZ_VUOS01000125.1 GCF_009829325.1 Nocardia sp. CY41
CTGGCGCGCGAGCACAATTGCACGTTGTTCATGGTCGTGCACGCCGCCTTGGCGGTGCTGCTGGCGCGGCTGTCCGGCGACCCGGACGTCGCCATCGGCACACCCATCGCCGGACGCGGCGAACGCGTGCTCGACGACCTGGTCGGCATGTTCGTCAACACCCTCGCCCTGCGCACCCGCGTCGAGGCGGGCATGAGCTTCACCGAACTGGTCGACCAAGCCCGCGAAACCGACCTGGCCGCCTTCGCCAACGCCGACATCCCCTTCGAACGCGTCGTGGAAGTCGTCGCGCCCGGCCGCGCGACCACCCACAACCCCCTGTTCGGCGTGGTGCTGTCGTTCCAGAACAACGAACAACCCACCCTGCGGCTACCCGGCCTGACCGTCGCCGCGCTCGACACCGGCAGCGTCGCAGCGAAATTCGACCTGCAAGTCAACGTCAACCCCCACCACCACGACGACGGCGCCCCCGGTGAACTCGACACCGTGTTCACCTACGCCACCGACCTGTTCGACGAGACCACCGTCCAAACCCTCGGCCGCCGACTCGAACGCATCCTCACCACCATCGCCACCGACCCGCACACCCTCATCGGCGACATCGACATCCTCGACGACGCCGAACGGGAGCGGATGGCGGCGGCGGCCGGATCGGTCGGCGCCGAAGCGCCCACCGCGACCGCGGGCACGGCGCTGACCCAGGCGCTGGCGGCCGCGGTGGAGGACGACCCGGACGGGCCCGCCGTGGTCTCCGGCGAGAACGCGCTGTCCTACCAGGATCTCGACGCGCGTTCGTCGCGGTTGGCGCGGGCGCTCATCGCGCGTGGCTGCGGACCCGGCGCGGGCGTCGCGCTGCGGCTGGACCGCGGCATCGAAGCGGTCATCGCCACCTGGGCCGTCCTCAAGACCGGCGCCGCGGTCGTCCCGGTCGACACCCTCGACGCACCGCTGCCGCACGAACCGGAGATCAAGATCGGTCTCACGACCGGCGGCTCCGGCTCGACCGACGCGCTGGACTGGCTCGCCCTCGACGACCCCACCCTCGTCGCCGAGATCGCCGCCGAATCCCCCCGCCCGGTCACCTACGCCCACCGCACCCGCGCCCTGCGCGGCAGCGA
>NZ_VUOS01000126.1 GCF_009829325.1 Nocardia sp. CY41
TGTACCCGGCCATCAGGTTGGTTGCAGTCGGCTGATGGGCGGATGACCGTCGAGTGCACTGTGGCGTCGTCGAGTGTTGTAGTACTCGATCCACGGTGCAAGGGCTGCGGCGCGTTCGGTGTTGCTGGTGAAGACCTGCCGGTAGGCCCATTCGGTTTGCAAGGTGCGGTTGAGGCGTTCGACCTTGCCGTTCTGCCAGGGGCAATGCGGTCTGATGAAGATCTGCTTGGCGCCGAGGTCGGCGCAGACTCCGCGCAGAGAGTGTTTGTAGGCCCAGGCGTTATCGGTCATCAACCGCTGGATCCGAGTGATGCCGTGGTCGGCGAAGTAGGTGGCGGCACGGGCCGAAAAGCCTGCGCACGTGGTGCCTTTCTCGTCGGCCAGGATCTCCGAATACGCCAGTCGGGAATGGTCGTCGACCAGCGAATGCACATAGTCGAACCCGGGGCCGTTGACGCGGTCACGCACGACCGCGTCACGGCCGTGGGCACGCCATCCACCGCCGGCGGGAATGCGACCGAGCTTCTTGACGTCCATGTGCACCAACTCGCCCGGACACGCGCGTTCGTAGCGCACCGTTGTCGTTTTCGATGCGCGGATCACCACGCCGGTCAATGGGTCACACTCCCGCAGATACGGTGCTCGGTGGCGGCGCAGCACCCGACTCACCGTCCGCGCCGGCACGCCGAGTTCGGCACCCAGCCAGTCCGGGCCGCGGCGCGACCGCAGCCGCAGAGCTACGATGCGGGTCTCGACCGCCGCCGGCGTGCGCGTCGGCATCGTATGCGGGCGTGAGGACCGATCGATGAGCCCGGCCTCGCCTTCGGTCTCGTACCGGGTGATCCATTTGTGCACGCAGGTGCGGGATATACCCATCGCCGCAGCGATATGCGCCCTCGGCCATCCAGCGCGATAGCGCGCCACGATCAGCCTTCTGCCGTGAACAGTGGTGCGGGCATTACCGTGAGACACGAGAACCTCCGGGTCCGTGGGCGTGACCTTCGACAAGCCACACCCCACCCGGAGGTTCTCGCCATATCAACCCGACACGCTGTCACCAACGTCCTGACCGGGTACA
>NZ_VUOS01000015.1 GCF_009829325.1 Nocardia sp. CY41
CGTTCGATCTCTCGGTGTGGGAGTTCTGGTCGGCCGCGGTGTGTGGTGGTCGTCTGGTGATCGCTTCGCCGGATGGTCATCGGGATCCGGCGTACCTCAACGAGTTGATGGCTCGGGAGTGGGTCACCACGCTGCATGTGGTGCCGTCGATGCTGGACGCATTGTTGACCGCCGGTATGCCGAACTCGCTGTGGCGGGTGTTGGCGATCGGTGAGGCGTTGCCGGGTTCGGTGGCGCAGCGGTTCCTGCGGGAGAACCCGCGCACGGAGTTGTTCAACCTTTATGGTCCGACCGAGGCGGCGGTGTCGATCACCAGCCACCGGGTCACCCTGGCCGACGAGACGTCAGTGTCGATCGGTGCGCCCGAATGGAACAGCCAGGTCTACGTCCTCGACGCCCGGTTGCGGCCCGTGCCGGACGGCGTCTCCGGTGAGCTGTACCTTGCCGGTGCGCAGTTGGCGCGTGGCTACTTCGGTCGCGCCGACCTCACGGCAGACCGATTCGTGGCCAACCCCTTCCAGCCGGGTGCCCGGATGTACCGCACCGGTGACCTGGTCGCGTGGACCAGTTCGGGTGAGCTGGAGTACCGGGGTCGTACCGATTTCCAGGTGAAGATCCGTGGTTTCCGTATCGAGCTGGGTGAGATCGAGGCCGCGCTGCTGGCGTTGCCGGATGTCGCGCAGGCGGCGGTGATCGCGAAGTCGGATCCCAAGACCGGAGACCGACTGGTCGCCTACCTGGTGCCCATCGATACCGAAGCCGGTATCGATGTGGCACAGGTGAAGTCCGAGCTCACCGCCGGATTGCCGTCGTACATGGTGCCCGCGGCGTTCGTGGTCCTGGATGCCTTGCCGTTGAACGTCAACGGCAAGCTGGATCGGAAGGCGTTGCCCGAACCGGAGTTCGAGGTCCAGGCGTTCCGTGCGCCGTCGACGCCGATCGAGGAGATCGTGGCGACGGTGTTCGCCGAGGTGCTCGGGGTCGAGCGGGTCGGCGCGGACGACGACTTCTTCGCCCTCGGCGGTAATTCGCTGTTGGCGACGCAGGTCGCGGCGCGGATCGGCGCGGCGCTGGATGCTCGTGTGCCGGTGCGTGTGCTGTTCGAGGCATCCACCGTCGCCGGATTGGCCGTGAAGGTCGAGCAGCACGCGGGCGACGGCGGCCGTCGCGAGCTGGTGGCCGGGCCGCGTCCGGACCACATTCCGTTGTCGCTGGCGCAGCAGCGCATGTGGTTCCTCAACCAGTTCGACACCGGCTCGGCGGTGAACAACATTCCGGTGGCCGTGCGGCTCACCGGCGAGCTGGATGTCGAAGCGCTGCAAGCGGCGGTCGGGGACGTCATCGCCAGGCACGAGACCCTGCGCACCGTCTACCCCGAACAGGGCGGCGCGGCGCACCAGGTCATCGTGCCCGTCGAGCGGGCCCTGCCCGACCTGCGGCCGGAAGCGGTCGCGCCCGAGGACATCCGCCACCGGATCATCGAGGTGATCTCGGCCGGATTCGACGTGACCACCGAGGTTCCGCTGCGGGCCAAGCTGTTCCGGGTGACGGACGGGGCAGCGGACACGTCGTATGTGCTCGTGTTCGTCGCGCACCACATCAGCGCGGACGGTTGGTCGATGGGCCCGCTGACGCGTGACGTGATGCTGGCCTACGCGGCCCGTTCGGCGGGGGTGGAGCCGGGCTGGGCGCCGCTGCCGGTGCAGTACGCCGACTTCAGCCTGTGGCAGCGCGACGTGCTCGGCTCCGAGGACGACCCGGAGAGCCTGATCTCGCAGCAGGCCCAGTACTGGCGCACCGCGCTGGCCGGGCTGCCCGACGAGCTCAACCTGCCCGCCGACCGGGCGCGTCCGACGACGCAGTCGTTCGCCGGCGGGCGCGTGGTGTTCCCGATCTCCGGCGAGCTGCACGGCAGGCTCACCGAGATCGCCAGGGAGCAGAACGCGACGCTGTTCATGGTCGTGCACGCCGCGCTCGCGCTGTTCCTGGCGCGCATGTCCGGCACCGACGACATCGCCGTCGGCACGCCCATCGCGGGCCGCGGCGAAGCCGAACTCGACGACGTGATCGGCATGTTCGTCAACACCCTGGTGCTGCGCTCGCACGTGGACGGCGACCTGACCTTCGGCCAGTTCCTGGCCCGCACCAAAGACGCCGACCTGCAGGCGTTCGCGCACGCGGACCTGCCGTTCGAGCGGCTGGTGGAACTGCTCAACCCGGAGCGCTCCACCGCGCGGCACCCGCTGTTCCAGGTGGCGCTGTCGTTCGAGAACCTGCCCGAGAGCAGCTTCGAGCTGCCCGGACTGCACGTGGGCGCGGTCGATTTCGACGTCGACACCGCCAAGTTCGACCTGTCGCTGACCATCCGCGAGGCCGGGGACAACCCCGACGACGCGGGTATGTACGCGGAGTTCTCCTTCGCGCGCGACCTGTTCGACGACGAGACGGTGCGGGTGTTCGCCGAGCGCTTCACCAGGCTGCTCACCGCCATCACCACCGACCGCGAAACCCCCATCGGTGACCTGCCGCTGCTGGACGCGGCCGAGTACCACCTGCTCACGCACGTGGCGGGCGAGGACGTCATGGCCACCGGCCTGCTGCCGGACCTGCTGCAGCACGGCGCGCGGCTGGACCCGGAGCAGATCGCGGTGCGCTACCAGGGCCGCTCGATCACCTACCGCGAACTGGACGAGTACTCCTCGCGCCTGGCGCGGGTGCTCATCTCGCGCGGGGTGGGCCCGGAGCGCATCGTGGCGCTGTCGTTCCCGCGGTCCTACGAGATGGTCGCCGCGTTCTGGGCGGTGGCCAAGGCCGGCGGCGCGCACGTGCCGGTCGACCCGACCTACCCCGAAGACCGCATGCGGCACATGGTCAACGACTCCGGCGCGGTCATCGGCATCACCGCGAGCGAGTACGTCGACCGGCTGCCGCGCGACGTGGAGTGGCTGCGGATCGACGATCCGGAGCTGGGTGAACTGGTCGAAAGCCAGTCCGCCGAGCAGGTCACCGACGCCGACCGGATCTCGGCGCTGGCGATGCGCCACCCGGCGTACGTCATCTACACCTCCGGCTCGACCGGTATGCCCAAGGGCGTCACCGTGACCCACGCGGGCATGGGCGGCCTGGTCGGCGTCGCGGCGGATCTGTACCAGCTGGAATCGCACCACCGGTTCCTGCACATCTGCTCGCCCAGCTTCGACCCGTCGGTGCTGGAGTGGCTGTGCGCCGCCTACACCGGCGCGACGCTGGTGGTCGTGCCGTCGACCATCATCGGCGGCCCGGATCTGGCGGAGCTGCTGCGCACCGAGCGGGTGAGCCACACCATCATCACCCCCGCGGTGCTGGGCACGGTCGATCCGGAAGGGATGGAGGCGCTCGAGGTGGCGTCGGTCGGCGGTGACATCACCACGCCGGAGCTGCTGGCCAAGTGGTGGCCGGGCCGCAAGTACTTCAACGCCTACGGCCCGACCGAGACGACGATCATCTCCTCCTACGCCCAGCTCACCCCGGGCAGGCACATCACGATCGGCCGTCCGGTGCGCGGCATGTCCGCGCTGGTGCTGGACAACCGGCTCAACCCGGTGCCGCCGGGCGTCGCGGGCGAGCTGTACCTGGCCGGTGGCGCGCTGGCGCGCGGCTACCACAACCGCCCCGACCTCACCGCGGAACGGTTCATCGCCAACCCGTGGAGCGACGAGGGCGCGCGGATGTACCGCACGGGCGACGTGGTGCGCTGGTTCGCCGAACCCGGTGAGCGGGCGGGCAACGCGGCGCTGCCGTCGGTGCCGTGGCAGCTGGACTACGTGGGCCGCTCGGACTTCCAGGTGAAGATCCGCGGCTTCCGCATCGAGCTCGGCGAGATCGACACCGTGCTGGCGAGCCACTCCGACGTCGAGTACGCGATCACGATCGGCCGCAAGACCGAGGCGGGCGCGACGATCCTGGTGTCCTACGTGCTGGCCGCGCCGGGCCGGGAGATCGACACCGCGCGGCTGACCGAGTACGCCTCGCGCAGCCTGCCGCCGCACATGGTGCCGACGGCGATCGTGGTGATCGACGGGATCCCGCTGACCCCGGTCGGCAAGCTGGACCGCAAGGCGCTGCCCGAGCCCGAGCTGGCCCCGCGCGAGTTCCGCGCGCCGGCCAGCGAGGTCGAAGCCGTCATCGCCGAGGTGTTCGCCGAGGTGCTCGGCGTCGAGCAGATCGGTTTGGACGACTCGTTCTTCGCGCTCGGCGGCGACAGCATCCTGTCCATCCAGCTGGTCTCGCGGGCCAAGGCGCGCGGCGTGCTGTTCACTCCGCGTGACGTCTTCGAGCGGCGCAGCGTGGCCTCGCTGGCCGAGATCGCGGCGCTCGGCACCGGCGCCGAGCAGGCGCGGCTGGAGGAACTGCCGGGCGGCGGTGTCGGCGAGATCCCGCTGACCCCGATCATGCGGCAGATCCTCGCGAGCGGCTCGTCGTATCAGCGGTTCTCGCAGACCATGGCGCTGCGGCTGCCTGACGGCATCGACCGGGAGACCCTGGTCGCCACCATCGCGGCGGTGTTCGACCATCACGACGTGCTGCGGTCGCGGCTGCGCCGCACCGGCACGGATTGGACGTTCGAGGCGCTGCCGCACGGCGCGGTGGACGTCGACGCCCTGGTGCGGCGGGTCGACCTGGCCGCCGACACCGACGAGGCGGAGCTGGCCCGGGTCGCCACCGAAGCGCTCGACGGGGCGATGGGCGGGCTCGATCCGGCGAATGCCGCGATGGCGCAGTTCGTCTGGTTCGCGTTCGAAGGCGAGCGGCGGGATGTGCTTTTGATCGTCGCGCACCACTTCGTGGTCGACGGCGTGTCCTGGCGCATCCTGATCCCGGATCTGGCGGTCGCCTGGTCGCAGTTGGTCGCCGGTCAGCCGGTGGCGCTGCCCGCCAACGGCACCTCCATGCGGCGCTGGGCGCACAGCCTGGTCGAGGCGGCGAGCTCGCCGGACCGCGTCGCGGAACTGCCGTTCTGGCAGCAGGTTTCGGATACGCCGGACCCGCTGCTCGGCGAGCGCGCGTTCGATCCGGCGGTGGACACGTTCGCCACCGTGGAACGGGTCGAGGTCACCGTGCCCGCCGAGGTCACCGACGCGGTGCTCACCGCGATCCCGGGCCTGTACCGGGGCGGCGTGAACGACGGCCTGCTCTCGGCGCTGGCCATGGCGGTCGCCCGCTGGCGCGGCGACGGTTCGGACGCGGCACTGATCAAGCTGGAAGGCCACGGTCGTGAAGAGGACGTCGTGCCGGGCGCGGACCTCTCGCGCACGGTCGGCTGGTTCACCGCGGCTTACCCGGTCCGGTTGGATCTGGCCGGCGCCGACCTCACCGACGCGTTCGCCGGTGGCGCCGCGCTGGGTGAGATCGTCAAGTCGATCAAGGAGCAGTTGCTCGCGGTGCCGGACAAGGGCCTCGGCTACGGCCTGCTGCGGCAGCTGAATCCGGAGACGGGCCCGAGCCTGGGCTCGTCCGGTCAGATCAGCTTCAACTACCTGGGCCGGATGTCGGCCGGGGAGATCCCGGAACAGCTCGCCGAGATCGGCTGGGTGCCGGTGGCCGACCTGGGGCAGCTGGATGTCGACATGGACCTCGACATGCCCGCGAACGCGACGATCGACATCAACGCGATCGTCACCGACTCCGACGAGGGTCCGCGCCTCGGCGCGTCCTTCGCCTTCCCGACCGGCCTGCTGACCCGGGAACGGGTGCAGGAGTTCGCCGAGCTCTGGGTCGAGGCGCTCACCGCGCTGGCCACGCACGCGCGGCGGCCGGACGCGGGCGGTTTCACGCCGTCGGACATGCCGTTGGTCCGGGTGGGGCAGCAGGACATCGAGCAGTGGGAACAGGCATACCCGGCGCTGTCGGAGGTGTGGCCGCTGTCGCCGCTGCAGTCGGGTCTGCTGTTCCACGCGATGATGACCCAGTCCACCGTGGACGTGTACACCATGCAGGCCGTGGTGGACCTGGGCGGCACGCTGGACGTGGCGCGGCTGCGGGCGGCGGCCCAGGGCATCGTCGACCGGTACCCGAACCTGCGCACCGCGTTCGTCACCGACGCCGACGGGCAGGCCGTGCAGGTGGTGCTGGATCGGGTCGACGCGCCGTGGCGCGAGGTGGATCTCACCGAGCTGCCCGCCGACGAGCGGACCGCGGAACTGCGCAGGCAGGTCGCGGCCGATCAGGCGACGCACTTCGATATGGCCACCCCGCCGCTGATCCGGTTCACGCTGTTCCGCAGTGCCGAGGCGCAATGGCATCTGGCCATCACCACCCACCACATCCTGCTGGACGGCTGGTCGATGCCGCTGCTCATGCGGGACCTGCTGGTGCTGTACGCGGTGCGCGGCGATCAGACCGCGCTGCCGCGGGTGGCCTCCTACCGCAACTTCCTCGGCTGGCTGGCCGGGCGCGACCGGGACGCCTCGCTGCGCGCCTGGGCGGCGGCGCTGGAGGGCGTCAACGAACCCACCCAGCTCGCGCCACAGCCGCGCGCCGCGGAGAACTACGAGATCGGCAAGGTCGTCACCGAACTCGACGCCGACCGCACCCGCCGGATCGGCAAGCACGCCGCCGAACTCGGCGTCACGGTGAACACACTGGTGCAGGCCGCCTGGGGCATCCTGCTCGGGCGTCTGACCGGGCGCGGCGACGTGGTGTTCGGCGCGACGGTGTCCGGCCGCCCGGCCGAGCTGCCCGGCGTCGAGTCGATGGTGGGTCTGTTCATCAACACGCTGCCGGTGCGGCTGCGCATCGATGACCGCCAGACCATCGGCGAGCTGCTGGGCCGGTTGCAGGGCGATCAGGCCGGTCTGCTCGAGCACCACTACGTGGGGCTCACCGACATCCAGCGGGTGGCGGGTACCGGCTCGCTGTTCGACACGCTGCTGGTGTTCGAGTCCTATCCGATGGACAAGGAGGCGATCTCGGCCGCCAGCTCGATCGATGGCATGTCGGTGACCGGTGTCGGCGTCAACGACGCCACGCACTACCCGATGACGCTGCTGGTCATGTCGGAGGCCACCATCGAGCTGACCCTGAAGTACCTGGGCAGCCGGTTCACCGCCGAAGAGGTCGAGACCCTCGCCGAGCGGCTGGTGCGGGTGCTCGATGCGCTGCTCGGCGATCCGGACGGCCTGGTCGGCGACATCGACATCCTCGACGAAGGCGAACGGGCCCGGCTGCTGGCCGAATCCGGTGTCACGGCCGCGGCTTCCACGCCGGAGCCGGTGAGCCGGGTCGGGGCGCGCACGGTGGCCAAGGTGCTCGCCGAGGTCGTCGAAGAGGACCCGGAAGCGCCCGCGCTGCTGGCCGGTGCGGACGAGGTCGCCTTCCATCTGCTGGACCGGCGTTCCTCCCAGCTGGCCCGGGTGCTGATCGACCGCGGCGCCGGACCGGGCGACGTGGTCGCGGTGACGCTGCCGCGTTCGGTGGACGCGGTGGTCGCGGCCTGGGCGGTGCAGAAGGCCGGTGCGGCGTGCCTGTTCGCGGGCGACCTCACCGCCGAGCAGATGACCTCCGCCGGCGCCGCATACGGCATCAGCTCGCAACCGGTGGCCGGCAGCGAACTGCCCTGGGTGGCGCTCGACGACGCCCAGGTGCAGCAGGACATCGCCGCGGCCGCCGCGCATCCGGTCTCCTACGCCGATCGGGTCCGCCCGCTCGGTGAGGAACACCCGGCGTTCGTCGTCGTCATGGCGGACGGGATCGTCTCGATCACCCAGTCCGAGGCGCTCGACGAGGCCGAACGGGTGCGCGAGGAACACGAGATCGACTACGAGTCGGCCACGTACGCCACCGCGACCTCCGGCCGCCCCGCCGTCCTGGAGTTCCTGGTGTCCGCCACCTCCGGAGCCCTGTCCGTCCTCCCGACCGGCGACCTCGAAACCGACCTCACCGAGGGCGAGGTCACCCACTGGTTCGCGGCGCCGGGCGAAGCGACCGACGCGGCGGGCGAGGACATCACGATCGTCGGCTGATCGGAACAGACGAGCCCCCTCCCGGCACGGGAGGGGGCCTCTTCTGTAGCGGCGACGCACCGATACCGAGCGCCGCCACGGGTGATCCTCAGCCGGGTCCGTGGTCGGGTCCAGCCCCAACTGCAATGATGTCCGCTATGAGCGCTCCCGACGAGCAACAGGTGCTGCGTGTGACGGCCGAGCAGTTCGCCGAAGGGGTGACTGCCGAACTCGGTGACATCGAGATCGTCGACGGGCGCGTGGTGCGACTGATGGCCCAGAGCCCCGTGCACAGCCGTGTGGTCCGGCGGCTGGCCGGGATGCTGGAGTCGGCCCGGCGCGATGGAGGGCCGTGTATGGTCGTGGACTCCGATGTCGCCGCACGATTCGCCGACACGGAATCCACCGCGGCGGATCGACGGTTGAACGTCCGTTATCCCGATATCTGGATCCGGGACTGCGAACCCTACGACGTCAACACTGTGCGCGAGCACATTCTGCTGGTGGTCGAGGTCACTTCTGAATCGACCATCGATGCCGATATCACCGACAAGCGAATCCAGTACGCGGCCGCGGGTATTCCTCGATACCTGATCGTCCGGCTGGACCAGAAGGAAGAGCGCATCGAAGAGATCGAGGAATACCGTCTCGACTGGTCCGGTCGACGCTACCGTGCCCACACGGTTCATCGACGTGTCTTGCTGCTCGACGACCCGGTCGAGGCGACCATCCCATTCGACGTACTGGAACAGCCCTGACGATCCCACTCGCGGAATAGCTCGGAGCAGCCCGCCTCACCCGCTGAACCGGGCAACCGCCGTCCGGTGTGCGCTACCACGGTAGCGAGCGAGCTCGAGTTGTCCGCCGCGCGCGATTGTCTGGCTTGATATGTCATTTACGCCGTTCGCGGCCATCGATAGGGTCGGGGACGCGGCCTCGGTCGCGGTCTCTCTCCGTCCGCAATGGACTCGCTCGCAGCGCATTACGCGGGCGGTGCGCGAACTTCACAAGGAAGACATGTCGACGATCGCAACCTCGTCCGGCGGCAAGCCGGACGGCTCTTCTGCAAGTCCGCCGCGCGCGCGGCTGGTGCTGTTCCTGGTCAGCGGGGCCATCTTCATGATGATGCTCGACCTGACCGTGGTCTCCGCCGCGCTGGCCGACATCCGCCGAGACTTCGACACCTCCATCGACGGACTGCAGTGGGTCATCGACGCGTACGCCATTCCGATGGCGGGGCTGCTGCTGACCTTCGCCACGCTCGGCGACCGGTTCGGCCGGAAGCGGCTGTTCCTGGCGGGCATGACGGTGTTCACGGCGTCGTCGCTGGCGTTGGCGCTGGCCGGCACCATCCTGCAGCTGAACATCCTGCGGGCCGTGCAGAGCGTCGGCGCGGCGATGATCTTCGCGACGGCGTTGCCGCTGCTCGCGGTGGCCTACCCCGACCCGGCCAAGCGCGCGAAGGCCATCGGCGTCTACGGCGCCGTCATGGCGAGCGCGACCGTGGCGGGGCCGGTGCTCGGCGGCGCGCTGGTCACCCAGTTCGGCTGGCGCTCGATCTTCACCGTCAACGTCCCGATCGGCATCGTCCTCGGCGTGCTCGCCCTGCTCCGGATGCCCGAGTCGGCGCGGATGGCCGGGCGCAAGGCCGACTGGCCGGGTTCGCTGTTGCTCACCGGTGGCTTGGTGACGGGTGTCTTCGGGCTGACCCGCGGCAACGCGCTGGGCTGGACCTCGGGCACGGTGCTCGGGCTCGCCGCTGGGGCCGCGGTGCTGCTGACGGGGTTCGTGGCCTGGCAGTTCAAGGCCGAGCACCCGCTGCTCGACGTGTCGATGGTGCGCAAACGCGGCTTCACCGGCACGGCCGTCGTCTCGATCGGCCATATGGCGACGCTGATGGCCGCGAGCAACTACCTGGCGGTGTTCATGATCAACACGCTCGGCTACACGCCGCTGCAGATGGGACTGCGGTTGCTGCCGGTGAGCGGGGCCGCCCTGATCAGCGCGCCGCTGGCGATGGTGTTCGCGAAGCGGATTCCGTTCGCGGTCTCGCTGCCGGTCACGATGGCCTTCGTCGCGCTGGGCACCTGGCTGATCGGCGATTTCGATGCGGGCGATTCCTGGACGCATTTCCTGCCGGGACTGGTGATCGGCGGCCTCGGCCTCGGCGCGATCACGGCCGTCAACCAGGCGGCCTCGCTCACCTTCGCCTCCGACGAGAACGCGGGCATGGCCAGCGCGACCTTCGGCACCCTCCGGCAAGTCGGTCTCGCGGTCGGGGTGGCCGGGCTGGGCGCGATGTTCAACCACGCGGCCCGCGGTTCCGCGGCCGACGGGCTCGATGCGCTACCCGGCGCTGTCCCGCCGGGACCGCGTGAGCAGTTCCTGGAGGCGGCGGGCTCCGGCGCGGGGCGCTCGGTGGCCGACGGGCTGCCCGCGCAGTTCCAGCCGATCGCGTCGGACCTGTCGCACATCGCGGCCTCCGCCTCGATCGACGGGCTCAACTCCATGATCGGCCTGGCCGCTGTGATCGGCGCCGTCGCGGTCCTCGCCTCCGCGCTCGCCTTCGGCGTGGATCATCTGCGCGGCACGAGAACTCCGGCCGAGCCCGCGCGGCGCACGGAAGGGGCCTGACCCGTCAGCCTCGCACCGGCGTAAACGGGATTCGCGAATGGCACATGGTCGAGACAGAGTGCGAGAGAGCTCTCCACCATGTGCCACTCGCGGTTGTCCTGCTCAGCGCGGGACGGCGTGGTCTTCGGCGAATACTTTGCGGCAGGCCGGGGCACAGAAGGCGTAGTCGGTGCCGTCGTGGGTGAGAGTGAAGCGGGCGGTGGCGAGGTCGACGGTCATGCCGCAGACGGGGTCGACGGCATGACCTTCCGGGGCTTCGGGCCGGTCGCCGGAGGCGCGGAAGTCCTCCGTCATCAGTTTGGTGATCTCGGTGGTGGTGAGCGGGTGGCCGAAAGCGCCGAAGTTGTTCTCGCGCAGGCCGACGATCTGGACCACACAGTGCGGCGCGCGGGTCATGCGGGCGGGGTCCGCCTCGCATTCGGCGATGGCATGGGTGACGAGCGGGATGACGTGGCGGCCGAACTCGCTGTTGTTGGCCCAGGATCCGGGCACCGTGATGCGCGCCAGGTAGCGTGGCGCGTCGTCCAGGGCGGGGCCGCCGGTCGCCCACACCTCGGCGTCGCGCACCAGCACATGGGTCAGTTCACGGGCTTTGGCCAGCACCGCGTCCGGTGCGGCCGGTTCGGTGGTGAGGTCGCGCAAGACGCGTTCGGCGAGGGCGCGTTTGCGGTCGGCGGTCCAAGTGCGGTCGGAAACGAACAGTTCCACTGTCATCATGGGCGGGCTTCTTTCGCGGGGAGCAGCGTCGTCGCCACGACGAGGAGGAAGGCGACCAGCGCGCACGCGGTGCGCGCGAAGTGGAAGGCCTCCCAGCGGCCGAGGATGTCGGCGTAGTCGGCCGGGGGGCCACTGATGGCCCATACCTTGATCTTCTGATTGATCGGGACATTGCCGAGGCGGGTGATGAGGAAGGCCGCTACGGCGAGCGCGCTCGCTGTGGCAGCGAGCACGCGCAATCGGCCGGTGGAGCGGATGGCGAGCACGAGTGTGCTGAGAATGGTCAGGCCCATCAGGGATTGCATGACCACACCGTTCACGCTCATCAGCGCGGTGTGGAAGGTGAAGCGCACGTCCAGCGGGACTCTGCGGAAAGCGTAGACCACGTTGACCGCCCCATAGCCGAACGCTCCGGCGAGCAATCCAGCGGGAAGCAGCGCGAACGCCCGGGCGAGAAGCGGTCTTTCGGCAATCCTCATGCGTGCCGCTCCGCCGGAACGAGCGCGAGGAGTTCGTCGACCGACCACTGGTCGTACACATGCGTGCCGTATTTCGCGGCGAGCACGCGTCCGTCGGGGGAGATCAGGAAATCCGCGGGCAATCCGAGACTGCCGCCCTCGGGCGCGGTCGGCGGTGCAGCCTGTTTGCGGCGCAGCGCCGCGTAGGCATCGTGGGCCACGCCGCGCAGGATGGCGGGCCAGCCGCGCGGGTCGAGCAACGCGCGGGGCGAGGTCTCGACGCCGAATTCGCGGTAGAGCTTCCGCTCCGGATCGGCGATCACGTCCAGCGGCAGTTCGGCGGTGTACTTGCGCAATTCCGCCGCGCTGGAATGGAACACGACGACTTCGCGGATGCCCGCGGCGGTGATCTCCGCGTGACGCGTGACGATCGAGCGCAGGTGCAGGTTGCATACGGGGCATCCGGCGAACCGCCGGAATTGCAGGTGGATCAGACGATCCGGGTCCGGCACCGGGATCTGCGCACCGGAGACGGTGATCAGCATTCGGTCCGAGACAGCGCTCGGCAGCGACATCGGGGGCTCCTTTCGTAGGTGTACCTTGTACGCCTACGACCAGTATGCGCGTAACGCGTACGCTGTCAATCCGTGCCCCGCCCCCGTTCGCTGACCACCGCCGATCTCGCCGCGGCGGCCCTCGCCGTGCTCGATCGCGAAGGGTTGTCCGCTCTGACCATGCGCGCGGTGGCCAAGGAACTGGGCATGGCCACCATGGCCCTGTACCGCTACGTCCGCGACCGCGACGAATTGGAGGTCCTGGTGGCGGATCAGGTGTTCGCCGCGATCGACACGTCGCTGCCGGAGGGAAGCGACTGGCGGGAGCGGGCGACGGTCCTGATGGCGAACATCCGGGACGGATTCTCGGCCCACCCGGCCGCCGTGCCGATCGTGCTGCGGCGTCGGCAGTCGTCGGTCGAATCGCTGCGCGTGATGGAAGCGATGCTCGCGGTGCTCACCGAGGGAGGTTTCACCGGCAGTGCCCGCGTCATCGCCCAGCGCACGCTGGTCGCCTTCCTGATCGGCTACCTCCAGAACAAGCACTACGCGCCGCTGCGCGGGCAGGGGACGATCGTGCTGGCCGACCTGCCCGCGGAGCGGTACCCGCATCTGGCGCAGACCGCGGGTCAGGCCAAGACCATGTCGGCCGACGAGGAATTCCGCGGCGGCGTCGAGATCATGCTGCGCGGGCTCCGGCCCTAGCGGCGCGGTCGTCGGCCGAAAGCGCTGCCAGGTCGATGGTTTCGGCCATCGCCCGAGCCCCGGCGTCGTTGAGGTGCATGCCGTCGCCGCTGTCGAACTCGGGACGGATGAAGCCGGGACGCTGTGGGTCCTCCACCGCCCGCGCCACGTCGAACACCGAGTCGAAGACATCGGTGCCGCGTAGCCACTCGTTCACCCGCCGACGGGCGGGCTGCGCCACGTCGACGTGCAGACCTTCGTAGATGACGCCGGCGTAGGGGCCGATCGTGGCGGCGTGGACGGTGAGCCCCGCCGCGTGGGCCCGCCGCGCGAGGGCCGTGAAGCCCGCGATCAGTTCCTCGGCGGTCGCCGGCGGTTGCCCGAGCATGCCGCCCAGGCTCAGATCGTTGATGCCGAAATTGATCAGCACGCTGGTGACACCGGGAACGTCGAGCACGTCGCGGTCGAAGCGCGCCAGGCCGGACTCGCCCACCTGGTCGGTCAGCAGCCGGTTGCCGGCGATGCCCTGGTTGACCACCCAGCCGCGGTCCAGTCGCGCGTTGAGGACGTCCACCGACCGCCGGTTGGCGCCGAGCGTGGTGCCGACGCCTTCGAACCAGGAATCGCCGAATGCCACGGCCACCGGGGTTCCCGCGGGTGCGAGCACGTCGACGCCGGCCACGTAGAACCGGACGGGAACCTCCTCGACGGTGCCGAGCGCGGCCTCGGAGGCGACGTCGCCGTCCGCGATGTACGCGGTTTCGGCGGGCTGGTGCGAGAAGGTCGCCACCTCGGTGGGTCCGGGGAGGTAGAGGCTCAACGCCAGATCCGTTCCCGCGGAGACGGCCAGCTCCACCGGGTCGCTGAACACTTCGCCGCCTGCCGGGACAACGACCTGCTCGGCGCCGCCGAACCGGAGGGTGGTGTCGGTCTCGGCGACGATCTCGCTGCCGGTCTTGCGCAAGGCGACTCGTGCCGCGCCGACCGTCAACGGCGCCGTCCCATAGCGGTTGGTCAGCCCGATCCGCACGTGCGAACCGCCGCCCGCCAGGTGCAGGACCTGGCGCACTGTCTGGTCGCGGAAGGCGCGCGACTCGGCGAACTTGATCTGCTCGTCCGGGCGGATCACGGCGGTGCGGAATCCGGCGATCCAGGCGGTCGACGACATGAGAACCTCCATTAGTTGCTTCGAGGAATAATGCGTATGCATATTTCTACGCCAAAGTCTTCCTCGTGTCAACTATCCGCACGGCAACAATCCGGGTAGGTTCACCTCATGGACATGAACGAGCTGTTCGACGATCCGCGTCTGACGACGATGGGCCTGTTCTTCGAGGCGTACGCCGGCGTGGTCACCAAGCTGGAGCCGGTGTGGAAGGCGCACGGCCTGTCCGGGCTGGATGTGAACGCCCTGATGCGGCTGAGCCGTTCGGCGGGGCGGCGGCTGCGCATGTCGGAGCTGGCGGTGCAGACCGCGCTGTCCACCAGCGGCGTCACCCGGCTGGTCGATCGTCTGGCGCGCGGCGAGCTGGTGGTGCGCGAGCTGGATCCCGGGGACCGGCGTGGCGCCTACGCGGTGCTCACCGAAGCGGGTGCGGCGCGGCTCGCGCAGGTGCTGCCGGACTATCTCGCCGCCGTCGACCGCTGGCTCGTCGGGTTGCTCACGCCAGAGCAACTCGCGGCGTTGTCCGAGGCGTTGCGCATCGTCCGGGACGCCTCCAACCCGGAGGCGACGTTCCGGGTGGACTGAGTGTCAGTCCGGTTTCTCGGTGAGCAGTCGTTCCAGGCCGTCCAGGATCAGTTCCAGGCCGAACCCGAAATCGGCGATACCCGAGTGCTTTCCGTCGATCACCAGCTGAGCGAGCGCGTTCATGTGTGGATACTCCTCGGCGGGGATGAGCGTTAAGAACTGTTGTGCGGCGGAGGAGTATTCGGCCGGTTGTAGCGGAAAGTTCAGCTCCTGCAAGGTGAAGCCGTAGAGGTGACTGTCCAGCGCGTTCCAGGCACGGTCTGCTTCGGGCAACGAGAAACCGGCCTCGCGCAGGCAGCCGACGGTGGCGTCGATGTAGCGCAGCATGGCCGGGCCGACGTTGATCCTGGTGCCGATCAGCCCGGTTGCCCACGGATGACGCAGCAGCACCTCGTGGGCCGATATCGACCTGGCGCGCAAGGCGGCCTTCCAGTCGCCGCCGACGGCGGGCGGGGCCATCTCCGCGATCACCAGATCGGCGATGCCGTCGAGCAGGTCGTCCTTGTTGCGCACGTGGTTGTACAGCGACATCGCCTCGACGCCGAGCGTCTGCGCCAGCCGTCGCATGGACAGCGCTGCCAGTCCGTGCTCGTCGGCGAGCCGGACGGCGGCGCGCAGCACCGCGTCCCTGGTGAGCGGCGCGCGAGCCTCGGGCATGGATTCCTCTCTTGACGCACTTACGGTGTAAGCGTACCGTCGGCGCTCTCGCACTTACGCTGTAAGTGCCCTGCGCAGACGAGGAACGTCATGTCCGAGGCAGACCGCCCGCAATCCACCCCCGAGTGCGCGACGATGACCGCGATCGTCGCCCCGCGCTACGGCTCCAGCGAAGTTCTGCGAACGCAGCAGGTGCCGCGACCCGCCGTGGGCGCGGGTGAGGTGCTCGTTCGGGTGCGCGCGGCGGCGGTGTGCAGCGGCGACGTGCACCTGCTCACCGGCAAGCCGTACGCCATCCGGCTCGGTTTCGGGCTGCGCAGGCCGAAAGACCCCGTCATCGGCCATGATTTCGCAGGTGACGTGGTGGAGGCCGGGCCGGAAGCAGGCGAATTCACCGCCGGCGACGCGGTGTTCGGTGCGGTGGACGCGGGCGCGTTCGCCGAATACGTGCGCGTCCCGATCGAGCGACTCGCCCGGGTGCCCGCCGGGCTGACCATGGCGGAGGCCGCCGCCCTGCCGGACGCGGGAATGACCGCGCTGCAGGGCTTGCGGGACGTCGGCGGGTTGCGCGCCGGGCAGGCGGTATTGATCAACGGCGCCTCCGGCGGCGTCGGAACGACCGCGGTCCAAGTCGCCAAGGCGCTCGGCGCCGAGGTGACGGCGGTCTGCAGCACGCGCCACGTCGAGGTGGTGCGCTCGCTGGGCGCAGATCGGGTGATCGACTACACCACCGCGGATTTCACGCGCGAGCCGGGCCGCTACGACGTGCTACTCGATCTGGTGGGCAACCGAGCGCTGACCGCCTGCCGCCGGGTGCTCGCGCCGGAAGGCGTCTTCGTCTCCTCGGCGGGGGTGCCCGGCGGAGACTGGGTCGGACCACTGGTGTGGGTCGCCAAGGTGATGTTGACCGGCCTGGTGGTGAGCCAGACCATGCGGCCTCTGCTCATGCGGCCGCGCCGGGCGGACCTCGAGTTCCTGGCCGGGCTGGCCGCCGAGGGAAAGCTGCGCCCGGTGATCGAACGCCGCCATCCCCTGGTCGCGGCCTCCGCGGCGGTGGGCCACGTCGCCGACGGACACGCCCAGGGAAAGACGGTGATCGTTGTCCACGATCATCCTGCCCGGACCGCGCCTGCTCGCTCGGCGAGGTAATCAGCCCAGGTCAGCTTGCCGACGTCGGCTCCGTCGGTGATCAGGTTCTCGCCCGCGCGGTACACCCGGCCGGCCTTGCCCGGCAATGGCATGGTCAGCAGCGCGCGCTTCTTGCCCAGCGTGGCCAGGTAGTCGCGGACCAGCTCACGCATGCCGATGATCTCGGGTCCGACCAGATCCGCCACCCGCCCGGCGGGCGCGCCCACCGTCAGCTCGGCCAGCCGCGCCGCCACCTCGCGCACATGCACCGGCTGCAGGCGCACCCCGCCCAGAATCGGCAGCACCGGCGATTTCAGCATCGTGTCCACCAGCTTCGGCACGAAGTCGTGGAACTGCGCCGCGCGCAGCGTGGTGTAGGGAATGCCCGACGCGGCCACGGCCTGCTCGGCGGCGAACTTCGCGCGGAAGTAGGTCAGCGGAAGCAACTCCGCGGCGGTCACCGAGATGTAGACGATGTGCCCGACACCGGCGGCCGACGCCGCCCGCAGCAGATTCGCGGTGGCCACGTCGTCGCCTTTCGCGTCGCCCGCCAGATGCAAGATGGTGCCCGCGCCGGCCACCGCCGCATCGATGCCCTTGTCCTGCAGCAGGTCTCCCGCGACGAATTCGACGCCGTCGTGCGCGGGGCGTTCGGTGCGGCTCAGCACGCGCACGTCGGCGCCCGCTTCGCGCAGCAGGGGCAGCACCTCGCGGCCCAGGGTGCCGGTGCCGCCGGTGACCAGAACCTTCGCGGTCATGACTGTCTCCGATCTCGTCGGTGCCGATGGGGCGTTCCCATCGCTTTCATCGAGACGACGACGTGCGGGCACGGACTGTGACACTCGTGGCGTGGGTCAGTCCTGCCCGCGGTAGCGGCGGACCTTGCTGAGGTTGCCGCAGCGGTCCATCGAGCACCAGCGGCGGCGGCCGGGACGCGACGCGTCGACGAACAGCAGGCCGCAGTCGTCGGCGGCGCAGACGCGGATGCGGCCGGACAGCGGGCCGGAGAACAGGTCGACGGCGTCCCGGGCGAGCGTGGACAACGCCGCGGCCGCCGTCGGTCGCGCATAGCCCGCGCTGCGGTCGGTCCGCAGTTCCGGGATCAGCGGGGGCTGCGCGGCTACGGCGTTGATCGCCGCGACGTCCGCCGGGCGCAACGCTGTTCCGGCGGCCAGGCCGTACGCCGCGCTGGTGATCGCGGCCCGCAGGGTCCGCATCGTCGCCAGATCCGATTCGGCGGCGGCCGGCTCGTCCAGTTCGAGGATCACCGCCAGGTAGTGGCGCAGGTCCGCGACGGTGTGCACGATTTCCCACGCCGCGAGCTCGCCCTCGCCTCCGGTGTGCACGAGGTCGAGGGCGGCGCGTCCGGTGCGGAAGCGGCGGCGCAGGTCGGGTGGCAGGCTGGCGCGGGATTGCATGACACTAGTTTAACTGGTTACAGTGCTGGCATGACGATCACGCACATCAATCCCGAAACCCTGCACAGCAGCCCGGCTTTCACCCAGGTCGTCCGGGTGTCGGCCGCGGCGGACACGATCTACGTGGGCGGACAGAACGGCGTCGACGCCACCGGTCGCGTGGTCGGTCCCGGCGTGGCCGAACAGACCCGCCGAGCCCTGGCCAATCTGCAGACCTGCCTGGCCGCCGCGGGCGCGTCGATCGAGCACGTGGTGAAGTGGACCATCCTGGTCCGCGAAGGCGAATCGATGCAGGAGGGATTCGCCGCGTTCAGCGAGGTGTGGGGCGGCCGCCCGAACCCGCCGGCGATCACCGTCGTGCAGGTCGCGGGGTTCGCGGTGCCGGGCGCCGTGTGCGAGATCGAAGCCGTCGCCGCTGTTCCGGCCTGAACCAGGTGAACGACCGCGACCTGCGCTCGGACCTCAACCCGACAACTCACCCGCCGAGCGCCAGGAATTCCGTTCGGCGGTGAAGGCTTCGGCTTGTTTCGCGCGGAACGACTCGATGGACGAGGCGTTCTCGGCGAGAAAGGCCCGGTAGTCCGCCAGGCGGAATTCGCCGTCCTCGGCCCGCACCCGCACGTCGCCCGCCGCGAAATCGGCGCGCAGGTCGAGGAGTTCCTCCGACTCGACGGGATACCAGCGGATGCGGTCGAAATAACGCAACAGCCAGGGTGTTTCGGCTCCTGACGTGGCACGGTCCGCTCCAGGGGAGACTCCCGGCGCCGCACCGGCCCGGTGATTCCACACCTGGGTGGTGCGCCCGACGAATTGATAGCCGCCCGGCCCCTCCATTCCGTAGATGCACAGATACGCGCCGCCGATGCCGACCGCGTTCTCCGGCGTCCAGGTGCGGGCGGGGTTGTACTTCGTGGTCACCAGCCGGTGCCGCGGATCGGTGGGGGTGGCGACCGGCGCGCCGAGGTAGACATCGCCGAGGCCGAGAACCAGGTACTCGGCCCCGAAGACGGTGTCGTAGACGTCGGAGACGGAAGCCAAACCGTTCATGCGGCGGATGAACTCGATGTTCCACGGGCACCACGGCGCGTCGGCGCGCACACCGTGCATGTAGCGGGTGATCGCCTCGCGGGTGGACGGGTCGTCCCAGGACAGCGGCAGATGGACCACCCGGCTGGGCACCACGAGCCGATCGGAGGCGGGCAGCTGCGCCTCCGACTCGGCGAGCAGGTCCAGCAGTACGGGCACGGACAGCACGTGCGGGTCGACCCGGATCTGCAACGACCGGATGCCGGGGGTCAGCTCGGTCACGCCGCGCACCCCGGCCGCGAGCAGGTGCTGGTGCAGAGCGTGCACACGGGCGCGCAGGCCGAGGTCCAACGTCATGGCGCCGTATTCGACGAGCACGCCGTCGTCGCCCGCGCGCCGGTAGGTCACCGCGGTCTCGTCATCGGCCTCGGCGCGGCGCAACACCCCGTCGTCGCCGTCGCCGCCCGTGGACAGCACTGTCGGCCACGCGGCGCGCCGTGCCGGACCGAGTTCCCGGATCGAGGCGGCGCGGTCGCCGCGCACCGGGACGAACCGCACGCGGTCACCGGGGGACAGCTGACCGAGCTTCCAGCGGTCGGCCGCGACAACGGTGACCGGGCAGACGAAGCCGCCGAGGCTCGGCCCGTCCGGACCCAGCAGGATGGGCGTGTCGCCGGTGAAGTCCAGCGCGCCGACCGAATACGGGGTGTCATGGATGTTGGACGGGTGCAGTCCCGCCTCGCCGCCGTCGGTGCGCGCCCATTCCGGCTTCGGCCCGATCAGCCGGACGCCGGTGCGGTCGGAGTTGAAGTGCACTTCGTAATCGGTGCCGAGGACGGTCTCGAAGTCGGCGCGCGTGAAGAACTCCGGCGCGCCGTGCGGACCCTCGGTGACCGCGAGTTCCCAGCGACGGGTGAGCACGGGTTGTTCGTCCATCGGCACGGCGGTGGCGACCCGGCCGCGGGGCACGCCCAGCGCCAGCGACGCGCCGGTGCGCAGCGCGCCGCCGGTGCCGCCGCCGAATCGGCCGAGGGTGAAGACGGCGGCGCTGCCGAGGTATTCGGGCACGTCGATGCCGCCCGCGATCAGCACGTAGCAGCGCATGCCCGGCCCGCGCACCGCGCCGACGTCCAGCACGCCGCCCGCGGGCACAAGCACGGTTCGCCACTGCGCCGCCGCGACACCGTCGACGGTCACCTCCGCCGGTGCTCCGGTGACACAGACCCAGGTGGCCGCCGTGAACCGGAGCGCGGGACCCCCGAGGGTGCATTCCAGTCCGGCGGCGCCCTCCTCGTTGCCGAGCGCGCGATTGCCCAGACGGAAGGACAGATCGTCCATCGGTCCCGATGGCGGCACGCCGATATGCCAGTACCCGACCCGCCCCGGCCAGTCCTGCACGGTGGTGAGCATGCCTGGGCGGACCACCTCGACTCGACCGGATCGCGCCGGTTCGGGCTGCGCCGTCGCGGCGAGCGGTAGTGCGGCGACGGTCATCGCGACACCACCATGCGCACCGGCGTCGGTTCGAAGCCGTTGCACGGGTTGTTGATCTGCGGGCAGTTCGAGACCAGCACCAGCGTGTCGATCTCGGCCCGCAGCGTGACCCGCTTGCCCGGCGCGGACAATCCGTCCACGATGCCCAGCGTGCCGTCCGCCTCCACCGGAACGTTCATGAACCAGTTGATGTTGGACACCAGGTCGCGTTTGCCCAGGCCCCAGCGCAGGGCTTCGGTGAGGAAGTTCTCCACGCAGGCGTGCTGGTGGCGGGTGTGGTGTCCGTAGCGCAACGTGTTGGACTCCTGCGAGCAGGCGCCCGCGATGGTGTCGTGGTTGCCGACCTCGTCGGCCACCACGGTCATCAGCGCCGTTCCCGCGTCGGTCAGCAGCACGCTGCCGGTGGTGAGGAAGATGTTGCGCTGTGCGGCGATCGTGGCCTGCGCGCTGTAGCGGTCGGAGTGGTCGGCCGCCGAGTACAGCAGGCAGTCCACCGCCTGGTTGCCGTGCAGATCGATGATCTCCAGGTACTCACCCGCCCGGACCACCGCCGACCACGGCGAGCGGGCGGGGACGGTCTCGTCGAGCACGATGGCGCGGGCCGTGGTCATGCGATTGCCTCCAGGGTCAGGGCGGCCGCCCAGGCTTGTTCGGTGTTCTGCACGGCCCGCCGATATTCCGGGTCGTCGTTGCCGGGTACTGCGAGGTCTTCCGGCGCGGCCCACGCGACGACGTCGAGGTCCGTCGCGGGCCGGTCGTCGAGCGGGTGCGCGGAGTTGGCGACCAGCACGGTGACCGGCAGGTGCACGAGCAGATCGACGGACGAGCCCGCGGCGGCGCTTCCGATCGGGACGAGGGCGCCGTCGCGCTCCACGCGCACGCCGCGGAAGAACGAGACCGTCGGCCCGATGTCTCGGGGTTCCAGGCCGTGCTTGGCGCCCGCTAGGCGCAGCGAATGGCGAGCCCGGCCGGTCGGCCCGCAGAGCGCGTCGTGGTGGCCAGAGGTGTCGGTGAGCACGGTGGCCAGCACCCGGCCCTGGTCCGACAGCAACGGATGACCGCTGCCCAGGTACGCCTGCCACGGCACCTTGACCGTGTCGGCGACATTAAGGCGCTCCCATGGCGCGTCGGTGCGCACCAGGAGCAGGTGCGCGCACGCCGCGCCGGCGGGATCGGACAGGCGGACGCGGGTGCCGCGCCCGAGCGCGATGTTCGCGTATCCGCCCGCTGGGATCCGCTGCGCGAAGGTGATGCGCGCGGAGTCGATCTCGGCGGGCAGCGTGGGCGTCGCGATCGCCGCCGCCGCGGCCTGCGCCCGTGCGTGCGCTCGCGCGCCGGAGGTGTCCGCAGTGCTTGTCACGGTGTGTCCTTTCGGATGCCGGTTCGTCGGCGTGGGCGGCGGTGCGGGCAGGCACCGCCGCATCGGGCGTTCAGGCCGGTTGCGGTGCGGGTTCGGCGTTCGCGACCGGACGCGACCAGCCGACCACGAACCGGTGCACCAGGACACCGATGGCGAGCACCAGCACCACGAAAAGCGGTGCGGCCCAGAGCATCCACCAACCGCCGCCGTCCGGGGTGTAGACCTCGGCCCGCGGCCAGGCCAGGTTCACCACCATCGCGACGCCCCAGATCACGGCGAGCGCGTTGACCGGAATACCGAACCGCCCCAGGCCGAACAGCCGCGCGTCGGTGCCCGCGTCGGGCAGACCGGTGATCCGGCGGACCAGCAGCGGCACCGTCACCAGCAGGTAGGCCAGATACAGCGTCACGATGCAGACGCTCGCCAGCGTCGCGAAGATCGCGGCGTTGCCGAGATTGAGCACCAGCAGGCCGATGCCGAGCGCGCCGATCACGACGGCGGGCAGCACCGGAGTGCCGTACCGCGGGTGCACCGCGGCGAGCCGGGCGGCGAACGGCAGCTTGCCGTCGCGCGCCATGGAGAACATCAGCCGCGAGCCCGCGGTCTGGATCGCCAAGGTGCACACGGTGATCGCGACCGCCACGCAGCCGAGCAGCACCTTGCCCGCCGGGCTGTCCAGCTTCGCGGTGAGCACGTAGGCGAGGCCGTCGGAGGCCAGCGCGCCGTCGGACAGACTCGGCGCGGCCATCAGCGCGCCCAGCAGCATCAGCCCGCCGCCCAGCGCCGAGACCGACAGCGCGGTGAGAATGGTGCGGGGCGCGACCCGGCGCGGGTTCTTGGTCTCCTCGGAAAGCTCGCCCGCGGAATCGAATCCGACCATGACATAGGCCGCCATGAGCCCGGACACCAGGAACGCGGCCCAATAGGGACCCGGCGCGGCCTGATCGGTCTGCAGCACCACGCCGGGTCCGCGCTCGGCGGTGGTGAAGAACAGCGCGATGATCGCGAGCACGCCGACGATCTCCACGGTGACGCCGATCGAATTGATCCGCGCCATCAGGTCGATGCCGAGGACGTTGATCAGCGTGGTGACCACGAGCAGGATGCTGCCCAGCAGCACGGCGTTGGTCGCGCCGGACGGCGAGGTGAGCGCGGTGTCCGTGCCGACGAACTGGAATCCGCTCCAGATCGAGGGCAGCACCACCTGAAGCGCGATCGCCGCCGCGGCGGCCGTGACGATCTGCGCGATGATCATCATCCAGCCCGCGAACCAGCCGACGAGTTCACCGCCCAGCCGCCGTGACCATTGGTAGATGCACCCCGAGATCGGGTAGCGCGCGGCCAGTTCGGCGAAGTTGAGCGCCACGAGGAACTGTCCGGCGAACACGATCGGCCAGGTCCAGAAGAAGGCGGCTCCGCCGAACGAATAGCCGAAGCCGAAGAACTGGAAGATCGTAGTCAGGATGGAGACGAAGGAGAAGCCGGCCGCGAAGGAGGCGTAGCGGCCGAGCTTGCGGTGCAGAACGGGCTGGTAGCCGAACCGGGCGAGGTCGGCGCCGTCGCCGGTGAGATCGGGCGGTGGGGTCGGGGCGAGCGTGGTTGCCATGGGCGGTCCTTCGGCGTGCGACCAATAACTATCAGACGACAGTTTTGCGGTCCTGATCGCGCTTCCGGTGACCTGTGTGTATCGCTTCTGCGTCCCCCGGTAACTTCTGTGTTGCCGTTATTTCTATCAAGTGACAGAAAACGCACCGGGCCGAGCGCCGTGCTCGAGCGGACGCCGACCGCACCGGAGCGTCCGCGCGCCGACCTGCCAGAATGGGCCCGTGGCAAACCTCGGTCCAGGACGGCCGCGCGTCGAGCAGCGACGCCGACGCGGATCCACGCCGCGCGCCGAAATCCTCGACGCCGCAGGCGAACTGTTCACCACCAACGGGTACGCCAATACCTCCACCCGCGCGATCGCCGACGCGGTCGGCATCCGCCAGGCCTCGCTGTATCACCACTTCGCGGCCAAGGACGACATCCTCGACGCCTTGCTCGCCGAAACCGTGGCCGCGCCGATCGAGCTGGCCGAACGGCTGCGCGCGCAGCGCGAGCCCGCGCCGGTCCGGCTGTACGCGCTGGCGCTTTTCGACGTGCGGCAGTTGTGCGCGTCGCGCTGGAATCTGGGTGCGCTGTACCTGCTCCCGGAACTGCGGACCGAGCGCTTCGCCGCGTTCCGCCTGCGCCGCGACGAATTGCGCGGACATTACGAGACGTTGGCCGCGCAGGTGCTGGCCGAGGGGAGTGCGGCGAGCGTGCCGGGCACCGAATCGCTGCCGTTCCGGTTGGTGGAGACGGTGATCGGCATCCGCTCGGACGAGGGCGCCGCGCCGAAGCACGCGGAGCGGACCATCCCGGCCGCGGTGCTGCGCACGCTCGGCTGGCCCGGCGATCTCGACGCCCTGCGAGCCGAGGCGGTCGTGCTGCTGGACCGGATCGCGGCGCCCGCGTCCTGAAGCTCAGGACTTGCCGGTGCCCCGGACCCAGTCCAGCCCCCAGCCGTATGCCTTGTCGACCTCGGTCACGCCCCAGCGCGGCCGGTTCGGCGGCGGTGGGACGAAGCGGCCCTCCCGGCGCACCACCAGTTCCGCGCCGGTGTTCTCGACGAGCGCCAGCACCACGTCCCGGGATCCGTCCGCGCAACCGTCGACGCTCAGTTCGATCGGTGGGGCGCTCGCCGGGTACAGCGTCGCGGTCACCCGGATGCCGCGCAGGTCGGCCGCGCCGTCGTACAGCGTGGCGAAGACCAGTATTCGGCGGAGCGCTGCCGCGTGACCGAGATCGACCTCCAGGTTCTCCCCACCGGCGCTCGCCCCGGAACGGTCGTCCGCGTCCAATCGGATGAACGGCGGCCGCTCCAGCGACCCGAAATCGCCGACCGGACGGATATCCCCCTTACGCCCATCCGCCAGTTCCCAGAAACAGCACAGGTCGAGATCCAGCGCGGCCGGGCCCGATATGCCGGATGCGGTCCAGTCCAGATTGATTCGCATGATGCCGGAGTTCGCGCCGTGCGCGGTCAGCGACACCGAGGGGGACGCCATCGTCAGCGCGAGTCGGCCGGAAGGTTGCGCCCCGGAAGCGTTGCCAATCGGCGGAACCGGCTGTCCCGCCGCAGGCGCGGGCATGCGAGCCGGCGGGTACTGCCCCGACGCCGGGTACTGGCTGGGCGGCGCGTAATGGACTGGTGGAGGCGGGCTTATGTGGGGTGCCCCATACCGACCCGCCGACGGTGTGTACTGGCCCGGCGGTGGCGCGGGGTGGTCCGGCGGTGCCGCGGAGCCGCCCGGCGTCGGATACTGCGGAGCCGCGGGCCGGTCGGAGGGAGCCGAGTACCCGCCCGCCGGGGCGTGCTGACCGTGCGGCGGTGCCGCGTGGCTTCGCCAGGACGCGCCGGAAGAATCGGAGGGACTCGGTGCGGAATCGGCCGATCCTGCCTCAGGCGGGACGAATCCGCCCGCACGCGGAACCTCCGGCGAAGTGCGCAGGTTCGATTCCGCCGTGGGGGTGAGCGGTGGCAGCGCGGACCGACCGCGGCCGGGCTCCGGCGGCACCGCTCCGGTCGGCGGCGGTGGCGGGGTGAACTCGTGCGATGGCGCAGGCGGTGGTGGGGGCGGCGCGTATTCGTGGGGCGGGGCGGGCGCCTCGTCCACCGAGATCCCGTAGTCGGTGGCCAGCCCGGCCAGACCGGAGGTGTACCCCTGGCCCACCGCGCGGAACCTCCACCCACCGTCGCGCCGGTACAGCTCGCCGAGCACCACCGCGGTCTCGCTCGTCGCGCCGATGCTGTCGAAGCGGGCCACCTCGGATTCGCTGCCCACCTCGACGACTCGCACGAACAGCCCGTCCAGCAGCCCGACGGCGCCGCCCTCGGTCGATGCGGCGACGACGATGCCGTCGATCTGCGGCTCGATCCGCGTCAAGTCCGCGACCAGCACATCCAGCACCGTCGAACCGGGCCGTTTGCCCTCGTACCGGACGGCGCCGGAAGGGTGGGCTGGTTGGTTGTAGAAGACGAAATCGCTGTCGGATCGCACTTTCCCGGACGCCACGAGCAGTGCGGAAGCGTCGGCGTCCGGCGCGCCCCGCCACCCCACTTCGATCCGGACGGCGGAACTCGGCACGGGCACGTTGGCGCCCTTCGGCATGGACACGTCTGTCAACGTAACCGATACCGGCGCACGGCGTCCCGCATCCGCGTGCTCCCGAGCGGCCGGGATCTCAGTGCGTCGGCGGCGCGATCTGCCAGTGTTCCTGCAACGCCCCCGCGATCTGCGGAAGCACGGTCACCGGAACGCGCTTGTGCCGCAGAACCGCCCGGATCTCCATGACCTGATCGCGTTTACGCAGGTCGTAAGCGCCCGCGACCGGACGGACCACCGGCGGGATGGACAACAGGACCAGCTCGCCGTGCGGTTCGTCGCCACCGGACAGATCCAGCGCCAGCGACCAGCGGGCGCGCTCGTCGAGGGTGAATCGCCCGGCCACCACCCGGTCCCACGGAATGCTGGACACCGTCCACGGCTTGCGCCGGTAGATGGCGTGATCGGTGAGCACGACGGCGTCCCTGGTGAACAGCGCGGCCAGCACGGCGATGCCGACGACGGCGCCGGCCAGCAGGCCGGTGAACACCCGATTCACGCCGAACGCGACGACGAACGAGCCGCAGATGGCGACGGTCGCCACGATGCCGAGCACGCTGTAGAGGGCTGCGCGCTGCGTCGGGACGACACCTGCCCGCACCGTTGTCATCTCACCTGCCTGTCCGTGCCGCATTTCCGGCTCACGCTACCGCCTCCGCGCACCTGCGCACACCTGGCCGTTTCCCAGATGTGGCCGGGGCGGTCACAGGGTCAGCGGGACCGCGGCCTCGGCGGTGTACACCAGGAACGTCAGACTCTGCTGGAAGTACAGCTGCACCGACGTGCTGTCGTGCGACAGGTAGCCGATGGACAGGTCCTGGCCGATGCGCAGATCGAAGTCGCCGCCACGGGTGGTGAGCACGATCGCGCCGTCGATGGCGGGCGCCCAGATGATCTCCCCTTCCGGGATCAGGCGCTCGATGTGCGTGCGGATCATGTGCCCGTGGTCGGAGGTCTCGCTGACCGCCGTGTACAGATCGGCGCTGAGCAGCACCGAATACGGTCCGTCGACGCCGGCCAGCCGCAGGGCGCTCAACGCCTGCGCGATCGCCTCGGGCACCAGCCGGGTGTCGCTGGGCAGCGTGATCGGCTCGTTGGACGAGGCGGCCCGGATGCCGGTGATGTGCGCGGCCGGGTACCCCTCGAAGATCGCCCGGTCCTCGGCGAACGCGATCTTCTTCGCGGCGTCCTTCACCGGGTCCAGGTCGGTGTCCTGCGCGCCGCGCTCCACGTTGTCGAGTTCCTCGCGGGAGAGCGTGAACGGCACGCGCAGTTCGACCAGCGGCGCGACCACCCGCTGACGGGCGAAGACCCCGGCATCGGGCGAGTCGATCGGTGTGGTGCGCCCCGTGCCCACCGCGGAGTAGTCGACGCCGTGCGGCCCGGACAGGTCGACGACGCGACGGCCCGCGATGTGCCGCTTGAACGTGCGCGTCGCCTCCTCCTCGATGGCCGCCCACGCCTCGGCGGTGATCGGCGCGAGTTCGCGATGGAGGTTGTTCATGACCGGATGCTCCTTTTCAACGAGCCGATACCGAGGACGCCGTCGCCGGAGGGCGCGCCGGTGCCGGGCGGACTTGCGAGGCCGGCGCCGTCGGTGTCCACGGACACCGCGACGTCCGTCGCCTCCCACGGTGCGGGCGGCAGGTCGTCGAGGAAATCGACGGTGGGTGCGAAGAACGACGTGCCGGTGTGTGCGACGGAGAAGTCGAGGATGCGGTCGTAGGCGGCCTCGCCGGTGCCGAGGAACATGCGGGTGAGCATGCGTTCGGTGACGCTCGGCGTGGCGGCGTAGGCGATGTAGTAGGTGCCGAACACGCCGTCGCGCACGCTGCCGAAGGGCATGTTGCCGCGCAGGATCTGGCGTTCGGTGCCGTCCGGATCGATCAGCGTGTTCATCTCGACGTGCGAGTCGGCGGGCTTGATCTCGTCGGGGAGCTCGAAGTCGTCCAGCTTGGTGCGGCCGATCACGCGCTCCTGCTCCTCGACCGACAGCGCCCGCCAGTCCGCCAGCGGGTGGGTGTACTTCTGCACGATCACGTAGCTGCCGCCGGTGAAATCGGGATCCTCGTCGCCCACCAGCGCGGCCGCGGCGGCCGCGCGGCCCTCCGGGTTCTCGGTGCCGTCCACGAAACCGAGCAGGTCGCGCTGTTCGAAGTAGCGGAAGCCGACGGTCTCGTCCACGATCTTCCCCGCGCCCGCCAGCCGGTCGGCGATGGCCATGGCCAGTTCGAAGCAGGCGTCCTGGACTTCGGACTTGATGTGGAACAGTAGGTCGCCCGGTGTCGCGGGCGCGGTGTGGCGGGCGCCGACGTACCCGGGAAAAGGATGCAACTCAGCGGGTTTCGGCCCGGCGAAGAGCCGGTCCCAGGCGTCGGAGCCGATCGAGGCGACACAGGTCAGGTTCGCACCGGGCAGGCGGAAGCCCACCGAGCGGCGCAAACCGGTGATGTCGGCGAGCAGGTCGCGGACTGCCGCTTCGCCGCCCTCGTCGATCGTGGCGACCAAGAAGATCGCCGACGGCGTGAGCGGTTCGAGGATCGGCTGCGGCTCACCCATGATCGACACCCTAACGCCCGGCCGGGTCGGCCGCGGCGTGGACCCGCGTGGCGGCGGCTACATCGCTACGGTCAGCAGGAACGCGACGTCGTCGATGGCCTTGACGCTGTGGCGCGCCTTGGGCACCACGATCAGGTCGCCTTCCGAGCCTTTCCATTCGTTGGCGCCGCTGAGCAGGATCAGTGTGCCGCTGAGCACCAGCAAGGTGGCCTCACCGGTGTTGTCGTGCTCGGCGAGGCTGTGCCCGGCCGTCAGGCCGACCACCGTCTGCCGCAGCGTATGCGTGTGGCCGCCATAGATTGTCTGGGAACTGCGTCCGCTCGTGGCGAGGGTCGCCAGCTTCAGTTGCTGGCGCGCTACCGCAGTCAGCGATTTCTTTTCCATGGACCGCCTTTCGCAGATCACCACAGCCGATGCCGGGCTGGTGGCAACGGCTCGAGGCGTTCGGCCGGACGCGGGGTCCGGCCGCCGCATATCGAGGAGTATGCCCGAGTCGGCTGCGGCGCGGGCCGGGTTTCACCGGCCCGCGCGTCGGGACGGCGTTCCGGGGCTCGCGCGGTGTGGCTTTCCGCTAGGCCATCGGCTGCCGGGTGTAGTGCCGGATTCGGAAGCGCAGACCGGTGGTCGAGGTGCGCCAGGGCTCCGGGTCGTCGGGCCGCCACTCCGGTCCGATCGACGGCGCGAAGGCGTCGCCCTCGACCGCGGTATCTATCTCGGTGACGCGCAGGTCGGTCGCGAACTCGAGCGCGGCGCGATAGATCTCGCCGCCCCCGGCGACCCAGACCGCGTCCGGGGCGCAGGCGGCCAGCGCCTCCGGCACCGAGGACGCGCGCTCGGCGCCGTCGGCCGACCAATCCGGCTGCCTGGTCACCACGATGTTGCGCCGCCCGGCCAGAGGCCGGAACCGCGGCGGCAGCGAATCCCAGGTCCGTCGGCCCATGATCACGGGATGTCCCCAGGTGACGTCCTTGAACTGCGCCATGTCCTCGGGCAGTCGCCAGGGGATGGTGTTGCGGTATCCGATCACCCCGTCGAGAGTCTGCGCCCAGATCAGCCCGATCGTGCGGCCTTCGTTCACACCGCCACCGGGGCCTTGATGGCCGGATGGTGCCGGTAGCCGACTATTTCCACGTCCTCGTAGCGGTAGTCGAACAGCGTCGGCGCCGGGTGCAGCCGCAGCGTGGGGAACGGGTAGGGGTCGCGCCGGAGTTGCTCGGCGACCTGCTCGAGGTGGTTGTCGTAGATGTGGCAGTCGCCGCCGGTCCAGATGAACTCGCCCGGCAGCAGTTCGGTCTGCTGGGCGACCATGTGCGTCAGGAGGGCGTAGCTGGCGAGGTTGAACGGCACGCCCAGGAACAGGTCGGCGCTGCGCTGGTAGAGCTGGCAGGACAATTTGCCGTCGGCCACGTAGAACTGGAAGAACGCGTGGCAGGGTGCCAGCGCCATCTTGTCCAACTCGGCGACGTTCCACGCCGAGACGATGATGCGCCGGGAATCCGGGTCGGTGCGCAGGGTCTGCAACACCTGGGAGATCTGATCGATGTGGGTGCCGTCGGGCGTGGGCCACGACCGCCACTGCACGCCGTAGACCGGGCCGAGCTCGCCGTCGGCGTCGGCCCACTCGTCCCAGATGGAGACGCCGTGTTCGCGCAGCCAGCCGATGTTGGAGTCGCCGCGCAGGAACCACAGCAACTCGTACACGATCGACTTCAGATGCACTTTCTTCGTGGTGACCAGCGGAAACCCGGCCGAGAGGTCGTAGCGCAACTGGTGGCCGAAGATGCTGCGCGTCCCGGTGCCGGTGCGATCGGCTTTCTTCGTGCCGGACCTAAGCACCAGCCGGAGCAAGTCCTCGTACTGCGTGTCGGGAGCCGATGCCGGATCGAGCGCGTCATGAGCCACGTCT
Organism: Nocardia sp. CY41; assembly: GCF_009829325.1. Lineage (GTDB taxonomy): Bacteria > Actinomycetota > Actinomycetes > Mycobacteriales > Mycobacteriaceae > Nocardia. The sequence goes on from NZ_VUOS01000015.1 coordinate 30,512, forward strand.
GGCAACTCTAGTCGTCGTCCATCCGCGCTCGGTGAGCCGATCGGGCGCGTCCTGGGCGCCGCCTGGCCGCCGTGGTCGTGTGCGGGCCTGGCAAGCTCGAGCGCATGCGCAAGCTCTTCGTGATCGGCATCGGCGCCGGTGATCCCGACCAGGTCACCGTGCAGGCGGTCAAAGCCATGCGTCAGGTCGAGACGTTCTTCGTCATCGGCAAGGGCGAGGCGAAACGGGAGCTGGTCGACGTGCGCACGGCGATCCTGGAGGCCCACCTGGACCGGCCGTACCGGATCGTCCCGATCGCCGATCCGCCCCGGGACCGGACGCCCGCCGACTACCTGGACGTGGTCGACGACTGGCACGATCGCCGCTCGGCGCTGCTGGAATCGGCGTTCGCCGCGGCCGACGGCGTCGGCGGCATCCTGGTCTGGGGTGATCCCGCGCTGTACGACAGCACGCTGCGGATGATCGATCGGGTGCTCGCCCGCGGCGTGGTGAGCTTCGAGTACGAAGTCGTGCCCGGCATCACCAGCGCGCAGGCGCTGGCCGCACGGCATCGCGTGGTGTTGCACGGGATCGGTGAGCCGGTGCGCATCACCACCGGCCGCCGCCTGCGCGAGGAGGGCCTCGGCGCGGAGAACACGCTGGTGATGCTGGACGGCGACTGCTCGTTCACCGCCGTTCAGGAGCAGGACGTGCACATCTGGTGGGGCGCCTACCTCGGCATGCCGGACGAGACGCTGATCGAGGGACCGCTGGCCGCGGTGCGGGAGGAGATCGTCCGCCGCCGCGCCGAGTTGCGCGACCGCAAGGGCTGGATCATGGACATCTACCTGCTGCGCCGCGGCGCGTGAGCCGTCCGCCGCGCGCGAACCGGCCGGTTGTCGGTGGCGCTGGGTAGTCTGGACCGCGTGCCAGAGCTACCGGAAGTGGAGGCGTTGGCTCAGTTCCTCCGGGAGCATGCGGTCGGCGCCGTGGTCGGTCGCGTCGACGTGGCCGCGCTGAGCGCCGTCAAGACGTTCGAACCCCCGGTCACCGCGCTGTCCGGTCGAGATGTCACCGGCGCGGGCCGCTGGGGCAAATTCCTCGGCCTGGAATGTGACGGCCTATGGCTGGTCACGCATCTGTCGCGCGGCGGATGGCTGCGCTGGATCGACGAGCCGAGCCCGACGCCGCCGAAGCCGGGCGGCAAGAGCCCGCTCGCGCTGCGCGTGCATTTCTTCACCCCCGAAGGGGCGACGCCCGCGTTCGACCTGACCGAGGCGGGCACCAAGAAGCGGCTCGCGGTGTACGTCGTGGCAGATCCCAAGGCGGTGCCCGGCATCGCCCGGCTCGGCCCCGACGCGCTGGAGCTGACCGAGGCGCAGTTCGCCGACATCCTGCAGGGCACCTCGCAGCGGATCAAGACCGCGCTGGTGGATCAGGCGCTGCTGGCCGGCGTCGGCAACGCCTACTCCGACGAGATCCTGCACACCGCGCGGATCTCGCCGTTCGCGAACACGAAGACCCTTCCGGCCGACAAGCTGGCCGAGCTGTACACCGCCCTGCGCACGGTGCTCACCGACGCGGTGCGCCGCTCGGTCGGCCAGGACGCCGCCCGCCTCAAAGGCGAGAAGCGCTCCGGCATGCGGGTGCACGCCCGGACCGGGCAGCCGTGTCCGGTCTGCGGCGACATGGTCCGCGAGGTGGCCTACGCCGAGCGGTCCTTCCAGTACTGCCCCACCTGTCAGACCGGCGGCAAGGTCCTCGCGGATCGGCGGATGTCGCGTTTGCTGAAATAGCGGCTCAGGTCAGCGTGGGCACCCGCACGCCCTGCCACGCGAGTCGTTTCGCCCGGTCCGGGTCGTGTTCCACGCGCGTGGGGTAGTCGATGATCAGCGTGGACCTCCTGGCCTCGGTATAGGCGGGCCAGGAGGGCAGCGGAGCTCCGGTGCGGGCGAAGGCCAGCCAGTTGTCCTGGAACTGGTCGGTCACCGCCCGCAGTCCGCGCCTGCCGCCCGCCGCGGTGAAGGCCCGCCCGACCGGAGAGTCGCCGATGCCGAAGACCGGGATGAGATCCGTCGCGTGGGTCGCGCCGAGCCCGGCCAGCTGCAGGGCGCGCGGGGCGAAGTCGTAGCGGTAGGCGTAGGTCGGCGCGTGCCTGCTGTGTCCTTCCATGACGGCGACCGAAGGACGCCAGAACGTGTAGTCGCCGCCCGCCCGCACCGCGGCCTTCGGCTGGGGGTAGCCGGGATAGGCCGCGGCGATCCGGGATTCGGCCTCGGCGGAGTGCCCGAGCGCCGAACGCAGCCGGCCCGCGGTGGTGGGCAGTTCGTCGGCGAACCTGGCGAACAGCGTGCCCTCGTCCCGGTTCGTCCCGATGATCAGCGGCACCCGGTGCGCGGAGCCCTCGGTGATCGCGTCGACCGGGGAGAGCGGCAGGAAATCGCCGTCCACGACCGGACAGACCGGGAAGGCGCCCGGTTGTTCGCGCACCACCTGTCCGATGGTGCGATCGACGGCACGGCGGATGTCGTTGGCGCCCGCGGTGCGCAGCGCGTCGTGCGCGGTGTCGGGTGTGGCGCCGAGCGCGGCGACACAGCGGCGCGCGAAGCCGCGGGCTTCCTCGGTGCTGATCGCCCAGTCGGCCGGCGGGCTCTGCGAAATGGCCCGATGGAACAGGCCTCTGGCCGCTGGGGTGGCCAGCAAGCCGAGCACGGCGTGCGCGCCTGCCGACTCGCCGAAGATCGTCACGTTGTCGGGGTCGCCGCCGAAGGCCGCGATATTGGTGCGCACCCACTCCAGCGCGGCGAGCTGATCACGCAATCCGAGGTTCGAATCGAAGGGATGCTCGGCGGTGCCGAATTCGCTGAAGTCGACGTAGCCGAACGCGCCGAGCCGGTAGTTCAGCGAAACCACCACCACGTCGCCGCGTACCGCCAGCCGCGCGCCGGAATACATCCCGAGTGCGGAGGTGCCGATGAGGTAACCGCCGCCGTGCACGAAGACCAGCACGGGCCGCGGGCTCGCCGCCGCCGTCGCGGGCGCGGTGACATTCAGTGTCAACGCGTCCTCGCTGGTCGGCTGGTAGGCGCGCGGTCCGATCCGCGCTCCGGAGCGGTGCTGCATCGCCGCGGAGGTGAATTCCGTCGCGGTTCGCACGCCCGACCACGGCCGGACCGGCTGTGGAGCACGAAATCGCAGGTCCCCGAGCGGAGGAGCCGCGTAGGGAATGGACCGCCAGCGCAGCACGCGGCGGCCCCGGCGACCGCGGACGACTCCGTCGGCGGTCGCGATATCCGTTGTTGCCACCATTTTCAAATGGTAGCTATGGGCGCCGCGCCTCCAACAGGCGCAGCCAGAACTCGCTGACCGCCGGGAAGGCTGGCACAGCGTGCCAGAGGGTGGACAGCGGCACCCGGCCGACCACCGCGATGGTCGCCGCGTGCAGTTGCTCGCCCACCTCGGGGCCGACGAACGTGGCCCCGAGCAGCGTGTCGGTGGCGCTGTCGACGACCAACTTCGCGTGACCCGCGTAGTCATCGCGCGACAGCGCCGATCCGGCCACGGCGATGTCCAGTTCGACGATCTCGACCGTGTGACCCGCGTCCCTGGCCGCCGCTTCGGTCAGCCCCACCGAGGCGACCTCGGGCGAAGTGAAAACCACCTGCGGCACCTTGCCGTGATCGGAGCTCGCGACGAAGCGCGGGTCGTCCAGCGGCCTGCCCTCGGCCCGTGCGGCGATCACGTCGCCGCACACCCGGCCCTGGTACTTGCCCATGTGCGTGAGCGCGGCGCGCCGGTTGAGGTCGCCGACCACGTACAGCCAGTCCCCCTCGACGTCGCGCGCGGTGAGGTGGTCGTCCACCGCGACGTATCCGCCGGGCAGCCCGACGGCGTCCAGGCCGAGCCCCTCGGTGGCGGGTGCGCGGCCGGCCGCCACCACGATCTCGTCCACCTCGAGCGCCGATTCACCGTCGGGACCGCGCAACCGGACCGTCACCGGCCCGCCGTGGATGCGGCCTTCACCGGTGTCCTTCGCGGCCGGACGCTCGACGGCGGTGGGCTCGGTACGGCAGCGCACCCGCACCCCCGCCTCGGTCAACGCCGCCGCCACCCGCTCGCCCGCGAACGGCTCGGCCGCGGCCAGCAGCGCCGCGCCGCGCACCAGCAGGGTCACCTCGGCCCCGAGCGTGGCCAGCCAGGTCGCGGCCTCGCTCGCCACCACGCCGCCGCCGACGACGGCGACCCGCCGCGGCACCTCGTGCAGATTGGTGGCGTCGCGCGAGGTCCACGGCAGCGCGGCGCGCAGGCCGGGCACGTCGGGGACGTTCGCGGTGGTACCGGTGGCCAGCACCACGGCATGCCGGGCGCGCAACTGCCGCCCGCCGACCTCGACCGAACGCACACCGGTCAGGCGGCCGCTGCCGCGCACCACGTCGATGCGGTTGTTCCGTGCCCACTCGGCCTGCGACGAGTCGTCGTGATCGTGCACGAAGGCGTCGCGCCGCCGCAGCACCGCCTCGACGTCGAGACCGGTGGCCGAGACACCCGGCATCGCCCGCGCGGCCGCGAGGACGTGACCGGGCCGCAACAGCGCTTTGCTGGGAATGCACGCCCAATAGGAGCATTCGCCGCCGACGAGTTCGCGCTCGACGATGGCGGCCGTGCGGTCGCTGCCCGCGACGGCGTAGGCGGCGGCGTTCTCGCCCGCGGGGCCGCCACCGATCACGATGACGTCGTAGTCGGCTGCTGTGCTCGACATCGCCGGGCCTACTGCAGGTATCCCTCGACCTGCGAAACGGTGTTCGCCCGGACGGTGTCCGGCGACTCACCCTGGTCGATCCGCGCCCGCCGATGGCGGAGCAGGTCCCAGGCCTGGTCCAGCATGACTTCGAGTTCGGCGAGGCGCTGGCGCTCGGTCTTCGGATCCAGCTCGCCGTGGGTGGCTTGCGAGCGCAGCTGGTGCTCCTGGTCGACCAGTTCCTTGATGCGCGCCAAGATGTCCTGTTCGCTCATGCTCCATCCTTTCCGGCGTGCGCGGGACCTGCCTGGTCACGCTGCGCTGCCGTCTGCCGGCCCGACCGCTGATGCGCTGTCCCGACCATGCTACGGCCGGGTGAGGCACTCGGCGGCCCTCGGTACGGCCGCGGCGAGCTGCGGCCAGGGCAGCGCCGTGTAGCCCAGCGCGACGCCGAAGTGCTCCCGGCGCGCTCCGAGGTGATACCTGGCCAGCCCGTCGAGCGCGATGCCACGCACGGCTCCCGCCGCCACCACGCGCCGCTCGGCCTCGGCCGATGCCACCGGCACGACGACGTGCGAACCCGCGTCGTCGCCGAGCACCCCGAGTCCGCGGCGGCGCAATTCGGTCACCACCAGCGCCCGGCGTGGCGGCAGCGCGCGGCGCAGCCTGCGCAGGTGCCTGGCCAGATCACCGTGCGCGGCGAAAGCGACCAGCACGCGCTGGCCCGCCTGGCTCGGGCCGGTGCCGGTGCGTTCCCGGTGGGCAAGCACCGCGGCGGCGATCTCCGGCGCGGCGAGCAACCAGCCGACGCCGAGGCTGGGGGACAGGATCTTGCTCGTCGTGCCCAAGTGGACGACCACGTCGGGAGCCATGGTGGCCAGCAGCGGCAGCGGCGCGGTGTCGTAGCGCAATTCACCGTCGTAGTCGTCTTCGATGACGAAGATCCCGGCCCGGCGCGCATGCTCGACGAGTTCGACCCGTCGCGCCGCTGGCATCCGCGCACCCAGCGGGAACTGGTGTGCCGGAGTGCAATACACCGCTTTGATCCGGGACGGCAGCAGATCGACGCGTAGGCCGTGCGCGTCCACGGGCACCGGTACGAGTTCGAGGCCTGCCGCCGCGAAGGCCCCGGCGGCGCGCGGATAGCCCGGGTCCTCCATGGCGACGGCGTCGCCCGGCCGCAGCAGCGCCGCGGCCAGCTCGCTCACGGCGGAACTGGTTCCGGCGGTGGCGAGCAGCACGGTGTCGCTACCCGAGCCGATCCCTCGGTGGCGCAGCAGGTGTTCGGTGACGGCCGTGCGGAACTCCGGTTCGCCCGCGCGGTCCTTGCGCACGAGCGGGGAGTGATCCGCCGCGGCGCGCCAGGCGCGGCGCCACGCGGCCGGGTCGATGGCGTCGGTGCACGGCGCCCCCGGCGCCAGGTCGAACAGCTGCGGTGTGGCATCCGTGCCGGGCACGGAGTCGGTGCGCGCGGGCGCGGCGGCCGGTGCGGTCGTCAGGTAGGTGCCGGACCCGCGTCTGCCGCTGATCCAGCCTTCCGCGTGCAGCTGGTCGTAGGCGGCCGCGACCACGGTGCGACTCACGCCGAGCCGCGCGGCCAGCGCGCGGGTGGAGGGCAGCCGGTCGCCGCCGCGCAGCGGTCCGCCGGTCGCGGCGTGGCGCAGCTGGTCGGCGATCTGCACCGACAACGGCTGCCCCAGGTCGCGATCGAGGTCGAGGGGCAAGTCCTCGAGCATGGTCTCCCTCGCAAAATGGACTGCTGAAAATCATCTGAATTGGCGCTTTGATAGTGCCACTCCCGGCCGGATGCTGGGTGCATGACCGAAACCGCCAGCCCACGCACTCCGCTTTCGCCCACGCCGCGCAGCACGCCGACCCGGTTGACCGACCGGGCCAGGACCGACCGCGCCGACTTGGACGCGGTGCTCGACGCCGGACTGATCTGCCACCTCGGGGTGCTGCTCGGCGGCACGCCGGTCGTGCTGCCCACCGCCTACGGGCGTGCCGGCGACACGCTCTACCTGCACGGCTCGACCGGCGCGGGCAACCTGCGCGCGGCGCTCACAAGTGACATCTCGGTGGCGGTGACCCTGGTGGACGGCGTGGTGTACGCGCGGTCGGCCATGCACTTCTCGATGAACTACCGTTCCGCGGTCGTGCTCGGCCGCGCCCGCGAGGTGACCGACCCCGAAGAACGCCTGCACGCGCTGTGGGTCATCGTCGAACACGCCGCGCCCGGCTCGTGGTCGCGCGTACGCCCGCCGAACAAGAAGGAACTCGCCGCGACCAAAGTGCTCGCCCTCGAGCTCACCGAGGCGTCGGTGAAGATCCGTGCGGGCGGCCCCAAGGACGACGAGGCCGACATCGAGGCGGGCGGAGCCTGGGCGGGCGTCCTCCCGCTGCGTCAGGTGTGGGACGCCCCCGTCGACTCCCCGGATCTGGCTCCTCGCACCCCCGTCCCCGCCGATGTTCTGCAGCGCGCCGGTTCCTGAGCGCCCATACGCACTTCGCACCGCCGACTGTCCTCAGCCAGGCGTGAGAGGCAGATCGGCGGTGCGAAGGACGAACCACCAGGCGCGGGAACGTACTACGTCCGCGAGATCGGGTTACGTTGCCGGAGCGAATCAGAACACGAATTGGGGACCGTAGCCGGTCGTTTGCGCGATGCCGTTGGTTGCTTCGGCTCGGACGGTGACGAATGGCATCGCGGAAGCGGGGGAAAGGCATCCGTTGACATTCAGCGGGGTATTCGTGTGCGCGAAGGTGAACGGGAAGGTCGATTCTCGGTCCAGTTCTCCCTGCGCGATCACCGCCGCGGTCACACTGCCCGGGGCGAGATTGACGGTGATCTCGCCGCCGACTTCGCCGTTGACGCCGAAGGTGGTGTCCGCGCCGATGGCGATGGTGGGAGCGACGATGACCGGCAATTGCGCTTGCAGACCGGGCACGTGCCCGTGCCCGTTCTCATCGGGTGCGCCGAAACCGAATTCACCGAAATCGATGCCGCCGAACTCGATGACGATCCCGGGCGTGAAGCCGACCTCGGCTCCGACGGCCCCGGCGATGGACACCTGGATGCCGTCGGAAATATCCACCGCGCAGCCGATCAGATATCCGGCGACGATCTGCCCGCGACGCAGTGCCGCGGGGCCGTCCGACACGACCGAGAAGTCTCCGGACACCTTGACCGCGTGCGCGAACGGAACTCCCAAGGTGACGTCGCCCCCGGGTACGACATTGTTGTAGTCCACCGACGCGATCACATGCAGCCCGCGGGTGCCTGCCTCGCCTGGTTCGGCTCCCGCCGTGCTGTCGGAAACAGCGAAGGAGCCGGTAGCGGCCACTACTACCGCGATGATCGCGGCAAAGATTCGCGAATGCTTGCGGTTCATCATGCTCCAGTCGAGTATCGATCGAATCGGAACTTCGTACGCGGACTGACTCGCACAGCAAATCGTTCATCGCGGACGCCACCCGGGCGCGCGCGGCAGGAAAACTGTATCGGGCGGCGCTGCGCATATCGGTGATCGCGCCGACACGGCGAGTCGGCCGACGTGACCGGGGAGCCGGTCTCGTCGGCATCCTCCGAATTGTCGGATCAGGCGAGTGGACCACTGACTTTTATCAGATGCGAGGCGAAAGGGTCCGAGGCGACGCGGTCACGTGTCGGTTGCGGCAGTGCGGATTCACCACGCGTGGGCGCTCAGGCCCGCGGAACCCGTCGCGCGCACCGCCAGCTCACGCAACGCATCGGCCGACTCGATCCGCGCCGGATCGAGGCTGACCAAGCTGAGCACATAGTCCTCGCCGATGCGGCACAGATAGCCCGAGAGCCTGGTGCGTGGCAACCGCGCGGGGGTCAGGCCGGGATGTATCGCGCGGGCGGCGACGCCGGTGCAGCGGTGCGGGCCGAGCGCGCGCAGCGAAACGGGCAGCGTGCCGATGCTCGAGCACAGGATGTCGAGTTCGCCCGCGCCTTCGGACAACGCGTAGGCCCAGCGGTCCGGAATCACTTGGAGCAGTTCTTCGGGCATTCCGTTCGGCGCCGACATGCGGTGCTCGTAAGCGGAACGGGCCAGGGTGCGGATCGTCGCCGGGGTGTCGGCGCGGGTGACCGCGATGCGGGTCATGGCGAGGTCGTTGTCGACGCGAGGTTCGTCGCGGGTGTCGACGGGCAGGCTGGCTTCGATCGTCTCGCCGGGAAACCCGCTGTCCCACAGCACCGTCGCGACCAGATGGATGAACAGGCTGTTGGCCGTGCCGCCGTCGAGCGCGGCGACGCGGTCCCACTCGGCGGCCGGGCATTGCAGGATCGCACTGCGCGTCGCGTCGCCCGCTGCGCGCGGCCGCTCGTCGCGGCACGAACCGGCGGGCTGCCGCGGCACCCCGTGGCGCAGCGCCGCCGCCGTGCCGCGCAGCACGATCGACCATTGGCGCCGGGCGTCGGACCAGTCCGAGTCGCGCGCGGCGGCCTCCGGCGGGCACACCCGTGCGCCGCCCAGTGCGTCGTCCACCGCGAGCACCAGCGCGCGCCCGTCGGCCAGCGCATGCGAGCACGTGAGGGAGACGACCGAACCACCGTCGTCCAGGGCCGCCGTCGAAAGCCGCCAGCCTGGACCGTATTCCGGATCGAGTCCGGCGCCTTGCGCGTCGGCCCAGTCGAGCATTTCCGCGACCGGGAGCACGACTTCGGCGCGATCGATCGGATACGCGCGGACATTCGGCCGCCAAGCCCGGCGAGCCCCCGGCACGCGCGAGCGAATCACCCTGCGTCCCAGTGGTCCCGATTGCAAGGCGGCGTGCACTCGTACCAGCAGCGTGTGGTCCACTCGATCGGCTGTGCGCCACAGCCCTTGCAGCGCTATCGGTGTGCCGAGCCCGCGGTGGCTGCGCAGAAAGATCTCGTCGACGACGCTCAGGCGGCCCATCGGACTCAGGAACTCGCGCCGTGCCGGCCCGCACCCGCCGCGAAACGCTGAGCGCCGTCCAGCGCGCCGTCGGCCAGCGCGGTCAGCCCGTGGCGGAACTCGTTGCGCAGCGCGGACTCCTCGGTCATCCCCTCCTGCTCGAGCAGCGACATCCGGTCCGAGCGCAAGCAGGTCTGCGGCAGCGCGGCCAGTTCCGCGGCCAGCGCCTCGGCGGCACGGCGGGCTTCGCCGGTGGGCACCACGCGATTGACCAACCCCATCTGCAACGCCTCGTCGGCGCCGACCGCGCGACCGGTGAGCACCAGATCCATGGCGCGGCCGGTGCCCACGATCCGCGGCAGCCGGATGGTGCCGCCGTCGATCAGCGGCACGCCCCAGCGGCGGCAGAAGACGCCGAAGGTGCTGTCCTGCTCGGCGACCCGCAGATCGCACCACAGCGCGAGCTCGAGCCCGCCCGCCACCGCGAAGCCGGAGACCGCCGCGATCACCGGCTTGGACAGCCGCATCCGGGTCGGTCCCATCGGGCCGTCGCCGTCCTCGGCCGCCCGGTTGGAGCGCTCGGTGCCGAGCGCCTTCAGGTCGGCGCCAGCGCAGAACGTTCCGCCGTCGCCCCACAGCACCGCGACCGCCGCCTCGGGGTCGGCGTCGAACTCGCGGAAGGCGTCGGCGAGCGCGGCAGCGGTCGGTCCGTCCACCGCGTTGCGCGCTTCGGGCCGGTGCAGGATCACGGTGGTCACGGGGCCGCTGCGTTCGATCAGTACGGTCACGCGCTTGAACATACGCCGTAAAAGCACCCTTGTGTGAAGAAATGAATTCATGCTTCACTTCTTGGGTGGCCTACCGCAGAACCCCGGCAGTGCAGGCCCGCCTGGATGCTCAGGCGGGGCTGATCGTGCAGGCCGCCACCAAGGTGCTGTCCCGTGGCGGGTACGCGGCGCTGTCCATGGCGGCGGTCGCGGCCGAGGCGGGCGTGGCCACCGGCACCGTCTACAAGAGCTTCGACGGAAAGTCCGCGCTGGTCCGCGCGGTGTTCCGGAAAGTGGTCGCCCGTGAGGTCGCGGCCGTGGCGGCGGCGGGCGCGCGCGGCACGGCCGTCGAACGGGTCACCGCGGCGGTGGAGACCTTCGCGGGCCGCGCGCTGAAGAACCCGAACCTGGCCTACGTGCTGCTCGCCGAACCGGTCGACGCGGCTGTGGACAGCGAACGCCTGCGCTTCCGGCGGGCGTTCGCCGAAACCTTCGAATCGGCGGTGGCCGAAGGCGTCGCGCGGGGCGAACTCCCACCGCAGGACCCGAGGATCAGCGCGGCCGCGCTGGTCGGCGCGATCGGCGAGGTGCTGGTCGGCCCGCTCGCGGACGCGCCGCACGGCGAGTCCGTCGTCCCCGAGATCACCGCTTTCGCGATCCGCGCGCTGGGCGTGCGCGGCGACCCGGGCGCGGCTCGCGCCCGGCTGGAACCAGGAGTGTCAGATGCAGACGCATGAAGTCTTCAACCAGGTGCCCGACATCGTGCCCTTCGACGTCTCGCGCAATCCGGCGCTGCTCGACGGCTTGCGCCGCGAGGGCGCGGGCTGGGCCGAAGCCGAGGTGCGGGAGCTCGGCGCGCTCGCGGGCGGCGCGCAGGCGCAGGAATGGGGGCGGCTGGCCAACGAGTACCCGCCGGTGCTGCGCACGCACGACCGCTACGGCCACCGCATCGATGAGGTCGAGTTCCACCCGCACTGGCACGATCTGATGCGCGTCGCCGTCGAGCACGGCCTGCACGGCGCGCCGTGGCTGGACGACCGCCCCGGCGCGCACGTGGCGCGCGCGGCGAAGTTCTACACCTGGGGCGTCGCCGACGCGGGCCACATGTGCCCGATCTCGATGACCTACGCGGTGGTCCCCGCGCTGCGGCACAACAGGGAACTCGCGGCGAGATACGAACCCCTGCTCGGTTCCCGGGTCTACGACTACGGGTTGCGCGAGCCGTCCACGAAGGCCGGGCTCATCGCGGGCATGTCGATGACCGAGAAGCAGGGCGGCTCGGACGTGCGCGCCAACACCACCACCGCGACGCCGCAGCCGGACGGCTCCTACCGGATCGTCGGGCACAAATGGTTCACCTCCGCGCCGATGTCGGACATGTTCCTCACCCTGGCGCAGGCGCCCGGCGGCCTGTCCTGCTTCCTGTTGCCGCGGGTGCTGCCCGACGGCGCCCGCAACCCGATCCGCATCCAGCGACTCAAGGACAAACTGGGCAACAAGTCCAACGCCTCGTCGGAGATCGAGTACGAGAACGCCACGGGCTGGCTGGTAGGCGCGGAGGGCGCGGGCGTCAAGACCATCATCGAGATGGTGAACATGACCAGGTTGGATTGCGTGATCGGCTCCGCCACGGGCATCCGGGCGGGCGCCGTGTACGCGGTGCACCACGCGCGGCACCGGAAAGCGTTCGGCGCCACGCTCATCGACCAGCCCGCCATGCGCAATGTGCTGGCCGACCTGGTGATCGAGTCCGACGCCGCGACCACGGTGATGATGCGGCTGGCCGGGGCCACCGACCGGGCCGGTCAGGATCCGGCCGAGGCCGCGCTGCGGCGCATCGCCTTGGCGGTCACCAAGTACTGGGTGTGCAAGCGGGCGCCCGCGCACGCGGCCGAGGCGCTGGAATGCCTGGGCGGCAACGGATATGCGGAGGAATCCGGCATGCCGCGGCTGTACCGGGAGGCGCCGTTGATGTCGATCTGGGAGGGATCCGGCAACGTCGCCGCGCTGGACGCGTTGCGGGCCATGGGGCGTCAGCCGGAGACGGTCGAGGCGTACTTCAGCGAAGTGTCGCTCGCGAAGGGTGCGAACCCCCGGCTGGACGACGCGATCGCCCGGGTCGGCAAGGAATTGTCCGATCTGAACGACATCGAATACCGCGCACGGCGGGTCGTCGAGCTGATGGCGCTCGTGCTGCAAGGCGCGCAGCTGGTCCGCCACGGCCATCCCGCCGTCGCCGACGCCTTCTGCGCCACGCGGCTCGGCGACGACTGGGGCATCGCGTTCGGCACGCTGCCCACCGGCGTCGACACCGGCGCGATCATCGAGCGCGCGTTCGTCTGAGTGCGTTGCGCCCCTGTGGACCCGTTCGGGTGCACAGGGGCCGAGACTCCGGGCGTTCCTGTGAGTTCGCGCCCGCTCGCGTATCCGGCGTCAGGCGGGCCGGGTGAGGACGCGTTCGACCAACGCCGTATCGCAGTACTCGACCACTTCGCGCAACTTCCCGTCGGCGACGCGGAAGACGAAGCAGTACGTCTGGTCGTAGGCCTCCCCGCGTGTGGTCACGGCCTCCGCGCGGGCCTGCACGACGACGTGGTCGTCCGCGGCGACGATCGTCTCCGCGGCGCTGCGGTATTCGGTGAACTGCTGCATCAACGGCCGCAACAGTTGTTCCAACACAACAGCTTTCGGCTCCCAGGTGCCGCTCCAGGACCAGTCGCCGGGGAAGATCCAGCGGAAATCGTCGGCCATGGCGTCGCTCAGCGCGCGGGTGTTGCCGAGCGACATCTGCTCGAAGACGTCGGTGAGCAGCTTCTTGTTCTCCATCGCGGTCATGACGACGACGCTAGGGTCGCCGTAGATATGCGACAAGCGACTGTCTCGCATATCTGGTATGAGCAATACGCATGGACGAATTCACCGTGGCCGGTCTGCGCGTGGTACGGGAGGCCGCCGCCTGCGGCTCGTTCTCCGCCGCGGCGGAGCACCTCGGCTACACCCAGTCCGCGGTGTCCAGGCAGATCGCGCTCATGGAACGGGCTGCGGGGCGCGCTTTGTTCGAGCGGCACGCCCGCGGCGTGCAGCCCACCGAGGCGGGACGCGTCGTGCTGCGCCACGCGGAGGTGATCCTCGGCGAACTGGACCAGGCCAGGCAGGACATCCATCAGCTCGCGGCGCGCCCGCCGGGCCGCTTGCGCGTCGGCGCGTTCTCGACCGCCATGGCCGCCTTGGTGCCCCGAGCCATCGCCGCGACCGCCGCCCGCGACCGGCAGGTGCGGATCTCGCTGCGGGAGGGCCTCAGTCCCAGACTGCTCACCGCCGTCGCACGAGGACGTCTCGACCTCGCGGTGGTGACCGCGCCGGACACCCCGCCCTCCGGTGTCCAGCTCGAGCCGCTGGTCGACGACTCGTTGCTCGTTGCGGTCGCCGCCGCACATCCGCTTGCGGGTGCCACCAGCGCGACGCCGGAGCAGCTGCGCGACGAACGATGGATCGCGGGCAGCCAGGACGCGTCCGCCACCCTCCTCGGCGCGTGGCGCGACCCCGGCCGGGAGCCGGACATCGCGTTCGTCGCACGCGACTGGTTCGCCAAACTCGGCCTCGTCGCGGCCGGACAGGGCAGCACGGTGGTGCCCGGCATCGCCGTCCCGGTCCTGCCGCCGACCATCGCGCTGCTGCGGGTAGATCACCCCGCCGCGGTCCGGCGAACGGTCATCGCCCATCGCGGCGACCACGGCACCGCCGAAGCGCGCGCCGTGTTCGCCGAAGCGCTGCGCGACCAAGCGGCCGAACTGTCCGCCTACGTGCGTCAGCACCTTCGGGCTGGTCCATAACAGCGCCGCGGCGATGACCAGCCGCCCGTGGTCCGGGCAGCGCTTCCCGCCCGGCCTCATGATGATCGTCCCGGGTGCTCCTGTTCGCCGCGCGCCGGGTGCGGACAGCTGGGGAAACGGCCGTCTCGAACCAACCGCGCAGCGGGATCTCCGTGGCCGCGCTGTCGCGTGGCACGAAGCCTTCTCCGTACGCGCGGGAGTTGTCATCCTGTGGACGAGTGTGGATACCTTCGCGGGCATCGGTGGCGGCGGGGAAGCGCCGGTAGTGTGGCGGCGGTGGCAGGGGAGTTCGTCGACAGACCGTTGAGCTGGCTGGTCCGGCGAGTGCGGGACCGGGCCTCGCGGGGACGGTATCTGCTGGGCATCGCGGGGCCGCCGGGCGCGGGCAAATCCACGTTGTCGGTCACGTTGCGCGACGCGATCAACGCCGAGGCGGGCGGCATGCTCGCCGAGATCGCGCCCATGGACGGATATCACCTGGACAACGACGTCCTGCGTGCGACGGAAAGCTTTGCGCGCAAGGGGGAGCCAGACACCTTCGACGTCGACGGCTACATTTCGGGGCTGCGCCGCCTGCGGACCACGCCGGTGGGCGAGCCGGTGCCGTGGCCCACGTTCGACCGGTCCATCGATGCCCCGGTGCCCGGCGGGGTGGTGTTCGACCGTCAGTCCATCGTCCTCACCGAGGGCAACTATCTGCTGCTCGACGACTTCGGGACGCGGCGATGGTCGGCGGTCCGCACGCTCCTGGACGAGTGCTGGTACCTGGACGCCGCGCGCGAGGTGATCGAGGATCGCCTGCTGCGCAGGCACCTTCGCGGCGGGCGCACGAGCGCGGCGGCGCGCGACAAAGTGCACGGCAGCGACTTGCGCAACGCGGATCTCGTCGCTGCCACCAGTGATCGCGCCGATCTGGTGTTGCAGGGGCGTCCGGGAGGCTACGCGGTAGCCGTTCCACCGCTATTCAGCGCAGAGTGAGGGCGGTCTCGGATTCGACGCGAGTCAGCTTCTCCGGGTTGCGGACGTAGTAGAGACCGGCGATGCGGCCGTTCTCGACACGGGCCGCCATCACACCGTCGAGTTCACCGTCCAGGCTGAACAGGAGTGCGGGATTGCCGTTGACCACGCTGGGACCGATGGTGAGCGTGGCCGCGGTCCTGCCCAGACCGCCCGTGACGAAGCGAACCACCCTGTTCGCGCCGACGATCGGCCGCAGCGCCGCCTGCTTGATCCCACCGCCGTCGCTGACGACGACCACGTCGGGAGCGAGCACGTCCAGCAGGCCCTGCAGGTCCCTGGTCTCCAGCGCCCGCTGGAACGACTCCAGGACCGCCCGGGTCTCCTGCACGGAGACCACCGACCGCGGGCGCCGGGCGTCCACGTGCTTGCGGGCGCGGTGGGCGATCTGGCGCACCGCCGCCGGGGTCTTGTCGACGGCGGTCGCGATCTCCTCGTAGCCGATGCCGAACGCCTCGCGCAGCACGAAGACGGCGCGCTCGGTCGGCGACAGTGTCTCGAGCACGAGCATCAGCGCCATCGACATGCTCTCGGCGAGTTCCACGTCCTCGGCCACGTCCGGCGTGGTGAGCAGCGGCTCGGGCAACCAGGGGCCGACGTACGCCTCCTTGCGCCGCCGCATCGTGCGTAACCGGTTGAGTGACTGCCTGGTCGTGATCCGGACCAGATACGCGCGCTCGTCGCGCACCTGTTCGGAGTCGACCTCGACCCACCGCAGCCAGGTCTCCTGCAGGACGTCCTCGGCGTCGGCCGCGGACCCCAGCATCTCGTAGGCCACGGTGAACAGCAGGTTGCGGTGGGCGACGAAAGCCTCGGTCGCCGGGTCGCTGGCATGGCCGCTCATCGTTCGACCCTCTCCGGTACGGCCGGGCACGGGTTGCCGTCCGCCTGCACGCGTCGCATCCACCGGCAAGGTCCCTTTCGTTGCGAGTCATTCCGATCCGATCCACCGGTCGGTGCGGTCGAGCGTAGGACACCGCCCGGCGCACGACGGTGGTGCACGAGCCGTTCAGGTGGCGGCCAACGCGTTGCCGCGCTCGGCTTCCAGCAGCCGCCCGCGCTTGTCGTTCTCGAACCCCCAAGTGAAGGCACCCGGTTCACGCGCCTCGTCCGCCAATTCCTTGACGACGTTCCGACAGGCGAGCTCTTTGATCTTCGCCGCGAGCCGGCCGCCGATGTAGAACCGGTTCGCGATGTCGTCCCGGGAGGCGAACTGTACGGTGGCGGCGCGCCGGCCCAAGCCGATGCACTGGCCGAAGTAGCCCACGTCGATGGCCGAGGGCCGGTCTCCCGCGATCCGGGCCAGCACCGTGTCGGCAGCGTGCGCGCCCAGCGGGCGCGCGGTCTGGCAGCTCATCCGCAACGGCAGGTCCGACGGCGCCGCCGAATCCCCGGCGGCGACGATGCGCTCGTCGTCCACGCTGGTCAACGTCTCGTCGGTGCGCAGACGGCCCACGGCGTCGGTGCTCAGTCCGCTGCGCGCGGCAAGATCCGGAACACCGAATCCGGCGGTCCAGATGGTCACCGCGCTCGACAGGGTGTGGCCGCCGCTGAGCCGCACGGCCGCACGGGTCACCGACGTCACCCTCGACTCGGCGCCTTCGAGCACGGTCACGCCGAGTCTGTCCAGCCGCTTGGCCACCGAGCGCCGACCCCGGGGGTGCAGATACGGGCCGAGCGCGCCGCCGCACAGCAACGTCACCCGGCGGCCTTGCTCCGCCAGCTCTGCGGCTGTCTCGATGCCCGTGGCGCCGGCTCCCACGATTGTCAGCGAGGCGGTCGCGGGCACGGCGTCGAGCACCGGCCGCAGCCGCTGCGCGTCCTCCATGGTGGCGATCGGGTAGGCGTACTCGGCCGCTCCGGGCACACTCGGGTCGGCGCTGCCGCTGCCCACCGCGTAGATCAGGAAGTCGTAGCCGACCGGGCCGCCGGACGACAACCACAGGCGACGCTCCTCCGCGTCGATCCGGATCGCGGTGTCGACCACCAGCCGGACGCTCTCGGCCAAGACCTCCCGGTAGTCGACCATCGCCTCGTGCGTCCCGCCCACCAGCTGATGCAGGCGGATCCGCTCGACGAAACGCGGCCGTGGGTTGACCAGGGTGACTGTCACGTCGTCCCGCTGCGTCAGGCGATTGGCTGCCATGACGCCGGCATATCCGCCGCCGACCACGACCACCTCGGTGTTGCCAATCATGGTGTCTCCTTCGCTTCGAGGGTTCGAGCACAGGACACTGGGCGAACGATCGGCGTGACGTCGTGTGGTGCGGATCACATAGCAGGCGTCCCATCCGCGCATTCGAAGGCGACCTCTCGTCCTCCGGCGCGTGCCCCCGCGCAGGTGCTCTACCTGGGCTGATGATGGAGGTATGACGGAGAATCGCGCAGTCGGCAGATTTTCGCGGGCCCTGCACAATTTGCTGGCCGTGGTGTGCGCTCTGCTCTTCTACTACTTCCTGCCGCTGGAGACGGTGCCGGTCGGCCGATTGTCCGGCGTGCCGGCGTTGGTCGCGTTCGTCGTCGGCGTCGCCGGGCTCATCTGGCTGGCCCGGTGGCGCATCCGGCGGTACATCCGGGATCCCCGCGCGACCGTCGGGCGGATCAACGACGTGCTGCTCGTGGTCTGCGTCGTCGTGACGTTCTTCGCCCTCTACTACTACGTGCTGGAACAGCGCGCGCCCGGCCAGTTCGAGAACCTGCACACGCGGACCGACGCGCTCTACTACACGATGGTCACGCTGGGCACGGTCGGCTACGGCGACGTGCACGCGGTCGGTACCGCCGCGAAGGTGGCCACCATGGTGCAGGTCGCATTCGACCTCGGCGTCATCGGCATCCTGATCGCGATCTCGACATCGCACATCATTCAGCAGTTGGACGAAGCTCAGCGCAACCGCCCGGCCGGCGGCGCCGACTGACGCCGCCGACGCGGGACGGGCTCAGCGGTGCGCGCGGTACCAGCGAATCAATGAGTCGGTCGACGAATCGTCCTGTGCCTGCGGCTCTTCCGCCGCAGTGAGCAGCGGGGCCAGGGCGAGCGCCTGCTGCTTGCCCAGTTCGACACCCCACTGATCGAAGCTGTCGATGCCCCAGATCGTGCCCTCCACGAAGACTTGGTGCTCGTAGAGCGCGATGAGCTGGCCGACGACGGAAGGGGTGAGCCGCGGCGCGAGGATGGTGGTGGACGGACGGTTGCCCGGCATCACCTTGTGCGGCACGATCGCCGGATCGGTGCCCTCCGCGGCGATCTCCTCGGCGGTCTTGCCGAACGCGAGCACCTTGGTCTGCGCGAACAGGTTGCTCATCAGGATGTCGTGCATGCTGCCGGTGCCGTCGCTGGTCGCCAGATCGTCGGTGGGCTGCGCGAATCCGATGAAGTCCGCCGGGACGAGCCGGGTGCCCTGGTGCAGCAACTGGTAGAAGGCGTGCTGACCGTTGGTGCCCGGCTCACCCCAGAAGATCTCACCCGTGGCGGTGGTGACCGGGGTGCCGTCGGCGCGGACCGACTTCCCGTTGGACTCCATGGTCAACTGCTGCAGGTAGGCGGGGAAACGAGCGAGATCGTTCGAATACGGCAGCACGGCGTGCGATTCCGCGCCGAAGAAATTCGAATACCAGACGCCGAGCAGCCCGAGCAGCACCGGGGCGTTGGCCTCCAGCGGCGCCTCGGCGAAATGCCGGTCCACCGCGTGCATGCCCGCGAGGAACTCGGCGAAGCGCTCCTTGCCGATGGTCGCCATCACCGACAAGCCGATCGCCGAGGCCACCGAATACCGGCCGCCGACCCAATCCCAGAAGCCGAACATGTTGTCGGTGTCGATCCCGAACTTCGCGACCCGCTCGGCGTTGGTGGACACCGCGACGAAGTGCTTGGCCACGGCGTCCTCGCCGAGCGCGGCGACCAGCCAGCGCCGGGCCGCGGTCGCGTTGGTGAGCGTCTCCAGAGTGGAGAAGGTCTTGGACGCGACGATGAACAGCGTGGTGGCCGGATCGAGCCCGTCCAGTTTCGCGACCAGGTCGGCGGGATCGACGTTGGAGACGAACCGCGCGCCGATGCCCGCGTCCTCGTAGTGCCGCAGCGCCTGGTGCACCATGACCGGACCCAGGTCCGATCCGCCGATGCCGATGTTGACCACCGTCGTGATGCGCTCGCCGGTCGCCCCGCGCCACGCCCCGGAGCGCAGCGCGTCGGTGAACTCACCCATCCGCCGCAGCACCCGGTGCACCTCGGCGCCCGCGTCGACGCCGTCGATGATCATGGTCGAGCCTTCGGGCAGCCGCAGCGCGACGTGGCCGACCGCGCGGTCCTCGGAGGTGTTGATGTGCTCGCCCCGGAACATCGCGTCGCGCCGCTCGGGCACGCCCGCCTCGCGGGCCAATTCCGCGAGCAGATGCAGGGTTTCCCGGTTCACGCGGTGCTTGCTGTAGTCGATGTGCAGGTCCGCCACCTGGACGGTCAGCTCGCCGCCTCGAGCCGGATCGTCGGCGAAGAACTCCCTGAGGTGTCGTCCCGCGACGGTGCCGTGGTGATCGTGCAGTTTCCGCCATGCCGCCGTCGCGGTGATGTCGCTGCTCACGTTCGCCGAGAGTACAAGCAGGCACCGCCGCGCGCACGGGCGCGTGCGCGGACAGTCGGCCGGACCTGCGTCGATGCCGAGGTGAAAATCGCCTGGGCCACACCGGACTCGCCGGGTGGCGAGCGCCCGCGACACGCCGTGCCTGCCGCGGGTCGCGGTGGCGCGCGTTCCCGCTGCGCCGGCGGCGGGGAGGCATAGGCTGGCGTCATGGTGTCCGAACGTGAACTTCTCGAATCCGTGCCGACGCAGTTGTGGATCGACGGGCGGCCGGTCGACGCCACCGGGGCGGGTACCTTCCCGGTGCACAATCCCGCGACCGGCGAAGTGCTGACGAATGTCGCGGACGCGACGCCCGAAGACGCGCTGCGCGCGCTCGACGCGGCCGTCGCGGCGCAGGACTCCTGGGCGGCCACGCCCGCCAGGGAGCGCGGCGAGATCCTGCGCGCGGTGTTCGAGCGGATCACCGCCCGCGCGGAGGAGTTCGCCCTGCTGATGACCCTGGAGATGGGCAAAGCGCTGCCGGAGAGCCGTAACGAGGTGCGCTACGGCGCGGAGTTCTTCCGCTGGTTCAGCGAGGAGGCCGCCCGGGTGCACGGGCGCTACCTGCACGCGCCCTCGGGCACCGGCCGGATCATGGTGCACAAGCAGCCGGTCGGCCCGTGTCTGGCGATCACGCCGTGGAACTTCCCGCTCGCCATGGGCACGCGCAAGATCGGCCCGGCGCTGGCCGCGGGCTGCACGATGATCGTCAAGCCCGCTTCGGCGACGCCGCTGACCATGCTGCTGCTGGCCCGGCTGTGCAGTGAGGCGGGATTGCCCGACGGGGTGCTGTCGGTGCTCACCTCCAGCCACTCCGGCGCGGTGACCCAACCGCTGCTCGATGATTCCCGGCTGCGCAAGCTCACTTTCACCGGCTCCACCGAGGTGGGCAAGAAACTGGTGGAGAAATCCGCGAACCGATTGCTGCGCACCTCGATGGAACTCGGCGGCAACGCGCCGTTCGTGGTGTTCGGCGACGCCGACGTCGACGCCGCCGTGCAGGGCGCGATGCTGGCCAAACTGCGCAACGGCGGGGAGGCGTGCACCGCTGCCAACCGTTTCCACGTGCACAACAGCGTGCTCGAGGAGTTCACCACCAAGTTGGTCGAGGCGATGGAGAACAGCGTGCGGCTCGGGCCGGGCGCCGATCCGGACACCACGCTGGGCCCGCTGATCAACGAGGAGCAGCTGCGTACGGTCGGTGAGTTGGTCGACGACGCCGTGGCGAAGGGCGCACGGGTGCTGATCGGCGGCAAGGCGCCCGGAGGCCCGGGCTGGTTCTACCCGGCGACGGTCCTGAGCGATGTCCCGCCGCAGGCCAGGATTCTGCGCGAGGAGGTGTTCGGCCCGGTCGCCCCGATCGTCGGCTTCGACACCGAGGAGCAAGGGCTCGCCGCCGCCAACGACACCGAATTCGGACTGGTCAGCTACGTCTACACCCGCGACCTCGACCGCGCCCTGCGGATCGCCGAGGGCCTGGAATCCGGCATGGTCGGCGTCAACCGCGGCGTCATCTCCGACCCCGCCGCCCCCTTCGGCGGCGTCAAGGAGTCCGGCTTCGGCCGGGAGGGCGGCACGGAGGGGATCGAGGAGTACCTGTCGACGAAGTACATCGCGCTCACGTGAGAGAGTGCCGCGGGCTCCGCGCTACCGTAGGCGATCGGTCGCGCACCTGAGGGTCGAATCGTGCCTGTCGGCGGAGTTCGCGCGTGGAGTTCGGCCGACCCGAGATCGGCGTCGATCGGTCCGGTGCCGACCGGACCGCCCAGGTGGGGTTCAGCATGCTCTGGGCGGGTCTGCTCTGAACCCAACCGTCTGTGCCCCGTACTTTCGGGGGGCGACTTGATGCATCATCGACACTAGCCTCGGCCTTGGTTCCGCCGAGTGGGCTGATTGCGAGAGGGCGCAGGTGCTGGTGATGCTCGATTGAGCAACGGCGTGGTCAGAGCCGCATTGCAGGTCGTGGACGCTTTGAAACGGCTGACCAAGAGGGAAGCCGAGGGCGTCGCGGGCATGAAAACGGGCGCGGCCCACGCTTCCCGCCAAGTCATCGATGCGCACACGCACGGCGACGCCGACGGTGAGCTCGCGATCCGACGTGCGGCAGGCGGCGATGCCGGTCCCGGGCGGGATCTGTGCCCCCCGCCGCCGGACCGAGCGTCGCTGGATCGGGCCAGACAAAAACTCGAAGCCGAATTGCATCGACATTTCGGCGAAAGTGGACCGACCGACGAGCAATTGGCCGACTTCATTGCCGACCGAGGGCTTTCCCGGCTCGAGCAATGCGCCATCATCGATAGGAGAATCGACGAAACAGCGGCTTCCCTCGGCCGGGACAGCGCCGAGTTACGTGAGCAGATGCGGCGAGAGCTGAAGGACGCGCTCGACGGGAAACCGCTGGCTATTCGTGTCCGCGACGACAAACTCCTGGCGATCCTCGAGGAAGGGCGAATCAGGGGCATCCGCAATCCCGTGGGCGATCGCGCCCATGCCGAAGCCGAGTGGTTCGGCCCGGACGTCCACGACAACCCACCCGTCTACGGCTACGTCGCCGTGGATGGAGTGCGCCCATCACAAGACGGCATGATAGATGCGTTGTCGGAGCTGAACTACGGCGACAATCAGATCTATTTGAAGCCGGAGGTCCGGTCACGAACGACCATCACGTTCGGTGACTCGATGGTGGAGCGGGAGCTGGCGATACCCTCCCCCATAGACAACCCGTCGGAATACTCCTATGGCGCCGGAGTGCACAACCTCGCTCCGATCGGCCGCGACTATCTCGGAGCGGATTTTCGCGCCAACCATTTCATCGAAGCCCAGATGTTCGATCTGACGACCGCAGACATAGATTTCATCGGGTTGCACCAGCCACCCGATGCAGCCGTGCGAGAGGCGTTGGACCGATCCGGAATAGATTGGCGTGTGCTGGACAATCGCACGATCGCGGCGGAGGGCAGCCCCGCGGAACGAGCGGCCGCGATCGAACGGACGAGTCAAGACCTGGAGCATCTTCGCCATGTGCATCCCGTTATGCGCTCGTATGCCGAACCGCTCGAAGCCGAGCTGAGGGCCGACCTGCGGGTACTGAACGATTCCGCCGCGGGTGATGGACCGGCCGTGGATCCCGGATAGCGTCGGTGGGGCACCATCCACCGAGCCGACGGTCTGGAAACCTTCCGCCCCGGGTGGTCGGCGGCCTGGGCGGACATGAAGTGACCGCCCCGGGGTGAATTACACCCGGGGCGGCCTATTCGGAAGCGACGGTCTCGCGAGCGCGCCGCGTGGCTCTCAGTTCAGTGGCCGAGCCGGCCGCGGCCGAGGCGAAGCAGCAGCATGGCGAGAGTGTGGCCTTCCTGGCCGAGCTCGCTGAAACGCTCCAGCACCTTCATCTCGCGACTGTGCACCAGGCGCGGCCCGCCTGACGCCATGCGCGTCCGGCCGATGATCCGGGAGACTTCCGTCCGACGCTTGATCGCGGCCAGGATCTCCGCGTCGAGGCGGTCGATCTCCTTGCGGAGCTTGTCGATCTCGGCCTCGGTCTGCGGCAGCGCGGATTCGGATCCGGTCGTCGTGGCAGGGGTGCTCATCATTCATCTCCTCGTGTCAGAACATCGATCGGCGCGTGCTCGCGGCTCGTTACCGACCAGTTCTTTCACCGTGAAACAGACCTGGTGGGGCCTTGATTGTCCCCCCAGAAGGTGCGCTCAGGTACAGGCTCCGCGATCCCGGCGTCCGGCTGGCAGCCGAATCGGATGTCTTGCGAAAACGCTGAGCATGTCGCCAGTGTGCCACGGGCTGGGGGGTATGCAAAACGTATACGTTTGGGAATCGCGCGAGAAACGCAGGTCGTTTCGCCGGTGCTTCCCACCAGGGGGAGTTCATCCGCCGTTCAGTCCGCCGGCGCCGAACCGATACCGATGTCACCCGGGGCTTCATCTCTGTCGGTGGCCGCCGGTAGCGTGGATGGGCGATGGACATCACGGTGGCTCCCAAGACGCAGGCCGGTCGGGTCGTGCACCCGGATCCGACATCGAAACCGCAGTTCGCCGGCGGTAACGCAGCGGAGGGGTCGCAGCCTGCCGCCATTCCGGAGGCGCCGCCGACGGACGTCGAGCGCGAGCGGCAGCGCGCCGAGCGTGCGCAGCGTCGGGCCGAGGAGGCCGAACGGCTGCTCGACGGCCTGAATCCGCAGCAGCGCGCGGCGGTCGTGCACACGGGGTCTCCGCTGCTCATCGTGGCGGGCGCGGGCTCGGGCAAGACGGCCGTGCTCACCCGCCGCATCGCCTATCTGCTGGCCGCACGCGGCGTCACCCCGGGCCAGGTGCTCGCCATCACGTTCACCAACAAAGCCGCCGCGGAGATGCGAGAGCGGGTGACCGGGCTGGTGGGTCCGCGCGCGAACAGCATGTGGGTGTCCACCTTCCACTCCAGTTGCGTGCGCATCCTGCGCACCCAGGCCGCGCTGCTGCCCGGGCTGAACTCCAACTTCTCGATCTACGACGCGGACGATTCGCGGCGCCTGCTCACCATGATCAGCCGCGACCTGGACATCGACACCAAGAAGTACTCGGCACGCCTGCTCGCGACCGCGATCTCGAACCTGAAGAACGAACTCATCGATCCGGCCCGGGCCACCGCGGACGCGGAATCGGACGACACGGAGCTGCCCGGCCTGGTGGCAAAGGTCTACACCGAGTATCAGCGCAGGCTGCGCTCGGCGAACGCGCTCGACTTCGACGACCTCATCGGCGAGACGGTGGCGCTGCTGCAGAACCACCCGCAGGTCGCCGAGTACTACCGCCGCCGGTTCCGGCACGTGCTGGTGGACGAGTACCAGGACACCAACCACGCGCAGTACGTCCTGGTTCGCGAGCTGGTCGGCCACCACGTGGAAGAGGGGGCCGAGGACCGGGTCTCGCCGAGCGAACTGTGCGTGGTGGGCGACGCCGACCAGTCCATCTACGCCTTCCGCGGCGCGACCATCCGCAATATCGAGGAGTTCGAGCGCGACTTCCCCGACGCCGAAACCATCCTGCTGGAGCAGAACTACCGCTCCACCCAGCACATTCTCTCCGCCGCCAACGCGGTGATCTCGCGCAACGAGAACCGGCGCGACAAGAAGCTGTGGACCGATTCCGGCGAGGGCGATCTGATCACCGGCTACGTCGCCGACAACGAGCACGACGAGGCGTCGTTCGTCGCCCGCGAGATCGACCGGCTGGTCGACCTGGGCGAGGCCAACTACGGCGACGTCGCGGTGTTCTATCGCACCAACAACAACTCCCGCGCGCTGGAAGAGATCTTCATCCGGATGGGCCTGCCCTACAAGGTGGTCGGCGGTGTCCGCTTCTACGAGCGCAAAGAAGTGCGCGACATCGTCGCCTACCTGCGGGTGCTGGAGAACCCGGAGGACGCGGTGAGCATGCGCCGCATCCTGAACACGCCGCGCCGCGGCATCGGCGACCGTGCCGAAGCCTGTGTGGCGGTCCATGCCGAGCAGCGCGGGATCGGTTTCGCCGCCGCGCTGCGCGACGCCGCCGAAGGCAAGGTGGCGCTGCTGAACACGCGCGCGCAGCGAGCCATCGCGGGCTTCCTCGATCTGCTCGACGACATCCGGGCGGCGGGTGAGCGAGACGACTCCGACTTCCCCGACGTGGGCAACGTCGTGGAGGCGGTGCTCGAGCGCACCGGTTATCGCGCCGAACTGGAAGCGTCCGACGACCCGCAGGACGGCGCGCGGCTGGACAACCTCAACGAGTTGGTCAGCGTCGCGCGGGAGTTCAGCTCCGAGGCGCACAACAACGCGGAAGCGGCCCGGCAGGAGGGGCTGCTGCCCGAGGTCGGCGAAGGAGAGCCGGAGCCCGGTTCGCTCGCCGCGTTCCTGGAGCGAGTCTCGCTGGTCGCGGATACCGATCAGATTCCGGACGAGGGCTCCGGCGTGGTCACGATGATGACGTTGCACACCGCCAAGGGCCTGGAATTCCCCGTGGTGTTCGTGACGGGCTGGGAGGACGGGCAGTTCCCGCACATGCGGGCGCTCGGCGATCCGACCGAGCTGGCCGAGGAACGCCGCCTCGCCTACGTCGGCATCACCAGGGCGCGGCAGCGTCTGTATCTGACGCGTGCGGTGGTGCGTTCCGGCTGGGGCCAGCCGGTGTCGAACCCGGAATCGCGATTTTTGCAGGAAATTCCGGGGCATCTCATCGATTGGCGCCGGCTCGAGCCCGCCGGCTCGCCCGGGACGCGCGGCATCCGGCGGCGTGGCGGGGACGACGACGGGTTGGAGCGGGACTGGACGCGCGGCGACGGATGGTCGGAGCCGCGGCCCGGCCTGCGGGACCGCGGGCCGCGCAGGCCGGCTCCCGGCGGCGCGACCCGCAACAACACGAACCTCGTGCTCGCGGTGGGCGATCGGGTCAGCGACGACAAGTACGGTCTCGGCCGCGTGATCGCCGCGGAGGGCTTCGGCCCCCTGGCCACGGTGACCATCGATTTCGGCACCGCGGGCAAGATCCGATTGATCCCGCAGTACAGCCGGACCTTGGTCAAGCTCTGACCCGTGCGGGCCTTTGGACCCTGCCCGCGTTCGCCTCGCGCCGGTAGGGTCCGCGACGTGGATACGATCGCCCAGCATCTCCTGTGGTTCCTGCCCATGCTCTGGCTCGGCATGGTGCTGGCAATCTCGTTCCTGGAGGCGCCATTGAAGTTCCGCGCCCCCGGGGTCACGCTGCCGCTGGGTCTCGGCATCGGCCGCTTGGTGTTCCGCGCGCTGAACATCGCCGAGGCCGTGCTCGCCGCGCTGCTGATACTCGCGGCACTGATCGTCGGCCCCGGCACGGCGACCTGGGTGTGGTTGGGCGTCGCCGCGGTGGTGCTCGCCGTTCAGATCGTGGTGGTGCGCCCACCGCTGACCCGCCGGTCCGACCGCGTCCTGGCGGGCGAGGACCTGCCGCGCTCGCACGCGCACTACTGGTACATCGGCCTGGAGGTCGCCAAGGTCGTCGCGTTGGTCGGCCTCGCGATCGCCGCGGCACCCTAAGCGCCCACTCGGTTTCGACACCATTCAGATGGCCCCGCTCAACGACCCGGGTCACCTGCTGCTTGGGGCGGTGTCCTCGGGCGAGCCGTTCGTGCCGCACGGCGGCGGAGTCCTGCTCGGTGCGCTCGGAGTGTCCGGCGCGACAACCCCGATCGTCGATCACAAGATCGCGTCGGCGGTCGCCCGGTCGGGCTGAGTACTCATCCCGTCGGCGGTCACCTGCCGCTGCCGCTCCCAGCCGTTCAGCGTGGCTCACGCGAAGTGTCCGGCTTCATCCGCCCGGCGTCGATGAGCGTCTGCCGGGCCGCCGACTTGCGTGGGCACTGATCGGTTCGGCATGCCCTGTGCCGCTGCATGGTCAGGTGCGCTTCGGTAACGCTCAATGGAATTTCGGGAGCTTCGTGCGGCCACCCGGTAGGCCACATTCCGGCGACGGGTTGCTCGGCGAGACTGCGTTCGCGTTCCCGTGCGGCACGCCACTCGGCCGCCACTCGATCGATGATCGCTTGCGCCGACATGTCGTCTTGCTCGCCGTCTCGCCACCAGTCGAACCCCATCGCGTTTCACCCCTGCTGTGCTCGCTTGTCGTTTGGCTGCACGCCACCCAGCGGGGTGAGGGTCACCGCGAGCCGCTCACGGCTTGCGATGCGTCCGCTCCGGGCGGGAGGGACGCGCCCGCCGGGTGGGTGCGGCTGCAAGCGTCGCGCGGAAATATGCACGCTGGACTGGGAAAACGGCTACAACGCGTCTACTGATCCGCCTACCATGCACGCATGGGGACGGACGGGGGGTTTCCTCCTGACATCGGGGAACGTCTGCGAGCCGCGAGGCAGGCGGCGGGACTCTCACTCGCCGAGCTAGCGGCGCGCATCCCGTTTTCGCGCAGCTACTTGGGCCATGTCGAGATGGGGGCGCGCGCCGCCTCGCCCGACGTGGTCGCGGCCTATGCTCGCGCATGCGGTGAAGTGACCTGCGACCCTGTCACACTGGTCAGTATGTTGGGCCGAGCCGATGTCGATCGCCGCTCGTTCCTGCGCACGTCCGTCTACAGCGCCGCGCTTTCCGCGACAGCGCTGGTGTCGCAGTCGGATATGGCCCGGTTGGCCCGAGTCGATGAATCGGCGCGTGTCGGCATGCCGGAAGTGCGTGCTGTGCAGAGGATCACAGACGCGTTCCTCGGTCTGGACGAGGTCAAGGGTGGCGGTATCGGCCGGACCGCCGTCGCCGAGTTCCTGAGCACGGATGTGGCCTCACTGCTTCGGTCGCGCTTCGCCGATTCGACAGTCCGCTCCGCCGCGTTCAGCTCTGCGGCAGAACTGGCCTACCTGGCGGGTTTCAAAGCGCACGATGCCGGGGAGGACGGCATCGCCCAGCGGTACTTCCTCGCGGCGCTGCGGCTTGCGGAGGAAAGCCAGTCGCCCGGCCAAGACGCTTGGGTGCTGCGCATTCTCGCCATGCAGGGAGCAGACATCGGCCAACCGAAATTCAGTCCTGTCCTCGCTGAAGCAGCCGTGGCGCGCGGCCGAGGCAAACTCGGATCGGATACCACGGCGTTGCTCACTGTCGTCGTGGCTCGCTGTCATGCCGAAACCGGCGACCATGCGGGGGCACTGGCGGCCCTGCGAACCGCCGAACCACACCTGACTCCGGATCTGCACACCGAACAACCCCGCTGGGTGTCGATGTGGTGCCCGAACAAGGGCACGGTCGTGGACCAGGCGGCGAAGACCTTCCTTGCTCTGGGTGACCTCGCCAACACCGAACGCTATTACGAACTGGGCACAAGTATCTGGAATCCCCAGACCCATGCCCGTGTGTGGGCCCTCAGCGCCGCCGAAACCGGCCTATTGCGCTGGAGACTCGGCAAGCACACTGACGCCCTCAACATGTGGCGGGCTGCCTTACCTGCGCTGCGCTCCGTCAACTCCGCGCGTACTACCGCTGCGCTAAGCAAGATTCGCCGCGCCGCCCCCGAACTTTTCGAGGACACTGCCGCCACCGACATCCCCTCCCTGTGAAGTGGTGTCCGCCCAGTGGGCCACGTCAGATACGCGAAGGTGCAAAATGTCGCGCCAGATTTTTCGTCGGCAGAATGGCATGCCCGCCGATGTGTAGATCGGATTCAGTTTGATCAGCATCGGGCAACCCTCGACGGGTTCGATGGCATGAAGTCGGCAGATCTCAGCGACGCGTTAGGCCGCTAGCGAGTATCCAGCACCATCGCGGTGGGAACGCGGATCTCCCCACCCGGGTCGAAACGCAGGACAACCATGTCCCGGTTCCAGTCGATCCGTGGCTCGGTACTCCAGCCGAGCGGGATCGTGATGACGTGACCGCGTGACACCCCGCTTTCGAACAGCGGTCCGAGCCATACCTCGTACGCGTCGATGTCCATCCGGCTGTGTGTCCGCTTTACGGCGGCGGCATACGTGCCGCCCCATGTCGGATATATGCGGACCGTGTCAGTGTGATGCATGAATAGGCTGACGGCCGCCACGACTGTCACGAGCGCGCCCGCACTGAGACCGAGCGCGAGTCCCCACGCGAACGGCCAACTGAGTATGCGTCTTCGGGACCTGGCTTCCTTCGGGCGCCGCAACTGCTCTACGGGCCGCATCGGTTCCAAAGGGGGCTGCGAAACTGTCATGACCCGATCATGCTCCGCGTGGCAGGCTCTTCTCCGCACCTGGAACTTCGGGTTAGTGGGGCAGCAGGTCCCCCAACGCCTTGTCGAGGGTGGGATGGCGGAAGGTGAAGCCCGCCTCCGGCAATACCTCCGAGGTGGCGTGGCGGCCGGTGAGGCCGAGGGCCGAATCGGAGGAGGATGGCGCCGAGGGCCAGTAGGGGGAGCACGCGCGTCCACCCCAGCTCGAGGCCAGGCCCGCCGTAACCCGATCGGCCGACGATGGACGCACGTCAGCCACGTGCGGACGTGTCGCCGTTCAGTCGCGCTGCGGGCCGAGGCTGATGCCGCGGGTGGCCAGCCAGGGCAGCGGGTCGACCTTGTCGCTGCCGTTCAGCCAGACCTCGAAGTGGCAGTGCGGGCCGGTGGAAAATCCGCGGTTGCCGATCGTGGCGATCTGGTCACCGGCGAGCACGCGCTGGCCCTGGGACACCGTGGCGGTGTCGATGTGGCCGTAGATGGTGACGGTGCCGTCGTCGTGCAACAGGCGGACCCACATGCCGAAGCCCGAGGCGGGACCGGCCTCGATCACGGTGCCGTCGGCGACGGCGTAGATCGGGGTGCCGATCGGGCCCGCGATGTCGATGCCGAGATGCTGCACGCCCCAGCGGGCGCCGAATCCCGAGGTGAAGGTGCCCGCGGCGAAGAACTTGTGGAAGAGCGGGCGAAGCTTCGCAGCCTCCTGGGCGGCGAGATCGTCGGCGTACTTCTGGCCCTTCTGCAGCATGTCGTTGAACTGATCGAGGTGCGCGGGCGAGGAGACGTTCAGCACCTGGGGGGAGTCCGGCGCCGCCGTCGGATCGGCCACGTTCATCGACTGCGCGGCGATCTCGTGGATCTGGCCCGCGGCTTCGTAGTCCACCGCCTGCGACGGCTGCTCGGGCGAGGCGAACGCGGCCTGCCCGGCCGCGACGACCGCACCCGCGGCGACAGCGGCGACTGCCGCGCGCCCCTTCAGCGCGGCGGGCGGCGCCGCGACCCGATGCGCGCCGCCACGTTTGTTCGCGGCACGGCGCCCGGGGATGACGGTCGGGAGAGCGGGGGTGCGCGGCTCCTCGTGAGCCTCGGGCTCGGCGGTCTCGGTCGCCCAGGACTCCTCGGGGGCCCAGCAGCCGGTGTCGGACACCCAGGACTGCTCGTCGGGCGCCCAGGCCTCCTGTTCGGCCCACGCTTCGCCGGCATTCCAGGCGCCGCCGTCGGACCAGGTCTCCTGCTGCGCCCAATTCTGTTGCGCCCACGCGTTGTTCGCGGCCCAGGACTCGTCGGATGCCTCGCCCTGATAGGCCGGCTGCTCGTAGCCCGCGTCGTGGACGGGCTGTTCGGCGTCGTAGCCGTAGCCGGCGCCGGTGGCCTGGAAGTAGTCGTACTGCGCGTGCGGCGCGGCTTCGTACCCGGCGTGGTGCTGGTCGAACGAGGGTTCGGCGTGTCCGCTCGGAGCGAAGGGCTCGTCGTCGGGGCGGTAACGATGTCCCGTCCGTGAGCGATCAGTGAGAGCGAAGGTCGAGCTGTGGTTCATCGGCGGTGCCACATCGTGAAGCTGGTGGATCTCGGAAGCCGCCTGACCAGCGGCGTCGATCGGTCGAATGCGGAGCGGCTCTCCATCTGCGGAGCGCTGTGCTGCGTCAAAGCTTGCCGTCCTCCTAGTCGTGACCGTGTTGTGACATCGACCGCATTGACGGTAACGAAATGATTGAGCGGCGACAAGCGGTGCGCCTGGTCCGTAACAAACATGTGAGATTGATCATGCTTAGCCCGCGGAATAACTCACTGTTGTATGGGCACCCCGGAGAGGTTGTCCAACGACAATTCGTAGTAGATCGGGGCCCGCTCCCGGGTTCGCCCGCTCTACCTGGCGCGGTGCCAGCAACCTACTCGCCAGTAGCGTTGGCCAGCGGTTTTGCCGGTCCGAGCGCAGCCGGGTGACCTGCGCCACTTAGGATGAACGTGGCCGATTGGCCCTCCATGTGACTGGTTAGAGTCCGACCCGACCCGCTTCCGACGTCGGGCCGCCAACAAAGACGTTGTCATCGCAACGCAGACGAGACGGTGAGTACATGGATCTCTTCGAATATCAGGCGAAGGAGCTCTTCGTTAAGCACGGAGTGCCTTCGTCCGAGGGCCGCGTCACGGACACGGCCGAGGACGCCCGCGCCATCGCGGCGGAAATCGGCAAGCCGGTGATGATCAAGGCCCAGGTGAAGGCCGGTGGCCGCGGTAAGGCCGGTGGCGTCAAGTACGCCGCCACCCCGGACGACGCGCTCACGCACGCGCAGAACATCATCGGCCTGGACATCAAGGGCCACATCACCAAGAAGATCCTTGTCGCCGAGGCCAAGGACATCGCGGAGGAGTACTACATCTCCTTCCTGCTGGACCGGGCCAACCGCACCTACCTGGCCATGTGCTCGGTCGAGGGCGGCATGGAGATCGAAGAGGTCGCCGCGACCAAGCCGGAGCGGCTGGCGAAGGTCCCGGTCGACGCGGTCAAGGGCGTCGATCTGGCGTTCGCGCGCTCGATCGCCGAGCAGGGCCACCTGCCCGCCGACGTGCTGGACGCCGCCGCCGTGACCATCCAGAAGCTGTGGGAGGTGTTCGTCGCCGAGGACGCCACCCTGGTGGAGGTCAACCCGCTGGTGCGCACCCCGCAGGACGAGATCCTCGCCCTGGACGGCAAGGTCACCCTCGACGAGAACGCCGGATTCCGGCACCCGGAGCACGAGGCGTTCGCGGACAAGGACGCGACCGACCCGCTGGAGCTCAAGGCCAAGGAGAACGACCTCAACTACGTCAAGCTCGACGGCGAGGTCGGCATCATCGGCAACGGCGCCGGTCTGGTCATGTCCACCCTGGACGTCGTCGCCTACGCGGGCGAGGGCCACGGCGGCGTGAAGCCGGCCAACTTCCTGGACATCGGTGGCGGCGCCTCGGCCGAGGTGATGGCCGCCGGTCTGGACGTCATCCTGAACGACAGCCAGGTCAAGAGCGTGTTCGTGAACGTGTTCGGCGGCATCACCGCGTGTGACGCGGTCGCCAACGGCATCGTGAAGGCGCTGGAGATCCTCGGGGACGAGGCCAACAAGCCGCTGGTCGTCCGCCTGGACGGCAACCGCGTCGACGAGGGCCGCAAGATTCTGGCCGACGCCGCGCACCCGCTGGTGACGCTGGCGCAGACAATGGACGAAGGCGCCGACAAGGCCGCCGAACTGGCAGCCGCCCGATAACGACGGCCGAGTAAGGACGAAAAGAATGTCTATCTTCCTGAACAAGGACTCCAAGGTCATCGTCCAGGGCATCACCGGCGGCGAGGGCACCAAGCACACCGCGCTGATGCTGAAGGCGGGCACCCGGATCGTGGGCGGTGTGAACGCGCGCAAGGCGGGCACCACCGTCGCGCACACCGACTCCGAAGGCAACGCGGTCGAGCTGCCGGTGTTCGGCACCGTCGCCGAGGCCATCAAGGAGACCGGCGCCGACGTGTCCATCGCGTTCGTGCCGCCGAAGTTCGCCAAGGACGCCATCATCGAGGCCATCGACGCGGAGATCCCGCTGCTGGTGGTCATCACCGAGGGCATCCCGGTGCAGGACACCGCGTACGCGTGGGCCTACAACGTGGAGAAGGGCAACAAGACCCGGATCATCGGCCCGAACTGCCCCGGCATCATCACCCCGGGCGAGTCGCTGGTCGGTATCACCCCGGCCAACATCACCGGCAAGGGCCCGATCGGCCTGGTCTCCAAGTCCGGCACGCTGACCTACCAGATGATGTACGAGCTGCGCGACTTCGGCTTCTCGACCTCCATCGGCATCGGCGGGGACCCGGTCATCGGCACCACCCACATCGACGCCATCGAGGCGTTCGAGAAGGACCCGGAGACCAAGCTGATCGTGATGATCGGCGAGATCGGCGGCGACGCCGAGGAGCGGGCCGCGGCCTACATCAAGGCCAACGTCACCAAGCCGGTCGTCGGCTACGTGGCGGGCTTCACCGCCCCCGAGGGCAAGACGATGGGCCACGCGGGCGCCATCGTGTCCGGTTCGTCGGGCACCGCCCAGGCGAAGAAGGACGCGCTGGAGGCCGCGGGCG
This sequence comes from Nocardia sp. CY41, assembly GCF_009829325.1. GTDB lineage: Bacteria > Actinomycetota > Actinomycetes > Mycobacteriales > Mycobacteriaceae > Nocardia. The sequence continues at coordinate 64,178 of NZ_VUOS01000015.1, forward strand.
TGAAGGTCGGCAAGACGCCGTCCGAGACCGCCGCGCTGGCTCGCGAGATCCTCGAGAAGGCCAGCATCAGCGCCTGATCACTCTGCTGTGCGCACGAAGGCCGCCTCCGAATTCGGGGGGCGGCCTTCGTCATGTGTGGCGGTGGGCTCAGGCTTGGGCAGCAGCCGAGCGTCCGGACCGACCACGCGCGGAATTGTCGATCTGCCAGGGGTTCCGTGCTCCCCTTCGTTCATTACACGAGAGAGCCGGGCGGATGGTTCATCGACTCGTCACCGGGAATTCCCCGCCATTGAGAATCCGCCTGGTGTGAAAAGTGCCATCGCGGGCAACAGTTTCTGAGAGCGGTAGGTGGTCTCGTTGCGGACTCCGCGCCGGACGCCTGCCGCGACCTGCCGGGATATGGGTGAATCCGCTCGTCCCGGCCGTCGCGGCGGGATGACCTGGGCGAGGGAGTGCAGTAGCGTCAGAAGTAATCCAGCCGTGAAGACCATGTACGACTCGATTTAGGAGACGACGACATGTCCTACCCGACCGGGGGCTCCGGGTACAACGCACCCTCGCCCTCAGCACCATCCAGCCAGAGCCCGGCCACGGGTGGTGCCACCTCAGGTTCGAGCGCTACCGGTTCCGATGCCAAGGGTCTGCCGTTCTTCCTGGTGGTCGGCGTAGCGGCGCTCGGCGTGATCAACTTCCTGCTCGGCTTCCTGCCGTTCCTCGGCAGCAAGCCAGTCGATATCGGTGGCCGCCGGGTCAGCGCGCAGGAGACGGCCAACCTCTTCGAGGTGGCCTCCGGTACGCCGCTGCTCGGCATACTGCTGCTCGGCGGTCTGCTCGCCGGACTGTCGTTGCTGCCGAAGCAGAACTGGATCGGCGCGGCCGCCGCGGCTTCGACCGCCGGTTTCATCGCGCTGCTGTTCCAGTCGTTCAACTTCGGCGAGGGCAGCGAGCTGAAGGCGGGAGCGTTCGTCCTGCTCGTGCTGGCCTTCGTGCAGGCCGCCGTGGCGATCGCCGCGACGCTGTTCGAGACGGGCATCCTCAAGGCGCCCGCGCCGCGCCCGGCCACCGCGCCGAGCGGTTTCGGCCAGGGTGGCTACGGCCAGCAGCAGCCGTCGTACGGACCGGGCCAGCAGCAGTCCTACGGCCAAGGGCAGCCCGGTTACGGTGCGAGCCCGTACGGCCAGTCCGGCTACGGTGCCCAGGCCGCGCCGCCGCAGTTCCCGTCCCAGGCGGGGCAGCCGTCGCCCTACGGGCAGAGCCAGCCCGGCTACGGTCAGGCGCAGCCGGGCCAGTCCTACGGCCAGCAGCAGTCCCCGTACGGCCAGAGCCAGCCGACCACGGCTTACGGCGCGTCCCAGCAGCCGGGTTCGCCGTACGGCGCTCAGCCGCGTCCGGACGAGAGCGTGACCCAGCACTTCGGCGGCCAGCAGCAGTCCGGCCAGCAGTCGCCCTATGGTTCGCCGGGCTACGGTCAGCAGCAGGCCCAGCCGAGCCAGCAGAACAAGCCGTTCGGCGGCGAGCAGAGCGGTGACCCCTCGTCGGACGCCACCCAGGCGTTCCGCCCCTCGGAAGACAACAACAAGTAGGAATTCAGCGGCGTCCTCCCCGGGGCGGCAGTCGCGTGCCCGCGGCGCGCCTGACCCGCTCACGCCGGGGAGGATGCCACGCTGAAATGCCATGAGCTCCTCCAGAAACTCCTCGACCCGCCGGATCGGCGGGTCGCGCGCGTCGCAGTCGGACCCCGACGCGGAGGAAGCCGGGTTTCTGTCGCTCACCCCGGAGCGCTCCAGGGTGCTCATCGCCGTCGCGGGCCGCCCGTCCGCCTTCGGGCTGACCACGCTCGTCGTGCTCGTGCTCGGCACGCTGCTGGCGGCGGGCAGCGATCTGGACGGCGCGTCCGGCGCGGTCGCCGCGTCCTGGTTGGCCGTGCATCAGGTGCCGTTGGTGATCGGCAAGACCTCGCTCGGGCTGCTTCCACTGTTGCCGACCGCCCTGCTGGTCTGGCTGGCCGCGCGGGAATCCGCACGCGCCGTCGAACCCGAATGCACCCGAGCTGATCTCGGGTGGATCGTGGGCGCCGCGGTGGGCGGTCCGCTGCTGGTCACCTCCGTCTGCCTCGCGGTCACCGAAGACGCCTCCGGGGTCGTCGCGCTGCAACCGCCGAACACCCTCGCCGCGTTCGCGTGGGTGGCGGCGCTGTATCTCCTGGCCGCCGCCATCGGTATCGCGGTCCGCCTGCGGCAGCGGCTGTTCGCACTGCTGCGCCTGCCCGACTGGGCGCTCTCCGGCCTCTACGGCGCCGGCCGCTCCGCGGTGCGGCTGCTGGTGTGCGCGACGGCGGTGGCGGTGATCTCGTTCCTCGCGCACATTCCACGCCTCGGCGAGATGTACCGACCGGCGGGCGATTTCGGTGGTATCGTGGGGTTGACCCTGCTTTCGCTGGCCTACCTGCCGAACTTGGTCGTCCAGACCGTCGGCGTGCTGGTCGGTTCCAGCGCGCAGATCGGCGCGGCGTCCTTCGGGGTGTTCTCGGTGGTCGGCGGCCCGATCCCGGCGTTTCCGTTGCTCGCCGCGGTGCCGACCGGTCCCGCCGCGGGATGGTGGCCGGTATTGCTGCTCATCCCCGCGGCAGTCGGCGTGCTCGGCGGGCTCGACCTCGCGCGCACCTCCACCGACCGGATCACCGCACCGTGGGCCACGCTCACCTCCGCCGCGCTCGCCGCGCTGGCGCTGACGGTGGCCGGGATGGTCGCGGGCGGCGAACTCGGCGAGGTCGGCCGGGTCGGCCTGGACCTGCCGATCTTCACCCTCGTCGCGTTTGCCTGGCTGGCGATTCCCGGCTACGCGGGGCTGGCTTTCGCGCGCTGGTTCCTCGTGCCGGTCGGCGTCCCGCCGGGCGACTACGCCGATCCGTACGACGACTACTCCGACGCGGAGGACGCGGACGACGACTACTACGACGACGACCGCGACTACTACGAGGACGACGAGTACTACTACGACGACGACCACCACGACGACGACCACGACGACGACCTTTACGACTACGACCAGCCGGAGCTGGAGGGCCCGCTGGACGCCGAACTCGTCGACGAGCCGCCCGCGATCGAGACCCGCGTCCGGTACCACGACCACGCCGGGGCCGACATCGTGGACGCCGAGGTGGTCGAGGCGGACCTGCCGGACAGTGACCGGGTGGACGGTCGTTAGGCTCTAACTCGGCGGTGCCGCATCAGTCCGCCATCCGAACGATCAGGGAGTAGAGCGCTGACGTCCTCGCACGCCTCGTGGAAGCCCGCAGCTACGCCGGCCACCGTCGTCGTGCTGGCGTCGGGCACCGGCTCGCTGCTGCGCGCCCTGCTGGACGCCACGGCCGCGCCCGGTTACCCGGCGAAGGTCGTCGCCGTGGGCGTCGACCGGCTCTGCGCGGCCACCACACACGCCGACGCCGCGGGCGTGCCGCATTTCCGGGTGGCGGTGAAGGACTTCCCGGACCGCGCCGCCTGGGACGCCGAGCTCACCGAAGCGGTCGGCGCGCACAACCCGGATCTGGTGGTGTCGGCGGGTTTCATGCGATTGCTCGGCCCCGCTTTCCTGGACCGTTTCGGCGGGCGCATCATCAACACCCATCCCGCCCTGCTCCCCGCCTTCCCCGGCGCGCACGGTGTGCGTGACGCGCTCGCCTATGGCGCGCGGGTCACCGGCTGCACCGTGCACCTGGTCGACGAGGGCGTGGACACCGGGCCGATCCTCGCGCAGGAGGCGGTGACGGTGTTGCCGGGTGACGACGAGGCCGCCCTGCACGAGCGCATCAAGGTTGTCGAGCGACGGTTGCTGGCGGAGGTCGTCGCCGCCGTCGCGACGCGAGGCATTGTCTCCGACGGACGAAAGGCAGTTATCCCAGATGAGCGAGTTCTCCGGTGAGTGAACGCAAGCCGATCAGCAGGGCGCTGGTGAGCGTCTACGACAAGACGGGTCTGGTGGAGCTCGCGACCGGTCTGCACGCCGCGGGCATCGAGCTGGTCTCGACCGGGTCGACCGCGGGCCGGATCGCGGACGCGGGCATCCCGGTGACCAAGGTCGAGGACCTGACCGGGTTCCCGGAGACCCTCGACGGCCGGGTCAAGACGCTGCATCCCCGGGTGCACGCGGGAATCCTGGCGGACTCGCGCAAGCAGGAGCACGTCGACCAGCTCGTCGAGCTCGGCGTCGAGGCGTTCCAGCTGGTGGTGGTCAACCTCTACCCGTTCACGCAGACCGTGGCGAGCGGGGCGACCCCCGACGAGTGCGTGGAGCAGATCGATATCGGCGGGCCGTCCATGGTGCGCGCCGCGGCGAAGAACCACCCGTCGGTGGCGGTGGTCGTCGACAGCGGCGACTACGACGACGTGCTTGCCGCGGTGAAGTCCGGCGGCTTCACGCTGGCCGAGCGTACGGCGTTGGCGGCCAAGGCGTTCCAGCACACCGCGAGTTACGACGTGGCGGTCGCGAGCTGGATGACCAACGTGCTCGGCGCCGGTGACGCGGCGGAGGACACGGAGACCCGGTTCCCCGGATGGCTCGGCGGCACCTGGGAGCGGTCGGCGGTGCTGCGCTACGGCGAGAACCCGCATCAGTCCGCCGCCCTGTACGTCAACGCCGACGGCAACCCGGGTCTGGCGCAGGCGCGGCAATTGCACGGCAAGGAGATGTCGTACAACAACTACGTCGACGCCGACGCGGCCTGGCGCGCCGCCTATGACCACGAGGCTCCGGCCGTCGCGATCATCAAGCACGCCAACCCGTGCGGCATCGCGCTCGGGGGCGATATCGCCGAGGCGCACCGCAAGGCGCACGCCTGCGACCCGGTGAGCGCGTACGGCGGGGTGATCGCGGCGAATCGCGAGGTCACCGTGGAGCTGGCCGAACAGGTCGCCGAGATCTTCACCGAGGTGATCGTCGCGCCGTCCTACGCCGACGGCGCGGTGGAGGTGTTGCAGCGCAAGAAGAACGTGCGCATCCTCGTCGCCGAGGCGCCGGTGCGATCGGGCGCTGAACTGCGCCCGATCAGCGGCGGGGCGCTGCTGCAACAGCGTGACGTGCTGGACGCGCCGGGCGACGACCCGGCGCACTGGACGCTGGCCGCGGGCGAGCCCGCCGACGCGGAGACGCTCGCCGATCTGGCCTTCGCCTGGCGCGCTTGCCGGGCCGTGAAGTCCAACGCGATTCTGCTCGCGCACGACGGCGCTTCGGTCGGGGTCGGCATGGGGCAGGTCAACCGCGTGGACGCGGTCGGCCTGGCGGTCCAGCGGGCGGGAGACCGCGCCAAGGGTTCGGTGGCGGCCTCCGACGCCTACTTCCCCTTCCCGGACGGTCCGCAAACCTTGATCCAGGCCGGTGTGCGCGCGATCGTCCAGCCCGGCGGCTCGGTTCGCGACCGGGAGACGATCGACGTCGCTCGGGAGGCAGGCGTCACCCTCTATCTCACCGGGGCCCGTCACTTCGCCCACTGAGATCGGTAGTGCCGCAACGCTGCGTCGGATCGAAGTCCGGCGCGGCGTTTCCGTTCCTGCGGACACAGTGGGGACGCGTATTGCCCAGTGGAACGAGAACTTTGTCGCGGATGCCCGGCTCCGGAACGTGAACCACGTTGTGGTGCAGTGTGGTAACCGGGTAGCTACCAGCGGCGGTGCGAGGACGGCGAAAGCGGATCCGTGCCGGTACGGAGCCCTCCGGCATCCTAGACGGCGCTGCGCACGGTGCGGTTGCCGAGCGGTTCTCTCAGCGGCACCGCCAAGGTGCCGAAGACGGCGATCATGGTGCACATCCGGCCGACCGCCTCGGCGCGGCTGCCCGAGCGCAGTTCGACGGTGACCGTCGACGCGGTCTCGGTGACCGTGGCGTCCACGCCGTAGCACTCCGGCGAGCCGGTCTCGAAGTTCACCGCGATCTTGTTGTCTCCCAATCGAGTCCACGATTGGAACGGGATCGGATGCGCACCCACGATGGTCGGATCGGCGGTGAACTCGTTGCCCTGGTTCCCGCGCGGGTCCTCGATCGGCGTGTGCGGCGCCGCGCTCGGGGTCGCGCTCGTGCTCGGCGGGTTCGCCTCGTCGTCCGAGCCGCCGCAGCCCGCGGTGGCGAGACAGGCGAGCACTACGGCGACAGCTGTGGCGGCGCGTCCGGCCTGGATCCGATCCATACCGACACCCTAGTCCGGGCGCTGGTTCGGGTATCGCCACGGCGGGAGCGTCGCGCATGGGACGAACCACACAGTGAACGTTCCGCGAACCGTGCGCGTAATGGCTCCCAAAAGCGTTCGCGGGCAGTAAGTTCTGCGGGGATGCGCGCCAGAGCTGTTGCGGCGCTCATCATGTCGGATGCTCTACCAGCTTTTCCGGAAAGGAAGTATCGTGGCCGACACGCTGCGCGTAGGGGAAGAACTCGGGCGGGGTCAATCCCTCCAGGGCGGGGCTTACACCCTCACCCTGCAGGACGACGGCAATCTAGTGCTGTCCGAGCCGGGGGGAAATGTAGTGTGGGCCACCCAGACGCACGATCAGGGTGTGGAGCGAGCCGTGCTGCAGGACGACGGCAACTTCGTGCTCTACAAGAGCGACGGCGCCGCCTGGGCGACCGAGACCAACGGTCAGGCGGCCGAGCGGCTGGTCGTACAGGCCGATCGCAATGTGGTGCTGTACGGCGCCGACGGCGGCGCGCTGTGGGCCTCGGGCACCGACACCGACACTCCGCTGCCCGCCCCGGAGCCGGCGGCGGAACCGGTGCACGAGCAGGTCGCGGCCCCGGCCGCGGAGGAGGTGCCGCCTCCGCCGCCCGCCCCCGAACCGCGCACCTACACCGTCGAGCCGGGTGACACCCTGTGGGCGATTGCCGAGCGCTTCTACGGCGACGGCAACCGCTACCAGGAGATCGCGGACGCCAGCGGCATTCCCGACCCGGACGCGATCAACCCCGGCCAGGTGCTGACCATCCCGTGAGCCGGATTCCGTAGCGACGACGAAGACCCCCGGTGCGGGCGCATCGGGGGTCTTTTTCGGCTCGCTCGTGGGCGGAGTGCGCCTACCGGCTGGTGAACGGCAGCAGCGCCATCTCACGGGCGTTCTTCACCGCGACAGCGACCTGACGCTGCTGCTGCGGGGTGAGCCCGGTGACCCGGCGGCTGCGGATCTTGCCGCGATCGGAGATGAACGTACGCAGCAGGTTCACGTCTTTGTAGTCGACCGTCTCGATGCCGGCGGCGATGAGCGGGTTCTTCTTCGGACGGCGGGCCTGCTCGGCGCGAACCTTCTTCGACGGTGCTCGCTTGACTGCCATATGACGAGTTCCTTCTCACGAGATCAGTGGTTGTCTACCAGCTCGATTTGTGCACACCGGGCAACTCGCCCCGGTGGGCCATCTCGCGCACACGCACACGGGAAAGTCCGAACTTCCGGAGATGACCGCGCGGTCGTCCGTCGGCGGCGTCCCGATTGCGCAATCGTACCGGACTGGCGTCGCGCGGCTGCCGCCGCAGTTCGGCCTCGGCGGCCGCGCGTTCGGACTCCGGCGTGCCCGGCTTCCGGATGATCTCCTTCAGCTCGGCGCGGCGTTCGGCGTAGCGCGCCACGATCACCCTGCGCTGCTGATCGCGGGCGATCTTCGACTTCTTGGCCATGTCAGCGCTCCTCGCGGAAGTCGACGTGCTTGCGCACCACCGGATCGTACTTGCGCAGCACGAGCCGGTCCGGATCGTTGCGGCGATTCTTGCGGGTCACGTAGGTGTACCCGGTGCCCGCCGTGGACTTCAGCTTCACGATCGGGCGGATGTCGGTCGATTTCGACGCCATGGGTCGCTCCTCAGATCTTGTCGCCGCGTGCCCGGATCCGGGCCACCACGGCCTCGATCCCGTCCCGGTCGATGGTCTTGATGCCCTTGGCGGAGACGGTCAGCGTGACGCGCCGGCCTTCGCTGGGCAGGTAGTAGGTCTTGCGCTGGACGTTCGGGTTCCAGCGGCGGCTGGTCCGCTTGTGCGAGTGCGACACGGACTTGCCGAATCCGGGCTTGCGCCCGGTGACCTGGCAATGGGCCGACATCCGGACTCCCTCCAGTAGATGACAATCGTTTTCGACAATGCTTGCCCGGCAATGTACCGTGACGTGACAGCAAATGAAAATCGTTACCGAAAGGGGTTGCCGGTGGCTGCGGCAGATTCCACCCTGGTCCCACCCGAGTCCGACCGTAGAACGCCCGTGGTGGTGCTCACCGGTTTCGCCGGACTCGCCGCGGCGGGCGTGGATCGCGCGGCCGCGGTGCTGGGCATGGCGCCGGGTACCGTCGTGGTCCGCCACGATCTGACCCAGCTGCGGGAAGGCATCGTGCACCGCACGGTGCGCACCGCCACCCGGGAGACTTCGGCCGTGCTGGAGCTCGCACACGGCTGCGTCTCCTGCACCCTGCGGACGGATCTGCTTCCGCTGCTGTGCACCCTCTCCCGGCGGGACTCGGTGGACCGCATCGTGCTCGCGCTGGACCCGGCGTTCGAGGCAGAAGCGGTGTGCCAAGCCGTCGAGCAGGTCGTGGTCGCCGGTGTGCACGGCCGCGTGGACGGCCCCGCTGGGCGCGACGTGCGGGTGGAGGCGGTGCTGACCTGCCTGGACGCCGACGCCTGGCTCGCCGACGCGACCGGGGACGAGACGCTCGCCGAACGGGGCCTCGCCGCCGCCGCCGACGACCGCACGGTGGCGCAGGTCGCGGTGGGGCAGGTCGATTTCGCCGACGCCGTGATCGCCCTCGGCGCTGCTACCGCGCACACCGCGCTACTCGGCGACGTGGCGGCCGAGCGCGGCAAGCTCGCGGCGGTACTGGCCAGGCTGGTCCCCGGCGCGCCCGTCGTCTGGGTGGCGGAACCGAACTCGATCACACCCGCCCTGGTGGAAACGCTGATCACCCGCGTGCCCACGGATTCGCGACGCGGCCGCGTGTTCGACGCGCACGCACCGCTGCTGCGCGGTCGGCCGCCCTTGACCAGTGATTACGGCGTGGAACTCGTGGAGTTCGCCGCGGCGCGGCCGTTCCATCCCGCCCGCCTGCACGAGGCGCTCGACGTGTTGCTGGACGGCGTCGTGACCGCGCGCGGCCGGGTGTGGCTGGCCACCCAGCCCGACGAAGTGGTGTGGCTCGAATCCGCCGGTGGTGGCCTGCGGGTGGGCGGCGCGGGGCGCTGGCTGGCCGCGATGCCGGAAGCGGAACTGTCCGCCGCGGACCCGGAGCGGCGCGCGATGGCCGCCCTGCGCTGGGACGAGCGGTTCGGGGACCGGGATATCTCGCTGTCGATCCTGGTGCACGACGCCGATCCGGCGGAGATCCGCGAGGCGCTGCACTGGGCGCTGGTGGAGGACGACGAGTTGCGCTTGGTCGAACGCGCCCCCGAGCGGGTCGCCCTCTGGGAGGACCCGTTCGGCGAATGGCACGCCGACCCGTGCGCGGCCGACGAGGAGGCGGGACAACCCGCGCAGGAAGCGAAAAGCCCGAGAGGAGAGACGAAGTGAAGAAGGGTATTCATCCGGAGTACCACCCGGTGGTCTTCGAGGACGTGAACACCGGCAAGCGGTTCCTCACCCGGTCCACGGCCACCAGCGCCCGCACGGTGGAGTGGAGCGACGGCAACACCTACCCGTTGTTGACGGTGGATGTCACCGCGGACTCGCACCCGTTCTGGACCGGCGCGCAACGCGTGCTGGACACCCAGGGCCGCGTGGAGAAGTTCGAACGCAAGTACGGCAAGCGCGCGCGAAAGGAATCCTGAGATGGCGGTACCGAAGCGGAAGATGTCGCGGTCCAATACCCGCAGCCGCCGGTCGAATTGGAAGGCGGCGCCGGTGGACTTGGTGCCGGTGACCGTCGGGGGCGTCGTGCATCAGGTGCCGCGCCGATTGGTGGCGGCCGTGCGACGCGGTCTGATCGACCTCGAGAAACTCTGAGCGCCGAGGTCACGAGCAGAGTCGTGCCGACTCCGTGATTGCTCGGGTGGTGCTACCGGGGCTCCGGGCGATTCGGATGCTGGTCGATCGCCCGGAAAAGGGCACTTCGGCGTCTTCTGGTGAAAATTTTTCAGGCACACAGGAGACGTGTCAGCAATTTATCAGCTACCGCTGTGTCCTGCATCACGTCGCACTATTGCGTGTTGGTCGATTGCGATCGGGTAGCCAGGCGGTGAAATCCGGATGGGCGGTAGGTTTTTGGCCGACGAAAAGTTCGCCGAAAATGGTGCGCTCGCGGCCGGATACCGGTACCCTCGTCGTCGAGGGCGGGTTCTCTTGGTTTCCAAGAGAACCCGTCCATCGCCAATTTCGGGCGCTTTCTCGTCGGCTTCCACTCTCTCCGAGGCGCTTCCGCCGCCACCGCGCGGAGCCGGTCGTTGTGCCGGTGCGCGTCTCAGTTCTTCGAGGTCAGCGCCGCAGGCCCGTCCTCGCCGCCCGGTGTCCGGCGCGCGTCACCGTCGTGTCCCGACAGTCCGGGAAGGTCCGGCAGCAGCGCCTCGAGCCGCGCCAGTTGTTCGCCGACCAGCGCCGCGGGGCCCTCGATCAGCGACAGCGGCCACGGCCAGTGCCGCCCGTTCCAGCGCTGCACCTGTTCGGTCAGCTCGGCGGTCGTCGCCTCCAGTTCGCTGATCTCGGTACGCAATTCGCCGACTTGCGTTCGCAACTCGGCGGATTCGTGCTCGAGTGCGGCAATTCGGGCCAGCGCCGCGGCCAATCCGTCCACCAGCGTCCGATTCCGGCCGTCGGCATCGGCGCCCAGCTGCGGCCAGCCCGCCAACTCGGGCCCACGCAACTGGATCTGGATGTCGCGCAGCACTGCCTCTTGTTCCGGCGTCACGTCCGGATCCTCCCGTTCGACGAAATCCCATTGGCCGAAATCGATCGTCTCGGCCTCGTTCACGTCACAGCGCACGCCGCCGACGATCACCTGACGCCGCGTCTGATGAATGGCCCGCCTGCGCTCCACATTCGTGCCGGACCAGGCATCGGTCTGCCAAGCCCACGTCGCGTATCCGGCGTCCAGCGCGCGGCTGACCACCCAGTACCCGCCGTAGATACCGACATTCGCGCGGCCGAGCACGGTCGCCGCACCGTCCAGATAGGCGTTGATGCGCAACTGATCCTGCTCGGTGACGTCGAAGTCCGCGGAGAAATAGATGGGCCGGTCCACCCGGCCGCCGCAGCGCAGCACCTGGGCCAGGGCCGCGCGCGCGTCCACGATGCCGGCGCCGTAGCCGTCGAGCATCCGCGCCGCCGTGGTCTCCCAATTGGAGACGATCGAGACACCGTGCGTCCGCAGATCGTTCGCCTCGGCCGGGGTGAGCAGCTTGCCGGGCAAGCTCGGGCCGCCGTCGGACAGATACCGCACCACGAAGTCGTACCCCGCCGCCCGAATCGCCGCGCCCCCTGGACGTCCTGCGGCGTAGTCGAGACCGAAACGCATGGCTTCCACTGTAAGTGGGCCGGGCGGGTGAATCCGTGGCATCGCCGAATCCGGACCGTCGACCGGGGAGGGATCAGCGAGAAACGGCCGAACAGCCCGGTAGCGTGCCGCGAATCAGGACGGGAAGCCGCGAAAGGAGTCCGCGCGCTCGGATCAGCGAGCGGGCTCCAGCTTCGGCCGTCGCGGCTTCGGCGGGGCGGCCAGTTCGCGGCGATCCGGCGCGATCAGCACCGCGGAGATCGGCACGGTCAGGGCCAGCAGCCCGATGACGAACATCGGGAACACGAAGTCGAACAACTCCATGCCGCCGGGCACCTTCGCCGTCCGGTCGACGTCGAAATGCAACGCGGCCAGCGCCAAGTAGTAGGTGGCGGACACGCCGACGCCGAACAGCAGCACCGTCGCCGCGCGGGCCAGCGGGAAGCGCATCGTCTGGAACAGCCACAGCGTCGCGGTCGCGGTGATCACCCCGATCACGGCGGAGACGACGGCCAGCCAGGCCGTCACGCCGACCGATCCCTGGATCTCGAGCGAGCCGATGCCGAGGTAATGCGTGATGCCGATGCCGAGGCCCAGCACCGCGCCGCCGGGCAACAGCAGCGCGAGCCGCGGTGTGCGCCCGATGATCAGCAGCGCCGCGAAGACGGCCACGATGGACACCACCAGGGCCGCGACCAGCCGGCCCGGGTCGTAGCGCATCGCGCTACCCGGCACCTTCAGGCCGAGCATGGCCACCGACGTGGCCAGCCATACCCCGACACCGCCGAGCGAGATCGCCGCCGAGACCAGCCACACGAGCCGGAACTGGACCGAGCGCGCGCCGTGCACGATGCAGGCGAGGCCGACCACCGCACCGAGCACCGAGATGCCCAGCGACAGCGCGACCAGCCAATAGCCGAGGGCGAACTGGTCGACGGACGCACCGCCTGCGGCCAGCACCGCGACCTCACGCATGGCGGGCGGTTCCTTCCAGCTCACTGGCCTTCAGCTGGGCGATCGCGTACTCGGTGACCGCGGCCAGCGCCTGGCGCACCTCGATCGCGTTGCGCGCGTCGATGTCCACGATCGGCACGCCCTCGCGCACCGAGAGCGCTTCGCGCAGCTCCGCGATGGGGAAGCGCGGCGCGTCCGGGAAGCGGTTGACCGCGATCAGGAACGGCAGCTTGCGCGCCTCGAAGAAGTCGACCGCGGCGAAGCTGTCCTCCAGCCGCCGGGTGTCGATCAGCACGACCGCGCCGATCGCGCCGCGGATCAGGTCGTCCCACATGAACCAGAACCGGCGCTGACCCGGTGTGCCGAACAGATAGAGCACCAGGTTGCCCGGCAGGATGATCCGGCCGAAGTCCATGGCGACCGTGGTGGTCTCCTTCTCCGGCGTCTCGGCGAGATCGTCGATGCCGTCGGAGTAGCGGGTCACCATCGCCTCGGTGCGCAGCGGAACGATCTCCGATACCGCGCCGACGAACGTGGTCTTGCCCGCGCCGAAGCCGCCCGCGACGACGATCTTCGTCGAAGCGACCCGATTCTCGAAGCCGTCCGGCCCGGGGGCGTTTCCCGGTCCGAGATTCCCACTTGGCCCGGGATGTCCACTGGGCCCCAGATTCCTATAGGGCGCGGAGTCCACGCAATGTCCTCTCCATCAACGAACGTCGCTCGTCATAGCTCGCCTCTTCGGTCAAAGTCGAATGCACGCGCATGGTGCCGTCGACGACCAGGTCGCCGATCACCACTCGGACCATGCCGAGCGGCCGGTCCAGATGTGCCGCGATCTCCGCGACCGACAGCCGATGCGTGCCGAGTCGCAGTATCTCGGTGCGGATGTCACCGGTCGGCCAGTCGAGATGTGCAGTGTACGACAAGGTTTCGATGACCGCCTCCAACGGCAGGTCGATCGCGGGTTCGGTGCGCCCCGAGGTCAGGGCGTAGGGCCGGACACGCGTCGTCGGCCGTGGTCCGGGGCCGTATGGGTTGGACATCTCACACTCAGACAGCGGTGCGCGCGGTCGCGGTGACCACCGAACCCACCCGATCGACCAGCAGCGCCATCTCGTAACCGATGCGGCCGATATCGTGCGACTTGTTCGCCAGCACGGCCAGATGCGAGCCGTTGCCGACGCTCATCACCAGCAGGTAGCCGCGTTGCATCTCCACGACCGATTGCATCACCTTGCCGCCGTCGAACAGCGAGGCCGCGCCCATGGACAGACTGGCGAGTCCGGCGGTGACGGCGGAGAGCTGTTCGGCGCGGTCGCTGGGCAGATGCGGACTGGTGGCCTGCAACAAGCCGTCCGCCGACACCAGCACCGCGTGCGACACGCCGGGCACATCTCGGGTGAAGCGGGCGACCAGCCAGTTCAGATTCTCGTCCGTGGTGCTGTTTTTCGCGTTGGTCATGCAAGCCCTCCGTCGTTGTACTGCGCATTGGCCCGCCCGCTGCGGACCCCACTGAGATGCCTGGTCAGATTGTTGCGAATTTCTTCCGGATCGCGCGCGCCCGCGTCCTCCGCCGGCGCCAGGCCGCCGGGCACCAGCTGGGCGCCCGGCCTGCGAATCGGCAGCCCGCCGACGGTGCGCGCGGTGGTGGTCGGATGGCTGGCGTCTTCGGCGGCCAGCCAGCCCGCGTCACCAGGCGAGGACCACGAGCTTTCCGGCGATTGCGAGGTCGAGGGCTCGACCAGCCATTCCGAGACCATGCGCTGATAGATGGGGGTGGGGGAGGAACCGGCGACCGGCTGCAGCCGGGAGGAGGTCACCGTCGCGGGATCCGGCGCCGCCTCCTGCGGTGGTTCGGCGGGGGCGGCCGGCTTCCGGATCGGAAGACCGGATCGCGCGGTGGTCTGCGGCGCGGGCGCCTGGCTCGGCACGGCAGGCGTGGGACCGGTGGTCGGCTCGTCGTCCTTAACCTCGGTCCACAGATCGGCGCGCGCGGGCTGCTGCTCCCGCTCGACGGCCTGCTCGCCGGCGGCGGGCGGCACCGGGGCGAACGGGCCGGTCGGGGTGCGGTCGTCCGCGCGCGGGGTGAGCACCGGCCACGGCTGGGTGGCAGGCTGGTCCGCCGGGCTGACCGACCGGCCGACCGGCGTGGAGACCGAGGGCTGGTCCGGGGCGTCGGCGACACGGATGGCCGGACGGCGCTGCGGCAGGCCGGAACTCGTCACGCCGAAACGCGCGGTGTCGCGCTGCGGCAGGCTCGGGACCGGAACCAGGTTGCGCGGCTGTGTACCGGTGGGCGGGGTGGCGAGCGAGGGTAGCTGGTGCTCGGCGGTGAGGTCGAGCGGCTTGCCCGCCGGGTCGGTGGCGTCCATCGGCGGCGCGACCAGCGCACCGGGCAGGTGCACGCTGGCGGTGATGCCCGGCTGCTGCGCCATCGTCGACGTGCGGCGCAGGCTCACCGTGATGGTGTGGCGCTTGGCCAGGCGGCCGACGACGAACAGGCCCATGCGGCGCGCGGTCTCGACGGTGACCTCACCACCGGAGGCCAGCCGGTCGTTGGTGGTCTGCAGGTCTTCCAGGGACATGCCGAGACCGCGGTCGGTGATCTCGATCAGGTAGCCGCCGTCGACGGCGCGCGACACCATCACGGTGACCGGCGTGGTCGGCGGCGAGTAACGCAGCGCGTTGTCGATCAACTCGGCGAGCAGGTGCTCGATGTCGACGGCGGGCTCGCCCGCGACGATGCCGTCGGGCACCGCGCCGATCTCGACGCGCTGGTAGTCCTCGACCTGGGAGACCGCGCTCCACAGCATGTCCGACAGCGGCACGGGGTGCAGTTGTCCGCGGCGCAGCGCGGTACCGGCGAGCACCAGCAGGTTGTCGCCGTTGCGGCGCATGCGGGTGGCCAGGTGGTCGAGGCGGAACAGGCTCTGCAGCCGGTCGGTGTCGTCCTCGTCGTGTTCGAGGTCCTCGATCAGCGCCAGCTGCTGTTCGACCAGCGATTGGCTGCGGCGCGACAGCGTCTCGAACATGTTTCCGATCTGCAGGCGCAGGCGGGCCTGGTCGGCGGCGAGGTTGAGCGCCTGTTCGTGGATCTCGTCCACGGCGCGCGCCAGCTGGCCGATCTCGTCGGTGCTGTGCACCGCGACCGGGGTGATCTCCGGGGTGGTGCCGCCCGCGCGCACCACGGCGAGTTCGTCGGGCAGCTTGATGTGCGCCACTTCCAGCGCGTCCCGCCGCAGGCGGCGTACCGGGACGACCAGGGTGCGCGCCACCGACAAGGCCAAGGCCAGGCCCGCGAGCAGCATGCCGATGACGATCGTCGTCTCTCGCAGCGCACCGGCCTGCGCTTCGGTGGTGCGGGCGGCGAGGGCGCCGTCGATGGTGTCGATCAGCTGCGCGGTGGTCTTCTCGTAGGTGTCCGAGCTGACCAGCAGCGAGTCGATGACGGCCGGATTCGACGCCGGGTCGGCCACGTTCTGGCTGAAGGTGCCCAGACGGGTCTGCACCGCGTCCAGCAGCGGGCGCATATTGCCCGCGTAGTCCGGCAGGATCTGCGCGTACTGGTAGATCATCGTGATCTCGGCGCCCGCGGCGACCAGCACGCGGGGCCGCACGCTCGGGTTGCGGCTCGCGTCCGGCGAACCGATCAGCATGCGCTGCTGGGTGAGCACGCGCCGGGCGGTCTGCACAGACGCGAGCTGCAGGAAGTACCGCTGGATGACCAGGTCGTCCACCGACGGCGACAGCGCGAGCGCGTTGCCGATGCGGACCATGATCTCGTCGGACTGTTCGCCGACCATGGCGGGCGAGCCGTTGCGCAGGCTGTTGCGCATCGTGGTGCCGGTGGCGATGGCCGAGGCGAGTTCGGAGGTGACCCGGCCGCTGACCTTGGTGGTCTGCAGGGCGGCTTCCAACTCGGCCAGCGCCTGGTCGAACTTCGTCAGCGCGGCGTCGGTCTGCGGGTCCGCGGTGTTGCCCCAGGTGGCGGTCGCGGTGACGCCCAGTTGCTCGGTGGCCGAACCGAACTTGACGATCGGCCGGATGATGATGGCTTGTTCGGTCGCCGCGTCCAACTGCGCCATGGTGCGCAGTTCGTTGTTGATGCGGAGCACGGCGAAGACGGTGGCCAGCAGCACCGGAAGCACCAGCACCACGCCAACCTTGCGGGTGACCGACCAGTTCGACAGGCTGAATTGCCAGGACTGCGGTGCAGCTTCCATCCGCTTCCGTCGCCTCCGCTTCACCAGTGACCTCGGGCGCGCGTGGCTGTTCGGTATTGATTCAACCCGCAAAGAACCAACTAGAGGTCTTCTTTTTACCGCACGGAACATACCGTGCAGAGGGGGCATCGGCAATCCGGGGGAGCCGCTGCGCAATTTACCGAATATGGCTATAGAGAACGTGTTTCGCGGTGGAATGCGTAAGGGACGCGTCAACTTCTCGGCAGGGCCGTGGAAGGCGCTGGTCACCCGGGGTTGACAGGTGCGACGCGCCGAGGGTTGTCGCGGGTCCGCGCCTCGGCGTGTCGAGAGCGCCCTCTCAGTTACCTCTCAGTCGGTGCGGTCAAACTGGTGGCATGCGCATTCTGGTGGTCGACGACGACCGGGCGGTCCGGGAATCGCTTCGCCGGTCGCTCACCTTCAACGGCTACTCCGTCGACCTCGCGGTGGACGGTGTGGACGCGCTGGAGAAGGCAACCGTCCAGCGACCCGACGCGCTCGTGTTGGACGTCATGATGCCCCGGCTCGACGGGCTCGAGGTCTGCCGTCGGCTCCGGAGCACCGGCGATGATTTGCCGATTCTGGTTCTCACCGCGCGGGATTCGGTATCGGAGCGGGTCGCGGGCCTCGACGCCGGGGCGGACGACTATTTGCCGAAGCCTTTCGCTCTCGAGGAACTGCTGGCCAGGTTGCGCGCGCTGCTGCGCCGCACGTCCGCGGGCCCGGGCGACGCGTCGGAGGCAATGCAGTTCGCCGACTTGTCGCTGGACCCGGTAACTCGCGAGGTGTCTCGCGGCGCCCGCCAGATCAGTCTCACCCGCACCGAGTTCTCACTGCTGGAAATGCTGATGGCCAACCCGCGCCGGGTGCTCACCCGCAGCCGCATTCTCGAGGAGGTCTGGGGCTACGATTTCCCGACTTCGGGAAACGCGCTCGAGGTCTACATCGGTTATCTGCGCCGCAAAACCGAGGCCGAGGGCGAGCCCCGGCTGATCCACACGGTGCGCGGCGTGGGCTATGTGCTGCGTGAAACGCCGCCGTAGGTCCGCGGTCATGGCACGAACACCTCCCAGGCGCCCCGTCGTCGCCGCACTCGGTCAGGGCCCGCCCGAGCCCTCGGACATGCGCCCGCCCATGCCGCTGACGCGGTCGGTCTCGCTGCGGTGGCGGGTGACGCTGCTGGCCGCGTCCGTCGTGGCGATCGCGGTGGCGGTCACCTCGATCGCGGCCTACGCGCTGGTGGCGCGCGCGTTGTACGACGATGTGGACGCCCAGTTGCGCAGCCGGTCCACGGCGGTGATCGCCAGCAACCCGTACGGCTTCAACAACCTGAACCTGATGGTCGCCGCCGCGTTCTACGACGACACCGGCATCGCGCTGATCTATCCCGATCTCCGGCGCTGGCTGCCGCCGCAATCCACCGATCCGCCGGTCGGCCCCCAGGAGTTGGCCGTGGCGCGCGGCGAGCGCAGTTCGTCGCTGCGCACCGACGGCAATCAGCGCGTGCTTGCGGTCTACACCAATTCGGGTGCGACGCTGGTCATCTCGCAGCGGCTGGATCGGACCCGGGAGGTGCTCGACCGGCTCGCCTGGCTGTTGTTCGTCGTCGGCGGCTGCGGCGTCGTGCTGGCCGCCGCGGCGGGCACGGCGGTCGGCCGGACCGGGCTGCGCCCCATCGCGCGGCTGACGGCGGCCACCGAGCGGGTCGCCCGCACCGACGACCTGACTCCGATCCCGGTCACCGGTGACGACGAACTGGCCAGGCTCACAGAGAGTTTCAACACGATGTTGCGCGCGCTGACCGAGTCGCGCGATCGCCAGCGCAGGCTCGTCGCCGACGCCGGGCACGAATTGCGCACGCCGCTGACCTCGCTGCGGACAAATATGGAGTTGCTCATCGCGTCCAGCCGCCCGGGGGCTCCGCGCATACCGGACGAGGACATGGCCGGACTGCGCGCCGACGTGATGGCCCAGATCGAGGAGTTGTCGACGCTGGTGGGCGATCTGGTCGATCTCGCCAGGGAGGACGCGCCGGAAACCGTCTACGAGCGGGTGGATCTGGGGGAGGTCGTGGAGCGCGCCCTCGAGCGCGCCCGCCGCCGCCGTGCCGGCATCGAATTCGTCGCCGATCTGCGCCCGTGGTTCGTCTACGGGCACGAGGCGGGCTTGGCCAGGGCGGTGCTGAACGTGCTGGACAACGCGGCCAAATGGAGCCCGGCAGGTGCGCAGGTGCGCATCCTCATGCGGGAGAGCGGCCCGGGCCTGCTGGAGTTGTCCATCGATGACGCCGGTCCCGGTATCCTGCCGGCGGAGCGGGAGTTGGTGTTCGAGCGTTTCTACCGGGTGATGTCGTCGCGGTCGATGCCGGGCTCGGGTCTCGGGCTGGCGATCGTCAAGCAGGTGGTGACGAAACACGGTGGCACCATCGCCATCGATACCTCGCAGCGCGGCGGTACCGTGGTCCGCATCGTGCTGCCCGGCGAGCCGGGCGCGCCGGTGTCGGATTGAGGCAATACCGGGCGACGGAACTGCATTTCCGACACAATGTCGAGTTCTGTGCGGAATATTCATCGTCGGAGGGGTATTTCGCACAATGCTCCGAGTGGTTTGCCGCAGGATTTGAGACATCAAGTTGTCGGTGGTTCTTTTGTGCACCGGCTGCGCAGCTCTCGGAAAACTGAAAGCACGGTCTCAGTCCGCTCTCAGTCGCCGTGGCCACCCTGGTCGAGACGTGAGCAGAAACGAGGAGTCCATGACCGAGGATTCGAAGGATCGCCGGGAGCCGGGTCCGCCGGACGCGGGCGCGTTCGAGCCAGGAGAGGCGCACGCTCCCGGTTACGGTCCGCGGGAAGCGCAGCATCCCACCGCACAGTTCCCGCCGCAGCACCATCCGGCTGCGCCCTTCCCGGGATATCCGCCGTCCTTCGCTCCCCCGAACGACGCCACACAACCGCACGGCCCGGCCTTCGGCGCTGCGCCCGCATCGGCACCCCGTCCGTTCCGCGCGGGCCTGGCAGCGGGCGCCGTCGTGCTCGCGTTGGTCAGCGGTGGTGTCGGCGGTGCGGTCGGCGCGCTGGTCACGCACGGCGACGACGGTCGAGCCCCGGTGACCAATGCCCTGGACGCGCCGAAGCCGAACGTGAGCAACGCCGTGAACGCTCCGGCCGGCTCCACCCAGGCGGTCGCGCAGAAGGTGTTGCCCAGCGTGGTGATGATCAAAGTGGCCAGCAGCAAGGCCGAAGGGGAGGGCTCCGGCGTGGTGCTGTCGTCGGACGGCCTGATCCTGACCAACAATCACGTGGCCGCGGGCGGCGGGCCCAGCGCCAAGATGGAGGTCGTGTTCTCCGACGGCAGCAGCGCGCCCGCGACGCTGGTCGGCGCCGATCCGGTCTCCGACCTGGCCGTCATCAAGGTCTCCGGAAAGAGCGGCCTGACCCCCATCGAGCTGGGCACTTCGGCGAACCTGCAGGTCGGCCAGCCGGTGGTCGCGATCGGCTCGCCGCTGGGACTGGCGGGGACGGTCACCACGGGCATCGTGTCGGCGCTGAACCGTCCCGTCGTGACCAGTGGCGAAGGAAGCGAGGCCGGCGCCGCGGTCAGTCCGGTCATCGACGCCATCCAGACCGATGCCGCGATCAACCCCGGGAACTCGGGTGGCGCGCTGGTGGACGGCAGCGGCAAGCTCATCGGGATCAACACCGCCATCGCGACGCTCGGGCCCACCGAGACGACGGGTGGTCAGACCGGGTCGATCGGGCTCGGCTTCGCGATCCCCGTCGACCAGGCGCGCCGGGTGGCCGACGAACTGATCAAGACCGGCAAGGCCACCTACGCGCAGGTCGGGATCACGGTGTCGCGTCAGCAGGACCCGGCACAGCAGGTTTCCGGCGCCAAGGTC
The DNA here is from genome assembly GCF_009829325.1 of Nocardia sp. CY41. Lineage (GTDB taxonomy): Bacteria > Actinomycetota > Actinomycetes > Mycobacteriales > Mycobacteriaceae > Nocardia. Next base: position 84,693 of record NZ_VUOS01000015.1, read on the forward strand.
CGCGACGTCACGCCGGACGGTCCCGCCGCGCGCGCGGGCGTGCCGCCGGGGGCGGTGGTGACGAAGCTCGACGACCGTCCGATCGACTCCGGCAACGCGCTCGTCGCCGCAGTCCGCTCCCATCAACCAGGAGACAAGGTGAAGATCACCTACACCGACGATCAAGGCAACAACCCCAAGACCGTCGAGGTGACCCTCTCCGGCGCGCCCGCGGACGGTGGCCGATGATGCGCGCGGTGCCCGGCGGACGGATCCCGGTGATGGATCTCGACGCCGACGTTCTCGGCGCGGCCGCCGAGTTGCTGGACGCAGGCGCTACGGTGAGCAGCATGGAAATCGATGCTCCTGTGGCGGGGCGTGCTCTGGTGGTGGTCGTCGACGATCGAACGGCGCATGGAGGTGTTGACTCGCTCGGCCCGCTGGTCACCGAGCTGCTCACCGAGGCGGGTTTCCTCGTGGACGCGTCGGTGTCGGTGCAGGCCGACGAGGTGGAGATCCGCAACGCGCTCAACACGGCGGTGATCGGCGGCGTCGATCTGGTGATCTCCGTCGGCGGCACGGGCATGTCGCCGCGCGACGTGACACCGGAGGCCACCTCGCAGGTGCTCGACCGCGAATTGCCCGGAATCAGCGAAGCCCTTCGTTCCTCCGGCCGGGTGGCAGGCTCGCTGGACGCGGGGCTGTCCCGCGGTGTGGCAGGCGTGTCCGGCAGCACCCTGGTGGTGAATCTGCCCGGCACCCGCTCCGCCATCCGGGACGGCATGGCGACGCTCGGCCCGCTCGCCAGCCGGGTGATCGGTGAGCTCTCCGGATTGGTCGAATAATCCCCGTGCCCACACCTGCTGAGCACCCTCGCCCGGCTGTGCGCCGGGCGAGGGATGCCGCGCGCTTGGCGAAGATCTTCGGCGACACGTTGCCCGACACCACCGCCGACGAGCGCGACGATCGCGACGATCGCGACCACGTTCGGTCTTCGGACGATTGGCTGCGCGCTCAGATCCCCCCGCATCACGGCTAGACCGTTATCTACGTAGTAGCTACGTAATCATTCTCACCGCGTCGGTAATCCACCCGTGATCGTTTCCTCTCGGAACTAACCGGGGACAATTCCCTACGGGTCTGTCTCGTATCCGGCTACTGGCGCTCCTGTGCCGCCATCTCGGCCGATCGCATTCGATCGGCTGTAGCGATCCGGTATTTATGCACGTCAAGCCATATTCAAATGTGCGCAACTGTGATGCAGCTCACCTTGAACTTTACGAAACGTTACGTTGCGGGCGTCGTTATCGAACGTTTAATCTCCCCATCGAGCCACTCGCAATCGGGCCCGCAGTCGTGGGTACCGGCCCGCACCAAACCCGGACGGTGGAACTCGGCTCGGTTTCGCCGCCAGCTGGTTCGTTGCGCCGAAATAACGGCCGGTTACACGTCGGCAACAAAGAGGCGACACACTGAGCTGGGCCTGAGAGGACCACTGTCCAGCCTCGATGGTCGAGGTTGACTGTTTGAACCTGATGAGGGGAAGTATGAGCGAGAACCGCACCAATGGTCTGCGCCGCGGTGCCCGCGTCGCAGGCGTCGGCGCTGCCGCGGCTGTTGCCTTGGGCCTGCTTTCGACGGGTGCCGCCAATGCCGATACCTTCGTGCCGTTGCCGGACGGCCAGAAGGTAGGACCCGGCGTGACGATCACCCGGAACGGAGAGCGGGCCCTGATCTCGCCGTCGCTGGCTGCCAACGGCGCCGGTCGCGTGGTCTGGGTATCGGGCAACGCGGTCGCCGACGTCACCGTGACGCCGGATGGCGAGATCGGCCCGAACAACGGTCCGACCGGAAACCCCGGAACCAACAATTCCTCGACGCACGGTGCGTCGCAGTTGAGCACCGGTTACATCGTCGGCTGCCAGGTCAGCATCGCCGACGACGCGATCTCCGCGGGTGTGTCGGGCAGCGTGAACCTCAGCGGCGCGAGCGCGGGCGGTTCGATCGGTGTCAACCTCGGTCCCGGTGAGGTCAAGTTCGTTCAGATCGATTACAAGGACATCCTCAAGCCGGGTGTGTACTCCGTCGAGTACCAGGATGCCGAGATTCAGATCCAGGGCTGCGCGGGTTACGCGCAGGCGCGTTCGTACACGGTCGTCGAGATCATCGGCGATCACTACTCGAAGACCACCCTCTACGGGATGCCGTTCAGCATCGGCTGACGTCTGTCGAAACCAACGAACCATCTTCCCGCTGAAGCGGACTCAACCCTCGAGGGATATCAACCATGATCAACCGTAAGAACCTGGCGCGGATGGCCGGCGTCGGCGCCGCTGCCACCATCGCCATGGGCCTGTTCTCGACCGGTGCGGCGAACGCGGACACGTTCGTTCCGCTGCCGGGTGGCGAGCTCACCAAGACGTTGTCGGATGGCACCGTCGTGACCATTCGTCTGGTCGGCGAGTCGGCCAACATCAGCCCGTCCATGGGTTCGACGCCGCTGCACCGCAACGCCTGGGTGTCCGGTAGTGCGCAAGTGGAGTTGTCGGGTACGGCCGGGGGCAAGATCTTCCCGGGCTATACCGTCGGTTGCCAGGTGAACATCGCCGGTGGCGGTGCCACTGGTGGTGTGGACGGCAATGTGGACTGGAGTGACGGCCAGAACGTCACCGGTGGTGTGGGCGCGAACTCCGGCGGCAACCTCTCGTTGGGGCCGGGCCAGGCGAAGTCGTTCTATGTACTGGACTTGGAGCAGGCCGACGACTTCGGAAACGAAACGCACAAGACCCGCAACGCTTTCCGGGGTACGAGTGGTTCGGTGACGTGGGCCGATGAGACCATCGGTCTGAACGGTTGCGCGGGCTACGCCCAGGCGCGCGCCTTTGTCAGTGTCGAGGTCGAGACGGACAATGTCATCACCTGGGTGACGTTGTGGGGACAGCCTTTCAGCCTCGGCTGAGTGAACTGCGGGTGAAAACCCGTAGCTGCTGATGAAATGGACCCCTCGCATCGCGGCGGGTCCATTTCGTCATGAATTCTGTTGGCCCTCGAGAGATAGGGGATCCTAGTCGGATTCCTTGCTTTGCGAGACGAATTGCCCGAATTTCCGGAAAAGTCTGGTTGATACCGAATAGCATTGTTTCGTCCGAGATCGCTCGATGACGCGATGGTCGGCGGATCGTTTGATGGACAGCACATTCCATCACGCGCCCGTCGGCTTTGGAGGGACACGTCCCGCCTCGACACCCTGGGGCGGGCGGATGCAACCTGATGAGGAAAAACATGAGCAAGTACCGCATCAACGGTCTGTCTCGAGGCGTCCGCGTCGCGGGCGCCGCCGCCGCGGCGGCCGTAGCCACCGGTTTGTTGTCGACCGGTGCCGCCAATGCCGATGTCTTCGTACCGTTGCCGGACGGTCACAAGGCAGGCCCCGGCGTGCACATCGCCCGTACCGGTGAGCGCGCCCTGATCTCCCCATCCCTTGCCGCGAACGGTGCCGGCCGTGTCGTGTGGGTATCGGGGAACGCCATCGCCGATGTGGCCGTGACGCCGGATGGCGAGATCGGCCCGAACAACGGTCCGACCGGAAACCCCGGAACCAACAACTCGTCCACCCACGGTGCGTCGCAGTTGAGCACCGGTTACATCGTCGGCTGCCAGGTCAGCATCGCCGACGACGCCATTTCCGCGGGTGTGTCGGGCAGCGTCAACCTCAGCGGCGCGAGCGCGGGCGGTTCGATCGGTGTCAACCTCGGTCCCGGTGAGGTCAAGTTCGTTCAGATCGATTACAAGGACATCCTGAAGCCGGGTGTGTACTCGGTGGAATATCAGGATGCCGAGATTCAGATCCAGGGCTGCGCGGGTTACGCGCAGGCGCGTTCGTACACGGTTGTCGAGATCATCGGCGATCACTACTCGAAGACCACTCTCTACGGGATGCCGTTCAGCATCGGCTGACGCGGGTCGGATCTGTCAAATCTCTTTTCGCCGAGGCGAACTCGATTCTTTAGGGGAATTACCATCATGTTCGATCGTAAAAAACTGGCGCGCGCGGCCGGGCTGTGCGCGTCCGCGGCCATCGCCATGGGCCTGTTCTCGACCGGTGCGGCGAACGCGGACACGTTCGTTCCGCTGCCGGGTGGCGAGCTCACCAAGACGTTGTCGGATGGCACCGTCGTGACCATTCGTCTGGTCGGCGAGTCGGCCAACATCAGCCCGTCCATGGGTTCGACGCCGCTGCACCGCAACGCCTGGGTGTCCGGTAGTGCGCAAGTGGAGTTGTCGGGTACGGCCGGGGGCAAGATCTTCCCGGGCTATACCGTCGGTTGCCAGGTGAACATCGCCGGTGGCGGTGCCACTGGTGGTGTGGACGGCAATGTGGACTGGAGTGACGGCCAGAACGTCACCGGTGGTGTGGGCGCGAACTCCGGCGGCAACCTCTCGTTGGGGCCGGGCCAGGCGAAGTCGTTCTATGTACTGGACTTGGAGCAGGCCGACGACTTCGGAAACGAAACGCACAAGACCCGCAACGCTTTCCGGGGTACGAGTGGTTCGGTGACGTGGGCCGATGAGACCATCGGTCTGAACGGTTGCGGGGGCTACGCCCAGGCGCGCGCGTTCGTGAGTGTCGAGGTCGAGACGGACAATGTCATCACCTGGGTGACGTTGTGGGGACAGCCTTTCAGCCTCGGCTGAGCCGGATCGACACTCGCACAACGCGAACGGGCCCGTCTGATGGCGTCTGATGACGGGCCCGTTTCGCGTGCGGCACGGACTCAGAACTCGTGCCGACCGCACGCGCTGGTCTGGCCTTCGGTGAGCAAGTCGCGGATCTGGATGAGCACGGAATCGCTTCTTCAGCCGCGTGGCAGGCAGCACGACCACGAAGAACAGCACCGCGGCGATGATCAGGAAGTTGATCGCGGCCGTGATGATGGGACCCGACATGGACGAACGTCGCCGGTTTGTCGGCGACCAAGCGGAAACTCTGGCCGATGTCGCCGGGGCCGCTCAACACACTGGGCAGTCGTGCTCGGCGGTATCCGCGCGCCGGTAGGCCCTCGATGCTGACGAGCCGTCGGCCGATAATCGGCGATCATGTTCGGCGGGTCAGTGGAAGACAACCGTGAGCGCGGTGCGCAAGGACGCCCCGGCCACGGCGGTGGCGTGCTCGGCGTCCATCGCGACCAAGACCACGCGTTCGGCGGCTTGGCGTCCGTCACCGGCACGGGCGACCAGGATGACAGCGGCGTCGGTGGCCAGGGTGCGGGCAGGCCGGGTACCGGCTCCGTTCGCGTCCTCCGCACCGATGACGTCGACGCGATCGCCCGCGCGCAGGATGTCGGCGACCGCTGTGTCGGCGAGGCGGATGGGCACGATGCGCGCCTCGCGCGCACCGGTCGCCGCCGCGGCCAAGCGCGGACCGACCACGCGCAGATCGGTGAAGACTTCGCCCCGCCGCATGGCGCCGGTCAGCGTCGCGCCGACGAGCGCGGCGGGATCGGCGACCGCGCCCGCGGGCAGCGTGCCCGCTTCGCGTGGCGCGGCGCGCAGGTCACCCGCTTCGAGGAGGCGTCCAGGCGCCAGATCCCGTTCGGCCACGACGACCGTCGTGCGTTCGGTATCCGGGTCGCCACGGAGGAACAGGAGCGCCGCGAGCGCGGCGAGAGCGGCGGCCAGTAGCCGTCGAGCGAGCACGGCGTCCGCCCAACGCGGTCGTTGCCAGCCCGAGGGATTCCAGCCGCCGCGGCCGAGGTCGGCGAGTGCGCGCGTCATGGCCGGATCCTATGGCCGGGCGTGCACTCCTCCGGCCCGGATCACGGTGGGCTGTGGACAGATGATCGGCTGGGGAAAACCGTCGGATCAGCCGGCGACGGCCGTGCTGGCGGCGGCGGTGGAGCCGCTCGACGAGCCGGAATCCGATGACGAACTCGAGCTGCTCTCGGACTTGCCGCTGTCGGACTTGGCGGGCTCGCTGGCGGTGGTGGAGCCGCCACGGCTGTCGGTGCGGTAGAAGCCGCTGCCCTTGAACACGATGCCGACCGAGTTGAACAGCTTGCGCAGCTTCCCCGAGCACTCCGAGCACACGGTCAGCGCCTCGTCCGTGAAGGACTGAACGATGTCGAAGCGGTTGTCACACTGGGTGCACGCATACGAGTAAGTAGGCACAGGATCCTCCGCGGTGTTCGTCGATCTGGCACTCTACAGCCGACAGTGCCAACACCGCCAATCGGTGTTTCATTCCCCAGGGTAATCGTCGCCGAGCCGGCGCAGTCCGGCGCGCGGCGTGAGCGCCCAGCCCATGCGCAGGTCGTGCGGTTCCTCGGGGAGCCGGTCGACCAGCTCGTCGTCCCGGACGACCGCGACCAGCCGTGCGTCCGGCCGCGCGGCGGGCAGCGTGCGGTCGTAGTAGCCGGCGCCGCGGCCGAGCCGCACACCGCGCAGGTCCACCGCGAGGGCTGGAACCAGGATCAGGTCGGCTCGGGCGACCGCGCTCGGCGGCAGCACGGCGCCGGTGGGTTCCAGCAATCCGTAGCGGGCTGGGCGCAGACCGTTCGCGCCGGTGTACTCGGCCCAGCTCAGCGGCCCCGGCGGCCCGGTGACCGGCAACAACACCCGCGCGCCGCCGGCCCGCAGCGCGTCCAGCATCGCCGGTGATCCCGGCTCACCTGCCACCGGCACATACGCGCAGACCCACCCCTGAGCACCCAGCGCGGCGGCCGCTGTGGCCAGAGCGAACGCCTCTTTTTCCCGCTCCGTGGCAGGCATCACAGCCCGGCGGGCGAGCAGTTCGATGCGCCATGCATGTTTATCGCGCTCGCCGGGCATCTCCACAGTGATCACCATAGGCTCACCCCGGGGCCGGGTCGGCGCGACGCCGACCCGGCGGCGTGATGGATGGATAGGGTATGCGTATGACAGCAAAGGCCGGACAGCCCGGTGCCGCGGCGGCGGAGTCGTGCTTCCGCACGGCCGTGGTCCCCGCGGCCGGGCTCGGGACACGGTTCCTGCCCGCGACCAAGACGGTGCCCAAGGAGCTTCTTCCGGTGGTGGACACCCCCGGCATCGAGCTGGTCGCCGCAGAGGCGGCCGGATCGGGCGCCGAGCGGCTGGTGATCGTCACGTCCCCGGGTAAGGACGGCGTGGTCGCGCACTTCGTCGAAGACTTGGTGCTGGAGAGCACGCTGGCCGAGCGCGGCAAGTTCAAGCTGCTCGAGAAGGTGCGCAAGGCGCCGGGGCTGCTCGATGTCACCTCGGTGGTGCAGGAGGAGCCGCTCGGGCTCGGGCACGCCGTGGCCCAGGCCGAGCAGGCCCTCGACGACGACGAGGACGTCATCGCCGTCCTGCTCCCCGATGACCTCGTGCTGCCCCGCGGTGTGCTCGACGTGATGTGCCGCGTGCGCCGCAAGCGCGGCGGAACGGTGCTGTGCGCCATCGACGTCCCCAAGGACGAGGTCAGCGCCTACGGCGTGTTCGACGTCGCGCCGGTGCCGGACGCCGTGAACCCGAATGTGCTGCGCGTCAAGGGGATGGTGGAGAAGCCCGCGCTCGCCGACGCGCCGTCGACGTTCGCGGCGGCGGGCCGGTACCTGCTGGACCGCGCGATCTTCGACGCGCTGCGCCGCATCGAGCCCGGCGCGGGCGGCGAGCTGCAACTCACGGACGCGGTCGCGCTGCTGATCGCCGAGGGACATCCGGTTCATGTCGTGGTGCACCGTGGGTCGCGCCACGACTTGGGCAACCCGGGCGGTTATCTTCGTGCTGCGGTCGATTTCGCACTGGAACGAGAGGAATACGGCCCCGCCCTGCGGGAGTGGCTGCAGCACCGCCTCGGTCCGGACTGGGATCCGCAGCTGACGACCGACGACTGACGGACCCGGCCGGGGGTTTCGCCGAGAGTGGAGCGTCGGGTACGAATGATGGTTCACCGCGGTGCGTGCGCGAATGCGCCTGCGCCGCGGCGGGATCGCGCGCCCGTGCAGGCGAGATCGGATGGAGTGCGGAGAGGATCAGGAAGGGCTGGATGCGCTCGGTTGAGGATCAGCAGATCAAGGTGACCGCCGCGGCGGTCGCGCCCCGGCCGGTTCGGGTCGCGATCTCCGAGGCCCAGGGCCTGCTGTGTGCCGAGGACGTCGTCACCGAGCGGCCGTTGCCCGGCTTCGACCAGGCCGCCATCGATGGCTACGCCGTGCGCAGCGTCGACGTGGCCTCGGCCGGGGCCGACATTCGCGACGAAGAGGGCGATCTCGTCGATCTGACCCTCCCGGTGGTCGGCGAGGTGGTCGCCGGTTCGCGTCAGCCGATCCGCTTGCAGCCGCGCCAGACCGTCCGGGTGGACACCGGCGCGCCGATGCCGACGCTCGCCGACGCGGTGCTCCCGCTGGATTTCACCGACGGTGGGCGGGCCAGGATCAAGGTGTACGAGCCGGTGCGCTCCGGCGACTACGTGCGGCGGATCGGGGACGACGTCCAGCCGGGCGATGTCGCGGTGCGCGCGGGAACCATCATCGGCGCGGCCCAAGTAGGTCTGCTCGCCGCCGTCGGTCAGGACAAGGTGCTGGTGCACCCGCGCCCGCGACTATCGGTGCTCTCGGTGGGCGGTGAGCTGATCGATATCGATCGCACACCCGGCCCCGGCCAGGTCTACGACGTGAACTCCTACGCGCTGGCCGCGGCCGCGCGGGATGCCGGCGCGGACGTCAACCGCGTCGGCATCGTCAGTTCCGATCCGCGCCGGTTGCGCGACGCGGTGGAGGGACAGCTGGTGCGCGCGGAGGTCGTCGTCATCGCGGGCGCGGTCGGTGGCTGGGCCTCCGAACAGGTCCAGGAGGCGCTGGAAGGGCTCGGTGAGCTCGAAATCACCCGGGTAGCCATGCATCCCGGCTCCGTGCAGGGCTTCGGCCGGCTCGGGCGCGACGAGGTGCCGACGTTCCTGCTGCCCTCCAACCCGGTGAGCGCGCTGGTGGTATTCGAGGTGATGGTGCGGCCCTTGATCCGAATCGCGTTGGGCCGCAGGCATCCCATGCGCCGGATCATCAGCGCCCGGACCATCACGCCGATCAGCTCCATGGAAGGTCGCAGGGGTTACCTGCGCGCGCAGCTCATGCGGGACGAAGCGACCGGCGAATACCTCGTGCAGCCCCTCGGCAACGGAAACTCCTCTTCCCACCTGCTCGCCACGCTGGCCGAGGCGAACAGCTTGATCGTGATCGACCCGGACGACACCGAGATCCGCACCGGTGACGAAGTCCAGGTCGCCTTTCTCGCGCAGCGCGGCTGAGACGTGGACGCCATGAATGTCTTCCGGGCCACCCAGCATCCGGGGTGGCCCGCGCGACTGGGCCCGGTGCGGGTGGCCGCGGGCCAGGTGACCTTGCGTCCGGTGCGGCTGCGCGACGCGGCGGCCTGGAGCCGGATCCGGTTGCGCGACAGAGCCCACCTCGAGCCGTGGGAGCCGACCGGCCGCGGATCGTGGGAGGCGCGCAACCACGCCTCCAACTGGCCCTCGCTGTGGTCGAGTCTGAAGGCGGAGGCCAGGCGCGGCGCGATGATCCCGTTGGTGATCGAGGTCGACGGTGCGTTCAGCGGGCAGTTGACCGTCGGCAATATCGTGCGGGGCGCACTGCGTTCGGCCTGGATCGGTTATTGGGTGGCCAAGGATCTCAGCGGGCAAGGCGTCGCGACGGCGGCGTTGGCGCTGGGGCTGGACCACTGCTTCGGGCCGGTGGGTCTGCATCGGGTCGAGGCGACCGTGCGGCCGGAAAATCTGGCCAGTCAAGCGGTGCTGCGAAATGTCGGTTTCCGGGAGGAGGGGCTGCTGCGGCGCTACCTCGACGTGGACGGCGCCTGGCGGGATCACCTGCTGGTCGGCATCACCATCGAGGAACTGGCCGGAACGGTCCTGGACCGGCTGGTGCGAGAGGGGCGCGTCACCCTCCAGTAGAACCGGCCGCCGAGCCGCGCTGACATTGGTAGAAATGTGACAGGTGTGGCGGATGTGCACGGCGCGCCTGCCGGAACTTGGTGCTACCCGGAATTAGCCTACGGACGTCGATGGTGCGTCTTGCGTCATCGGCACAGAGCCTGCGAGGGGACCGGCGTCCGCGCCGCTGCGTCGGACGGGGGCCGGCCGAGCGCGGGGCGTGTCACGCACCGCTCGCGGGCCGAGCCGGACAAAATCCAGGCGGGACGGAGGTGCTGACGCGATGCCGAATTCGATCCTGTGGATCGGGCTGGTCGTGCTCTGGGTCTTCGTCCTTTTCCCCATCCTCGCCGACCGCCATCCGAGAATCCGCCGGACCACCGACGCCGCGCTGGCGACCAGGGTCCTGCACCGCGGCGGCGGCAAACGACGTCTCAGGAAAGGCCCGGCCGCCGGGCACGAAACCGATCCGAACTGGCGGCCACGCCGCGTACCGAGAAAGTATCCCCACAGCGATGATGCGGAGGACCGGATGACGACACCGGCCGACGAGCCCGTCACCGAGACCGACGAGAAGAACATGCCCGCGGCCGACGACGCCGCGGCATCCGACATCGCTGACGCCGAACCGGACGACATCGCTGACGCCGAACCGGACGACATCGCTGACGCCGAACCGGACGACGCCGTGGGCGACGACTACGCGCCCGCAGCATCCGACGAGGACGAGACGGACGACGACGAAGCCTGCGAAGTCGCTGCGAAGATCGATGCGGAGACCGATGATGACGGCGTGGGCGCACACCACCCCGAGCCGATCGCGGCCAGAATTCCGCCTGCGCGCTCCACCGTGCCCGCACGTGTCGAATACGACGAGTACGACGACTACGACGAGACGGACTCGGCCGAACCGGATTTCGTCCCCAACCGCCGTGGCCGCGGCGGCTTCGACCCCGAGGCCGACGCCATCGCCCGCGCGGCCCGCTACACCTTCCGGCAGCGGGCCGTGCTCGGTTTGCTGCTCACCGCCATCCTGTCCGGCGCCCTCGCGCTCGTGCTCACCCCCTTGCTGTGGTGGGCTTGCGGGCTCGCCGTCACCGTGCTGGTGACCTACCTGGCGTACCTGCGCAAGCAGGTGCGGATGGAGGAGGAGATCCGCCGCAGGCGCGCCGCCCGCCTCAACCGCGGCCACCAGAGCGAAGCCGATCCGCGGGGCCGCCGCGCGCGTGCCCCACGCGGCACCATGGACCGCGACACCGCCCGCGCCCTACGCCGCCGCTCCACCCTGATCGAGCCCGACGACGAAGACCCCGCGTTCGCCCACCTCGACCCCTTCGACCCGGCCACCGCCCGCGCCCTACGCACCCGCACCGGCGGTGACATGCGCCGCGCGGCCGGCGCGTAGGCCGCACTTATTTCCGCAGGTCAGGGTGCCGATTCGGAGTCTGGGGGGCTGGCCTGATACAGTGTCACAGCGCGGTTCCCCAGAACCGCACGGGGCTATAGCGCAGTTGGTAGCGCGTCTCGTTCGCATCGAGAAGGTCAGGGGTTCGATTCCCCTTAGCTCCACGCATCGAAGGCTCGTGCTCATGGAGAGCATGAGCCTTTTGCGTTCCGCGTCTGCCCACGTATCCCCCGGTCGGTGCAGTTTTCATGGAGGGTACGCCCGGTCATGGCGCCCGAAGCGGCGCAACGCGATTGCTCGGCTGGCCTAACCCAGCCGAGCGTCCGGCCCGGCTCGTGTCCGGCATCGAGCGGGGGGTGTTGCCGACGATCCGGAGATCCTGTGGCGACGCGCGGTGACCTACGCGGCGACGGTGGTGGGCGGGAGGTAGATCTCGATATCGGCGGGTGAGCCGGTGTAGTGGAGGGTGCGCAGACCGAGGCGGGCGGCGGCTTGGCAGTTGTCGGCGCGGTCGTCGACGAACAGGACGCGGCCGGGGTCGCGGACTCCGGTCGCGGCGAGTGCGTTTCGGTAGGTGTCGGGGTGGGGTTTGTTCATGCCGAGCCGGGCCGAGTAGAGCGCGTCGGTCAGCACCGTGCGCCAGTCGGAGGCGTCGAGGGCATCGCTGACCGGATGGGGTGCGTTGGAGAGCAATACCATCGGAAGATCTGCCTGCCGGGCGTGGTGGAGGAGCGCGACGACGCGGTCGTCGGTCCGGGTCCACAGCTCGGTGTCGACGGCACGCAACCGGGTGAGCAGTTCCGAGTCCGGGCGGCGGCCGAGCACGGCGGTCCAGAAGGCCGCGTCGTCGAATTCACCGGCATCGTAGGGTTCGCGGGCGCTCCAGAATGCGTTCTGGAAGAGAGCGAGCTGGTCCGCGTGCCATCCGGCGAGTTCGGCGAGCTCGCTCCACATCGGAACAGTGGGTTGCAGGCCGATGACGCCGTTGTAGTCGAAGATGACCGCGTCGAGTTCCGCGGGCTGGTGAGATAGTGCAGTTACCACCGGTACTCCAGAAGGCTCGATGAGATAGAACAGCCACGCCCGCAGCGATCGGGGGCGTGCAGCGCGCCACCGCCGATTCGGCCGTCGAGAACGGCGAAAGCGGCTGTGTGGGTATGACGATTCCCGCCTCGTTCAGACGAAAGAGGCGCACGAACTGTGGATCGAAGGGATGTTCCGCGAGTCGAAAGGCTGATGGTGATGCGCGACGCTGCGCGAACAAGCCGAAACCTACCAAGGGGTACGGCGGGGTACCACTCGGAACGCGGCCTTGGTGATCCGCTCCACAAACTGCCGTTCCAAGGTCTCACCGGTGCCGCAGTCGAGTCCGCTTGCCCAGAGGCCGGACGCGTGTCGCTCGCCGACGCAGCGCATCAGGAAACCTATTCCGGACGTGCAGGTTTCAGGGCTAGCCGCGCCAATGGAGGAGTCCGGCGGTGAGATCGGTGCCACCATGACGACCTCGATGTAGTCGGGTGTAGCGAGTGGTACCCAGCATGTCGAATCTTGCTGCAAACACCGCCATTTGGCCGAGTCTCGAACGGTTGTTGCGTGAATGTGGCTCCGGATCCAGAACTCTGCACGCTGAAGCATTCGTTCTTCTTCCGCCGACCCGTAGCCGATAGGTAAGGCCTCGGCTGAATAGTGGACATCGGAAATTCTGTGGATCGAGAAGATTCGTGGCCGAATGGCTTTGAGGTGGATCGTTTGGCGGTGGCTATGCGCGGCGCGAAGGAAAACCGCCGCGGCGCCGGGAATCGTCCGGCCTGCCGGTCGACGGCCGAGAGTGAGACGAGGATCGCTGGCTCGCCCGACGACAAGTTACCGACGGCGCCCGGCTTTCGACAGTTGGTCAGCGCCGATCCGGAGCAGGTGTCCACCGCCGCGCGCGAGCGAACTTGCTCACTCGTCGGCCGCCGAGGCTCCCATTGGGCCGAGTTGGCGCGGAGGCGCCGATAGGTGGGGCAAAGCCCCATTCGCTCAGGCGGTCGCGGTCCGTAGCGCGAACCAGCCCGTTTCCGGATCGGCGAAGCCGTGGTACATGAGGCGGACTCGCTGGTCGACTTCGAAGAGGCGGTAGACCGCTAGCATCGCGCGGGCGGTGGCTTCCTGCTGGAAGTCGTCGATGCGGCGGTAGCCGATGGGGTGTTCGGGGAGTAGGGCCAGGCGGGTGAGTTCGGCGGGGTCGCTGACGTCCAGGCCGATCGGGGCGGCGTCGGTGATGTGGTGGTCGTGCAGGATGTCGTGGAGCTGATGCGGGTCGGGGCGTCCGGGCCGGAACTCCTGTAGCTCGGGCCGTAGTTTCGGGCCTGCGGCGGCCGGGCTGCCCTCGATCATGTCGATCACTTCGGCGTCGGGGGTCGGCGTGCCGGTGTCGGCGGTGAGGGGATCCTGTTCGACCACGTGCAGCATATTGCCGCCGGGGATCAGCGGTTCTGGGGCGAGGAAGAGGGTGACAGTGGGGCAGAGGCAACCTCGGCCGACCAGGCAGACTCGCAGATGGAACGGGTCGGGCATGCGGCCCTCCTGCACGGGAACGGGCCGCCACCGAGCGGCCCTTGCTGGATCGGGACTTCTGGTTTTGCCGACCGCGAACGCGCCGCGGCGCTTCGACGGTCGACCGTGCCGCAGTTCCCCAGTCTAGGAGCCGGGCGCGGCGCGCGCATTGCCATCACCCGCCGATATCCGCGATCTGCCGAGCGCCCGCACAAATTCGCTGTAACGGTGTGGAAGATGACGGGCGGCTCGGCGGCCGAACTACGCGATGGCTCGAGGCCGGACCCGCAGACGCTCAGCTGATCCGTATCTCGACCGGCGGGGCCGCCACGTGCGGATAGTCGGTGGTCACGTCGACTTGCACGCGTCCGGAGCCGGTGGGCAAGGCGGCGAAGACGGTTGCGGACGGCTGGTTCGAAGCCGTCTTGCCGGTGACGAGGACGGGCACCGTGCCCGTGGCGCCGGTGTCGAGGTTGCGCCAGTTGGCGAACGCGGTGAAAGTGCACGGCGCGTCAGTGGGGGTCTGGTTGACGAAGCTGATGCCGAAGCGGGCCGCGCCGGGAGTCCCGGTGGGTGAGGAGACGCCCGCATGCCCTTCGCCGTAGCAGGTGTCACCGAAGGTGTGGATGACGCCGATGTTCACGAACGCGGGTTCGCCCGCCTTCGCCGGGGCCGCCACCATGAACGCGCCGGCGCACAGTGTCGCGACCAGGACGCTTCGTCTCGCCGGCTGCCTGCCTTCCACTGTCGATCACGCTCCTTCTTTCGAATCGAGCACTCTCGGACGGCCATTGTGCCCCGTTTCGCACCTTCGCGGTCCGATTCGTGCCCAGAGTCGTATTCGCGGACGCGCGACGGGCGGGTGAACTTAGCATCGGAACGTGGAGCGAGGATCGTTGCTGAAGGCGCGGGCGGGCGGCAAACTGCACGGCGGCAATCACGGCATCGCGCCGGAGGAGGTGGTGGCCGCGCAGCGGGCCCGCATGCTGGTGGCGATGATCGAGGCGGCCGCGGACCGGGGCTACGCGGCGGCGACGGTGGCGGACGTGCTGAAGCGGGCCGAGGTGTCGCGGATGACCTTCTACCAGCACTTCGCGAACAAGGAGGCGTGTTTCCTCGCCGCCTACGACATGGCCGTGGAGATCGTGATGACCCGGATCGCGACAGCGCTCGCGGCCGACGGCACGCCGCTCGAACGGATAGACCGCGCACTCGACGCGTACTTCTCCACACTGGCCCAGGAACCGCAGGTCGCGAAGGTCTTCCTGGTAGAGGCGTACGCGGCGGGGAGGCCGGTGCTGGAGCGACGGCTGGCGACCCAGGCCGTGTTGGTGGACGCATTCGCCGCGACCCTCGGTGCGACCCGCCCGCATCAGCGGCTGGCGGGGGAGGCGGTGATCGGCGCGGTCGTCTCGCTGGCGACCAGCCGCGTCGTCGCGGGGGACTTCGCCGCCCTGCCCGCGCTGCGCGAGCCGCTGATGTCGTCGCTGATCAAGAATCTGGTGTGAGGCCGGACAGTCGTCCGGCAACCGCGGGCAGCCGGTCGAGCATGGCCACGGTGAAATCGGCGAGCAGGGCGATGAGCCCGTCCCGGTCGACGTCGAGGCCGCCGTCCAGCCAGACCAGGACCAGCTCGGCCGCGCCGCCGGTGATCAGCTGGGAGGTCGCGGCGATCGCGGTGTCCTGTCCTTCGGGCAATTCCAGCACCAGGCGCGTCTGCTCGATGATGACGTCGGCGACCTGGCGCATGCCCGCGAAACGACTGCGCATGAGCGCCTCGTCGCCGTAGGTCTGGGCGAACGCCACCTTCGCGCGCCGCGGGTCGTCGGTGAGTTCGACGATGAGGGCCGCGACCCCGGCGCGGATTCGGTCGGCGGGCTTGCCCGTGGTCTCGGCGATCGCCGCCTTCGCCCGGTCGAGCGCCGCCTGCTGGATTTCCGCCAGCACGCCGGAGGCGAGCGCGTCACGGTCGGGGAACGCTTCGTAGAAGAACCGTGGACCGACCTTGGCCTGCTCGCACACCCCGCGCACGGTCAATGCCGACAATCCCTGGGTGCCCATGATGTCGAGGGCGGCGTCGAGCAACCGCCTGCGGCGGTCCTCGCGGCGCTCGGCCGTGGAGGCTCCGCGGTAGGTGCCGCTGACGGTACGGGTCACCAGGCCAGCTTGACACAGCCAAAATTGGGAAACAAATGTTTACGGAAACGGTGGTTTCCTCTATCGTCGGACTATCGCAGCGTCGCGAAGGGAAGACGGTCATGAGTCTGCTTGTGCCCCAGTCGTTCGACGAGGTCTCCGGCACGATCCGCCAGGCGCGGACCACTTGGGCGTGGCACGCGCAGCGCGCGGCCGCGCGGGCGGTCGCGCATTACCCGGCGCCGGTGCGGCCGCTGGCCGATCCGCCGCCGGGTAGCGGGCTGAAGCCCGTGCTCGGGGACTTCGGGCTCCCCGGGATCGGGTACAGCGTGCACGCGCTGGCCGACCCGATCGGGTTCGCGCGAGCGCGATTCGATCGCTTCGGCCCCGTGCAGTGGTTCGGCATGCTGGGACGGCGGATGGTCACTTTCGGCAGCCCCGAGGGGTACGAGGCGGTGATGCTGGACCGGAACAAGGTGCTGTCGGCGCAGCGTGGCTGGGAGTGGCTGATCGGCCCGTTCTTCCGCGGCGGGTTGCTGCTGCGGGATTTCGACGACCACCTGTTCCATCGGCGCGTCATGCAGCAGGCCTTCACCCGGCCGCGATTGATCGGCTACCTCGATATGACCACGCCGCGGATCACCCGTGGCCTCGCGCAGTGGGAGCCCGCCGACGACTTCCGCGTCTACCGCGCGATCAAGAAGCTGC
Source organism: Nocardia sp. CY41 (assembly GCF_009829325.1). Taxonomy (GTDB): domain Bacteria; phylum Actinomycetota; class Actinomycetes; order Mycobacteriales; family Mycobacteriaceae; genus Nocardia. The sequence continues at coordinate 101,381 of NZ_VUOS01000015.1, forward strand.
TGCTCCAGCAGGCCACCGAAGTCTTCGCGGGGGCCGAACCCAGCGCCGGCGCGGCACGGCTGGAGCGTGCCTTCGAGGACGCGGTGCGCGGTGGGGCCGCACTGATCCGGGCGAACGTGCCGGGTGGGGTGTGGGCCCGTGGCGTGCGCGGGCGACGGGTGCTCGAGGAGCACTTCCGCCGCGAATTGCCGGCGAAGCGCGCGGGCGACGGCAACGATCTGTTCAGTGTGCTGTGCCGGGCGAGCACCGCCGACGGCGAGACCTTCACCGACGCGGAAGTGGTCGAGCACATGATCTTCGTGATGATGGCCGCCCACGACACCAGCACCATCGCCGCGTCCATGCTCGTCTACGAACTCGGCAGGCATCCGGAATGGCAGGAGCGGCTGCGGGCGGAATCCGTCGCGCTGGGCAAGCCCGCGCTGGACTACGACGATCTCGACCGCCTGCCCTCGCTCGACCTCGCGTTCAAGGAGGCGCTGCGGGTCTACTCGCCGGTGGCGCAGCAGGTTCGCGAAACCATCGCCGACACCGACATCCTGGGTTACTACCTGCCGAAGGGGACGTTCATCCTGTGCGGCACGTACGGGCTGATGCGCAACGCGGAGTACTGGCACGACCCCGACACGTTCGACCCGGAGCGCTTCGCCGAGCACCGCCGCGAGGACCGATCGCACCGCTTCGCGTGGGCGCCCTTCGGCGGCGGGGCGCACAAGTGCATAGGGCTCTACTTCGGCGGCATGACGGTGAAAGCCGTCGTGCATCAGATGCTGTTGCGGTACCGCTGGAGCGTGCCGGACGGCTACCAGGTGCCATTGGTCGCGGGGACCGGGCCGGTGCCCGCCGACGGGCTGCCCATCCGGCTGGAGCGGATCGGCCGATGAGAATCGTCGCCGACCGCACCGTGTGCGCGGGGCACGGCATGTGCGAAGCACTGGCGCCCGATCTGTTCCGGGTCGGCGCGGACGGGATCGTCGCGCCGGTCGACACGGGCATCTCGTCCGAGCGGGATCTGCTCGAGCTCGTCGTGGACAGCTGCCCGGTCCAGGCGCTGCGCCTGGCCTGAGGTCCGCCGCTCCGTTTTGCGTCGACCGGGGCTGGGTACCGCGAACTGCGACGCTCTAGTCCATCGACGCGAGAGGACCGGTGACACCTCAATGGCCACCTGCGACACCTGCGGAAACGAGTACGACAAGACGTTCACCATCACCCGCGACGGCACGTCGGCCACCTTCGACAGTTTCGAATGCGCGATCAACGCCATGGCCCCGACCTGCACGCACTGTTCCTGCCGGATCCTCGGCCACGGCGTCGAGGCGCGTGGGGACTACTTCTGCTGCGCGCACTGCGCCCACGAAGCAGGTCACCCGGCCTTGGTCGACCACGTCTGAACCCGCTACCGAGCGGCGATGCGCGAGCGATCACCCGCGCGGTGCGTGACTTCGCCGCACCTGGATCCCGGCGCTTTCCGCCGCGTCGGCCAGGACCGCCTCCAGCATGGCCGGAGTGAGTCGCCCGGTGAAGGTGTTCTGCTGGCTGACGTGATAACAGCCGAACAGATGCAGCGGGCTCCGGCCGGGATCGGTGGCGGCCAGTTCCACGTGCGCGCCGTGGCCGAACCGCGGTCGCGGGCGCGGCACCACCCAACCCGCACCCGAGAGCACCGGGAGCAAGGCCTGCCAGCCGAACGCGCCGAGTACCACCACCGAGCGGACGGTGGGCGTCAGCAGGCGCAGCTCGGTGTCCAGCCAGTGGCCGCAGCGATCCCGTTCCTCGGGTGTCGGCTTGTTGTCCGGCGGCGCGCAGTGCACCGGGGCGGTGACCCGCACGCCGTCGAGCCGCAGGCCGTCGTCGCGGCCGACCGCGGTCGGCTGGTTGGCGAGGCCGACCGCGTACAGCGCCGCGTAGAGCACGTCCCCGCTGCGGTCGCCGGTGAACATGCGGCCGGTGCGGTTGCCGCCGTGCGCGGCCGGCGCGAGTCCCACGATCAGCATCCGGGCGTCCGCCGGGCCGAATCCGGGCACCGGACGGCCCCAATATGTCTGGTCGCGGAAGGCGGCGCGTTTCTGCCGCGCGACGAGTTCGCGCCATGCGACCAGGCGCGGGCAGGCGAAGCAGTCGGCGACCGCCGCGTCCAGGTCGGCGATGGACCGGCACACGTCAGGTCCCGGTGCCGGGGTCGGCCGCGTGGTCATCGGGTGCGGCCGACGCGGGCGTGTGGTGTCGATCGGTCTCGTTCATCAGGCCTCCGTTCGGTGGTGCCGCGGCAGGGGCGAACCGGACGATCATGTCCACTATGCCGCAGCGCGACCGGCCGTCGCCGCCCGCCGACGGGGGCGCGCCGGACGGCGCCGCTTCGGTCATCTGTCCAGTTCAGCGTGGTGATCGTGCGGCTACCCGCCGCGCTGTGTGATCGGTACCACCCGGTCCGGGTTGGTAGCATGGCGATTCCGACCGACCGGATGCGGTGGTTCACCTCCGGCTTCCTTCGAAAGAGTCTTTCCATGCAGTTTGAGATCGTCGAGCGGGACGAGACGTGGGTTGCCGGGCTGCCGGTACGCAGCCCCAAACGTGCGCTCGGGGAACTGCGTGACCGCGATCTGGAGGCCGCCTGGGCGGCGGTTTTGCACCAGGAACTCGGCGGCCCGCTGGCCAGCGCCTACACCGATTACGCCGGTGAGCTGGGCACGTACAACACCCAGATCGTCGGCTATCAGTGCGCGTCCTTCGACGACGTCACCCGCGGTCACTTGGTCGCGCGCCTGCCGCGTGGCGCCTACGCCCGGTTCTCCTCGGTCGGCAACTTCCCCCAGGTGATGACCGACCTGTGGACGCAGATCGCCTACGCCGAGGAACACAACCAGATCAAACGGACCTACACCGGCGACTTCGAGTGCTATCCGCACGCCTACAAGATCGATCTGTATCTGGCGGTCGACGCGCGATGAGCTATGCGATCGTGGTGCGTGCCGAAGCGGTCTACGGCGGGCTGGTCGTCCCGCGCGTGCGCCCGAGCTTCAAGGTCAGCAACAGCGACCTGATCGAGTTCCTCAAGGATCGGCTGCGCGACCGCCAGGGTGGCGAGGGGCCGATGTACACGGTGTACGTGCCGGATCCGGCCGGGAACTACAACGCCGTGGTCTGCTTCGAGTACCCGTCCCCGGACGCCGTGCCGGTGGGCGACGTCTTGGTGCGGGTGCCGAAAGGCGTCTACGCCCGTTTCGCGCCGAACGGCGACTATCACGATCCGGTGGAGGACGTCTGGGCGCAGGTCGACGACGCGACGGCGTCGGCGGAGATCACCCGGGCCTACCGTGAAGAAATCGAGATCTGGCACGGCCCGGAGTCGGTCGAGTTGTTCATTTCTATCCTGGTTTAGCTTGCTCAATAGTAACTACCCCAGAACCGACTGGTCTCCATCTTATTTCCGATATCGATTTCAGCTAGGCTGACCTGCGAAAATATCGCATGTACCGCAGAGTTTTCGGAAGATTAGCCGGACGGCTGGTCAATTCCTGTCCGATGACGGATACTGCCCTGGGCAACTTCGTCTCGGCTCGGGGCCGTGGGGGGATGCATCGGGCTGGACTATCGCGCAGGGCAGCGCGGCGATGGAGTAGGAACAACATGACTGTGGATCTGATTGCAGTCGTGCCGAGGAACTCCCGTGGGCGGGGAGTACGGCGGTATTACGACGCGCAATCCGGGTGTGCGTTCTTTGTCTCCGAACCGGATGCGCAGCCGGAACTCTGGCACCGGTATCTGCGCGGAGCGCGCGATGTCTATCGGCGCTTCGGAGTGGAACACGCACTGGAATACGACGCGGTCGCCGACGGCGGTTCGACGTCGCTGTTCTTCGCCGCGCTCGACGCCGACGGCGAGGTGGTCGCCGGGGCCCGGATGCAAGGGCCCTACCGCGAGGCGCGGCAGGCGCACGCGCTGGTCGAATGGTCTGGTCACCCCGGCGCGGACGACTTGCGGCGGATGATTGCCGATCGGATACCGCAGGGCGTGGTCGAGGCCAAGGGCGCGTGGGTCGCGCGCGATGCGGCCAATCGGGCCGAACTCGGCGCGGCGATCTCGCGCACCGTGCTGCACGGCGCGCGCCTGCTCGGCGCGCGTTACGGATTCGCGACGGTGGCCTCCTTCACCGTGCCCCGGCACGAGGCGTGCGGTGCCGTGGCAGCCGAGGGCATCCCCGCGGTGCCGTATCCGGACGAGCGCTACCGCACCGTGCCGTTGTGGTGGGACACCCGGAGCTACGCCGCGTTCGCCGACGAATTGCAACGGACCCTGACGCAGGGCGAGCAGGACGCACTGGGGCTGCCCGTCGCGCGTCCGTCCGACATGCGGTGCGGAATCGGCCGGGCGACAGAGGGCCGGCGCGGCCATGGGCGATGACCGGCCGCGTGCGGCCGACCACCGGCCGCTGATCCTCGACCCCGCCGATCCGGAGCACGCGCGGATGCTCGCCACGTTGCGCGACGACCCGCGCTTGGAAATCCTCGACCTGCGTTCGGCGTTGCGCGCCGAACTCGGCAAAATGGTGGCTGCGCCGGATATTCCGGAGGGCCCGGAAGCGGACCGCTGGATCTACTACCCGTGGCGCGCGGCGGTGATCGGATTGCCGGGCCCGCGGACTTTCCGGCTGATCCGGCTGGATCGTAATCGGAACAAATTGACCAGAGCCGAACAGGACCGGCTGGCCGAGCTCGCGATAGGGGTCGTCGGGCAAAGTGCAGGGAACGCGATCGCGCATCTGCTCGCCATGGAAGGCGTTTGCGGAGAACTGCGCCTGGCCGATCTGGACGAAATCGAATTCTCGAATCTCAACCGGGTGGCGGGAACTCTCTTCGACGTCGGCGTCAACAAAGCGGTGGTAACCGCACGCCGTATCGCCGAATTGGATCCTTACCTGCCGGTGCGGATCTTCGAAGCCGGGATCGACGAGAATTCGGTGGACGAGTTCTTGGACGGCCTCGCGATCGTCATCGAGGAATGCGATTCGCTCGATATGAAGCTGGCGATCCGTGAGGCGGCGGCACGCCGTCGTATTCCGGTGCTGATGGAAACCAGTGACCGCGGTTTGCTGGACGTCGAGCGTTTCGATCTCGAACCGCAGCGCCCGGTGTTTCACGGGTTGCTCGGTGCGGTTCGCGCGGCGGATCTGCGCGGGCTGACCTCCCGGGAGAAGGCGCCGTTCGTGGTTCAGCTGCTCGGCGCCGCCGGGTTGTCGCCGCGGCTGGGCGCGAGCCTGATCGAAGTCGGCGAGACGGTGACCAGCTGGCCGCAGCTGGCCGGTGACGTCGCGCTGGGCGCCGCGAGCGTGGTGGCCGCCGTCCGGCGCATCGGTCTGGGAATGAAGCTGGCCTCCGGTCGCGTCCGGATCGACGTGGAACGGCATCTGGACGAACTCGCCGACCCGCCGCCGCGCGACGAGCCGGCGTGGGCCGAGGCGCCGCCGGAGTCCGTCGCCGGACCCGTGGAAAGCATCCTGACCTGTGCACAACGAGCGCCGTCCGGGGGCAACATGCAACCGTGGTCGCTGCGCGCCGAGGCAGATGACATCGTCGTCGAGCTGGCGCCGCAGCACAGCGCGGCGATGGACATCGGCTATCGCGGCAGCGCCGTCGCGCTCGGCGCCGCCGTGTACAACGCGCGAGTCGCCGCGGCCGCGCACGGGGTACTCGGACCGCATGAGTTCGTCGAGGGTGCGCCTGGGTCCGGTCGTCTCGTCGCGCGCCTGCGGCTGGGGAACGAGCGCAGCGACGAGTTGGCCGCCGACTATCCCGCCGTCCTGCGCCGCGAGACCAACCGCAGCATCGGCAGCGGGTCCGGGCTGGCCGGCGGCGTCCTCGACACGCTCACGGCGGTCGCCGAATCGGCCGGAGCCCATGTGCGTGCGGTCGTGGATCGGCAGGGGATCGAAGAAGCCGCACGTTTGCTGGGTGATTCCGACCGCATCCGATATCTCACGCCCCGGTTATACGAGGAAATGCTCGGCGAAGTCCGGTGGGCGGAGGACGACGATCCGGATACCGGAATCGACGCGCGCAGCCTCGAACTGACCGACGACGAGTGGGCGGCATTTCAGATAACCACTCGCGCCGACGTCATGGCGCAGGTGCGGTCCTGGTCGGGCGGCGCGGCGCTGGGGAAATACACCGGTGACCGGGTGCGCTCCAGCTCCGCCATTCTGGCGGTGACATTCGACGCGGCCGACCCTCGATTGACCGGTTACGCGGAGGCGGGGGCCGCGGTCGCGCGGGTTTGGGTACGGGCCGAACGCCTCGGATTGTGTGTCCAACCGATTTCCCCCGTATACCTCTACGCCCGACGCCGCGGCGAACTTGCTGCGATTTCCCCCGACTTCGCGGATACACTAGCGTCACTTCAGGGCCGTTTCCTGGACCTGCTGGAAGTGCCTGAGCATGAGACCATGGCGTTGGTGCTTCGCCTGAGCTACGCCTCCGCCGCCACCGTACGCAGCAGGCGGCGTCCGGTGCTCGGTGTGGACACCAGTAGTTAGCGCGATCGGAGACAATGTGCCACGGCGGACACTCGACTCGTTGGTGACCCAGGTCGCCTCTGAGCTCATGGGTGTGGACGCCACGACCATGGTCGCCGCCACCGAGCGGGTGCTCTCGCAGCTGGTCGAGTACTTCGACGTGGATTTCAGCTACGTGCGGCACACCGACCGGGAGCGGCGCGCGACCGTGCTCATCGCGGAGTGGCCGCACCGGCAGAACATCCCGGATCCCGACCCGCTCGGCGTGATCTACTTCGACGGCGCCGACCCTGTGTTCCGTGCCCTGGAGAACGCGACCGAACCGATGGTCGCGCGCCCGACCCCGGAGTTCGCCGACTATCAGGAAACCGTCCGCCGCGGGTCCGGCATCGTGGGGGTGACCTCGGCTGCCGTGCCGCTGCTGTCGCGGGGCGAGCCGACCGGCGTGCTCGGATTCGTCAAGTCAGGCGATCGAGAGTGGAGCAATCGCGAACTCAACGTGCTCAAAGCCATCGCCGCGCTGTTCGCCCAACTGCAGGCCAGGGTGGTCGCCGAGGAACGTCTCCGATATATCGCGCTGCACGACGACCTGACCGGGCTCGCGAATCGACGCGCGCTGCTCGAGCACATGGAAGAGCGATTACGCGCGGGCAGTCCCGGCCCGGTGGCCGCCTTCTTCCTCGACTTGGATCGCTTGAAAGCACTCAACGATTTCCTCGGCCACACCGCCGGGGACAACTTCATCCGCACGTTGTCGACGCGGTTGCGGGAGAACCTGGACCCGAACGACATGATCGCCCGCCTGGGCGGCGACGAATTCGTCATCGTGCCCGCCAAGCCGATGGACGCGGTGGCCGCCGAATACGAGGCGAACCGGATCCAGCAGCTGATCGCCCGGCGCGTCACCGTCGGCGGCGAGTCGGTCAGCCGGGGCGCCAGCGTCGGCGTGGCGCTCGGCTTCCCGGGTGAGACGACCGTCGCCGACGTGCTGCGACGCGCCGATCACGCGCTGCTGTCGGCGAAATCGGGCGGTGGCAACGGCGTTGCGGTGTTCACCGACACCATGCGCGCGCAATTCGAACTCCAGGACGACGTGGAGCTCAACCTGCGCGGCGCGGTCTCCGACGGCTCGCTGCTGCTGCACTACCAGCCCGAGGTCGACCTGCGCACGGGCCGCATCGTCGCGTTGGAGGCGCTGGTCCGCTGGCTGCACCCGACCAGAGGGCTGCTGCCGCCCGCCGCGTTCGTCACCGTCGCCGAGGCCACGAACCTGGCCGGTGAGCTGGGGCGCTGGGTGATCCGGTCGGCGTGCGCGCAGTTCGCCGAGTGGCGCAGGCGCGGCCTGGCGGGCAATGTGGTGATGCGGATCAACGTGTCGCCGGTGCAGCTGGTCAGCCTCGATTTCGTCGAGCGCATCGAGGACATCCTGCGCCTGTTCGGCATCGACGGCAGCTCGGTGTGCCTGGAGATCACCGAGCACGTCGTCGTGCAGGACCTGGCCCGGACCCAGGTGACGCTGCGCGGGCTGAAGCGGATGGGCGTGCAGATCGCCATCGACGACTTCGGCACCGGCTACAGCTCGCTGTCGCATCTGAAGGCGCTGCCGGTGGACGCGGTGAAGATCGACCGGGGCTTCGTGCAACGGCTCGGGGCCAGCACCGACGATCTGGCCATCGTGAAGTCCATCATCGGCCTGGCGGGCTCGTTCGGGCTGGGCGTGGTCGGCGAGGGCGTGGAGACGGCGGTCGCCGCGCGCACCCTGGTCGGCCTCGGGTGCTACCGCGCGCAGGGCTTCCTGATCGCGAAGCCGATGCCCGCCGAGCAGGTCGAAGCGCACCTCGCCGCGGGGCGGATTCCGCTCGACCTCGATCTGCCCCGGACGGGGCGCGGGCTGCCCGCGCACTGAGCGCACTGCCGCAGCCGCCGGTTATCCGGTTCTTTCACGGCCGTTCACGCGTCGTTGGGCCCGGGTAACCCCGTCCGCTGCACGATCGGCCGAGTGCGCATAGTTCAGCTGGCGAACTTCTACGGCCCGCGTTCGGGTGGGCTGCGCACGGCGCTGCACCATCTGGGCGAAGGGTACGTCGCCGCCGGGCACGAGGTGGTGCTGATCGTGCCGGGTCCGCGCCGGTCGGAGGAGATCCTGCCCACCGGGGTCGCACGCATCACGCTGCCTGCCTTGGCCATTCCATGGACCGGGGGTTACCGCGCCGCCGATCCCCGCCGGGTGGCCGACGTCCTGGACGGATTGCGGCCCGACGTGCTCGAGGTGTCGGATCGGCTGACACTGCGCGGTTTCGGGCGCTGGGCGCGACGGCGCGACGTGACCGGCGTGATGATCTCGCACGAGCGGCTCGACCGTCTGCTGGGCCAGGTGCTTCCCGGTCCGGTGGCGCGGCGCTGCGCCGACGTGGCCAACCGGCACACCGCCACCGACTACGACGTGATCGTGTGCACCACCAGGTTCGCGCGCGAGGAGTTCCTGCGCATCGGCGCGCGGAACGTGGAGCTGGTCCCGCTCGGGGTGGACCTCGACCTGTTCAACCCGCACCGGCGCGATCGCGGGCTGCGCGCCGATCTCGGCGTGCCCGGTCATCCGCTGCTGGTGCACTGCGGCCGGTTGTCGGTCGAGAAGCGGGTGGATCGCAGCATCGAAGCGGTCGGGGCGTTGCGCGCGGCGGGGATCGAAGCGCGGCTGATCGTCGCCGGGGACGGTCCGCGCCGTGACGCGCTGCAACGGCGGGCCCGTGCGCTGGCCCCGCTGCCCGGCGGCGTGCCCGCCGTGCACTTCACCGGATTCATCTCCGAACGCGCGATGGTGGCCACACTGCTCGCCACCGCGGACGTCTCGCTGGCGCCGGGGCCGCACGAGACCTTCGGCCTGGCGGCACTGGAAGCGCTCGCGGCGGGCACGCCCGTAGTGGCCAGCCGCTCCTCCGCGCTGGCCGACATCGTGACCGCCGACTGCGGCGCGGTGGCCGCCGATCATCACTCCGCCTTCGCGCGGGCGGTCAGCGATGTGCTGGCCATGCCGCAGGCCGGTCGCCGCAGGGCCGCGCGCAACCGCGCCGAGCAGTTCACCTGGCCGCGGGCCGTAGCGGGCATGCTGGCGGTGCTCGGTCGTTAGCGGCCTGCGACCGTCGGCTGGATTACCCTGCGGGGAACCGATTCGGCGATTCGAGATGGGATGCGCAGTGCTGGGTAGAGGTCGCGGGCGAGCGGGTCGCACGACGATGCGCGAGGCGAAGGTTCTGATCACGGGAGCAGCGAGCGGCATCGGCCGGGCCACCGCGCTCGCCTCCGCCGCGGACGGCGCCGAACTGGTGCTCACCGACATCAATGCCGAGGGCCTGGACACCGCGGTGGCCGACATCCGCGCCGCGGGCGGTCGCGTCGCCCTGGCAGAAGCGCTGGACATCACCGACTACGACGCGGTGCGCGCCTTCGCCGACCGCGTGCACGCCGAACTGGGCAGTCTGGACGTCGTCATGAACATCGCGGGCACCTCGGTCTGGGGGACCGTGGAGAACCTGGAGCACAAGCACTGGCGGCGCATGGTCGAGGTCAACCTGATGGGGCCGATCCACGTCATCGAGACCTTCGTCCCGCCCATGGTGCGCGCGGGCAAGGGCGGTGCGCTGGTCAACGTGTCGTCGGCGGCGGGCCTGCTCGCGCTGCCCTGGCACGCCGCCTACAGCGCGGCGAAATACGGCATTCGCGGCGTGTCGGAAGTACTGCGCTTCGACTTGGCGCAACACGGGATCACCGTGCATCTGGTGGCGCCCGGCGCGGTGAACACGCCGCTGGTGCGCAGTGTCGAGCTGGCCGGGGTGAACAAAGAGCATCCCAAGATCAAGCGGCTCACCGCGGCCTTCGCCGAGCATGCGGTGCCGCCGGAACGGGTGGCCACGGCGATTCTGCGCGGCATCGAGCGCAACCGCTTCCTGGTCTACAGCTCGTTCGACATCCGCTTCGGATACTGGTGGAAGCGCAAGTTCGCCTTTCCCTACGAGTTCGTGATGCGGCGCGCCAGCGCGCGGTTCAGCAGGCTGCTGGCTTCGACGGGCAATTGAGCTGCACGTCGAGCACGCGGGCGCCGGGACCGTCGGCGCCGAGCCGGTCGTGCTCGTTGACCAGGCGGCAGGTGCCCAGCGACAGGCAGCCGCAGCCGATGCAGCCGGTGAGGCTGTCGCGCAACCGGATCAGCTGGGTGATCCGGTCGTCGAGATCGGCGCGCCAAGTGGTGGACAACGTCTCCCAGTCGCGCCGGGTGGGGGTGCGCCCTTCGGGCAATTGATCGAGGGCGGCGCGGATCTCGCTCAGCGGTATGCCGACGCGCTGGGAAATGCGGATGAAGGCTACGCGGCGCAAGGTCTCGCGGGCGTATCTGCGCTGGTTCCCGCTGGTGCGCCTGCTCGTGATGAGTCCTTCGCGTTCGTAGAAGTGCAACGCGGAGACCGCGACTCCACTACGCTCGGAGAGCTGCCCCGGGGTCAGCTCCTTCGCCCGCCAATCGGCTGCTGTCGACATGCACGCTCCTCCCAATCACCTCAACAATACTTGAGGTTAGGGGGTGCCGGGACCGGATTCGCCGATCGCGCGCCGATCGGCATCCGAAGCCGGGATTTCCGTGCTCTCCGGGCCGCGGCGCACTACGGTTCGATCATGGGAGCAGATGCTGTGTCCGCGCGGGAGGGTGCGCGTTTGGCCGTGACGTCCGAGGTGGGCGCGCTACGTACGGTGCTGCTGCACCGGCCGGGCAACGAGCTGCGCAGGCTGACCCCGCGCAACAACGATCAGCTGCTGTTCGACGGCATCCCATGGGTGGAGCGCGCGCAGCAGGAGCACGACACGTTCGCCGAGGTGCTGCGCAGCCGAGGCACCGAGGTGCTGTTGTTGTCGGACCTGCTCGCGGAGACCATCGCGGTCAGCGGCGCGGCCCGCATCCAGGGCATCTCCGCCGCGGTGGACGCGCGCAGGCTCGGCCACACCCTGGCCGACGAACTCGCCGGCTTCCTGCGCGGCGTGCCGGCCAGGGAGCTGGCCGAGATCCTGATGGCCGGGATGACCTTCGACGAATTGCCCTTCGGGCCCGACCACACCTCGCTGGTCCGCCGCATGCACCACGGCGGCGACTTCGTCATCGACCCGCTGCCGAATCTGCTGTTCACCAGGGACTCCTCGTTCTGGGTCGGTCCGCGCGTCGCGATCACCTCCCTCGCGCTGCCCGCCCGCGGCAGGGAGACCTCGCTGACCGATCTCATCTACGCCTTCCATCCCCGATTCCTCGGGGTGCGCCGCGCCTACGAATCGCATACCGCTCCCATCGAAGGGGGTGACGTCCTGCTGCTGTCGGAGGGCGTGGTCGCGGTGGGCGTCGGCGAGCGCACCTCGCCCGCGGGCGCGGAAGCCTTGGCGCGCAGCCTGTTCGACGACGACCTCGCACACACCGTGCTCGTGGTGCCGATCGCGCAGACTCGCGCGACCATGCACCTGGACACGGTGTGCACCATGGTCGACGCGGATGCCGTCGTGATGTATCCGGCGGTGCGCGAATCATTGTGCGCCTTCACGATCCGCAAGGAGGACGACTACGGCGGACGGCTCGGCAGCGGACGGGTCGGCATCAGCGGCCCCGACCCGTTCCTGCCCGCGGCGGCCGAGGCCATGGGCATCGGCAAGCTGCGGGTGATCGACACCGGGCTGGACGGGGTCACCGCCGAACGCGAGCAGTGGGACGACGGCAACAACACGCTCGCCCTCGCGCCCGGTGTGGTGGTCGCCTATGAGCGCAATGAGATGACGAACGCCAGGCTGGAGGACGCGGGTATCGAGGTGCTGCGCATTCCCGGTTCCGAATTGGGCTCCGGCCGCGGCGGCCCACGGTGCCTGTCGTGTCCGCTCTCCCGCGACGACTTGTGAGCGCGGGCATGTTCACTGTCACGGTCTCGCACGAATCCGCAGTGCCGCCTTACGAGCAGCTCCGCCTCGGCATCATCGCCCAGGTGCGTTCCGGCGAACTCACGGCCGGAACCAAGATCCCGACCGTCCGCGCTCTGGCCGCGCAACTGGGTCTCGCCCCCAACACGGTGGCCCGCGCCTACCGCGAGCTGGAGGCCGACGGCGTGGTGGAAACCCGCGGCAGGCAAGGCTCGTTCATCGCGTCGTCCGGTGACCCGACCCGGGACGTGGCGGGCCGCGCGGCCACCGCCTACGTCGCCACGGTGCGCAGGCTGGGCCTGGACGACGCTACCGCCCTGCGCTACGTGCAGGCGGCACTGGAAGGTTGAGCTACCTCCAGCTGGGCAGCCAGAGATGGTCGTGCCAGTTGCCCGGCGTGATCGGCAGGGCGGTGAGAATCGGCCACAGCCAGATGAAGTTGGCGATCACCAGGCCCAGGTAGAGGCAGACCGCGAGCAGTCCGAGACTGCGCCGTTCGTTCGGCGGGGCGGGCAGGTAGGTCCCGGCGGGGCTGCGCGGAATGGTGCTCGGGCGCGCCGGGCCCAGCACGTCGCCCAGCACCAGCGCCACGCCCATCACCAGGAACGGGGCCATCGGGACGGCGTAGAAGTAGTACATCTGCCGATCGAGCGTGGCGAACCAGGGCAGCAGGGCGGCGCCGTAGCCGACCAGTACCACGCCGTAGCGCCAGTCGCGACGGACCACCGCGCGCCACAGCATCCAGGCCAGGACCGGGAACGCGACCCACCAGATGGCGGGCGTCCCGATCAGCATCACGGCCTTCACGCACTGGGCCTGGCCGCAACCGGAGACGCCGTTGTCGGCGTAGTAGTACAGCATCGGCCGCAAGCCCATGGGCCAGGTCCACGGCTTGGACTCCCAGGGGTGATGATTGCCCGCCGAATTGGTCAGCTCGGTGTGGAACTCCAGTGATCTGGCGTTGAAGTACCACAGCGAGCGCAACGCACCCGGCACCACATGCGACCAGAAGCCGCCGGTACCGATCGGGTCGGTCGGCGCCGAAGGATTGCCCGGCATATACCGGTACACGCCTGTCTCGCTCGCGAACCAGGCCCAGTAGCTCGCCAGGTAGACGCCGAGGGGCACCAGAACCAGCGCGTAGAGCGCGGGTCCGACATCGCGCAGCGCGACGCCGAGCCAAGGGCGGCGCACCCCGTAGATCCGCCGGGCCGAGAGGTCGAAGTAGACGCTCATCAGGCCGAAGGCGGCGATGAAATAGATCCCGGACCATTTGGTTCCGCAAGCCAGGCCGAGCAGCACGCCCGCGCCGAAGCGCCACCAGCGCACCCCGAGGCGCGGTCCATGATCCGTCACGCCGATCCGGCCCTGCGCGTCCGCGCGCGCGAACCGGGCGAGGACCTCGTCGCGGTCGACGATCAGGCAGCCGAAGGCGGCGGTGACGAACAGCGCCATGAAGATGTCGAGCATGCCGATGCGCGAGGAGACGAACGTGAGGCCGTCGGCGATCAACAGGATGCCCGCGATCGCGCCGATCAAGGTGGAGCGCGCCAGCCGGCGCACGATCCGGATCACCAGCAGCACCAGCGCGGTTCCGGCGAGCGCGGCGGTGAACCGCCAGCCCCAGCCGTTGTAGCCGAACATCGCCTCGCCGATCGCGATGAACTGCTTGCCGACCGGCGGATGCACCACCAGCCCGTAGCCGGGATTGTCCTCCACCCAGCCGCCGGTGAGCATCTGCCAGGCCTGCGGGGCATAGTGCTTCTCGTCGAACACGGGCGTGCCCGCGTCGGTCGGGTAGTTGAGCATCGTGAAGCGCGTCACCGCGGCGATCGCGGTGAGGAAGGCCGTCACCAGCCAGCCGCGCAGGCGGTCGGTCGGCCCGGAGTCCAGCGGCGGCCGCAGCGGTCCCGGGCTCGACCAGGAGGGCACGGTTGTGAACCGTGCGGTCGCGCGCTGGTCGGTCACCTGGGTCACGCCCCGATCGTATGCTGCGCCGCCTGCCCGGGTCTTCAGGCCGTACCAGTTGGGTGGTTCGGGATTCGCGTTCAGGGTTTTACGTGGGGTGCCGCCGTAGTTTTGGGCGTACCCGAGGAGTTACCCATGGATCGGGCCCGACAGATTTCGTGGTCGGCTGCGGGCGTGAGCGAGACTTGTCTCGAAGGCGTGAAGGCTGTCGAACCTCGTTGCCGCCGGTATCTGCTGGGGTCGGTGGCGCCGCTGGATAGGCTGCGGGTGGGCGGTTGTCGCCGGGTACGTTATGCGGACAGGAGTGCGGTGGCTTACGAGACGGCGGGCGGGCTGGTGCTCGCGGCGACGCCGATGGGTGACGTCGGTGACGCCTCGCAGCGGCTGCGCGAAGCGCTGGCGACGGCCGATGTCGTCGCCGCCGAGGACACGCGCCGCACCAGGGCGCTGGCCAAGGCGCTCGGCGTCGAGATCTCCGGCCGGGTGGTCAGTTTCTACGATCACGTCGAGACCGCCCGGATTCCGGCGCTGCTCGACGACATCGCCGACGGCCGCACGGTGCTGCTGGTGACCGATGCGGGCATGCCGTCGGTGAGCGATCCCGGCTACCGCATGGTGGCGGCGTGCGTGGAGCGCGACCTGCCGGTGACGTGCCTGCCGGGTCCGTCAGCGGTGACCACGGCGCTCGCGCTGTCGGCCGTGCCGGTGGAACGGTTCTGCTTCGACGGATTCGCGCCGCGGAAATCCGGCCAGCGCCGGGAATGGTTGCGCACTTTGGCGGCGGAATCGCGTGCCTGCGTGTTCTTCGAGGCGCCGCATCGGCTCGCCGACTGCCTGGCCGACGCGGTCGAGATCCTCGGCCCGGACCGTCGCGCCGCCGTCTGCCGGGAGCTGACCAAGACCTACGAGGAAGTGGTTCGCGGCACCTTGGCCGAATTGGCCGAGTGGGCGGTCGAGGGCGCGCGCGGCGAGATCACCGTGGTGCTCGCGGGCGCCCGGCCTGCCTCCGCCGACCCCGCGGACCTGGTCGCCGCCGTCGAAACCCTGACCGCCACCGGCGTCCGCCTCAAGGACGCTTGCGGCGAGGTCGCCGCCGCCCACGCCGTCTCCCGCCGCGAACTCTACGACGCGGTTCTCACCGCGCGCCGCGGCTCCTAGCCCCGCTGTGAGGTGTCGCTCCGCGCGGGTGGTCGACCCGGGGTGCGGCGGCGGGCATGATCATCGGTATGACTTCTCTGGAGAGCAAGGCCACGACGTTTCTCGGGTTGCACGTGCCGGGGGATCCGGGGGTCTTCCCGACGGTGTGGGATGCCTGGTCCGCGAAAGTCGCTGTGGCGGCTGGCTTTCCGGCGCTGACGGTGGGTAGTCATCCACTGGCCGACTCGATCGGACGCGCGGACGGCGAGGGGATGACGTTCGACGAGTCGCTGACCCGGGTCCGGCAGATCACCGCGGCGGTGGACGTTCCGGTGTCGGTGGACATCGAGTCGGGCTACGGGGAGGATCCCGCGCGGCTGGTCGAGGGCCTGCTCGAGGCGGGGGCGATCGGACTGAACATCGAGGACACCGTGCACAGCGAAGGCAAGCGCCTGCGTACGGCGCAGGAACACGCCGATCTCGTGCACGGCCTCCGCAAAGCCGCCGACGCGACGGGCGTGCACCTGGTGATCAACGCGCGCACCGACCTCCTCCTGCGCCAGGACGGCGACGAGGCCGACCGGGTGGACCGCGCCATCGAGCGGCTGAAGCTGGCCGCCGAGGCGGGCGCGGACGTGCTGTTCCCGGTGGGTCGCCACGCCGACGCCGACATGCGCCGCCTGACCGGTGAACTGCCGCTGCCGATCAGCGCGACGGTCCTCCCGGATCAGGCCGACAAGGCCGCCCTCGCCGACCAAGGCGTCGCGCGGATCACCTTCGGTCCGTTCCTGCAGGCCGCGCTGACCAGGGAGATCGACACGCTGCTCGACCGCTGGAAGTGACTTGGTTCGGCGTGCGCGGCATTCGGTCGCCGGGCCGACCGAGCCCCACCGGGTGACCGGTGGGGTGGTCGCGCCCCGGCGAACACGTCGGCCGATGCTTCAGGAGGAGACGGGTAGTCCCAGGGCGCTCATGACGAACTGCACGAACATCGGCGCCATCTCCGGCACGCGCGCGGGTCCGTCGGAGACGATGACCCGCCGCGTGCGCTCGCCGATCGCGTCCGGGATCAGGGCGATCAGCCCGTCGGAGAGTTCCGGCAGCGTCGGGTCCGCCGCGCGAGCCTGGTCGTAGAACACGCGGTACAGCTGGGCGAAGCGGTCCACGGCCAGGTCGCGGTACCCGACGGCCTCCTGGTTCACCTTGAACGACTCCACGAGCACCAGCCGGGCGAAATCCGGCTCGGTGGCGACGGTCCGGCAGAAGGTGACCACGATGGATTCGATCTTCGCGTAGGCGTCGGCGTCCGGCGGCAACTGGGCGAGTTCGTCCGCGATGCGGGTCGCCATGATGTCCACGCCGGTGTGCACCGCCTCGGCGAAGCATTCCTCTTTGTTGGCGAAATGGTCGTAGAAGGTGGTGCGCGAGACCCTGGCCCTGGCGACGATGTCGGTGAGCGTGGTGGCCGGATAGCCCTTGCTGTCCACGGACTCCACCATCGCCTCGACCAGCCTGCCGCGTTGCGACGTGAGCACGGCTTCGCGTGCCGCCCGATGCCGCTCGGCGAAACCGGACCGGTGAACGGATGCCGTCGCATGCTGCTGGCCCATGGGTGCCCTCTCTGTGCCGGAACCGATTCCGAACGGAACGTTGTCGTACCGATCGCACACGGTCCGGGGGCGTCACCAGGCCGCGAACCGGTGTTTCATTATCCGACAACGCATTCCACCCCGGGAAGGCAGGTGGATCCACCCGTGGGCAGACCACCGTGTGATGCGGCGAAAGTGTTGTGCGCCTTGCCTTTCCGGCCCGTGTCGAGGCGGCCCGGAACCGGGTCAGTCCTTCGGTTCCACGTACTTGGGGAACACAGGTTCCGGCGCGGGCAATGCCAACCCGGGTTCGATCGGCGTCGCGATGTCGGCGAACGTCCGGTTCTGCTGGCCCAGCTGGTCGAGGATGCGGCCCGCCGATCCCGGCAGCACCGGCTGCACCAAAATCGCGACGATGCGCAGCACTTCCAGCGTCACGTAAAGCACGGTGGCCTCGCGGGCGAGATCCTCCGGCGTGCCGGACTTCGCCAGCGCCCACGGCGCCTGCGCGGAGAAGTACCGGTTAGTCTCGCCGAGGGTCAGCCAGATCGCCTCCAGCGCCAGATGCATCTGCTGCGCGTCGAATTCGGCGCGGCAGCGCTCCAGCAGTCCGCCCGCCAGATCCAGCAGGGCGCGGTCGTCGGCGGTGAACTCGCCGGGCGTCGGAACCACGCCGCCGCAGTCCCTGGCCACCAGCTTGGTGCTGCGCTGCACCAGATTGCCGAACTCGTTGGCCAGGTCGCTGTTGATCCGGCTCACGATGGCGTCGTGGCTGTAGCTGCCGTCCTGGCCGTAGGAGATCTCGCGCAGCAGGAAGAAGCGCACCGCGTCCAGGCCGTAGCTCTCGACCAGCTCCAGCGGGTCGACCACGTTGCCGACCGACTTGGACATCTTCTCGCCCTTGTTGTACAGGAACCCGTGCACGAAGACGCGTTTCGGCAGCTCCACGCCGACCGACATGAGGAACGCGGGCCAGTACACCGTGTGGAACCGCGTGATGTCCTTGCCGATGATGTGCACGTCGGCGGGCCAGAACTTGCCGAACGCGGCCGACTCGGTGTCCGGGAAGCCGACGCCGGTGATGTAGTTGGTGAGCGCGTCCACCCACACGTACATGACGTGGTCGGGATGACCGGGCACCGGCACGCCCCAGTCGAAGGTGGTGCGCGAGATGGACAGGTCCTTCAGACCCGCCTTGACGTAGCTGACGATCTCGTTGCGCCGGGTGGCGGGGGCGATGAATTCCGGGTGCTCTTCGTAGAGCGCCAGCAGCTTGTCCTGGTAGGCCGACAGCCGGAAGAAGTAGTTCGACTCCTCGGTCCAGGTGACCGGCGTCTTGGACTCGGTGGAGATGCGGGTGCCGTCCTCCAGCACCGTGGTCTCCTCGTCGGTGTAGAACGCCTCGTCCCGCACCGAGTACCAGCCCGAGTAGTTGCCCAGGTAGATATCGCCGTTGGCCAGCATCCGCTCCCAGATGGCGGCGCAGGCCGCGCGGTGGTCCTCGTCGGTGGTGCGGATGAACCGGTCGAAGGAGATGTCCAGCGTCTTGTCCAGCGCCTCGAACACGTCGGAGTTGCGCGCGGCGAGCTCTTCCACCGGGATGCCCTCGGCGACCGCGGCTTGCTGCATCTTCTGGCCGTGCTCGTCGGTGCCGGTCATGAAGAACACGTCGTAGCCGTCGAGGCGCTTGAAGCGGGCGATGGCGTCGGCCGAGATGTACTCGTAGGCATGCCCGATGTGCGGCGCGCCGTTCGGATAGGCGATGGCCGTGGTGATGTAGAAGGCGGGGCGGTCAGCTTCGCTCATGGTGTGTCTACTGTAATGCGCGTGCATTCTTTCGCTCGCGTGAATATGCCCCTGGTCGATGCGTCCGCGTCGGACCGGGGACGCCGATGAGCGCCGCTCGGCCCGCGCCGGAGCCGCCCGAGCCGCTGTCGCCGATCGTGGACGCGCACACCCATCTGGACGCCTGCGGCGCGACCGACGCGGCGTCCACCGCGGCGATCCTCGACCGAGCCGCATCCGTCGGCGTCGGCCGGGTGGTCACCGTCGCCGACGACCTGGCCGCCGCGCAGTGGGCGGTGCGGGCCGCGCACTGGGACGATCGCGTGTTCGCCGCCGTCGCGCTGCACCCGACCAGGGCGAACGCGCTCGACGACGACGCGAAGGCGGAGCTGGAGCGCCTGGCCGACGACCCGCGGGTGGTCGCCGTGGGCGAGACCGGTCTCGACTACTACTGGCCGGGCAAGCTGGACGGCTGCGCCGACATCGAGACGCAGATCGAGGGTTTCCGCTGGCACATCGACCTGGCCAAACGGGTGCGCAAACCGCTGATGATCCACAACCGCGAGGCCGATCACGACCTGCTGACCGTGCTGCTGGACGAGGGGCCGCCCGAGCGTGTGATCTTCCACTGCTTCTCCTCCGACACCAACATGGCGCTGTCCTGCGTGGCCGAGGGCTACATCCTGAGTTTCTCCGGGACGGTGAGCTTCAAGAACGCGCACGAGTTGCGGGAGGCGGCCAAGGTGGTGCCCGACGACCAGATCCTGGTGGAGACGGACGCGCCGTATCTCACCCCGCACCCGTTCCGGGGAGCGCCGAACGAGCCGTACTGCCTGCCGTACACCGTGCGAGCGCTGGCCGAGTTACGCGAACAGGATCCGGTCGAACTGGCGAAGATCACCACCGACAACGCACGCCGCGTCTACCGGATCTGACCGGCGCGACCGCGTACCCGTGGGGCGTCACGGATGCCCGGAATGCATCGGTGTATGCGAAATGTGTCCTATGTCACTTTCGGCGTTCCGTTTTGTGATTTACCTGCGGGGTCGATATTCGATCGTGATATTGAAAAGGCGCTGTTCCGGAGCTTGCTGTTGTCGGCGCCCGACCCCCTCGTTATCGTGCTGTGACCATGTCCCCCTTCACGCGGATCAACCAGTCGCGTTCGCCGCTACTGCACCTCGCGGTCGGCGCGCTGCTGCTGACGCTGATCGTCGGCGCCGGGCTCGCGATCGTGAATCGCAAGACGGTGACCGTTGTCGTGGACGGCGAGAAGCTTTTCCAGACCACCATGTCGCGGGACGTGCGCGGCGTGCTGAAGGCGGCGGGCTTCATCGTGACCGACCGGGACAAGGTGGCTCCCGCCCTGGCCGCGCACATCGGCGACGGTGCGACCATCACGCTCAACCGTGCCCGGGAGGTCGATCTGTCCGTCGACGGCATGACGCAGAAGGTCTGGACCACCGGAGTGACCGCCGGGGAAGCGCTCGAGCAGCTGAAGATCCCGAAAGAGGTGTACGTCTCGCCCGCTCGCGACGAGCGGCTCCCGCTGCAGGGCGCCACGCTCATGATCGCGACTCCGCGCATGGTGTCGCTGGTGGACGGGATCGGCAATCCGGTGGACGTGCGCGCCGCCGCGCCCACCGTCGGCAAGTTCCTCGAAGTGGCCGGGATCCCGCTGATCGAGCAGGACTCCGTCGAGCCGGCCGCGTCCACCCCCCTGACGAACGGCCTGCGCGTCACCGTGACGCGCAAGCGGGTCGAACAGCAGACCGAGACGTTGCCGCTGGATCCGCCGGAGAACGTCATCGAAGACCCGACCATGAACATGAGTCGCACCGTGGTGGAGTCCGCAGGCGCTCCCGGGGTGCAGAACGTCACGTTCGCGGTCACCATGGTCAACGGCCAGGAAGTCGACCGTAAGCCGGTCGCGTCGACCGTCACCGTCGCGGCGCAGCCCAAGACCGTCCGCAAGGGCGCCAAGCCGGGCACCGAGGTGCCCCCGGTGCGCGACGGCGCGATCTGGGACGCGTTGGCTCGTTGCGAGTCCACCGGCAACTGGTCGATCAACACCGGCAACGGTTACTACGGCGGCGTGCAGTTCGACCAGGGCACCTGGGAGCGGCAGGGCGGGCTGCGGTACGCCCCGCGCGCCGATCTGGCCACCAGGGAAGAGCAGATCGCCATCGCCGAGATCACCAGGCAGCGGCAGGGCTGGGGCGCCTGGCCCGCGTGCACCGGCCGGCTCGGCATCAGCTGACCTGCACCGGACCCAGGGGACGCCGCGGCGCGGTTGATAGATTCTCGAGGTGTCCGAACCTGAAATTTCCGCTCGTGGGAGTGCGGCGCTGCTCGGGCCCGCCGAAGTGCGGGTGCTCGCCGAACGGTTCGGGGTGCGGCCGACCAAGCAACTCGGGCAGAACTTCGTGCACGACGCGAACACGGTGCGGCGGATCGTCGCGGCCGCGGGGGTAGGGCGCGGGGACGTTGTGCTCGAGGTCGGCCCCGGTCTCGGTTCGCTGACCCTCGCGCTGCTGGACGTGGTGGACTCGGTGGTCGCGGTCGAGATCGATCCCGTGCTGGCGCGTCACCTTCCCAGGACTGTCGCCGACCGGGCGCCGGAGCTGGCGGCGCAGCTGTCGGTGGTCGAGGCGGACGCGCTGCGCGTCACGGCCGCGGACCTGCCCGCCGCGCCGACCGCGCTGGTGGCCAATCTCCCGTACAACGTGGCGGTGCCGGTGCTGCTGCATCTGCTGGCCGAATTGCCGACCCTCGCGGTCGCTTTGGTGATGGTGCAGGCCGAAGTGGCCGATCGGCTGGCCGCCGAGCCCGGCAACCGCACCTACGGCGTGCCCAGCGTGAAGGCGGGTTTCTTCGGGACGGTCCGGCGTGCCGGAGCGGTGGGAACCCAAGTGTTCTGGCCGGTTCCGCGAGTCGAGTCGGGTCTGGTGCGGATCGATCGCTTCGCCGAGCCGCCGTGGCCGATGGACGCCGAGCACCGCCGCCGTGTCTTCGAGGTCGTCGACGCCGCTTTCGCGCAACGGCGCAAGACCCTGCGCGCCGCGCTCGCCGCCTGGGCGGGTTCGCCCGCCGAAGCGGAGCGTCGTCTGGTCGCCGCGGGCATCGCCCCTACGGCCCGCGGCGAAACCCTCGACACCGCGGCCTTCGTCCGGCTGGCCGCTCAGGCGTAGGGCTCGGACGAGCCGGTGGCTCCTCGTACCGGCGTCGGCCGGCGCGAGGAGCCACGCGAATGTCCGGATCAGACGGCGACTTCGTAACCCGCTTCGTCCACGGCGGCGACGATGTCGGCGTCGGCGATCGGCGCGGTGCTGTCGACACGGACGGCACCGCTGGCGAGGTCCACATCCACGCTCGTCACGCCATCGATCTTGCCGATCTCGGTCTTGACGGAGCTGACGCAGTGCCCGCAGGTCATCCCCGTGACGGTGTAGGTGGTGGTGGGCATGTCCGACTCCTTCGCATTCAGATTCTCATACGGGCGGGGGGTACCCCGACTCCTGAAACATACCCCCTGCGGGTATGGTCACGCAAGGGTGGTTTCGCACTGAGTGTCCCCCGCGGAGTGCGGAATTCGACACGGTCGGCGTTCTCGCGGGCGAACACCGCGGACCGCACACCCTTGACTGATCGGCTCGGCCGAGTCGGTTGGCGCGGTTCGGCCGGGGGACTACACACCCTCGGCCAGTTCCAGCCAGCGCTCTTCGGCCGTCTCCTTCTCCGTCAGTACTTGCTTGAGCTCCGCGCCCAAGGTGACCAGCTTGTCCGGCTCGGTGGCGGCGTCGGCCAGCGCGGAGTGCAGGCGCTGCTCGCGTTCGGACAGTTTGTCGATGGCGCGTTCCAGCCGGGTCAGCTCCTTGCGGGCCGCGCGGTAGGCGGCGGAGTCGGTGGCAGGCGCGTCGGCGGGCTTGGTCTCCGGCGTGCCGGCGCGGGTCCGGCTCGCGGCGAGGGTCGCGCGCTTGGCGAGATACTCCTCGATGCCCCCGGGCAGGTTCGTCAGCTTGCCGTCGCCGAACAGCGCCCAGGTGGAGTCGCAGATCCGCTCGATGAGGTACCGGTCGTGGCTGATCACCACCAGCGTGCCGGCCCAGTTGTCGAGCAGGTCCTCCAGCTGCTGCAGGGTGTCGATGTCCAGGTCGTTGGTCGGCTCATCGAGCAGCAGCACGTTCGGTTCGGACATCAGGATGCGGGTCAGTTGCAGGCGCCGCCGCTCGCCGCCGGACAGGTCGCCGACCGGCGTGCGCTGGCGGGCGGGGCTGAAGCCGAGCCGCTCGGCCAGTTGGCCCGCCGAGATCTCCTTGTCGCCCAGCATGATTCGCTGCGCGACCTGCTGTACCGCCTCCAGCACGCGCAGGTCGGTCGGCAGGTCGTCGAGCTCCTGGCGCAGCCAGCCGATCTGCACGGTCTGGCCTTGGACGCGCTTGCCCGCGGCCAAGGTCGCGTCGCTGTCGCCCGCCAGGGCGCGCAGCAGCGTCGTCTTGCCCGAGCCGTTGACGCCGACCAGGCCGACGCGCTCGCCCGGAGCCAGCCGCCAGGTCAGATCCCGGACCAACTCCCGGCCGTCCGGCGTGGTGAGCGTGGCGTCCTCCAACTCGACGACGACGCGGCCGAGGCGTTTGCGCGCGAAAGCCGCCAGCGAGACGCTGTCGCGCGGCGGCGGCACGTCGGCGATCAGGGATTCGGCGGCCTCGACCCGATAGCGCGGCTTGGAGGTGCGCGCCTGCGGGCCGCGCCGCAGCCACGCCAGTTCCTTGCGGGCCAGATTGCGCCGCCGGGCCTCGGACGCGTCCGCCTGGCGAGCGCGCTCGGCGCGGGCGAAGATCCAGTCGCCGTAGCCGCCCTCGTAGCTCTCGACCTTGCCGCCGACCACTTCCCAGGTGCTGGTGGCCACGGTGTCGAGGAACCAGCGGTCGTGGGTCACGACGACCAACGCGCTGCGTCGGCCGAGTAGATGCGCGGCCAGCCACTGCACGCCCTCGACGTCCAAGTGGTTGGTCGGCTCGTCGAGCACCAGCAGGTCGAGTTCGCGCACCAGCGCGGCGGCGAGCGCGACCCGGCGGCGTTCGCCGCCGGAGAGATTGTCCACCGGGGTGTCCATGCCGAGATCGGCGATGCCGATACCTTCCATCACCGAGCGGATGCGCGAGTCGGCCGCCCATTCGTGTTCGGCGACCTCGTCTGTCGAGGCATCGTCCGCCAGACCGGCCAGCACCACCGAACCGACCGTCGCGCCCGCGGGCAGAACGCCGCGCTGTGTCACCACGGCCATGCGCAGGCCGCCGAGCCGGCTGACCCGGCCGCTGTCGGGTTCCTCGATGCCGGTGAGCACCTCGAGCAGGGTGGTCTTGCCGCCGCCGTTGAGGCCGACGACGCCGATCCGTTCGCCCGCGTGCACGCCGAGCGAGACGTTGTCCAGCAGCGGCTTGATCCCGAAGCTCTTGTGGACCTGTTCGAGGTTGATCAGGTTGGACATGGATCCTTCCGTGTCTTGCGCGGGCGGGCCGATGATCGCCCCGGGCCAGCGTACCGACCTGCGCCGGTGGCCCGTCGGCCCGGCGAACGGCGGCGCGCTTGCGTCACGAACAATGTTCGTTTAGATTGAGCGTGAACGAACAGTGTTCGTTCACTGCAACCGAATCGGCGCTCCCCAGAAGTACAGCCGCAGAGTGGGACGCCCGCCTCGACTCGAGGCGTCGGCGGGCGGCACCCCTTCCCTTCCGCTCTACCTCTGGAGGATTGCCATGCACGTCGGCCTCGGCCTGCCCATTTCCGATCCCGTCGCGCTGCTCGACTGGGCTCGGCGCGCCGATGCGGGCCCGTTCCGCACCCTCGGCCTGCTCGACCGGCTGGTCTACGACAACCCCGAACCGTTGATCGCGCTGGCCACGCTCGCCGGTGCGACCAGTCGCGTCCGGGTGCAGACCGAAGTGCTGCTCGCGCCGCTGCGCGACCCCGTGCTGCTCGCCAAGCAGGTTGCCACCCTCGACCGGATGTCCGGGGGACGCCTGGTGCTCGGTCTCGGTGTCGGCGGTCGCGCCGACGATCACCGAGCCTCGGGCACCGAGCTGCGCACCCGCGGCCGCCGCCTCGATGAGCAGCTCGCGCTCATGCGCCGCCTGTGGGCGGGCGAGCCGTACGACGCGGAGTGCGGACCGATCGGCCCCGTCCCGCTGCGCCCGGAAGGGCCCGAGATCCTGTTCGGCGGTTTCCAGCCCGCCGCGCTCGACCGCATCGGTCGGTGGGGTGGTGGATTCCTCGCCGCTGTTCCACCCTCCTGGGCGGGCAAACTCTTCGACACCGCGCGCCGTTCCTGGACCGACCATGGCCGAGCGGGTGAACCGAGGATCGTCGCCCAGGTCAACGTCGCCTTCGGTCCCGATCACGTGATCGAGGACGCCCGCGCGTCGATGGGCGCCTACTACGGGTTCAGCGACTACACCGAAGGCATCCTCGCGGGCCTGCTCACCACGCCCGCGCAGATCCGCACCACCATCGCCGAATTCGGCGACCTCGGCGCGGACGAGGTGATGTTCTACTGCTACGGGCGCGACGCCGACCAGGTCGATCGCCTCGCCGACGCCCTGCCCTGAGCGCCGCTGTCCACGGTCCCGGAGAACGGGCGGTGAGCGGGGATCCGGTCGCAGCCGGGACCGGTCGCGTATTCCGATGTGCGCCAACGTGCGCATTCGCGCGTTCGTCCCGGTGCCACGCGGGCAGGACGCACCTGCCGCCATGAAGCGCTCGCCCCTTCGACGTTCGGCCGGATAAGCGCGGGGTAGCCGCAACCGGGGTAGACCGGGGTGTTTCGACCTTCCACGGCCGCGCCGCACGGCTCGCCTGCGACTGCTGTGTCGTCGGCGACTACCCGTTTCGGGTGTCGAGCGGTCGGCGTCGCTTCTGATGAGTCGGCGCTGCGAACGCGGGCACGGGATCGTCGGGTTCGCGTCCTGGCGGTGGCCGTGAGGTCGCCCGGCGTCGGCCGTGTGACGGTCGGTGCTTGGCCGACGGGGCGGTGCTGAGGATACGCACACCCGGCACCGGTCGGATGGCCGTCCGCACGCTGCGGTGGACGTCCGCGCTTGGTGGATGCGGTGTCTGCGAATTGTTCCGGGCTAACGGGGATATGCGGCCGGTCAGTGCTTGCCCGACGGTCGAAGCCGAGGATGCGCATGCGGCGGGGGTTCGCCAGCCATCCGCACGCTGCGGTGGACGGCCGCGCTTGGTGGATGCGGTGTTTGCGAATTGTTCCGGGCTAACGGGGATATGCGGTCGGTCAGTGCTTGCCCGACGGTCGAAGCCGAGGATACGCATGCGGCGGGGGTTCGCCGGCCGTCCGCACGCGGCGGTGACGCCCGAGCCTGGCGGATGCGGTGGCTTGTTCCGAGCTCTCGGCGATATGCGGCCGGTCAGTGTTTGCTCGACGGGTCGGCGCTGAGGATGCGCGCGCCCGGCACCGGTCCGCTGGCCGTCCGCACGCTGCGGCAGACGCCCGCGCCCGCGAGTTCGGCGGCCACCGAGATCGCCGATTCCTCGCTCTCGCACAGGAACGCGCAGGTGGGTCCGGAGCCGGACACCAGCCCGGCCAGCGCGCCCGCGGTGACGCCCGCGCGCAACGTGCGGCGCAGTTCCGGTTTCAGCGACACCGCGGCCGCCTGGAGATCGTTGCCGAGCAGCGGCGCGAGCTGCCGTGGGTCACCGGAGGCCAGCGCTTGCATCAACTCTTGCGGCTCGCCGAGCCGGGGCGGTTCGCCGTGCTCGCGCAACCGGTCCAGCTCGGCGAACACCGCGGGGGTGGACAGGCCGCCCTTCGCGAAGGCGAGCACCCAGTGAAAGGTGTTGCGGGACAGTACCGGCAGCAGGCGCTCGCCGCGGCCGGTGCCCAGCGCGGTGCCGCCGTGCAGGGCGAACGGCACGTCGCTGCCGAGTTCGGCCGCCACCGCGCCCAGTTCCTCCCTGGACAACCCCAGGTCCCACAGCTCGTTCAGGCCGACCAGCGCGGCGGCGGCGTCGGCGCTGCCGCCCGCCATGCCCCCCGCCACCGGAATGCCTTTGGCGATGGCGATTTCCACCAGGGGAGCGCGGCCGCCGAGGTGCGCGAGCCGGACGGCCGCCTTCCAGACCAGGTTCGTCCGGTCGGTCGGCACTTCCGCGGCGCCCTCTCCGGTGACCCGGACGGTCAGCGATCCCGACGGCGAGATCTCCAGATCGTCGCTCAGGGACAGTGCTTGGAACACCGTGGTCAGGTCGTGGTAGCCGTCGGCACGCAGGTCGCCCACTCCGAGATGGAGGTTCACCTTCGACGGCGCCCGCACGGTGACGGGACTAGGCACAACTGACAGCACGGTGCTCAAGCCTAATGGGAGCGGCCGGGCGACGACGGTCCGTAGCTCGCGCGGAGGCGGGCAGCCGAACGCCGGGCCTTCCGGTGCGTCAGAGCAGCGCGCCGCCGGTGGCATCGATCCACTGGCCGGTCACCCACCGCGCCTCGTCGGAGGCGAGGAACCCGACCACATCGGCCACGTCGGCGGCCTGACCCACGCGATGGAGCGGGGACATCGCCGCCACCGCGGCCTTGGTCTCGGCGTCGCGCAGCCAGTGGGCGTTCATGTCGGTGTCGATGATGCCCGGCGCCACGGCGTTCACGGTGATGCCGCGTGCGCCGACCTCCTTGGCGAGCACGCTGGTGAAGCTGTCGATCGCGGCCTTGGTCATGGTGTAGGCGATCAGTTGCGGCATGTGCGCGCCGTGCGTGAGACCGGTGGAGATGTTGACGATCCGGCCGCCGGTGCGCAACCGGTCCAGTCCGAGGCGGGTGATGAAGAAGGGCGCCTTGGCGTTGATCGCGAAGACCCGGTCGAACGCCGCCTCGTCGGTCCCGGCGATGGGCTCCCGGATGACGTCGGCGCCCGCGTTGTTCACCAGGATGTCCAGCCCGTCGGCGTGCGCGTCGAACGCCGTCCACAGCGCCTGCGCGTCACCCGGCACGCCGAGTTCGGCCCGGATGGCGAACGCCGCGCCGCCCGCCGCCTCGATCGCGGCCACGGTCGTCTTCGCCGCCTGCTCGTCGGCGTGGTAGTGGACCGCCACGCGTGCGCCGTCGCGGCCGAGTCGTTCGGCGATCGCCCGGCCGATGCCCCTGCTGCTCCCGGTTACCAGTGCCGTCTTGCCCGTCAGTGCGCCCATCGCGAAATCCTTTTTCTCTAGCGGTCGCTACAGAAAGTACGGTAGCACATTGTTTAGTGACCGCTATAGAATTGTCGGTATGGCTACGACGACGCGGGGCAGGCCGCGCTCCTTCGACCGGGACGCGGCGCTCGAGCAGGCCATGCGGCTGTTCTGGACGCGCGGGTACGAGGCCACCTCGATCGGCGACCTGACCGGGGCCATGGGGATCGGCGCGCCGAGCCTGTACGCGGCGTTCGGGGACAAGAAGACGCTGTTCGCCGAAGTCGTCGCGACCTTCGGCGCGCGCTACGGCGGATTCGTCGCGCGGGCGCTCGCCGAGGAGGACACCGCGCAGGCGGCGGTCCGGCGCATCCTGCGCGAGGCGGCGACGGAATACACCCGGCCGGACTGCCCGCACGGATGCCTGGTGATCAGTGCCGGCGTCAACACCACCAGCGCCGAGGTCGCCGAACTCCTCCGCGACATGCGCAACCGGAACATCGACACGTTCGCCGCGCGCATCCAGGCCGACATCGACGCGGGCCTGCTACCCGATCACCTGGACGCGCGCACGCTGGCCCGCTACGTCGGCACGGTGATGCAAGGCATGTCCCAGGCAGCGCGCGACGGCGCGAGCCGGGCCGAACTCGATGCGGTGGCCGAACTCGCGCTGCGCGGCTGGGGGGACTAGTGGCCGGAGGCGCGTCCGTCCTGTACCACCACCGGCAGGCAGGTGCGCACGAAGTCCGCGCCGAAATCGGTGAGCACCACGCTGCGGTAGATCACCTTGGTGCCGAAGCCGGAGCGCTTCAGCATCTCCCGCACCGGTGACTGCGCCTCCAGCAGTTGGTACCGGTTGGGGTTGCCGACCGGCTCACGCGCGTGCTCGATCAGACCCAGCCTGCGCAGGTTGGTCAAGTACTGCTGGATGCGGTTCGGAAAGCGCAATCCGGCGTGCTCGCCGATCAGCGTGAGCATCGAACCGAGGCGCTCGGAACCGAGTGCGCGCGGGCGCCCGGTGCGGATGTCGATCGAGGGCTGCGGCCCGTCCAGATGCAGGAAACGCAGGATGCGCGCCTCGTCCGGGGTGAGTTCGGCGAGCATGCCCGCGAAGGCCGGGTGGTTGTCGTCCTCGCCGTGCGGGCTGGCCGACAACCGCAGCAGCGCGGCGCCCTGCTCACGCAGCGTGGGCACGGCTTCCTGCGCGGGCGGCTGCGCGGCGGCCGGGAGGCCGAGTGCTTTGCGCATCGCGTCGCGGACCTCGGATTCCGCCTCCGCCAATACTTCTCGCGGCGGCGCTCCCTCGATGCTGCGCCGCACCACGGTGGAGGTGACGCCGACCGCGGTGCCGACGCCCCACGATGTCACCCCGGTGACGGCGGTCCACGCGACCCGTGCGACGCCCGTCGCGGCACGCACGGTGGCCACGGGAACCGTTACTCGTCTGGATAACTCGTCGGGATGAGTGAGGTCCGATGCCGGCCGCCGGGCGATCTCTTGCGAGGGCTCGGCGTTCGCCGCCGTCGCGTCGAGGTGCTCGACGGCCTCGATATCGCCGTCGTCCGGACCCGCTACAGCCATGATGTCGCCACTCCCGTTCCGAAGATCAGGATATGAGCGTATCCGGCGAACAGCCCCAGCACGCCGCCATGGACGAAAAGAAGCCATTCGTCTTGTTTGATGGCCGCGCGGAGCATGTCGACGAAGTCCGGCGGCGACAACATCGCCATCTGCCTGGCGATGTACTCGTTGATCTGCCTGCCCTGGCGGACGTTGAACTCCGGGTCGGCGAACGCGATCGGCGCGATGGCCATGGCTTCGCTGGTGAACGTCGATTGCAGCGAGTCGTATTCGCGGCTGCCGAGCACGAACTTGACGGCGGGACGCGCCGGGCCGAGCGCGCGGTCGGCGGCCGGGCGCAGCGTGTCCTCCAGCATCTGCATTGTGCGATCCGAGCGGGGGCCGTTGAGCAACTCGTCACCGATATTCGCCACGGTGATCACCTGGCTGGAAACCAATTCCGCGTATCCGTCGGTGATTTCGGACTTGCGTTTGATCAGCAGGCCCTGTCGCCACGGAACCCACCACTTCGGATATGCGGGCGCGAAGATCATATTGATGCCGATCCAGTTGACCACCCATCCGATGATCACGCCGCCGATCGGCAGCACGACCAGGCTGGACCAGCCGGTCACATGCAGGACGACGACCAGCAGCACGCCCATCGGCGCGCCGAAGTAGAAACCGAAGTTCTGCATGAATCGCAGTTCCTTCGCGCCGAGCACTTGGAACAGGGTGTTGAGCAGATGCGGGCGGGCCTGGAAGTAGCGGATCACCATCTGCTTCACATCCAGCAGCTGATCGATATTCGCGCCCAATTCCTCGGTCAGCTCGCGCAGGATCTCCGGCAGCTGCTGGCGCACCCGCGCGTGCACCATGTCGCGTACCTGGGCGGGCAGGTTGTACCAGAGCTGCGGATGCTCGCGGCGCAGGATGTCCTCGACGATGTCCTTGATCTGCGCGTCGGCGATGCTGGCGAGGTGCTCGGCCAGTTTGTCCGGCTCGAGTTCCCGGTAGAAGTCGGCCACGCTGCCGAGTTTGGCCAGGCCCTTGTCGACCGCGATGCTGGCCATCTTGTCCGCACGCGAGGGGACGATGCCCTGCCAACCGAAGCGGCCGTCGTAACTGAGCAACGGGAGGACTTGAATTCGCTTGGGAAGGAAGGGATACAGCGCGCGCAGGCCGGGAACTCGGACGCCGTGGAAGGCGACCGGCTTGAACAGCATGAGCACGCCGGTCCAGTTGGTGATGTAGCCGATCACCCCGGTGAAAAGCGGTATCGTCACGAGCTCGAGGAGGATCGTGGGGTGGATTCCGAATACGCTCTCTAACACGACACCCTCCTGCCGATACACCGGTGATCGCCGCCTCACCGGCACCCAAAACTAGCACCCCCTCGGCGAAGAAACCCTATTGCGCGCCGCGTGCCGGTCGCACTGTCCGAGTCAGGCGGTGCGAATGACCCGCGACACAAGGGGAAGTAATCTGTGGAGCGGATTCGTTCCCCCGGCGATATCGGAGAAAACGTGGCAGACGACAGGACCGGACAGGACGTGGCCCGGCCAGGTTCCCGCGCCGTCGAGCGCAGTTCGGATGTCGAACAGCGGCAGATCAGCAACGAGGCACGGCTGATCCGCGGCGTGTTCCGGGCGGCAGGCGTGGCCGCGGGCACCGTTGTGCGCGGAAGCCAGTGGGCGGTCGGCACGACCTACGAGGTCACCAGGGAGATCACCCAGGCGGCGCTGGACGGGGAGTCCTCGGCCGAGATCGCCGAGCGGACCGGAAACGCGTTGCGCTCCATCGCCCGCAGCGCGCTCGGCGTCACCGAGGGCTCGGTCCGGGAAATCGTCAGCTACGTCCCGACGTCCAACGGCCCGACGTCGTCGCAGCAGGCGCTGACCGTCGGCCCCTACCTGCGCTCGGCGAGCACCGAGGAGCTGCGCCGCCGCGGCGACGCGCTGCTGGCCAGGTCCGCCGACGTCTACTTCACCGAGGACGTGCACCCCGCCTACGACCGCATCCTCGACGAGCTGGCGCCCGACGAGGCGCGCATCCTGCGCTTCATGGCGCTCAACGGGCCGCAGCCGTCGGTCGACGTGCGCACCAACCGTCCACTGGGGATCGGCTCGGAGCTGGTGCAGGGTGATCTCACCTCGGTGCCCGAGCAGGCCGGCGTGCGCTATCCGGATCGCGCGCGGTCCTACCTGATCAACCTCAACCGCCTCGGGCTCACGCTGACCTCGGACGATCCGGTGGTGCTGAGCCGGTACATGGTGCTCGAGGTGCAGCCGGTGGTGGAGGCGGCGCTGAAGAAGGCGGGCCGGGCGCCGAAGATCGTCCGCAAGAGTCTTCGGCTGACCGAGTTCGGCGAGGACTTCTGCCGCACCTGCTTCACGATCGGCAGCTGACGCCGCGGAGTTGATCTTCGTCGGAAGATTCGCCGCACCGTGATAGCAATCTGATACATCTCTCCCAATCCGGCACTCGGGATGGGATTGTTGAGGGTATGGATCAGCGAAACGGCGGGCAGGGGCGCGGCGACCCCGGTGTGGGCATCGCTGGGCAAGCGCGTAACGAATGGGACACGGGCTCAGGTGGGCAGGGGCGCGACGACCCGGGCTTTCCCCCGGACGAGCGCGGCGGCGTCGACCTCGATCCGGGTGCATCGGAGCAGGACGAGCGAGAGCGTGACATCGACCCGGTCGGCCCCGAACGCAGTCGCAGCCAGCGGGCGACCGGCACGGGTGAGCGGGATCCGGACGACCTGCGCGCCGATGATCGACTGCGGTTCGACGCGGGACCGATCGACTTCGGGCAGGTGCGCGACGATCCGCGGCCGCGCGGCCGCGGCGAGGAGCCCGAGCTTGACGACGTCGCGGCGATCTCCCGGCTGAAGTACCGGTACCTGCGCACCCTCGACACCAAATCATGGGATGAATTTGCCGACACCATGATCCCCGAGGCCACCGCGACCTACAGCGAATACCTGCAGTTCGAATCGCGCGAGGCGTTCATCGCGTTCATGCGCAACACGCTCGGGCCGCACGTGATCACCGAGCATCGCTGTGACCATCCGGAGATCGATGTCGACGGCGACACCGCCACCGGCACCTGGTACCTCGCCGACACGGTCCTCATCCCGGGCCACAACATGCTGCTGCGTGGCGCGGCCTTCTACACCGACCGCTACGTCCGCTGCGACGACCGGCGCTGGCGGATCTCGCACACCGGCTACGAACGCACCTACGAGGTGGTGCTCTCCCTCAGCGATCTGCCCAGCCTGCGCTTGACCTCCAGCCGCTGGGGCCTGATCGCGCGCGAAGACGGGATCGCCGCCATCCAACGCGACCCCGGCACCGCGCCGCTGCGGCCGGACTCCGAGGCCGGCTGACTCAGTCGGCGGTGGCCACCAGGGGCTCCAAGGTGAGCGCCGGGTGCTCCTTCTCGATGTATTGCAGTCGCCACTTGTCGCTGAACAGCGCCAGCAGCGCACCGTCTGAGCGGGTGAAGACCTCCACCCCGCGCTGCCGCCCGAGTTCCTCCGCCGACGCGGCGTCGGTGCGCCGGGCCAGCGTGTAGCCGAGGTGCTCCATCGTGGTCTCCACGTTGAACTCCGTGAGCATGCGCGCGGTCACTACTTCGAACTGCATCGGGCCGACGGCCGCCAGCACCGGCGAGGCGTCGCCGCGGATGTCGTTGCGCAGCACCTGTACGACGCCCTCGGAGTCGAGCTGATCCACCGCCTTGCGGAACTGCTTGTATTTGCCCGCGGTGCGGGCCCGCAGCACGGCGAAATGTTCCGGCGCGAACGACGGGATCGGCGGGAACTCGACCTTCTTGTCCACGAACAGCGTGTGTCCCGGAGCCAGCGCCGTCGCGTTCACCAGGCCCACCACGTCACCGGGGTAGGCGGTGTCGACGGTGGCGCGCTCACGGCCGAACACGGTGAGGGCGTACTTGGTGGCGAACGGCCGCCCGGTCTGCGCGTGGGTGACCACCATGCCGCGTTCGAACTCGCCCGACACGATCCGCATGAACGCGAGGCGGTCGCGGTGGGCGGCGTCCATGCCCGCCTGCACCTTGAACACCACCGCGCTGAACGGATCGCCGGTCTCGCGCGGCTTGCCCTCGATGTCGGGCCGCGGCCCGGGGGCGGGCGCGAGCGCGACCAGGGTCTCCAGCAACTGCCGCACGCCGAAGTTCAGCATCGCGGAGGCGTAGATGACCGGCGAGGTCTGCCCGGCGAGGAACAACTCCTGATCGTGGTCCTGGCCCGTGGCCGAGAGCAGCTCGCTCTCCTCCGCGGCCGTGGTCCACGGCTCGCCTTCGCGCGCCTCGGCGGCCTCGGGGGTGAGCGACTCCTCGGGCGCGATGGTCGCGCCGCCCGCGGTGCGGGTGAAGTGGATATATTCGAGCGCCGCGCCGTCCGGGCCGCGGCGCAGCAGACCGCGGAAGTCTCCCGCGATGCCGACCGGGAGGAACAGCGGAGTGGGGGTGAGGCCGATCCGCTCGTTGATCTCGTCGAGCAGTTCCAGGGGCGCCCGGCCCGGCCGGTCCCACTTGTTGATCACGGTGATCACCGGGATGCCCCGGTGACGGCAGACCTGGAACAGCTTCAGTGTCTGCGGCTCCAAGCCCTTGGCCGCGTCGATCAGCATCACCGCGGCGTCGACGGCGGTGAGCACCCGGTAGGTGTCCTCGGAGAAGTCGGAGTGCCCGGGGGTGTCGACCAGGTTGATGACGCTGTCCACGTCCGAGCCCGCGGCCCGGTAGTTGAACTGCAGCGCGGTCGAGCTGACCGAGATGCCGCGCGCCTTCTCCATCTCCATCCAGTCCGAGACGGTGGACTTGCGCCCGGCCTTGCCGTGGATCGCGCCCGCCTCGGAGATCATCCTCGCGTGCAGGGCCAGCGCCTCGGTGAGCGTGGACTTGCCCGCGTCGGGATGGGAGATCACCGCGAACGTGCGCCGGCGGGCTACCTCGGCGGGCAACCCGCGGGATGCGGGCGCGACAACACCCTCAGGGGAGGCGCTCAACGCAAGACAACCTTTCGCAGACGACCGATCGGCAACCACGCCAGCGTACGCGACGCGCGCGAGCGCCGGCCGAACCGCCGGTGACCACCCGATTCAAAGACGGCCCCGGCGCTGGGGTATGGTGTTCGGGTTGTCTCGGCGAGGGTGTCCGCAGACCAGTTTTGCGACACCGTGATCGACGCGGCGCGGCTTCCGGCCGTCCCTGTTCGGTCTTCGCCCCGACGAATAGACCCTCCCGTCAGGTGTGCGGAACCCCTGACGTGTAACTGACAGCCCGGAAGAGCCGTAGGAGTAGATCCAGTCATGTCCGACGTCAACCTTCTCGAAGCATCCGTACGCACCGAGTTCGGCAAGGGCGCTGCCCGCCGCACCCGGCGTGCGGGCAACGTCCCGGCCGTGCTGTACGGCCACCAGGCCGACCCGCAGCATCTCTCGGTGAACGCCCAGGCCTTCGCCGCCATCCTGCGCGAGCACGGCACCAACGCGGTGCTGAACCTGGTCATCGACGGCAAGAAGCAGCTCGCGCTGACCAAGTCCGTCGTGGTGCACCCGATCCGCCGCTACATCGAGCACGCCGACCTGCTGATCATCAAGCGCGGCGAGAAGGTCACCGCCGACGTGAACGTCACCATCACCGGCGACGCCGCTCCCGGCACCCTGGTCACCCAGGAGGCCACCACCGTCTCCGTCGAGGCCGACGCGCTGAAGCTGCCCGAGGCCATCGAGGTCTCCGTCGATGGCGTCGAGGCGGGCACCCAGATCACCGCGGGCGCGCTGCAGCTGCCCGAGGGCGTCGACCTGGCCGCCGACGCGGAGACCCTGATCGTCAACGTGATCGCCGCCCCGGCCGCCGAGCCCGTCGAGGGTGAGGGCGCTGCCGAGGCCGAGGGCGAGAGCGCTGAGTAGTACCGAATCGTCCGCCGGGCCCGCGCTGGTCGTCGGACTGGGCAATCCCGGTCCCGAGTACGAGCGCACCCGGCACAATGTCGGTTTCCTGGTCGCCGACGTGCTCGCCGAGCGCGTCGGCGGCCGTTTCGGTGTGCACAAGAAATCCGGCGCCGACCTGCTGCAGGCGCGGCTGGACGGGCGTCAGGTGCTGATCGCCAAGCCGCGGTCGTTCATGAACCTGTCCGGGCGGCCGGTGGCCGCGCTGGCGAAATTCTTCTCCGTGCCGCCGACCGAGGTGATCGTCGTGCACGACGAACTCGACCTGCCGTTCGGCGCGATCCGGCTCAAGCGCGGCGGCGGCGAGGGCGGGCACAACGGTCTTCGCTCCGTGTCCTCCGCCCTGACCACCAAGGACTACCTGCGCACCCGGATCGGCATCGGCCGCCCGCCGGGCCGCCAGGATCCGGCCGACTACGTGCTGAAGCCGTTCTCGGCGCCGGAGCGCAAAGAGGTCCCGGTGATCGTCGAGCAGGCCGCCGACGCGGTGGAATTGCTGCTGCGCGTGGGTCTGGAGACCGCGCAGAACCAATTGCACTGAGCGCCTTCGTCGCCACGAGGCGCCGGGCGGTCAGCCGCGGGGCAGATGCATCGCTGTCGCGGCCCTGCGCAGCTTGCCGGAGGAGGTCTTCGGCAGTGCGCCGGGGCCGAGCACGGTGACGGTGCGCGGCCGGGCGCCGACCTCCGCGAATACCGAGTGCACGATCTCGCGCTCGATCCGTTTGACCTCGTCGGGGTCCTGGTGGCTGCCGCTCTCCACCACGACGGCGAAACTCTCCCGCTGATGACCCGCGTCCAGGCGCACCGCCACCGCGTTGCCGGGCCGGACGCCGCGCACCCTCGTCGCCGCGCGCTCGATGTCGGTGGGGTAGATGTTGCGGCCGCCCATGATGATCACGTCTTTGATCCGGCCGCACACCACGATCAGCCCCTCGTCGGTGAAGTAGCCGATGTCGCCGGTGTCCAGCCAGCCCTCGGCGTCCTGGGCCGATTGGAATCCGTGCACCGTCACATAGCCGGAAGTGACCGCGGGACCGCGCAATTCGATCACGCCCACGGAGCGGGCGGGCAGCGGTTGACGCTCGTTGTCGACGATCCGGCCCTCCAGTTGGTCGACCAGATAGCCGAGTGTGGGCAACCTGCGGATGTGGGCGGGCTGGCCGTGCTCTACCGGCACGGGTACCGCTTTGCCGATCGCCTCGAGCAGGTCGGCATCGATCACGTCGACCACCTGTCCGTGCCCGGGATCGGGAATCGACACGGCCAGCGTGGTCTCGGCCATGCCGTAGACCGGAGTGAGGGCCATCGGGTTGAGCCCGAACCGTTTGCCCGCCTCGGCCAAGGCGTCCATGGTGTCCGGATCCACCGGTTCGGCGCCGTTCCACATGTAGCGGACGCTGCTGAGGTCGAACGCGCCGTCGTCGGCCTGCCGCAGCCGCCGGGCCAGCAGGGAATAGGCGAAATTCGGTGCGGCGGTGACGGTCCCGCGGTACTTGCTGATCAGCTCGGCCCACAGCAGCGGCCTGGTGAGGAAGTCCAGCGGTGTCACGCACACCACTTCCGCGCCGAATTGCATGGGGACGCTGAGGAACCCGACCATGCCCATGTCGTGGAACAGGGGCAGCCAGCTGACCATCACGTCGTCGTCGAGCTGGAATTTCACCCGGTTGAACATGGCGTAGGCGTTGACGTAGAAGTTCTCGTGCGTGATCCGTACCGCCTTGGGCGAGCCGGTCGAACCGGAGGTCAACTGCTGCAGGGCGATATCGCTCTCGACGGTGGGTACCGGATCGACGTCGGGACCGTCGGGCAGCTGGTCGATGCGCACCACGGTGATGCCGCGTTCGCGCAGCAGCGGTTCGGCCGCCTCGAACGGCGCGCCCAGCACGACCGCGCGCGCTTCGATCATGGTCAGCACGGTCTCGGTGTCCCGCGCCCACACCACCAGATCGGTGCGCGGAGTCGGCTGGTGCAGCATGGTGATCGACCCGCCGCGCATCCAGACGGCTTGGCAGGCCGGGGCGATGTCGGCGGGCATGCCCGCGAGCACGCCCACCGCGTCGCCGTGCCCGATGCCCGCTTCGGCCAGCCCGCCCGCCATGCGCCGGGCGATCCGGTGGATTTCGGCCCAGGTGCGGCGCAGCGGTGCGCCCGGCTCGCCGGTCACCAGTCCGCGTACGGAGGTCTGTGCGGTTGCGTACATCTCGTCGGTGAACCTGCTCAAAGTCCCAACTCCTCTTCACCAACCGTTGCCGGGATCCGGCCTCCCCCAACTATCACGCCATAGTGACTCAGCGTTAACCCCATTTCCAGGGGCGCAGGTCAGCGGCGTGAAATCACGCCCGAAAAGGTCGCGGCGTAGCGATCGACGTAGCACCTGCCCGATCGTGCGGCGAGTTCGCGCATGAGCTCGTCGGTCGCGGCGCGCACCGTCTGTCGTTGCTCGGCGGGTGGGTAGCGGCGCGGCGCGGCGAACTCGATGCGCACTTCGGCGAACCGCAGCAGGCGGCTGCCGCGCGGATTCACCCGGTCGGTGCCGGAGAGCGTCACCGGAACCACCGGCGCGCCCGTGGCCATGGCGACCCGCACCGCGCCGGTGCGTCCGCGATAGATCCGCCCGTCCGGTGAACGGGTGCCTTCGGGATGGATCGCCCAGACTCCGCCGTCCTCGAGGATGCGGGTGGCCGCGGCCAACGCCGCGGCGGCCGCCTCCCCGCCGGTCCGATCGACGGGGACCTGTCCGGACACCGAGTAGAACCAGCGGTTGAACCGTCCGCGCACGCCTTTGCCGGTGAAGTACTCCTGTTTCGCGAGGAACGTGACGCGCCGGGGCACGACCAGCGCGAGGTACAGCGAATCGATCATGGCGAGGTGATTGGCCGCGATGATCACCGGCCCGGTCCGCGGAATGTGCTCCAGCCCTGTGACGTCGGGCCTGCCGAGCAGCCGCAGCAGTGGGCCGAGCAAGACATATTTGAACAGTGCGTACCACATGAAGACCTCCGGGAGCCGAGTGCGTAGACACTGTCTACCCGATCTTGTAGACACTGTCTACGGCCGGGTGCGCCCGCGGTCGCGGGCAGGCGTAGACAATGTCCGCATGGCCGGGAGCGAGTCGTTGCGGGATCGACTGGTCGACGTGGGCGTCGACCTGCTCGAAGAGGTGAGGGCCGCCCATCTGGGTCTGCGCGCGATCACCCGGGCGGCGGGCGTCTCCCACGGCGCGCCGCGGCGATACTTCCCGACGCACCGCGCACTGCTCGCCGCCATCGCGGCGCGCGGGTTCGCCGACCTGGAAGACCGGTTCGCGGCGGTGGAGGCCGAGTCGGCACGCGACCGTCTCGCGCGGATGAGCGCCGAATATCTCGAATTCGCCGTGCGGCGTCCGGAGATGTTCACCCTGATGTTCCGGCACGACCTTCTGGAAGGTTCCGGCGAGAATCTGCGGTCGGTCAGCCTGCCGCTGTTCGCGCGGTTCGCCGAGTTGGTCGGCGCGGCGGCGGCCTCGGACGCGATCGACCCGCGCGACCGGGCTGTCGCCCTGTGGACCAACCTGCACGGTATCGCCACGGCGCAGGCCAATCGCAGCCTGCGCCTGGTCGGGCCCGGCACCGACGCGGCGGCTCTGGTGGCCAGGGCGCTCACCGTGCACTTGGCCTGACTGTTCCGAGGCGCTCCCCGGGCGGTTCAGGCTCGCAGGGCTGCCACCGCTGCGACGAAACGATCGAGTTCGTCGAAA
The DNA here is from genome assembly GCF_009829325.1 of Nocardia sp. CY41. Lineage (GTDB taxonomy): Bacteria > Actinomycetota > Actinomycetes > Mycobacteriales > Mycobacteriaceae > Nocardia. Next base: position 140,771 of record NZ_VUOS01000015.1, read on the forward strand.
CCGACGAAGCAGTGCGGCGAGGCGCGCACGACCGAAGCGAGGCCGCGGCCGGTCATGTCCAGCAGGGTCGAACCGGCGTGGCTGACCGTGACCGTGATGTCCTGCGCCAGCAGCCGGTCGCGCACCGTGCCGGAGTCGACGCCGTCGACGGTGAACGACACGATGCCGCTGTGCCGGATGCCGAGGTCGCGCACGGTCACGCCGGGGATCTCCGGCAGCGCCTTGCGCAGGTGCTCCGCGCGGGCCGCGATCGCGGCGTAGACGTCCTCCGGCCCGAGTTCCAGCAGATATCGCACGGCCGCGCCCAGGCCGAGCCGGGCCGCGACGTCGCACTCCCAGAACTCGAAGCGGCTCGCACCTGGCGCGAGCCGGTAGTCCTGCGGTCCGGTCCATTCCGCGCTGTGCAGATCGAGCCGTCCGGGTTCCATCGAGCGTGCCAACTCCGGCCGAAGGTAGAGAAAACCGGTGCCGCGCGGGCCACGCAGCCATTTACGGCCGGTGGCCGACAAAGCGTCGACGCCGAGTTCTGCGACGTCCAAGGGCAACTGTCCGGCGGACTGGCAGGCGTCGAGCAGCACCAGTGCGCCGACCGAGTGCGCGATCCGGGTCGCCTCGGCGGCTGGGTTCACCAGCCCGCCGTTGGTCGGCGCGTGCAGCACCGAGACCAGCTTGACCCGTTCGTCCACCAGTGCCGCCAGTGCGTCGAGGTCGATCTGCCCGCTGCCGTCGCTGGGAATCTTCTCCACCGTGGCGCCGGTGGCGCGGGCCCGCTGCAGGGCGGCGATGGCATTGCTGGCGTAGTCCGCCTCGGAGACCAGGATGCGGTCGCCCGCGGCGAGCGGGACCGAATAGAAGAAGTCCGCCCAGGAACGCGTGGCGCTGTCGCTGAGCGCGATGCTCTCGGGTTCGGCGTTGATCAGCGCGCCGATCGCGGTCTTGACGTCGGCGAGATCGTCGAGCCGCTCGTTCGCGGCGCGATAGCCACCGACCTCCGCCTCCCGCCGCAGATGCCCGATCACGGTCTCGGTGACGACCCGTGGCGGCAGCGACGACCCCGCGCTGTCGAGGAAGACGGGGCCGGGGCCGGGCCCGTCCACGCATCCGGGAGTGTCGGCTCGTACGCGCTCGTCGTCCACCATGGAGCCGACCTTATCGGGTGGATTGTTCGGCTGCGTGTCGATTTCTTGTCGGTCCGCGTGGCTACGCTGGATGGATCGCCGCACGCGAATTCCGGCGGGGGAGTGGAATACCACCGCGCAGAATGGCGATAACCGAAGAGCAGCGGACTACGTCCCGGAGCCCACTGGAGGTTGGCATGGCGGTCACGCTCGAGAGTCCTGAGTCGGCCGGTTGTGCCACCGAGCAGGGAGAACTTTCCTCCCGCGCGGCGGCGGAGGCATACATCGGCGGGGTGTGCTTCAAACTCGGACCACCCACGCTGATCGGCGCCGAACTCGAATGGCTCACGGTGCAGGGTGAGTGTTCGGCGGCCGGTCCTTCCGCGGCTCCGCGCCCCCAGCTGTCCGCCTTCGCGGACGCTCTCGGACCGTACGCACCACGGTCCATCGCCCCTGATTCGCCGGCACTCGCACTGCCGGGGGGCAGCCGGGTCACTCTCGAACCCGGTGGTCAGATCGAACTCTCCAGCGCTCCCTACGGCGCTGCCGCGCAATTGTGTGATCACCTGCGCGACGATGCCCGCCTGTTGCGGGAACTTCTCGAATCCCGGTCCATCCGCACCGTTTCCGTCGCCGCGGACGCGGACCGTCGTCCCAAACGCTTGCTCCAGCTCCCGCGCTATCGCGCGATGGAACGCTCCTTCGGCGGCATCGGTCCGTTCGGCAAGCTGATGATGTGCAATACCGCGGCCACCCAGGTCAGCGTCGACGCGGGCGCCGACCGCGCGGAGGTCACCGCCCGTTGGACCGCGCTGTACGCCGTCGGCCCGGCGCTGCTGGCCGCCTTCGCCTGTTCACCCGTCCTGCGCGGCGCGCCGCCCGGCGGGTGGGCGTCCCAGCGTATGCGGGCCTGGCTGCGGCTGGACAACGCGCGCACCCGCCCGCCGGTGCTGGACTGGGCCGACCCGATCGCGGCGTACGGCAGATGGGCGCTGGACGTGCCGCTGCTGTGCGTGCGTCGACCGGACGGGTCCGCCGAACGTGGCGACGGCGCGGGATGGTCCGCGCCGCCAGGCGCGACCTTCGCCGATTGGCTGTCCGGCGCGTTGGACGATGAGGTCGGCCGCCGCCCCGGGATCGGCGACCTCGACTATCACCTGACCACGCTGTTCCCGCCGGTGCGCGCCTCGGGCCACCTGGAGGTGCGCTACATCGACGCCCAGCCGGGTGACGGGTGGACCGTCCCGGTGCACGTGATCGACGCACTCGTGTCCAGCCCGTCGGTGGTCGCGGAGGCGACTTCGATCGCCGCGCCCCTGGCCGCCCGCTGGGTCGATGCCGCCCGCTACGGACTGGCCGATCCGGACATCCGAGCCGGCGCGGTCGCCCTGCTACGCCTGGCGGCCGAGCACACCGCGACCGATGACGCGGCACGTGCCGTGGAATCCGCCGCCGAACGATGTCGCCACGGCCGCACCCCGACCGAGGACGACGCCGAGCACGGCCTCGACCCGGAGCCTCCGGAGGCCGCCCCGTGACCAGCAACCAGCCGCACTTTCCCGACGGCGCCCAGGTCGACCGGACCGGCGTGCGCCGAATCGCCGACAGTCGCGGCCGCGCCGACGCCGATCAGCCCGAATCTCGGAGACGTTTCTCGTGACCACTTCCCATCCCGCCTTCACCGATCACTCCGGCGCCGAGCAGCTCCGCGACCGGATCGCCGAGGTACTCACGCGCGCCCGGCAGCGCACCCACACCCTCACCGACTGCGTCGACGAGGCAGAACTGGTCGCCCAGCATTCGCGACTGATGAGTCCGCTGGTCTGGGACCTCGCGCACATCGGCAACCAGGAGGAACTATGGCTCGTACGCGACGTCGGCGGACGCGACCCGGTGCGCTCCGACATCGACGAGATCTACGACGCCTTCAAACACGCCCGCGCCAACCGGCCCGGCCTGCCGCTGCTCGATCCCGGCCAAGCCCGCGCTTACGTCGGCACCGTGCGCGACAAGGTCTGGGATGTGCTGGAGCGCAGCGAGCTACGAGGTCGTCCCTTGGTCGACGACGGGTTCGCCTTCGGCATGATCGCTCAGCACGAGCAGCAGCACGACGAGACGATGCTGGCCACCCACCAGTTGCGCGCCGGCGCGGCCGTGCTCTCCGCGGCGGCCGCACCGGCCGCGACGGCGACGGTCACCGGGGAAGTCGTCATCCCCGCGGGCGAGTTCACCATGGGCACCTCCAGCGACGCGTGGGCGCTGGACAACGAGCGTCCTGCCCACCGGGTCAGGGTGCCGGGTTTCGCGATCGACGCGGCGCCGGTGACCAACGAGCAGTACCTGGCCTTCGTGGACGACGGCGGCTACGAGCGGTCCGAACTCTGGTCCGAACGCGGCTGGGCGCGTCGCGTCGAGGCGGGTCTGATCGCGCCGCAGTTCTGGGAGCGCGACCCGTCCGGGCGCTGGTGGCGACGGGTGTTCGGGGTGATGACGCCGCTGCGCCCGCACCAGCCGGTCGTGCACGTGTGCTGGTTCGAGGCCGAGGCCTACGCCAACTGGGCGGGTAAGCGCCTGCCCACCGAAGCGGAATGGGAGAAGGCGGCGAGGTTCGATCCGGCCACCGGCGTCTCGCGCCGTTTCCCCTGGGGCGACGCCGATCCCGACGCCTCGACCGCGAACCTCGGGCAGCGCTATCTGGAACCCGCCGAGGTAGGGGCGTATCCGGCCGGCGCGTCACCCGCGGGCGTGCACCAACTGATCGGTGACGTATGGGAATGGACCGCTTCGGGTTTCGACCCGTATCCGGGATTCCGCGCGTTTCCTTATCGGGAGTATTCCGAGGTGTTCTTCGGCGGCGACTACCGCGTGCTGCGCGGCGGTTCCTTCGGCACCGATCCGGTGGCCTGCCGCGGCACCTTCCGCAACTGGGACCACCCCATCCGCCGCCAGATCTTCGCCGGGTTCCGCCTGGCGCGGGATCTGCGCCCGGGAGAAGGGGAGTGAGCCACGCCCGTCCGTCCGGACGGCGGTGTGCTCGCGGTCAGGCGGAGCCGGCGGGTGCGGATGTGTAGACATTTGGGTTACGTCGGCCCTCCGGTGCGGGTAGGCGACATGTTGACCCTCGGCTCTCATTCGCTGCGCACCCAGGCGTGGGCGCCACGCGATATGCGCCACGGCGGCACCATCAACGCCGACGGTTTCGGCGTCGCCTGGTGGCACGTCGGTGTGGACGACATGGTCACCGTCAGCCGTTACCGCAACGCGGCGCCGATCTGGACCGACCCGGCCGTGGAGGAAGTCCTCCCGCAGCTCGAGTCGGTCGCGGTGCTCGGGGCGGTGCGGTCGGCGACGGTCGGCATGCCCGTCGAGCGGTCCGCGTGCGCGCCGTTCACCCGCGACCGCTGGGCGTTCAGTCACAACGGCGTGGTGCCCGACTGGCGGCGCACCCTGACCGGCGTCGCCGCCGAGTTCGCCTCGAGCGCGGCCGAACTCGGCGCCGAAGACCTGTTCACCCCGGCGCGACTGCTGGAGGCCGAGTCGGCCACCGACGCGGCCACGCTGTGGGTGCTGCTGTGCGATCTGCTGGCGACCAGCTCACCGGACGGCGAATGGTCGGCGGCTCCGGCGGCGCTGCGGCTGCTCGTCTCCGCGATCCTCGACCGGGCCCCGGAAGCACGCCTGAATCTCCTGCTCTCCGATGGCGCGCAGCTGTGGGCGACCACCTGCCACCACTCGTTGTCGGTGCTGGTCACCGACGATTTCGCGCTCGTGTCCTCCGAACCCTTCGACGACGACCCCCGCTGGCGGCCGATCCCGGACCGCAGCCTGGTGAGCGCCAGGCCCGGCGCGCTGTCCGTCGACGCCCTCCTGTGACCCGAAAGGCCGTGTCATGACCGCAGCCACGCTGGACATCCACCTCACCGACGACGACCTCGACGCGGCGCTCCGCTCGGACGCCCGCCTCGGCCTCACGGCGGACCCGAAGTGGTTGCCGCCCAAATGGTTCTACGACGCCAGGGGCAGCGAGCTGTTCGAGCGGATCACCGAGCTGCCCGAGTACTACCCGACGCGCACCGAGCGCGCGCTGCTCGAGCAGGTGGTCGGCGAGATCGCCGACGCCGCCCAGACGGAGGTGCTGGTCGAACTGGGCGCGGGGTCGGCAGCCAAGACCCGCCTGCTGCTCACCGCGCTCGGCGCGCGCGGACCACTGAAGAAGTATGTGCCGCAGGATGTTTCGTCCTCAGCGCTGCGGGCGGCGGCCGACGAGGTCGCGGCCGAGTTCCCTGGTCTCGCCGTGCACGGCGTGGTCAGCGATTTCACCGACACCCTGGACAACCTCCCGCGCGGCGGCCGCCGGATGATCGCTTTCCTCGGCGGCACCATCGGCAACCTCGTTCCCGAGGAACGCGCCGAATTCCTCACCCGGATCCACGACGTGCTCGAGCCCGGTGAGCAACTGCTGCTCGGGGCGGGACTGGTCACCGACCCGGCGGTCCTCGTCCCCGCCTACGACGACGCGGCGGGCGTCACCGCCGAGTTCAACCGCAACGTTCTGCACGTGCTGAACGCCCGCCTGCGCGCCGACTTCGCGCCGGACAAGTTCCGGCACATTGCGGTCTGGGACGCGGAGCGGGAGTGGATCGAGATGCGGCTGGAGGCCCGCGAGGACATGACCGTCACGGTCGGCGACCTCGGCCTCACCGTGCGCTTCGGCCGCGGCGAACAGATGCGCACCGAGATCTCCGCGAAGTTCCGGGTCGCGGGGCTGGACGCCGAACTCGCGGCCGCGGGCTTCGCCACCGGACACGTGTGGACCGATCCGGACGACCGCTTCGCGCTGGTCCTCGCCGGACGACGTTGACCACGCGGCGGTCGGTGGTCACCACGACGGTGCGCCGCCGACCACCGCCGCGAGCCACTCGACCAGCGGCCGCATCGTCTCCCACGCGGCGCGGACTTCCTTCGCCGTCCGGGGCGTGTCCAGCCAGGCGGGCGCGCCGAATTCGCGGCCGCAGGTGATGGATTTGTGTCGCAGCAGGTCGATGCGCGGGTGGTCGGCGTCGTAGCCCTTGGGTTTGGTCTTCAGCTTCTCACCGCCGATGGTGAAACCCGTGTCGGCGAGTTCGGCGAGGATCGCCGCGAGTTCGGGGCCGCGGACCTCGTCATCGATGGTGGCGCGCAGCTGTGCGAGCTGGTCGGGCGAGCCCTGATAGAAGCCACCGCCGACGTACAGGCCCGCGGCGTTGATCTGCACATACCAGCCGACACCCGCCCCGGCGCGCACCACCGCGCCCTGCGCGGTCTTGTACGGCGACTTGTCCTTGGCGAACCGCACGTCCCGGTAGGGCCGGAAGATCTTGGCCGTCCCGAAGTCGGGCTCCAACTCGGCCACGAGCGACTTCATCGGTGCGAGCACCGACTCGTCGTAGATCTTCTTGTGCGCGGTCCAGAACGCCTTGGAGTTGTCGGCCTCCAGGTCTTCGTAGAAGTCCAGCCCGGCCAGCGGGAAGCCCGCGAATCCGGTCATGCTCGCGCACCCGCCACGCTGGTGCCACCGAAAAGACGCATACCGAAAATCTACGTGGTGAAGTCTCCGCCGAACACGGCGAATCCCACGATGAAGCCGATCACCATCCCGGTGGCCGCTGCGATCGCTGCCCATTTGCCGAGCGATTCGCCCTTGTTGTGTCCGATTATGCCGAGGATTATTCCGGCCGGGCCGAAGAGGATCGGGCAGAACAGCACGGCGGTGACCGCGCAGACGAACCCGATGATCGAGTACACCTGACTGCCCGGCTGCCGCGGCGGGGTGGCGTACGGCTCGTACCCTTGCTGCGGATAGGACGGGTAGCCGTACTGTGGCTGCTGCTGTCCGGATGCCGGATAGTCGTACATCCCGCCCGCCGGGTACTGCGGTTGCCCGCTCGGCGGATACGGCTGCTGAGCGTCGTCGGGTTGCCCCTGCGGGTAGGGCGGCTGCCCGCCTGCCCCGTATTGCGCGTGCTCGTCGGGTGTGAACCGCTGCGTCGATTCGTCGGTGGGAGGCTGGGGCGCGGAGCCCGAAAACGGTATCCCCGGCGCGGCGGGTTCGGCGCCCCAGGACTGCTGGTCGCCTCCGCCGTTGGCGCCCCAAGGGCGGGGTTCGGCGGGCTGGCCGCTGGGCTCGGCGCCCCATTGGCCGCCCAGCGGCTCCGCGGGCGGCGTGCCGCTCGACTGCCACCATTGGTCCGCGGGCCCCGGCTCGCCCTCCGGCGGCCGCGCGGCGGCGGGATCGTGCTCGGTGGGTTGCCCGCCGGGTGTCTGGGCCGGAGCGGCGCCGGTCAGCGGCGGTGCGGGCTCGTCACCGGAGGTCTCCCCGATCTGCTTCGACGGCGACTCCGCCGGTGGCTGCTCGTCGTGGTCCGGCTCCTTCGGCGTGCTCATCGCACCCTCCTCGTATCGTCCCGGGTCACGCCACCATGCCTACCACGACGGACGTCTCGTGATAGCCGATTGCTACCACATGGCGCGTCGGGGTCTCAGAGGTCCTCGTCGTCGACGATCTCGATGGCGGCCACTTCGGCGGACCGGTTGTCGTCCTCCTCGTCCTCGACGCGGCGGTCGCTCGCAGTCCACTCCTGATCCAGCTCGTCACCGATGCCGAGCCTGCCGTCGTCCTCGTCCTCGTGGTAGCGGATGCGCAGGTCCTCGGGCGGATCCTCGATGTTGCGCTGGTACTCGCGGATCTCGTCCTCCTGGTCGTCGTCCCCCATCTCGGTTTCCAACGGGTCACGGTCCATACTCCCAGTATCCCCACCGATCGCCGCGACTAACGCGAACGCGAAAACGGCGGCCCGGACCGGAGTCCGAACCGCCGTTCCAGCAGTGTGGGGGCTAAGCGTTGCCGTTGAAAAGGCCGGTCACCGAGCCGTTTTCGAAGACCTCGCGGATGGTGCGCGCCAGCAGCGGCGCGATGGACAGCACTGTGAGCTGCGGGAACTTCTTGTCCTCGGTCAGCGGCAGGGTGTTGGTCACCACGACCTCCTTGGCTCCGCAGTTCGCGAGGCGCTCCGCCGCGGGGGAGCTCAGCACGCCGTGGGTCGCGGCGATGACCACGTCACCCGCTCCGGCGTCCTTCAGCACCTTGACCGCGCCCGCGATGGTGCCGCCGGTGTCGATCATGTCGTCGATCAGGATGCAGGTGCGGCCCTCGACCTCGCCGACCACACGGTTGGACTTGACCTGGTTGGGCACCAGCGGATCGCGGGTCTTGTGGATGAAGGCCAGTGGCGAGCCGCCCAGCGAGTCGGCCCACTTCTCGGCGACGCGCACCCGGCCGGAGTCGGGGGAGACGACGGTGATGTGCTCGAGGCTGTAGTTGGTGCGGATGTACTCGGCCAGCTGCACCTGCGCGTGCATGTGGTCGACCGGGCCGTCGAAGAAGCCCTGGATCTGGTCGGTGTGCAGGTCGACGGTGATGATCCGGTTGGCGCCCGCGGTCTTCAGCAGGTCGGCGACCAGGCGAGCCGAGATCGGCTCGCGGCCGCGGTGCTTCTTGTCCTGGCGGGCGTACGGGTAGAAGGGCAGCACCGCGGTGATCCGCTTGGCCGAGCCGCGCTTGAGCGCGTCGATCATGATGAGCTGCTCCATCAGCCACTGGTTCAGCGGTGCGGGGAAGCTCTGCAGGACGAAAGCGTCGGAGCCGCGGACCGACTCCTCGAAGCGGACGAAGATCTCGCCGTTGGCGAAGTCCCGCGCGACCTGCGGGGTGACGTGGACGTCGAGTTCCTTGGCGACCTGCTCGGCCAGCTCAGGATGGGCGCGTCCCGAGAAGAGCATCAGGTTCTTCTGGTTGTCGATCCATGACGCGGTCACTGCTGATTGCCATCCTTTTGCTCTATTGCCTGACCCGACATCTCCTTGGCCGCGATGGCTTCCGCCGCCGCGCGCGCCGCGTCCGTCCCTGGACGGTGTCGCTGCACCCAGCCCTCGATGTTCTTCTGCGGTCCACCGGACACCGCGAGAGCTCCGGGCGGAACGTTTCTGCGCAGTACAGTACCCGCCGCCGTATAGGCTCCGTCACCCACCGTCACCGGCGCGACGAACATGGTGTCGCTGCCGGTGCGCACGTGCGACCCGACGACGGTGTGGTGCTTGGTCACGCCGTCGTAGTTGACGAACACGCTGGACGCACCGATGTTGCTGTGCTCGCCGATGGTGGCGTCGCCGACGTAGGTGAGGTGCGGGACCTTCGAATGCGCGCCGATCGAGGCGTTCTTGGTCTCGACGAACGCGCCGAGCTTGCCCGCGTCACCGACGATGGTGCCGGGACGCAGGTAGGCGAACGGGCCGATGGTGGCCTTCGGGCCGATGGTGGCGCCCTCGCCGTGCGTGCGGATCACCTTCGCACCGTCGCCGACGACCACGTCGGTGAGCGTGCTGTCCGGGCCGACCTCGGCGTCCTCGCCGACAACCGTGTTGCCGAGCAACTGCACACCGGGGCGCAGCAGCGCGTCCCTTCCGATACGCACGCTGGCGTCCACCCAGGTGGACGCGGGATCCAAGATCGTGACGCCGGCCCGCATGTGGCGTTCCAGGATGTAGCGGTTGAGCGTTTGCGCCGCCGAGGCCAGCTGCACCCGGTCGTTGACGCCGGTGACCTTGGCCGCGTCGACCAGCCGCGCGCCGTGCACCGGGTGACCGGCTTCGCGGGCCAAGCGCAGCACATCGGTCAGGTAGAGCTCGTGCTGGGCGTTGGCGGTGGACAGGCGGCTGATCATGGTGCGCAGGATCGCGGCGTCGAACGCGTACACACCGGAGTTCACCTCGGTGATCGCGGCCTGTTCCGGCGTGGCGTCGGCGTGCTCGACGATCTCGGCCAGCTGGCCGTCCGCGTCGCGCACGATGCGGCCGTAGCCGTTGGGGTCCTCCGGGACGAAGGTCAGCACGGTGACCGCGGGGCGTTCGGCGTAGCTGCGGTGCTCGTCGAGCAGCGCGGACAGGGTGTGCCCGTCCAGCAGCGGCACGTCGGCGGAGGTGACCAGCACGTCGCCGGTGAATCCGACCGGCAGGGCGGCCAGCGCGCACTGGACCGCGTGCCCGGTGCCGAGTTGCTGTTCCTGGATCGCCGGGGTGATCTCCCGGCCGAGATCGTCGGCGACCGCGGCCACCGCCGCGCCGACCTGTTCACGATCGTGCCCCACCACGGTGATGAGGTACGCGGGGTCGATCTCGTTCGCCGCATGCAGCGCGTGCGCGAGCATGCTCCGACCGGCCAGCGAATGCAGTACCTTGGGGGTCTTCGACCGCATTCGTGTCCCGGCACCGGCTGCGAGAACGACGACGGCGGTCTGCTGTGGCATGGATCTCCCTCGGCTGCCTGTCCTCGTGCGGGGCTGTCGTCGTGCTTGGTCAGCGATGTGCGGGCCAACGATAAGTCAACGTGCTCTCGAGCTCCGCCGCCAGGACTCGAACCTGAACTCTCTGAACCAAAATCAGATGTGCTGCCATTACACCACGGCGGATTGCCACACCGGCGGTTGGCGAAACCCCCGCCGCTGTGCCACGGCACGGGATGAATCCTCGCATACTCGCCCGCCTCCCCGCGAATTGTTCTGTCGGTCGTTTCTGGTATTCGTGCCGGACCAGCGGAGGAGCGTGTGATGCGCGTACATGTGCGCGGGCCGCCCCGTGCCGGCGGGGCGTCCCGCTCCGAGGTGGACGGGAGGTCGGCCGGCGCGTCGACGGCGATGCGACCGTGTGTTCGAGCCCGGTCCAGGACCGTGATGATTCCTCCGGTGGGGGAACGCCGGGGCGGTCGGGCGGACCACCGACCGGTCTGGGACAGTGGTATCCGAATGTCGGTGTCGCGCGCCGGAGCTTCGGTGCGACGGCCGGCTCGGCACGCACGCGGGCAACTCGCCGGGCTCGCCCGCGACGCGCCGACGGCATGCGATCGTCGGCTCGGAGGGAACCGTCGGGGCACGCGCACGACCGGCCACAACGCGGAGAGGGCGGAGGAGCAGGGGTGTCTTCGGGTGAGTCGCATCGAGTGTCCCGGCCACGAATGACCGGCACCCAGCGGCGTCAGCAACTGATCGAGATCGGGCGCGCGCTGTTCGCCGAACGCGGCTACGACGCGACGTCCATCGAGGAGATCGCGCAACGCGCCCAGGTCTCCAAACCCGTGGTGTACGAACACTTCGGCGGCAAGGAGGGGCTGTACGCGGTGGTCGTCGACCGGGAGATGTCGATGCTGCTGGACATGATCACCTCCTCGCTCACCCGCAACCGGTCGCGGATCCGCCTCGAACAGGTCGCGCTGGCGCTGCTGACCTACATCGAAGAACGAACCGACGGGTTTCGAATTCTGGTGCGCGATCAGCCCGCCGCCGCCGCCGAGGGCCGGTACTCCAGTTTGCTCAACGAGGCGACCAATCAGGTGGCGCACATTCTGGCCGGAGATTTCGCACGCCGCGGGTTCGACACCAGCCTGAGCACCCTCTACGCGCAGGCGCTCGTCGGCCAGGTCGCCACCGCCGCCACCTGGTGGCTGGACGAGCGCAAACCGTCGAAAGAGGTTGTGGCGGCCCACTTGGTGAACCTGTGCTGGAACGGGCTCAGCCATCTGGAGGCCGATCCGCAATTGAGTTCGGAGTGGCGCGCGGGCGCCGGTGAGTGACCCGGATTGTTAACCAGCAAATTGCGCGACTGGTCTTGTCGAATGCTCGAATTGGCTGCTGGGCGCGCGCCTGGTGGTACGGTTCACCCATCCTTTGGGTGCTGTTCGGGCGGTAAGTCGGTCAACTTCGGGATGTCGGTCTACTTCAGGATGGCTGGTTTTTAGGATGACAGGCGGATCTGATGGCTAGGCAAGCGCGCGCGGAGATCACCCGCGACTCCGTCCTGGCAGGCGCTGCCGATGTCTTTCTGCGCTTGGGATATGCGAATGCGAGCCTGAGCGAGATCATCGCGCAGTCCAATGTCACCAAGGGCGCCTTGTATTTTCACTTCGGCTCGAAGGAAGAGCTGGCGCGCGCCGTGGTCGACCAGGGCAACGAGCGACTGACCAGCTCGTGTCAGGGCTTCTTCGATCCCAGGGTGCCCGCGTTGGAAGCGTGCATCGGCATCACCTACGTGGTCGCCGATCTATCGATGAACGATCCGATGGTCGGCGCCATGCTGAAGCTGACCCACCAGATCGGCGACTACCGCGGCGCCCAGGGCGACAACATCGCCAAGAACTGGGGCGACACCTACCGGCTGCTCGCCGAGCGCGCCATCGCCCAGGGCGACCTCATCGCCGACCTGGACGCGGAGGTCATCGGGCTGCTGTGGCAGGAGATGGCCGCGGGCGTGCACATCATCGCTGTCGGCACCGAGTCCATCGACCAGATGGCGGTCCGGATGGAGCGCGCCTGGTACTTCCTGCTCCCGGCCATCGTGCCGGCCGAAAAGCTCTCGTACTTCAGGGAGTTCGCGGCCAGGCGGCTACGGCGCTACGTGCCGTAATTTCGGTCGCGACTACGTCGCGACGTGTTCGCGGCCCCTGGTGGCTCGCGTTCGAGCGACCGCCGCTTGCTCCTTCGTCGCGTACGCGTCGGCCGCTCGAACGCGAGCCGGGCCGCGAACGCGCATGCTCGGTCTCGCTTCGCTCGGTAGTCGTGGTTGCGGTGCGGCGGGCGCGTCGGTGCCGTGGCTCGCTGACAGGGGGTGCGCGGGTTGTGGTGGCTCGCTGTCGGTCGGGGTCTGCGGCCGGTTGCTTCTTCGGCGGGTATGTGGTGGCCGGTCGAACGGGAGCCGGGCTGCGGCCGGTGGGTGCTCGGTCCCGCTGACACGAAAAGAGAACTTTCCCACCCATGGCGGAGCGCAGCGCCCTTGAACAGCTTCGCTCCGACGGCGTGGTTGCGGTGCCGCGGGCGCGTTGGCGTTCGAACTCGCGCTACGACGCGCGCGGTGGCACGGCTGAGCGGGCTCGGGCTCGCCGCGTGCGTGGGTTACCCCGGGTGCTCGCCAAGTGCTGGTTCCTCGTGCGGCGACTGCGGCTCCCTGACGGGCATGAGCGGTAGTCGGGCCACGAAACGGTGCTGGCGCTGTCTCGGTTCCTCGGAACCCGGTGCGGGTCGGCGTGGGCGTGGATCGCCGAGGCTTCCCCGGTCGGGTGCTTCTCGGTGCGGCTCGATCCTGGTTCCGCCGCTGTCAGCCGGAACGCGCGGCGGGGTGACACCCGCGAAGTGCGACGGCGGGGGTGTGCGGACGGGCGCTCGGGCGCTGGACCGCCGCCGCGTCGCGGTGCGGGCGCTGCGAAAACGAGATGCTCGCTTCACTAGACTCGGTGGGCCGCTCGAAACGTGTCGCCTGCGCTCAGGAGTTGTCGATGTCCACCCACCGTCCGCCGCTGGCGGGACTGGCCGCCGCGGCTGGTGCCGATACCTCCCTACGGACCGTCACGGAGCTGATCGGCACCTCGTCGGTCGAGTTGGTCGCGCCGTCGGCGGTGCGGCCGTTCGTCGCGGCTCGGTTGGCGGGCGAGCGGCCGCTGGTGGTGGTCACGGCCACCGGGCGGGAGGCCGACGATCTGACCGTCGAGCTGACGGAGATACTCGGCCCGGCGGTCGCGCAGTTCCCGTCCTGGGAGACGCTGCCGCACGAACGGCTCTCACCCGGTGCTGACACGGTGGGGCGCAGGCTGGAGGTGCTGCGCCGGATCGCCCATCCCGACGACCCGCACTTCCCCGCGCCGCTGCGCGTCGTGGTGACCACGGTGCGGTCGCTGATGCAGCCGATGGCGGGCGGGCTCGGCGACATCGAGCCGATCGTGCTGCGCGTCGGCGCCGAGCTGGACTTCGACGAACTGCTCGTGCGGCTGGTCGAGTTCGCCTACACCCGGGTCGACATGGTGGGCAAGCGCGGCGAGTTCGCGGTGCGCGGCGGCATCCTGGACGTCTTCCCGCCCACGGCCGACCACCCGGTACGCGTGGAGTTCTGGGGTGACGAGGTCACCGAACTACGGCCGTTCGCCGTCGCCGACCAGCGCTCGCTGCCGGACGTCGCGGTGGACGTGGTGGTCGCGCCGCCGTGCCGGGAACTGCTGCTCACCCCCGAGGTGCGCGAGCGCGCCGCCGAGGTCGCCGTCGCCAACGCGGCCGACGCGGCGCTGGTGGAGATGCTGGAGAAACTGTCGCAGGGCATCCCGGTCGAGGGCATGGAAGCGCTGTTGCCGGTGCTGCAACCGGGACGATTGTGCCTGCTCACCGAGGTGCTGCCGGACGGAACGCATGTGCTGCTGTGCGATCCGGAGAAGATTCGCACCCGCGCCGCCGACCTGGTGCGCACCGGCGAAGAATTCCTCGAGGCCTCCTGGACGGCGGCCTCGTTCGGCGGCGCCGCGCCGCTCGGCGGGCACGGCCTCGACCTGGCCGCCTCGGCCTACCGCCCGCTGTCGGAGATCCATGCCAGCGCCGACCGGCAGGGCCTGCCCTGGTGGACGCTGAGCCCGCTGGCCTCCGGGAATTCGTCCGAGGTGGTGCTGCGGGTGCTGCCCGGCCCCGCCGCGCGCGGATCCGACGAACTGGTGGCGACCCTGTTCGCCTCGTTGCGCGCCCACGTCACCACCGGCGGCAGAGCCGTGGTGGTGGTCGCCGGTCACGGCACGGCGCAGCGCATCCTGGAGCGGCTGGCGGATGCCGACGTGCCTGCCGCCGTGCTGCCGACGGGCGCCGAGCCGAACGAGGGCGTGGTGGGCGTGCTGTGCGGCTCGCTGCACGACGGTCTGGTGTTCGAGGACGCCGGCCTGGTGGTCGTCGCCGAATCCGACCTCACCGGCAACCGGGTCACCGCGCCGGCCGAAGGCAAGCGGATGCCGGCCAAGCGCCGCAACCAGGTCGACCCGCTCGCGTTGAGCGCGGGCGACATGGTGGTGCACGACCAGCACGGCATCGGCAAGTTCGTGGAGATGATCGAGCGCACCGTCGGCGGCGCCCGCCGCGAGTACCTGGTGATCGAGTACGCGCCGAGCAAGCGCGGCCAGCCCGGCGACCGGCTGTTCGTCCCGATGGAGTCGCTCGACCAGCTCTCCCGTTACGTCGGCGGCGAGATGCCCGGCCTGTCCAAGCTCGGCGGTTCGGATTGGGCCAACACCAAGCGCAAGGCGCGCAAGGCCGTGCGCGAGATCGCGGGCGAGCTCGTGCAGTTGTACGCGGCCCGTCAGGCGGCGCCCGGCCACGCCTTCGGACCGGACACGCCGTGGCAGAAGGAGATGGAGGACGCGTTCGCGTTCACCGAGACCGTCGACCAGATGACCGCCATCGCCGAGGTGAAGTCGGACATGGAGAAGCCGGTCCCGATGGACCGCGTGGTCTGCGGCGATGTCGGCTACGGCAAGACCGAGATCGCGGTGCGCGCGGCGTTCAAGGCGGTGCAGGACGGCAAGCAGGTCGTCGTACTGGTGCCGACCACGCTGCTGGCGCAACAGCATCTGCAGACGTTCACCGAGCGCGTCGCGGGCTTCCCGATCACCGTGAAGGGCCTGTCCCGCTTCACCGATCCGGCCGAGGCCCGGGCCGTGCTGGAGGGAATGGCCGACGGCAGCGTCGACATCGTGGTCGGCACCCATCGGCTCCTGCAGACCGGCGTGCGCTGGAAGGACCTCGGTCTGGTCGTGGTCGACGAGGAACAGCGGTTCGGCGTGGAGCACAAGGAGCACATCAAGGCGCTGCGCACGCACGTCGACGTGCTCACGATGTCGGCCACCCCGATCCCGCGCACCCTGGAGATGAGCCTGGCCGGGATCCGCGAGATGTCGACCATCCTGACCCCGCCGGAGGAACGCCACCCGGTGCTCACCTACGTGGGCGCCTACAACGACAAGCAGGTCACCGCCGCCATCCGGCGCGAACTGCTGCGCGACGGCCAGGTCTTCTACGTGCACAACCGGGTGTCGTCGATCGACAAGGCGGCCAAGCGGATTCGCGATCTGGTGCCCGAGGCGCGGGTGGTGGTCACGCACGGCCAGATGAACGAGGACGCGCTCGAGTCCACCGTGCAGGGTTTCTGGCAGCGCGAATACGACGTGCTGGTGTGTACCACGATCATCGAGACCGGTCTGGACATCTCCAACGCCAACACGTTGATCGTGGAACGCGCTGACGCGCTGGGCCTCTCGCAGTTGCACCAGTTGCGCGGGCGGGTCGGGCGCAGCCGGGAACGCGGGTACGCCTATTTCCTGTATCCGCCGGAGAAACCGCTCACCGAGACGGCCTATGACCGGCTGGCCACCATCTCGCAGAACTCCGACCTCGGCGCGGGCATGGCGGTCGCGATGAAGGACCTGGAGATTCGCGGCGCGGGCAACGTGCTCGGCGCCGAGCAGTCCGGCCACGTCGCCGGTGTCGGCTTCGATCTCTACGTGCGGCTGGTCGGCGAGGCCGTCGAGGCGTATCGCGCCGCCGCGGACGGCAAGCCGATCACCACCGAGGAGGTCAAGGAGGTGCGCATCGACCTGCCCGTCGACGCGCACATCCCGCCCGACTACATCGCCAGCGACCGGCTGCGGTTGGAGGCGTACCGCAAACTCGCCGCCGCGCAAGATGATTCGGCACTGGCACAGGTCGTGGAGGAACTCGTCGACCGCTACGGCCCGCTGCCCGTCGAGGTCGGGCGCCTGGTCTCGGTGGCCAAGTTGCGGTTGCTCGCCCGCGAGTACGAGGTGACCGAGATCGCCGTCACCGGGACCACCTTGAAGATCTCGCCGCTGCACCTGCCCGATTCCAAGCAGTTGCGCCTCAAGCGGCTCTACCCGAGCGCCGGATACCGGGCCGCGTCCGGGGTGGTGCAACTTCCGTTGCCACGTGTCGAAGACAGTGTCGGGTCCGACCGCGTCCGGGACGTGGTGCTGCTGCAGTTCGTCGCCGACCTGCTGCTGGCGTTGGACGGGAAGGCGCAGGGCGCGGTCGACCTCACCGTGGCCGCCGAGATGGCGCCGCGATGAGTTCGACTCGCGACGAGTCCGTTCTGCGGGCCGCCCGGCACCGCGCCGCCGAGCGCGCGTCCGACGGCGCGGATCGTTCCGCGCCGGACGGTGCCGCGGTCGCGCGCACCGACACGGCGGTAATCGCGGCGGGACTGGCCGGAGCCGTCGAGGTCATGGATCGCCTCTGGCATTTCGGCGGGTGGGAGGTCACCCAGACCCACGACTCGCTGCGGCCCTATCTGCTCGAGGAAACCTACGAACTGCTCGACGCCATCCAGCACGATGATGTCGAGACGATCAAGGAAGAACTCGGCGATCTGCTACTGCAAGTGCTGTTCCATTCCCGGATCGCCGAAGCGGCAGGCGAATTCACCGTCGACGACGTGGCCGCAGCGCTGGTCGCCAAGCTGGTCAACCGCAGCCCGCACCTCGTGGACTCCGCGATCGATCCCCACGCCTCGGTGGCCGAGAAGATCGCCGCCCAGGAGCGCGCCTGGGAAGAGCGTAAATCCGCCGAGAAGTCCCGCCGTTCCTGCCTGGACGGCATCGCGATGGCCCAGCCCGCCCTGGCCCTCGCCGAGAAGATCGTCTCCCGCAGCACGAAAGCGGGTCTCCCGTCCGATCTCGTCCCCGAGGCGCTCCTGCTGGTGCACCTGGGCGGCCCGGACAGCGCCGAAGAACGTCTTCGCAAGGCGACGCTCACCTTCGCCGCCGCCATCCGCGCGGCCGAGGACGCGGCGGAAAAGGAACGTGGCGAACGTCTTCCGCTCACCGCGGCGGATTGGCGCGCCTTCTGGCCAGACGACGAGTAGGGGCCGTGCCCCGAACAAGCAGCCCGGATCAGGCACACTGAGAGAATGCCGCATCCCGAGTTGCACGCACGACCGCGCTGGCAATCGACCGGGAACGGCAAATTCCCCGTCGCCGCCCACGTCGACGGCCAGTGGTGGGTCCTACGGATGAACGGTTTCCCCGACCACCCGCTGTGGACCTTGTTCATCGACGGCGCACCACGTTTCGACATCGATGACACGCCGCCCGGCTGGGATCGACCGAGCCCCCGCTCCGCCCCGCCCCTGGATGCCGGCAGCGTCGAGCAGGTCCTGGCTCCGGTGCGGCACTTCATGGCCTACGGCAGTGAAGTCGGCGACCCGTGCGACGACCCGGTTTGCTGCGGTTGACGTCGGGCAAACGCACAGCCTGCGTGCGGGTCTTCCGGGATATCTCTGCGTTTGGAAGACCCGCGCGGCGATGGTCCGGAGAACCTCAGACGTTGACCCCGTAATCCCGGGCGATGCCCGCCAGACCGGAGGCGTAGCCCTGGCCGATGGCGCGGAACTTCCACTCGTTGTTGTGGCGGTACAACTCGCCGAAGATCATGGCCGTTTCGGTGGACGCGTCCTCGGTGAGGTCGTAGCGCGCCAGCTCGACGCCGGTGGCGGCGTCGACGACGCGGATGAAGGCGTTGCGGATCTGGCCGAACGACTGGCCGCGGGCGTCGGCGTCGTGGATGGACACCGGGAAGAAGATGTTGGTGATGGTCGGCGGCGTGGCGGTGAGGTCGACGTTGATCACCTCGTCGTCGCCTTCACCCGCGCCGGTGAGGTTGTCGCCGGTGTGCTCGATGGAGCCCTCGGGCGAGCGCAGGTTGTTGTAGAAGATGAAGTGCTGGTCGGACAGCACTTTCAGGTTCGGTCCGCAGGCGAGCGCGCTGGCGTCGAGGTCGTAGTCGGCGCCGGTGGTGGTGCGCACGTCCCAGCCGAGCCCCACCGACACCTTGGTGAGATTCGCCGCCTGCTTGGACAGCGAGACGTTGCCGCCTTTGGCCAGAGTGACGCTCATGATCCCCTTCCGCGCGGCACCACCGGTGCCGCCTCTTTCGTGCGCCCGGAAAACGTCGGGCGGGTTTCAGTTCTGGTGGTCGGCCCAGGATTGCAGGGTGCTGACCCGGCCCTTCAGCGCGCGCAGTTCGCTCTCGTCGTCGAGCACCGTGCGCTGGATGCCTTGCACCACCGCGAAGGCCGACTGGCGATGATCATCGATCACGTCGACGTCGATGCGGACGGCGACGTAGTCGTCGGCGCCGGGCATCTGCTCGGCGACCACATGCGCGGTTCCCCGGGCGCACATCGCCACATTGCCAGCGCCCAGGATCAGCAGCGCCACCTCGGGATGGTCGCGCAGCCGGGCCAGCGAACCGCGGTCGTACTTCAGGCTGATCAGGATGCGCCGGTCACCGGCCCGCACCGGCCAGGACACCGGGATCGCGTGCGGCGCAGGATCGGTCGTCACCAGCACGCCGATCGTCTCCAGCGGCCACTCCGGGAGCACGTCCAGCTCGGGATGATCTGTCGAGTTGTGCTGACGTTGGGCGGGGCTCGCTCCGGCTGCCATCTTCGTCACCTCATGGATCGTCGAGCGCGGCGGGCTGTCCGCGCTTGATAGCAGTCTAAGGTGCTGTGCGCCTTGCGCGCTGGCGCTGTGCGCTTTGTCCGGACCGCACTCCGCGGACCATCGGCCCGCGGCCGCTGCCGGTCAGGCCGAGACCAGCGCGGGGATGTCGAGCCCGGCGGCCCACTGTCGCGCCATGTCCTTGACACGGACCTCGGTCGACGCGTCATGTCGCGCGTGCTCGCCGACCTGGACGGCGCCGCGGTCGGCGAGCTTCTCGGCGATGATCTCGCCGCCGCGGTTGAACGTGTCGCCGTACACCGTGTCGCCGAGTCCGAAGACGGCGAACCGCAGACCACTCAGGTCCGGCGCGTCGCGGTCGAGCGCGTCGGCGAAGGGCTCCGCGCCGGTCGGCAGGTCGCCGTCGCCGTAGGTCGAGCACACGACGACGTGGAAGTCGCGGACGTCCAGTTCCGCGACGTCGAAGTCCGTCATGTCGTGCACCGAGACGTCGTAGGCGCCGCGCAGCTCCTCGGCGATGCTGTGCGCCGCGGACTCCGCGGTGCCCATCTCGGTTCCGAACAGAATGACGACACGCACCGATACGACCCTTTCTCCGCGCGATTATGGTGAGCCTACCCTAACTATAGCGGCAGGTGTGCTGTGGCGTCGTCGGATGTTCGGTCGCCGCGGAGAGAGCGGAGCGCAGCCGTTTCAACTGCGCCGATTGACGGAATCTCCGGCGCGTTGCATCATTCCTAGAGGTGCCCGGTGTTTTCCGGGCCGACCTTCCCGCCGGCCGATGACTGTCCGGCTCCGCGGCTGCCGCCCGTGCCGTCGAGTTCTCGCCACGAGTGCAGCGCTTCCATCCATGACGCTTCGCGCGTCCGGCCGTGAGTGAGGTGAAAACGAAATGGTCTACCAGTCGTCTGCATGCCAGGTGGTCAATTCGTACGCCCGCTTCGGCTCCCTTCCCCACGTCTGAATGTCACCGCGCTGGGCGCGGTCGTCTCTCGCCGATGTCTCGCATCGGCGGACTCGCGGCTCGGCGCGGTGCCCCGGACCAGTCGGAAACCGGTGAACAGACGGATGTGGAGGCAGTCATGACGGACAGGGGAGCAGTGAATTCGGGGGCGGTGGAAATGGTGACGCGGGCCATGGCGAGCAACTTCGCCGTGTCCGCGGCGATGATCGAGGATCTCGGCTACTTGCGCGCGGAGCTGGCGGCCGCGGAGGTGCCGTTCCTGCTCGTGCGCGACAGCGGGCACCGGCTCGTGCTGGCGGCCGACGCGGCGCATCGGCCGATGGTGCGCCGGGTGACCGCCGCGGCGATGTCGGCCGGATTCTCCTGTGCGGAATTGCGGCACAACGTCTTCCGGCTCGGACGCGACCACGATCCGGCGCATCATGTCGAACTGGAGCTGTGGGAGTACCACGGCGACACGGTGACCTGTCCGCGCCCGAACGCGCTGACCCGGACGGTCTTCGACCTCGCCGACGTCCAGCAGACACAAGTGCGGCTGTTCGACCGGACCTGGCCCACCCTCGCCGACATGTTCGCGCCGCAGCCCGGCGACGTCGGCTTCGACATCGACCTGGTGTTCTCCTGGGTGGACGGCTCCGACCCGGAATTCCGCGCCCGCCGCGCCGGGATGCTCGCCCAGGTCGTGGTCGGTGAGGGCGACGACGCGGAGGCCCGGATCCGGCAGATCGACGAGTTGAAGTACGCGCTGCGGTCGGTGCACAAGAACGCGCCGTGGATCCGCAGGATCTTCATCGCGACCGACTCGACGCCGCCGGACTGGCTGACCGCGCATCCGAAGGTGACCGTGGTGCGGGCGGTGGACCATTTCCGGGACGTCAGCGGTCTGCCGGTGTTCAATTCGCACGCGGTGGAATGCCAGTTACAGCACATCGACGGGCTCAGCGAGCACTTCCTGTACTCCAACGACGACATGTTCTTCGCGCGGCCGGTGCGTCCGTCGATGTTCTTCACCTCGGGCGGCGTGAGCCGGTTCATCGAAGCGGACACCAGGATCGGTCCGGGCGGCAACAACGAGCGGCGCAGCGGTTTCGAGAACGCGGCGCGGGTCAATCGGGCGTTGCTGGCCGATCGTTTCGGTTACGTCATCACCCGGCACCTGGAGCACACGCCCGTGCCGCTGCGGCGCAGCGTGCTGCTGGAGATGGAGGAGGAGTTCGCCGCCGACTTCGCGCGCACGAGCGCGAGCCGGTTCCGGGCGGCCACCGACATCTCGGTCACCAACTCGCTGTATCACTACTACGCCATGCTGACCGGGCGCGCCGTGCCGCAGGAGTCGGCGAAGGTGCGGTACGTGGACACCACCAGCTACAGCGGCCTGTCCCTGCTGGACGGTCTGGCGCGCCATCGCGACGTCGACTTCTTCTGCCTCAACGACGGCAGTTTTCCGGAGGTCGCCGAATCGGAACGGGTGCGGATCGTATCGGATTTCCTCGCCGGGTACTACCCCGAGGCGGCGCCGTGGGAACGGCTCAGCACACCGCCTCGCCGTCCGCTTCCTGAGTCGACGCAGGGCGCCGCATGACGTGCGGGATGCGCGCGGCGGGCGGGATCACGATGCCCTCCTGAGTCAGCCGCCGCTGCGCCTCCTCCGGCGTGGCGGGCGCGCCGACCGTGCTGCCACGCTCGATGGGCACCACCGAGTGCACCACGGTGTCCGGGTAGATGTGCACGTAATTGAAGGCCTGCGCGCCGTCGCGACCGCGCAGGCCGCCCTGCGCCACGCCGAGATCCTGGCTGTAGCAGGTGGCCGAGGCCACCGAGACCGGGATGCCCGCGAACGTCGCGCTGGTGGAGAAGTGCAGATGCCCGGCGAGGATCGCGCGCACGTCGCTGCCGTCCAGCACGTCGGCCAGTCGGCGCTGATCGCGCAGCTCCACGGTGACGGCGAGGTCGACCACGCACGGCACCGGCGGGTGGTGCATGGCCAGGATGGTGCCGAACGGGGCGGGTTCGGCCAGCACCGAGCGCAGCCACTCCAACTGGTCGTCGGAGATCTCGCCGTAGTGGTGGCCGGGGACGGAGGTGTCCAGGGCGACGATGCGCAGCCCGTCGATCAGATGCACCCGATCCAGCGGGGAAGCGGTGGGGTACTCGCCGAGCAGGCGGGCGCGCAGAGCGGCGCGGTCGTCATGATTGCCGGTGACCCACACGATCGGGGCCCGCAAACTTCTGGCGAATGGTTCGACGATCGACTTCAGCTTGGCGTAGGCGGCGGGCTCACCGCGATCGGTGAGGTCGCCGGTGAACACTATCGCGGTCGGCTGGATCCGGCTCGCCGCAGCCTGTTCGAGCAGTTGTCGTAACCGCAGGTCGGCGTCGACATCGCCGTACAGGGGGTCGTCGCCCGCGATGAGATGTGTGTCGCTGAAGTGGAACAACACGTGATCCGGACGCGGATACTCCGCGACTCTGGTGATGGACACCGGACCGAATCCCTCCTGGCGGGTTGCCGCCATTGGCTTGACTCCGTCGCCACGATAGCGTCGGTTACGGACAGGTTTCCCGACGGTTGGTGAAGACACGCTTGCGGGAAGGTGAGGTTTCGGTGTCGGACGCTGGGGAAACGGCAGCGGGTGTGGGATTCGTCACCGGCCGAGCGCATCGGCGGCGCGCAGGGCGTCCACGACCATCACGGCGTCCACCGCGAAGGGTTCGTTGTGGATGGTCTCGCCCGGGGCGGTCGCCCGGGTCGCGATGGCCCTCAGCGTCTCCTCGTCGGCATCGGGCAGCCCGAGCGCGGCGAGCGTGGTCGGCAAGCCCACCGCGGCGCAGAAATCGAGCACCGTAGCGATCTCCGACGTGGGCGCGCCCTCGAGCACCAGTTGGGTGACGGTGCCGAAGGCGACCTTCTCGCCGTGCAGGAAGGGGCGCGTCCGCGCGGCGGCGGTGAGACCGTTGTGCACGGCGTGCGCCGCGGCCAGCCCCGACGATTCGAAGCCGAGCCCGGACAACAGGGTGTTGGCCTCCACGACGCGCTCCAGCGCCGGTGTGACGCTGTGCGTGCGGACGGCGCTCAGCGCCTGCGCGCCGTCGGCCAGCAGCGTGCGGTAACAGAGTTCGGCCAGCGCGGTGGCGCTGCGCGTGGAGGCCCCGCCGCGCATGTTGCGCACCTGCGCGGCGCTGCATGTGCGCGCCTCGAACCAGGTGGCGAGCGCGTCGCCCATCCCCGCGGCGAGCAGCCGGGCGGGCGCCCGCGCGACCACCGAGGTGTCCACCAGCACCAGCGCCGGATTCCGCCGGACCAGCTGATACGCCTCGAACTCGCCCGCATCGGTGTAGATCACCGACAGCGCGCTGCACGGCGCGTCGCTGGAGGCGGTGCTCGGGCAGCTGATCATCGGCAGGTCGAGATCGTCGGCGACCGCGCGCGCCGCGTCGAGCACTTTGCCGCCGCCGGCGCCGAGCACGACCGTGCTGCCGGTCTCCTCGACGGCGTGGGCGATCCGCGCGATCTCCGCCCGGCTGCATTCGCCGCCGGACAGATGGATCGAATAGGCGATCTTCGCGTCGGTCAGCGAGCGCTCCCAGGTGTCGGCGAGCAGCCGGAAGGCGCTGGACCCGGCCACGATGAGCACCGGACCCCCGATGCCGAGCCGCGTCATCTCCGCGCCGAGCGCGGCTGTGGCGTCCCGGCCCTGCACGTAATGCCCTGGCGAGGAGAACACGCTGAGCATCCGGCACCTCCCGATCCCGGGCCGCGCGCACGCTCTCAGCCCGACCGACGACCCTTCAACGCTACGTGATGCCCCGTTTTCCACGGCGGTGATCTACGAACTCGCCGCGCATCCCCGCTGCGTGCGCGTCGCGTCGTTCGGCAGTGCTGGAGCGGACTCCGACTGAGTTCCGGCGTCCGGGACCGCCGGTGCCGGAACGTGCGATCGCGAACTCCCGCGCAACGTCGCCGCCACGGACTTACCAGGGTTTCGAGCCTCCCATCGGATGGTGCGATGCGCTCTCGGCCGTCCGACCTCTCGCGGCGGTGTCCAGGGCAGTCTCGAGACGGGAAAGCGCCCGTCGCGTACGGAGGGGATTCGACCTACAGCCGGTTGCCCGGGGCAGTCTCGAGACGGGAAAGCGCCCGTCGCGCACCGAAGGGGATTCGACCTACCGCCGGTTGCCCGGGGCCGGGGCGATTGGGAGTGCCCCGGCCCGAGCACCGCACCGCGCGATCGGGACCCGATCAGCTCTGGGTGGTAAGGGTCTCCGGGAGCAGGCGGGGCCGGTCGCGATCCCGCTCGCCGAGCAACGCGAAGTAGCGGCGCAGCATGAGGATCGCGGTGGTGGCCAAGCCCGCGGTCAGGCCCCACCAGACGCCGGCCGCGCCGAGCCCGGCCGGGTAGGCCAGCAGCAGGGCGACGGGCAGGCCGACGCCCCAATAGCCGATCAGCGAGAGCCGGAAGCCGGCGTTGGTCGCCTTCAGCCCGCGCAACAGGCCGGTGCCGATGTTCTGCGCGGCGTCGAAGAACTGCAACACGATGCCGATCAGCAGCAGAGTGTGCGCGAGGCGGATGGTGTCGGCATCCGAGGAATCCAGGAAAGGCCGCAGCACCAGATCGGGCGCGAGCACGTAGATCGTGCCCGTCACCGCCGCGATCACCGCGGCGTGCCGCAGCGCCAGCCAGGCCAGCGCGCGGGCGTGCGCGTGCTCGTCCCGCGCGACCGCGTGGCTGACCAGGATCGACGCACCGTGCGAGAGACCGATCGCCACTTGGAAGACGATGTAGATGATCTGGTAGACGACGTTGTGCGCCGCCAGCGCCGCCGGGCCGATGCTGCCCATGACCAGCGCGAGCACCGAGAACATGCCGGCTTCGGAGCCGTAGGTGAGCGCGATCGGCGTGCCGAGCCGCAACTCGGCGCGCACGGTGGTGAGCCGTACCGGCAGGGGGGTCTTGGGCAGGATGCGGCCGAGTTCGTCGTCGTGCCACACCATCGCCCAGAACACGCCGAAGGTGATCAGGAAGACCAGCGAGGTCGCGACCCCGATGCCGGTCAGCCCGAGCGCGGGCAGCCCGCCCTTGCCGTGGATGAGGCCGAACGCCAGGACCAGGTTGAGCACCACCGAGCCGAGCGTGACCAGCAACAGCGCCTGCGGGCGCTGCATGCCGACCGTGTACTGGCGCAGGACCTGGAACCACAGGCAGGGCAGCAGACCGGGCGCGAGCGCCACCATCAGCGGACGGGCGTCGGCGAGCACGCCCGGGTCCTGCCCGAGCCAGGGCAGCATCCAGCCGAGCCCGATCAGCATCGCGCCGCCGAGCAGACCGGCGACCGTGGCGATCGCGAAGCTCGAGCGCAGCAGGTCACGGATCTCCGGATCCGGCGAGTCACCGCGCTTGCCCGCCGCGCTCACCGCGGTGGCGATCTGGTTGCCGCTGGCGGTGATCAGTCCGACGCACATGGTGCGGATCTGGTTGAACAGCACGATCGCCAGCCCGCCCGCGGCCACCTGGCGCACGCCGAGCGTGCCCATCAGCGCGATGTTGGTGGTCGAGACCGCTATCTGGGCCAGCTGGGTCAACGCGATCGGCGTCGCGAGCGCGGTGAGCCGCCCGCCGT
Organism: Nocardia sp. CY41; assembly: GCF_009829325.1. GTDB lineage: Bacteria > Actinomycetota > Actinomycetes > Mycobacteriales > Mycobacteriaceae > Nocardia. The sequence continues at coordinate 166,833 of NZ_VUOS01000015.1, forward strand.
CGCCGCGGAAACTCGTCACGATCACCGGTTCTCCTTCGCAGAGGGCGAGAGCGTCGTCTTACGCGGGCGACCGGACCTCACCGCGCCTGCACCAGTGCGTTGCGGGCGGCGGGCGCGTAGCGCCGCAGCAGCACGGCGACCTCGCGTTCGGTGCCGGGGTCGAGCAGGTCGCGCTCGGTCATCCAGTCGTCGTCGAACACCGTGTCCAGGTACTTCTCTCCGCCGTCGCACACGATGGTGACCACGGTGGAGCCCGGCGGAAACTCCTCGAGCCGGGTGAGCGCGGCGTACACCGACCCGCCCGCCGACCCGCCGATCATCAGGCCCAGTTCGGCGGCCACCGCGCGGGCGGTCGCGAAGGCCGCCACATCGGTGACCTTCACGCCCTCGTCCAGCAAGGAGTAGTCGACGGCGGTGCCGATGGTGGCGCCCGGCGGGGTGCCGGTGCCCGACTGCCAGTACGGGCCGCCCGGGCCGCCGAAGGCGATCGAGCCGACCGGCTCCACACCGATCACGTAGGGAGTGCAACCCAGCTGCCGCAGCCGGGTCGCGGTGCCGAACAGCGAACCTCCGGTGCCGACGGCGGACAGCAGGATGTCGACCCGCTCGACGTCTTCCAGCAACTCTTCCGCCACCGGGTAGTAGCCCACCGCGTTGGCGTCGTTGTTGTGCTGCTCGGTGAAGAACGCGTCGTCCCGCTCGGCCGCCATCGCCTCGGCCAGGTCCTCCCGTGCCGAGGTGGCGAGGTTGTCGTCGCCCTCGTCGGCGACGTACACCAGTTCCGCACCCATTGCCCGCATCGCGCGCAGTTTGTCCTTACATGCGTGATGGTCGACCACTGCGGTGAAGCGATACCCACGTTCGGCGGCAACTACCGCGAGGCCGAGCCCGGTGTTGCCGGACGTGGATTCGATGATATGTCCGCCACTGCGCAGCAAACCGCGCCGCTCGGCGTCGAGCACCATTTCGCGCGCCATCCTGATCTTGGCCGCGCCGGTCGGGTTGAACTGCTCCAGTTTGAGCAGCAGGCGGGTGCCGGTCGTGGTGGCCGCGAGCTCGAACAGCGGCGTGCGGCCGATCAGATCCGTCACGCGCGTGACGAGCGGCATTGATGTCTCCTGTTTCGGGTCGGGGAAGTCGGGTCAGTTGCCGTCGCGGGTCCAGCGGAAGCGGTCGCCGGGCGCGTCGTGCAGCACGACTTTCGGTGGGATGGGCAGTTCATGGAAGGCGGACTCGTTCGAATCCATCTGGTAGCCAGCGGTATTCGGGTAGATCAGCAGGTCGCCGACCGCGGCGGCGCGGGGCAGCGGTACGCGCCGCCAGCTCAGCATGTCGGAATCCAGACAGGTGGCCGCGCCGACGCTGGTCGGTGTCGGGTCGCCGGGCCGCTCCGGCCACAGCACCGGATCGGGCAGGTACTCGCTGTCGAACCACTGCTCCGAGAGGCTGAGGCTGGTGCCGTCGACGGTGAGCAACCGGTAGGGCCGGCCGTGCGCATGCCTGGTCTTGCTGCCCTGCACGCGGAAGACGGTGCATCCCGCGTGCGCGAGCAGCGCGCGGCCCGGTTCGATCGCCAGGCGCACGGCGTTGTCCCGCAGCCGTCCGGCCAGATCGTCGTGGTCGAGAATCTGGGCGAGCATGGCCGCTCCGGGCACGGGAAAGTGGTACGGATAGTACGAATCGAAGGACTTCCCGGAGTGGAACCACTGTCTGTTCACACCCGCGGTGAACTCCAGCGCGGCGTCCGCCGCGACGTAGTCGACCCCGAAGCCCCCGCCGATCGAGACCGTGGTGGCCGGATGTCCCAGCGTGCGCGCGTGCAGGCAGCGGGCGATCAGCTCGCCCGCCAGTTCCGCCCGTGCCACCGCGTCGTAGCCGGAGAGGTGAAAACTGAAGCCTTCCAGCCGGATCGAATCGTGCCCGCCCAGGATCGCGAGTGCGTCCTCGATTTCGCCAGGCGTCATGCCGAACCGGCTGGCCGAGGCCGTGGGCAGCACGCGGATCAGCACGCGCGCGGGCTCACTCGCGGGGGTCAGCGCGGCGAGCCGGTCGATCTCCCCGCGGTCGTCCACCGCGATCAGCGCTCCGTGCCGCGCGGCCAGCCACAGCAGTTCGTCCGCCTTGGCGGGGCCGGTCACCATGACTTCGGCGCCGCGCACGCCCTGCGCCAGCGCCGCGGTCAGCTCGCCGACGCTGGCGACGTCGACACCCGCACCGTTTTCCGCGCACGCGCGCGCGACGCACCCGGCTTTGTTCGCCTTCTTGCCGTAGTAGATCGTGCCCTGCACCCCGGCCTGCGTGAACGCGGCGCGGAAGGCTCGGATGTTGTGACCGACCCGCGCCGGATACATGACGTGGAACGGGCCGCCCATCGCGAAAGCCAGGTCTGCGAGAAGGTCCGGATCCGCGAGCAGGCGGCGCTCCCACGGGTCGAGATGCGCGGGCATCGGCGCCGCGCCGATCGACTCGTTCGCCTCGGCCCCCGGCTCCACGACGACACTCGCCTGTTCTAGACCCACCGGGTACCTCCGTGCGCTAATCCCACAGCGGCACCTCCGTGCCGCGGCCTTCGGCGATCGCCCGCTCGGCCAGCGCGTGAGCGACCGCGATGTCGGTCAGCACCAGTCCACTGTTGTAGACGAAGACGCGCTCCTCGTCCGAGCGGCGCGCGACCGCACGGCGATTCAGGATCTGCGGCAGTTCGGCGTCCACCGGGCGCAGCGTGCCGTCGGGGCCCGCCATGTCGGTGCCGGTCAGCGCCATCTGCTCGGCGCTGGTCGCGATCACGCGGTCGGCGTCGTGCAGCGTGGAGGGCGCGAGCCCGTAACCGACCAGCACCGCCACCGAACCCGGCGCGAGGTCGTCGGATTCGAGCGCGACCTCGGTCGCCGGGCCCGCCGTCGCCAGCACGACGTCGGCCGTCGCCGCCGCGGCGCGCGGATCGGTGACCGTCTCGAGCAGCGCGTGCGGGTGGTGCTCGGCCAGCCCGCGGTGCACGGCTTCCAGGCCCTCGGGATGAGTGCCGTACACCATCAGTTTGCGCAGCTGCGGGTTCGCGGCGAGCAGATGCGGTAGGGCGTTGCGTCCCTGAGTTCCGGTACCGATCAGCAGCACGCTCTCCGCGCCGCGGCGGATCGTCTCGCGCACCAGCAGGGCCGACACGGCGGGCGTGCGCAGCGCGCCGACCCGTGCGCAGTCCATCATCGCGATCGGCGCACCGGTGCTGTCGTCGTAGAGCGTGATGGTCGTGTAATACCGCTTGGTGCTGCGGTCGTGGCCTGGGTCGAACTTGTAGGAGGTCTTCATCGCCACCACGCGCCTGCGGCCGTCCCGGCCGAGCATGGCGTAGGCGACCGACCAGCCGTCCGGATTCGCGACGCTGAGCTTGCGCGGGTTGTCCGAATCACCCGCCGCCAGTGCCAGATATGCCTCTTCCACCGCGCGCACCACCGCGGCCGGTGTGATCGGCACGTCGGCGAGGTCGCTGCGGCTCAACACCCGCAGGGGTGTGCTTCGGTCACGCGTGCTCAAGGGGTCCTCGATCATGTCGTACTGCATCCCGCTCCTGAGTGCCGCTCTCGACCGGCGGGGTGTCCGCCGTTCGGAACGGGGCCACGGTTCGTTGCCCGTAGCCATTCTCGTCGGCTTCCTCGGCTCGCCGCCGACGTTCCGGAAGCCGGATGTTCACTCGCTTGAGCCACCGGTCGGTGCCGTCGTACCGCGCGGTGAACGGCACCCGGCCGTGCACGGCGACGTCGTTGTCCACCAGCAACAGCTCGCCGGGGAAGAGCGCGGCGGTCACGCTTACGCGTTCGAGTTCGGCGGCGAGATGCGCGTAGGCCGCGCGGAATTCCGGATCGGCGTCGGAGAGCGGGGTGTACGCCGGGTCGTAGCGCAGGGTCTGCCCCTCGGTTCCGTCGGCGCTCCACAACGTCGGAATCGGTGGGGCGGTGTAGTTTTCGTGTCCGGTGCCGTAGGAGACGTCCGGCAGGATCGGAAGTGTCGGTGTGCTGAGCAGCTCACGCTCCGCGCCGGACAGCTCGATGCGCCGCACCGACGACACGGTGGTGCCGACCAGATCCGGATTGCGCAGACACCCGAGCATCAGCAGGTTGGCGCGCCGCGGATGAAAGGCGTCCTCGGTGTGCGGGCTCAGCAGCACCGCGCTGCTGGCGCCGGACTGTTCGTGCTCGTGACCGGCTGCCGGGACGATGTTGTTGACCAGACGTCCGTCCTGTTGACCCTGCCAGCCGAACGGCTCACCGGCACTGCGCGCGAGCAGCAGCATGACCAGGTCGAGTTCGTACGAGCGCGCGCGCCGCGCCGGATCGCCGCTCCAGCGCGCCGCTTCCCGCCAGCTCGGCGGCGTGGGACCGAACTCGTTGTCGGTCAGGGGAAGACGGCCTACGACGGTCGCGCCGGCCGGGGTGGCGGGCGGACGCATGGCGTGGCGCACCTCGGCGGGCAGCGCCGCGGCGCCGGCATCGATCCGTTCGATGAGCGCCGGGTCGGCGAGGGTGCGCGCGGCGGCGGCGGGATCGGCGAGCGCGAGATCGAGTGTGGCGGAGATCTCCCTGGCGAGCGCGCGCACGGCGCGGCCGGCTCCGGGGGACAACTCCCGTCGTTCGAGATCTTGGGGGTGAAGCGTCTTACGTTCGGAGAGAACGCTTTTCACCGGGTATCCCTTCTTCGCATCGGTTCGAAAAGCAGGGGTCACGAGTTATCATGCGAAGGTAACCCTTCGGGCATAGTGAAGCAAGCCTTACCTAAGCGAGTCGAAGAAAATATAGCAGAATCGCATAACTTCGGATCGGGTGAATGCGGCGGTCCGCGGGCGAGCTCGAGGCCGGTCGGCAAGTTTGCGGGAAATGCGCCCTTACGCTGCCGTTTCGGTGCTGGTATCGGCGAGTCGCGCGACGGATTAGGCTAGCCTGTCCTGATCGCACTGTGCGCGCGGTACCGCGATGGATTCGGTTCAGGAAGAGGGGCAGCGCAATGGTTATGAATCGACGGCAACTGCTGCGGTCGAGTCTCGGGGCGGGAGCGGTGCTGCTGGCCGCCGCGTGTTCCGACGGCGGCGACACGTCCGGACCGGCGCGGCGTGGCGGCACGCTGCGGGTCGGCGCGCTGGGCACCACGGCACGCATCGAACGGGACCCGCACGCCAACCTCAGCAACGACAGCGATTTCCTGATCACGTCCTTGGTCTACGACGCGCTCACGGTGCCAGGTGGAAACCCGAATGTCTTGCCGCGCCTGGCGACTCGCTGGGAGCCCGATGCCGATCGACGGCGCTGGAGCTTCACCCTGGCCGAGAACGCGACCTTCCACGACGGGTCACCGGTGACCTCCGAGGACGTCGTGTGGTCGCTGCGCAGGCTGCGCACGGTCGGCGGCGCCTCGAAGATGCCGGTGGCAGTGGAGGACATCACCGCCGATGGGCCGAACCGGGTGGTCCTGGCCGTGCCCGAGCCGAATACCCAACTGCCGCTGCTGGTCCGGTTGATGACCTTCACCGCCAAGAAGGACACCACCGACTTCACCGGCGCGGTCGGCAGCGGACCGTTCCGGTTGGAGTCCTATCAGGGCGGCAACGCCCGGCTGGTGCGCAACGAGCGGTGGCACGGCGGGCCGCCGCCGCTGGACGCCATCGAGGTCACCATGTTCGAAAGCGTGACCGCGCTGGGCAACGCGGTGCTCGGCGGGCAGATCGACCTGGCCTCGAACGTCGGCGCGATCGCGGGCCGCACGGCCGACGGGCGCGGCGACCTGACGGTCGTGCGCCGCCCGAACGACACGGTCGTCGGCGTCGCCATGCGTACCTCCGACGGGCCGTTCGCCGACGCGCGGGTGCGCACTGCCCTTCGGCTCGGTGTCGACCGCAAAGCCCTTGTCAACCAGGTGCATTCCGGATACGGAACGATCGCCAACGACATCCTCGGCACCGGCGATCCGCTCTACGACACCTCCCTCGCTCAGCGCACCCGCGACGTGGACCGCGCGAAGGCGCTGCTGCGCGAGGCGAATTTCGACACCGGACGCGGCTACCCGCTCGTCACCAAGGCCGAGGCGCCCGGCGAGGTCGAATCGGCCAAGGTGATCGCCACCCAGCTCGCCGAGATCGGCGTCCGGCTGGAAGTCCTCACCCAGGAGCCGAACGCCTTCTACGACCAGACCTGGCTGAAGGCGCCGCTGTACACGATCTCGTGGGGCACCAACGATTCCACGCTGTTCTTCGCGAGCAAACTGCTGTCCAGCGGTTCGAACCGCAACGAGACCGGCTTCAAGGACGCGGCGTTCGACGCGGCCACGGCCAAGGCGCTCGCCGCGCACAGCGACGAGGAATACCGGCAGGCCGCGCAGGAATTGCAGCGCATCCAGTACGAGCGCGGCGGTTACCTGGTCTGGGGCATGGCCGACGGCATCGACATCGCCGCCGCCCGGGTGCGCGACCTGCCCACGCTCGGCGGATTCGCCCGGGTCCAGCTGGAGAAGGCCTGGCTGGCCGGGTGATCTCGTTCGCGCGACTCCTGCTGCGGCGCGTCATCCTGCTGGTGACGCTGCTGGCCTGTGTCTTCGTCGCCGTGGACCTGCTGCCGGGCAGCACCGCCCGCGCGGTCCTCGGCCGGGAGGCCGCGCCGGAGCAGATCGCGGCCAAAGAACACGAACTCGGCCTGGACCGGCCGCTGGCGGTTCGGTTCTGGCAGTGGATATCGGGTGTCGCCACCGGCGATTTCGGGCGCACCGCGCGCGGACGGCCGGTCAACGACCTGCTGGTAGACAAATTCCCGCCGACGCTGCTGCTCGGTGGGCTCGCGCTCGCGGTGACGGTGCTGGCCTCGCTCGCGCTCGGCGCGTGGTGGGCTACGCGACCGGGCAGCGTGGCCGCGCGCGTGTTGCAGCCGACGACGACCACCGCGGTGGCCGTTCCCGAATTCGTGATCGCCACCGTGCTGATCCTGGTGTTCGCATTGGCGCTGGGCTGGTTGCCCGCGGTGACCATCACCGGCCGCTCGGGGATGCCCGCCGGACCGGAAATGCTGGTGCTGCCGGTGTTCGCGCTCGCGTTGCCCCAGATCGGGTGGAACACCAGGGTGGTGCGCGCGGCCCTGGCCGACGCCGCGCTCGCTCCCCATGTGGAAAGCGCCGTGCTGGACGGTCTTTCGAGCGGCGCGGTGCTGGTGCGGCATGTGCTGCCGTTCGCGTTGCCGACGATCGTCGCCAGCTTCGCCACCACGGTGGGGATGCTGCTCGGCGGGGCGCTGGTGGTGGAGACGGTCTTCAACTACCCGGGTCTCGGTGCGGTTCTGGCCGGTTCGGTGGCCGATCGCGACACTTCGGTGGTCGCCGCGGTCGTCGCGCTGTCCGGGGTGGTCATCATGGTCGTGCTCGCGGTCGCTGACGGTATCCGCACCTGGTCGCTGCGGGGGCGGCGATGAACGCCGCCACGCAGGTCGCGAGGCGGGCGCGGCGACGGCTCGGCCGGCTGACGGTCGCGCCCGCGCTGCTGGTCACACTGCTGGCGGCGGCAGGGCCGACGCTGGCCCCGCATCCGGCCGAGGAGGCGATCGGCATCCCGTTCGGCGCTCCCGGCGCGGGCGCGCCGCTGGGCACCGACCGGCTCGGCCGTGACGTGCTCAGCCACCTGCTCTACGGCGGGTGGGGTTTGCTGCTCGTCGCCGCGATCATCGCCGTGCTGGTGACCGGATTGTCGTGTGTCCTCGGCACGGTCGCGGCGCTGCGCCCGCGGATCGGCGCGTGGATCGAACTGGGTACCGACCTGTTCATCCTGCTGCCCGCGGTGCTGGGGATCCTGCTCGTGCTGACCTCCTGGCCGGACGCGGGCATCGCGGGGCTGATCGTGCTGGCGTTGCTGTTCGGCGTCCCCTATTGCGCGCGCATCTTCACGGCCGCCGCCGCCGGTGTCGCGGCCTCCGGATATGTCGAGAGCGCCCGAGCCGCGGGTGAGTCGCTCGGGCATCTCGTGTTCCGTGAGGTGATTCCGAATCTGCGCGCGGTGACGACGACTCAGCTCGGGTTGCGTTTCGTGGCCGGGGTGTACCTCGTGAGCACGGCGTCGTTCCTGCAACTACCGACGACACTGGGCGCGAGCAACTGGGCGGTCATGGTGCGCGAGAACGCCTCCGGCATGCTGCTCAATCCCTGGGCGGTGCTGGCTCCGAGCCTCGCGATCACGATCGTCGCGGTGAGCGTGAACCTGGCGGTGTCGGCGTTCGGGCGAGGGGAGCGAGAATGAACGCGCACGTCGTCAAATGGGAAAGCCGGACGGGGGAGGCGGCTGCGTGCGCCGGGCACGACCTCGTCGCGGTCGAGGGTCTGACCGTACTGAGTCCGGACGGACGGGAATTGGCCGGACCGGTGACATTCCGGATTCCGGCGGGCACGGTCACGGCACTCACCGGTCCGTCCGGGTCGGGCAAATCCACGGTCATGCGCGCCCTGCTCGGGCAGCTGCCGTCGGCCGCGGCGCGCGCGACGGGTTCGGTGTCGGTCGCCGGACACGAAGTCTTCGCGCTCGATCGTGCGGCGCTGCATCGCTTCCGGCGTCGGCACATCGCCTACGTCGGGCAGGACCCGGGTTCGGCGCTGAACCCGCTGCTGCGCGTGCGCGCACTGCTGCGCGAGGTCGCGCCGCGGGCGCCCGAGTCCACCCTGATCGACACGCTCGCGTCGGTCGGTCTGTCGCCGGACTATCTGCGCCGCCGCCCCGGTGAACTGTCCGGCGGTCAGCAGCGCCGCGTCGCCCTCGCCAGGGCGCTGATCCGCCGGACCGGCGTGCTGGTGCTCGACGAGCCGCTCGCCGGGCTGCACGGCGCGCTGCGCACCGATATCGCCGGGCAGCTCGCGGCGCTGGCCCGCGAGCGGTCGGCGGCGATCCTGCTGTCCGGGCACGACACCGCCCTCGTGCACTCGATCGCCGACGACATCGTCGAACTCGGCGCGATCCTTCCGGCGTCCGTCCATCCGGTTCCGGTGAATGGTCTGTCGGGGAAGGCCTCTGCAGGCCCATCCGCGAGCGGGACGACCGCCGACTCGGCCGATGTCCCGGCAGCCGGTGAACCGGCCGAGCCTGTGGTGGCAGCGAGCGGTGCCCGGCAGGCGCGCCCTGACTCCGACCGGGCGCGAAACGGCTCGGCAGGCAGAGTTCCGGCCGCAGACGACCGGCCGCGCGGTGATGTGGTGCTGCGGGCCAGAGGAATCAGCGCCTCGATCGACGGACACCGGGTGCTCGCCGATATCGACCTCGCGCTCGAAGCGGGCTCTGCGCTCGCGGTGGTCGGCGCGTCTGGCGCGGGCAAGACCACCTTGGCGCGCGTCATCGCGGGATTGCACGGTTCGGCGACCGGTGCACTCGAACTGGGCGGGACCGCGATCACCGTGGGTGCGGACCGGCGAATCCGATACGGCGCGGGCGGGATACAACTGGTCACCCAGAATCCGAGGTCCGCGCTCAACCCCCGCCGCACAGTGGCGCAGGCAGTCGGCCGCCCGCTGCGGCGGATCGGGCGCGTCGCGCGCCGGGATCTCGCGCCGCGGATCACCGAACTCCTCGCCGCTGTCGAGCTGTCCGCCGACCTGGCCGCCCGCTACCCGCACGAGCTGTCCGGCGGCCAGCGCCAGCGCGTGGCCTTGGCCCGCGCCCTCGCCGCCGAACCCGCCGTGCTGCTGTGCGACGAGATCACCTCGGCACTGGACCACAACACCGCGGCGGCGATCATGGCGCTGCTGGACCGGATTCGCACCGAACGCGGAACCGCCCTGCTGATCATCACCCACGACATGGCCTTGGTAGCCGAATACTGCCCTGCGCTGCTCGTTCTCGATCAGGGTCGCATCGTCGAAACAGGTGACACCGAAACGGTTCTCGCCGCGCCGATGCACAACGCGACCAGCGAACTGCTCGTCTGAACCGCGAACGGCGCGCAGCCGGGTGCGCACCCGACACGCAGTGGGCTTCGTCACCGGCTCGCCGCGGGTGCGCGCCGTCATCTGGATGATGGAAAGGGTGTTGCGAAAGACCGGCGTGTCGGCCGCCGTCGTGGTGCTCCTCGGGCTCGCCGGTTGCGGCGTCGACCGCACCCCGATCCCGGAGGGCATTCCGCCCGGGCCAGGGACACCCCTGCCCGTGATCGACTTGGACGCTCCTGGCCGCACGGCCGTCCAACTGCGCGGATGGGCCGGCGATCAGTCCGACGGGCTGGGCATCCCGTCGATCGCGCTGGAGGCGTACGGCTACGCGGCGGCCGTGATGACCAGGGCGCGTCCCGACTGCGGCGTCGCGTGGACGACGCTCGCGGGCATCGCGAGCGTGGAGAGCAGGCACGGGACCCATCGAGGGGCGAAGATGGATGCGGACGGATCGGTCCGCCCGCCGATCATCGGGGTCCCGCTGGACGGCTCGCCCGGCGTCGCGCTGGTGCACGACACCGACGGCGGCGCGCTCGACGGCGATCCGGTGCACGATCGCGCCGTCGGCCCGCTGCAGTTCATCCCGGAGACGTGGAAGCGCTGGGGCGTCGACGCCAACGGCGACGGCGTCGCCGATCCGCAGAACATCGATGACGCCGCGCTCACCGCCGCCAGGTACCTGTGCGCCAGCGGCGGCGACCTCACCTCCGAGCACGGCTGGCAGCGGGCGCTGCTCACCTACAACCAGTCGCGCGCCTACCTGCTGACGGTGCGCGATCGGGCCGCAAGCTACAGCATCGGCCGCCGGGTGTGATCCTCCGATCCCCGGAGTGCCGGTTACCCGCGTCGCCGACGGGACGATAGGCTCGCAGCGCACGGCCCATCCCGTGAGACCAACCGTGTCAGCAGCCGAAGGAGTGTCGTTTTCGTGGCCATCATCGAACAGGTCGGAGCTCGCGAGATCCTGGATTCCCGCGGTAACCCCACCGTCGAGGTCGAGATCGCTCTCGACGACGGCACCCTGACCCGGGCCGCCGTGCCCTCCGGCGCGTCCACCGGCGAGCACGAGGCCGTGGAACTGCGCGACGGTGGCGAGCGCTACGGCGGCAAGGGCGTGCGCAAGGCGGTCGAGGGTGTGCTCGACGAGATCGCGCCCGCCGTCATCGGCCTCGACGCCGTGGAGCAGCGCACGATCGATCAGGTCCTGCTCGACCTGGACGGCACTCAGGACAAGTCCCGGCTCGGCGCCAACGCCCTGCTCGGCGTCTCGCTGGCCGTGGCCCGCGCCGCCGCCGAGTCCTCGGGGCTCGAGCTGTTCCGCTACCTCGGCGGTCCGAACGCGCACGTGCTGCCCGTCCCGATGATGAACATCCTCAACGGCGGTGCGCACGCCGACACCGGCGTCGACGTGCAGGAATTCATGGTCGCCCCGATCGGCGCGCCGACGTTCAAGGAGTCGCTGCGCTGGGGTGCGGAGGTCTACCACGCCCTCAAGGCGGTGCTGAAGGCCAAGGGCCTGTCCACCGGTCTCGGCGACGAAGGCGGTTTCGCCCCCGACGTGGCGGGCACCAAGGCCGCCCTCGACCTGATCAGCGAGGCCATCGGCAAGACCGGCCTGACGCTGGGCAGCGACGTGGCGCTCGCGCTGGACGTCGCGGCCACGGAGTTCTACACCTCCGGCAGCGGCTACAAGTTCGAGGGCGTCGTGCGCTCCGCCGAGGAGATGGCGCAGTTCTACGCCGACCTGATCGGCGCGTACCCGCTGGTGTCCATCGAGGACCCGCTCTCGGAGGACGACTGGGACGGCTGGGTGACCCTGACCGACCAGATCGGCGAGAAGATCCAGCTCGTCGGCGACGACCTGTTCGTCACCAACCCGGAGCGTCTGGAGGAGGGCATCGCCAAGGGCGCCGCCAACGCGCTGCTGGTGAAGGTGAACCAGATCGGCACGCTCACCGAGACCCTGGACGCGGTGGAGCTGGCGCACCGCAACGGCTACAAGACGATGATGTCGCACCGGTCCGGCGAGACCGAGGACACCACCATCGCCGACCTCGCCGTCGCGGTGGGCAGCGGCCAGATCAAGACCGGCGCCCCCGCCCGCAGCGAGCGCGTCGCCAAGTACAACCAGCTGCTGCGCATCGAGGACGCGCTCGGCGATTCGGCGCGCTACGCCGGCGACGTGGCGTTCCCCCGGTTCGCGTTCGAAAGCTGACCTGCGGTGCGAGCGACGGGCCCGGCGGGGGCGGCGAGCGTGACCCCGCGGGCCGCCGGGAGCACCGCGAAGTAGAGACCGAGGCGTGAGATGACGGAGCGACGTGCGCGTGGGACCAGTCCGGCCGGGCGCGGGGACCGCCGCACGTCGCGTGCCGCCGGATCACGCCCGGCCGATGCCGCGGCCAAACGCGGCCGCAGGCGATCGGAGACCGCGGAGAAGCCGAAGCCGCGCAAGACCGCGTCCCGTTCGGCAGGCGACAAGCACGACCACACCTTCCTCGGTCTCTCCACCGGCAAGGCGGTGATCCTCGCGATGGTGGTGTGCGGGCTCGCGCTCACCCTCGCCGTGCCGATGCGCACGTACTTCACCCAGCGCGCGGAGGCCGCGCAACTGGCGCAGCAACGCGAGGAACTCGAGGCGGATCTGGCCCGATTACGCGACCGCCGTGCGCAGCAACAGGATCCGGCCTACATCCGTACCGAGGCGCGCGATCGTCTGCGCCTGGTGATGCCCGGCGAGACGCCGTACATCGTGCAGGTGCCCGGCATCGAGGCGCCCGCGCCGCCGCCCGCGCCGACCAGAGCCAGAGAACCCGAACCCTGGTACACCGAAGTGTGGCGCAGCATCGCCGAGCCGCAGCCGACGCCCGCGGCCGCCGCGCCACTACCGCAAGCACCGGAAGGACATAGGTGACCGCACCCACCGACCAGGATCTCGCGATCATCGCCGAGCAGCTGGGCCGCGCACCGCGCGGCGTGCTCGCCATCGCCTACCGCACCCCCGACGGGATCCCGGCCGTTGTGAAGACCGCGCCCCGGCTGCCGGACGGCACCCCTTTCCCGACGCTCTACTACCTCACCGATCCCCGGCTCACCGCCGAGGCGAGCAGGCAGGAATCCGCCGGTGTGATGCGGGAGATGACCGAACGGCTCGCCGCCGACCAGGAGCTGGCCGCCGCTTATCGCGCCGCGCACGAGAGCTATCTGGCCGAACGCGACGAAATCGAATCGCTGGGCACCGATTTCACCGGCGGCGGTATGCCCGAACGGGTCAAGTGCCTGCACGTACTGATCGCCCACGCTCTGGCCAAGGGGCCGGGCGTGAATCCGCTCGGCGACGAGGCCGTGGCGCTGGCCGCCGAGCACGGCTTGCGCGGCACCGCGATTCCGGCCGACTGGCCCGCGCATCCGACCGCCCGCGAGAATCTGGAGCACAGCGATGAGTGACCGGGTAGCCGCCGTGGATTGCGGCACGAATTCCATCCGACTGTTGATCGCCGACGTGCTCGGCGACGGACGCCTGGCCGACGTGCACCGCGAGATGCGCATCGTCCGCCTGGGCCAAGGGGTCGACGCCGCCGGCTCGCTGGCGCCCGAGGCGATCGAACGCACCCGCGTCGCCCTGGCCGACTACGCCGCGCTGATGCGCGAGGCGGGGGTCGGCCGGGTGCGGATGGTGGCCACGTCCGCCACCCGGGACGCCGCCAATCGGGAGGACTTCTTCGCCATGGCGCGGGCCGAACTCGGCGCCGTGGTCGCGGGCGCGGAAGCCGAGGTGATCACCGGTGACGAGGAGGCGCGCCTGTCGTTCGCCGGCGCGATCGGCGAGCTGTCCAGCGCGTCAGGACCTTTCGTCGTGGTTGACCTCGGCGGCGGCTCCACCGAGCTGGTGTTCGGCGACAGCGCGGGAGTGCGAGCCGCGTTCTCCGCCGACATCGGTTGCGTCCGCATCACCGAACGGTGCCTGGGCGGCAACCCGCCCACCGCGCAAGAGATCGCCGCCGCCCGCGCCTTCGCCGCCGAGCGGTTGACCGAAGCGTTCACGCACGTGCCCGTTGAGGGCGCGCACACCTGGGTCGGCGTGGCGGGCACGATGACCACTCTGGCCGCGGTCGCGCTCGACCTCCCGGAATACGACTCCGAAAGGGTGCACCTCACCCGCTTGACCCTGGATCAGGTCCACCAGGTCTGCGACCGCCTGATCGCCATGGATCACGATCAGCGCGCCGCGCTCGGGCCCATGCATCCCGGCCGGGTCGACGTGATCGGCGGCGGCGCGGTCATCACCGAGGTGCTCGCCGAGGAACTGTCCCGGCGCGCGGGCATCGCCGAACTGGTCGTCAGCGAGCACGACATCCTCGACGGCATCGCCTTGTCGATCGCCTGATTCCGCTCGGGCCCGCGCGTCCGGTCAGGTCTGCAGCGGGTGTCCGTCGAGTTTCACCTCGGCGTGCGTCTCGGTTGTTCCGGCCCGAACTCCCAGTTCGGTGCGACTGCGGCGAGATTTGCCGACCGCGATGTCGGCGAGGCGGGAGAGCGACTCCATGTTCCGCGGCACCAACAGGAGCTCTTGCAGCACATTGGGCACCATTCTGCCCAACCCGCGTTCGGCGTGCTCGTACATCCGGATCTGGGTTTCACCGGGAACGGTCTCGACGAGTTCCAGACGGATCCACGCGGCGCCGAGCGGCGAGAGCTTGGCCTCCAGTTCGAGCATGTGCGGCGGATCCACCGACACGACCTTGGTGGTGTCGTTCACTGTGAACGGCCATACGCCTGCGCTGTAGTGCAGCTGGGCGCCGACGCCGGGCCACTCGTCGTCGACGTCGCGGATGTGGGTGGCGCCGACCACCCACGCGCAGAACAGCCATCCGTCGGCCAGGACGGCGAAGACGTCTTCCGGTGTCGTCGGCACGGTGATTTCCACGTGGACCATCAGCTCAACGCTTCCTGGGTGTGGGCGGGGGCTGGTTTGCCTGTCGCTTGCGGGGTGCCCGGTCGTCCGGCAGGCAAACCACGTGTCCTGGTCCGAGTTGCTCCGCCGGGGTGAACAGAACAAACGAATCCCCCGCGGCATCGCGCCCGGATGCCATCTTCGGGAGATGGTCGAAGCGGCAAGTTCGGCACCGGTATCTTCTTCCCGGTTGGTCCCGGGACATCGGTGTCGGGTAGTTTGGCTCGGTTCTATGACCCAGGTCACGGGTTCGTGTACCCCGGTATCACCGGGAGGTCGTGGTGCGTGCGGGGCTGATCGTCACCGCCGACGCGCTAATGACCAGCAAACTTATGGCCGACGTGCATCGACTCGCCGTATGGGTACAGAACACCAAGCACAGCAGCACGAATTAAGGAGAACGCGTGACTAACCCCGGGCCACAAGCCGATCCGGCGGGTGATGTCTCGTCTCGGTGGGGCGGCCTGTTCCGCACCAAGTCCATCGAACAGTCGATCCGCGACACCGACGAACCCGACTCGAAACTCCGCAAGGACCTCACCGCCTGGGACCTCACCGTCTTCGGCGTGGCCGTCGTGGTCGGGGCGGGCATCTTCACCCTCACCGCGCGCACCGCGGGCAATGTCGCGGGCCCGTCGGTCTCGCTCGCCTTCGTGTTCGCCGCGATCGCCTGCGGGCTTACCGCCCTCTGCTACGCCGAGTTCGCCTCCACCGTGCCGGTGGCGGGCAGCGCCTACACCTACTCCTACGCCACCTTCGGCGAGCTCGTCGCCTGGATCATCGGCTGGGACCTGATCCTGGAATTCGCTCTCGCCGCGGCGGTGGTGGCCAAGGGCTGGTCGCAGTACCTCGGCGAGGTACTCGGCACCACCTCCCCGATCGTGCACCTGGGCCCGGTGACCTTCGACTGGGGCGCGGTGCTGCTGATCACCGTGCTCGGCGTGCTGCTCGCGACCGGCACCAAGGTGTCCTCGCGGGTGTCGGCGGTGGCGGTCGCCATCAAGCTGGGCGTGATCGCGCTGGTGCTGGTCGTCGGCGCCACCTACTTCAAGTCCTCGAACCTCTCGCCCTATATTCCGCCGTCACAGGCTGGTGAGCGCGGCGAGGGCCTGCGGCAGTCGCTGTTCTCCTATCTGACCGGCGCCGGAGACAGCAACTTCGGCTGGTACGGCCTGCTCGCCGCGGCCAGCCTGGTGTTCTTCGCGTTCATCGGCTTCGACGTGGTCGCCACGACCGCCGAGGAGACCCGCAACCCGCAGAAGGCGGTGCCGCGCGGCATCCTCGGCTCGCTGCTCATCGTCACGATCCTGTACGTCGCGGTGTCACTCGTGCTCACCGGCATGGTGCCCTACACCGAGCTGGCCGGTGACGACGCGACCCTGGCGACGGCGTTCGGCATCCACGGCGTCACCTGGGCGAAGAACATCATCTCCATCGGCGCGCTCGCCGGGCTCACCACGGTGGTGATGGTGATGTACCTCGGGCAGACGCGGGTGCTGTTCGCGATGTCGCGCGACGGACTGATGCCGCGCAAGCTCGCGCACACCGGCGCGAACGGCACACCGGTGCGCGTCACCGTCATCGTCGGCGTGGCGTGCGCACTGCTGGCCGGGTTCGTGGACTTCGGCACGCTGGAGGAGATGGTCAACATCGGGACGCTGTTCGCGTTCGTGCTGGTGTCGGTGGGCGTGCTCATCCTGCGGCGCACGCGCCCGGATCTGCCGCGCGGATTCCGGGTTCCGCTCGTGCCGGTCGTCCCCGTCCTCGCGGTGCTGGCGTGCCTGTGGCTGATGCTGAACCTGTCGGTGGAGACCTGGCTGCGGTTCCTGGTGTGGATGCTGATCGGATTCGTCGTCTACTTCGCCTACTCCCGGCGCAACTCCGTGCTCCGGAAGGCTCCTGCCCTGGAGTGACGCGGCCGTGTTCGGCGTCTCGGAGGTGGGCGGCTAGCCTGACGCCGTGTCGCAGCGTGAGTTGGTTGTGCTCGGAACCGCGAGTCAGGTGCCGACGAAACAGCGGAACCACAACGGGTACCTGCTCCGGTGGGACGACGAGGCGATCCTGTTCGACCCCGGTGAGGGAACGCAGCGGCAGATGACCTATGCCGGTGTGACCGCCACCGGGCTCACCCGGATCGCCATCACCCATTTCCACGGCGACCACAGCCTCGGGCTGGCCGGGGTGGTGCAGCGGATCAACCTCGATCGGGTGCCGCATCCGGTCGACGTCTGGTTTCCCGCGTCCGGCGCGGTGTACTACGACCGGCTGGTCAACGCGACGTCCTACTATCACCGCGCCGAACTGCGGCCGCGTCCGGTGGCCGGACCAGGGCCCGTCGACCTGCCCGAGGCGCCGTTCACGGTGACGGCGGTGCCGCTGTCGCATCCGGTGGACACCTTCGGCTATCGGCTCAGCGAGCCGCCCGGTCGCCGCATCCTGCCGGACCGGTTGCGCGCCTTGGGATTGCGCGGCCCGATCATCTCCGAACTGCAAGAGCGCGGCAGCGTCGAGTCGGAGGGCCGCACAGTCACTTTGGCGGAGATCAGCGAACCGCGATCCGGCCAGAGCTTCGCCTTCGTGATGGACACCCGGCTGTGCCCTGGCGTCCGGGAACTCGCCGCCGATGTCGACATGCTCGTCATCGAAGCCACATTCCTGGACGCCGACGAACATCTGGCGGTCGAGTACGGCCATCTCACCGCGGGCCAAGCCGCGCGGGTGGCCGCGGACGCGGGCGTTCGCACCCTGGTGCTCACCCATTTCTCCCAGCGCTACCGCGACCTCGACGAGCACCTGGCGGAAGCGGCGAAGTACTTCACGGGCGAGATCCACATCGCCACCGATCTGGCCCGAATCCCGCTGCCGCCGCGCCGCTGACCCGCGCTCCGGACATCCGACACGCCGAGATGATCGGTGGACGCTAACACCAGCCCGCCGTCACCGATCTAGTTCTCTGGGACGCCTGCCAGCCCCGGGCTGGAAACCGCCGTCACCGGCGCCGGTCATCCGACCGCGCCGTCCGGCACCCGGCCACGGCCGACGCCCCGCCACCCCGGCGAATTGCCGGAATTCCGGTACAGCCGTACGACTCGGTACGCTGTCCCGGACGCCCCTATAGCCCAATTGGCAGAGGCAGCGGACTTAAAATCCGCCAAGTGTCGGTTCGAGTCCGACTGGGGGCACTCAGGTGGACTGTCCGGGTTCCGCCGCCAGCGGCTCAGCGCAAGAAGCGGCACCGGACATCACCAGCCCGGCCGGAACCTCGGGAGCGTGAGAGCGGCGCGTGGATAGTCCGCTCCGGCTACGCGCGGCATCGAAGTCGTTGTGGCGTAATAGAGTGAGGGTGTGGCTCTGGAATGGGTAGCTGTCGTGGGGACTTTGGGCGGCGCGGTCCTCGGGGCGGGTTCCACGATGCTCGTCGAGACGATACGGGCGCGGCGAGAACGATCGGTACGTCTGGAAGACACGCGACGCCAGGCATACGTGAAATATCTGACGGCCCTGACCCAGACCGACAACGCCATGCAAGCCCTCGCGATCGGACGGTCGTCTCCGCTGGACCGCGCCGAGGCCACCGCGGCGTTCCGGTCGAATCACCTGGTCGCGGCGATCTACGAACTCGAATTATTCGCGCCGAAATCCGTCTGCGACAACGCGTGGCTGGCATACGGCAGGCTGAAAGATATCCGAGAAACGCTGATCACTCAGAGTGTGACGATCGAGCGTGCCGGTGCAGGTTCACCAGAGTGGCGGGCGGTTCACGAGCCATTCTTGGCCGCGCTGAAGCAACTGCGCGAATCCATGCGGGGGCAGTCGGGTGGTCTCGACAGGGCACCATCCTGAGTCGGAAGATCGCGTACGAGGTGGGGCAGTCGCTGTCGACCTTCGGGTTTCACGAGGTTGGGTCGGGGCCCGCGTTCGTGCTCGACTGCGGTAGCTCACTCTGCTGAGGGGCTCGAGGGAGACGGTATGTGAGGCCGTCGCGTCCAGCCCTTTCGTCAACGCGAAAGGCCGTGGGCGCGGGCGATGATGCGTTCCATGGCGGTGCGGGGGAGGAGGCGGCGGAGGGTGAAGAGGGCGGGGGCGTTGCTGCCTACGGCGTAGAGGGGGTGCGGGCGGTCGGCTTCGATTGCTTTGACAATCGTGGTGGCGACCTTTTCGGGGGGGATGCCTTTGGCTTGGTTCTCGTCGAGCTTCGCCATGAAAGTGGTGAAGTCGGCGGTGTGGGGGGAGCCATCGGTGAGGTATTTGGTGCGTCGTTCGCGGAGGCCGGTGTCGATCTGGCCGGGCTCGACCGCGGTGATCCAGACGCCGAAGGGGGACTCCTCGAAGCGGGCGGCGACCGCGAAGCCGCGCAACGCCGCCTTGGTGGCGACGTAGGAGGAGCGGTAAGGCATCGGGAAGCTGGCGAGCATCGAGCCGACCATGACGACGCGCCCGTATCGGCGTTCCCGCATGCCGGGCAGCAGCGCTTTGGTCAACGCGATCGGACCGAGCACGTTGAGCTGGAACAGTCGCTCGACGGCGTCGGTGGGCAGTTCGGCGAGCGGGCCCGCCTGGCTTTCGCCCGCGTTGTTCACCAATACGTCGACCTGGTCCAGGTCGGCCGCGAAGGCATCGATCGAGGCTGTATCGGTGAGGTCGAGCGCCCGGTATTCGACGCCCGGCAGCACGGCGTCCGAACCGATGGCGCCGGGATTCCGGCTGGTACCGATCACCCGGTATCCCCGTCCGGCCAGTGCGGCGGCCGTAGCCTTTCCGATTCCGGACGACGCACCGGTGACCACGGCGACGCGAGACATGACGCTCCTTTCGACAGCAAGTACGCTGACGATATCGTCAACTCCAGGTCTGCGCTACCGGAAAGTAACTTCCGGCCGCCCGTGTCGGGTGTGAAAGCGCGACGGCTGCCACGTGCAGCCCCGCGCCGGTGGGAAACGGGAATACAACACGTGGTGGCGGGTCGGCGATTGCCCATTGAATTCTGCATGGCGAGTTCGGGCCCCGGCCTGGCGTAGGCGGGCTGTCGCGTGCGTGGCGCCTGCGCGGTTCGCGGGCCTGTGAGCTGGGCCGACGGAGGTGCGAGACGGCGTGAGATACGCACCGGCGCAGGCGAAATCGTTCACCGGCGGGAAGTCTGCCCGAATGTCGGCGGCAACGCGATGGGGCTAGTGTTGGCCGGCGCGGTGCAGGCCGGAGACGCTGCCGCGTTACCCCCCGACGCCGAGGAGACTGTGGTGGTTGTCGATACCGTCCGAGAGGAACAGGCGATCCGTCAGATGACGGAGCGGCTGGTCGAAAACTACACCGAGACCTATTCTCCGGAGCATATCGAGACCGCCGTGGGCGCGGCGCGAAAGAAGTTCGAGGGCCACCCGGTGCGGCAATTCGTCCCCATTCTGGTCGAGCGGGTGGTGCGCCGGGAATTGGAGACGTCCCCCGAAGCCGAAGTCCAGCCCGCTACGGTCCCGATGGACAAGGCGCAGGAGCCCTCGGTGACTTCTTCGGGAAAACTCGCGCAGTTGCGCGCGGTGTGGTCGTCGAGCAAGCGTTTCGCACCGTATGCGGTGGGCGCCGTCGTCATCCTGACGGTGATCGCCGTCGTCCTCGCGGTGCGGCAACCCACTCCCGAAGCGCCCGCTGCCGCGCCGGCTCCGGCCGCGCCGCTCACCGTTGTCCATGGTGTCGTGGGGTCCGAGAAGATGGGTTTCTTCCAGGACCAGAAGGTGATCGACGCACTGGCGCGCAACGGCGTCCGGGTGGAGGTCGAGCCCGCCGGGTCGCGCCAGATCGCCACATCCATAGATCTCGCCGAATTCGATTTCGCCTTTCCGTCCAGTGAACAGGCGGCCGAGCGAATTCAGCGGCAGCGCAACGTGACCGCGAAATACACGCCGTTCTCCTCGCCGATGGCCATCGCGACGTTCACGCCGATCACCGAACTGCTCGCCAAGGCGGGCGCGCTGCGCCCCGGCCCGGTGCCGACGCTGGACCTGCGCCGCTACCTCGAAATCGTCCGCAACGGTACCCGCTGGGACGAACTGCCCGACAACGCCGCGTATCCGGTGCGCAAGAACATCCTGATCTCCACCACCGATCCACGCAGCTCGAATTCGGCCGCCATGTATCTGGCCGCGGCGAGCTATGTCGCGAACAACAACACGATCGTGCAGGGAGCCGCCGCCGAACAGGCCGTCCTGCCCGCGGTGTCGCGGCTGTTCGTGGGCCAGGGGTACACCGAGAACACCACCGAGGGCCCGTTCAACAACTACCTCGCCACGGGCATGGGCCCGACGCCGATGGCTTGGATCTACGAGGCGCAGTACGTCGAGGCGATCGTGCGCGGCCAGGTGAAGCCCGAGATGACGCTGCTGTACCCGTCTCCGACGGTGTTGTCCCGGCACACGCTGGTGCCGTTCGGCGCGACGGGCGACCGGCTGGGCCGCCTGCTGTCCACGGATCCCGAGTTGCAGCGGCTGGCCGCCGAGCACGGCTTCCGCACCAACGACGGCGCGCAGTTCGCGAAGGTCGCCGCCGAACGCAAAGCCCCGGTGCCCGCGGAACTGCTGGACGTCGTCGCCACCCCGACCTATGACACGCTGGAACATCTGCTCGACGGAGTCACCAAGACCTACAACTGAAGCCACGTCCCCGCCCGGGGTGTGTCCGCGCTCGCGTTTCGGTGGAGACGATCCGGGCATCCTCCCCGCATCAGATACCGCGACAGCGGCCGGTATCGCGGCGGGAGGAAATACCAGTGACAGCGGACGACGGGCCATGGGAGATACCTCCCATCGATGACGCTCCGGACATCGCGCGCGACCCCGCGCCGCCGCCCGGATCGACGCTGGCCGACACCAGGAACTGGGCGGGGTACGGGTTACTGCTGTTCGCGGCGGCGGGTGCGATAGCCGCCGCGGTGCTGGCGGCCTCGGGGGCGGCCCGTTCGTCCGTCGTCGCCGCGATCATCGCGGCCGTCTTCCTGGTGGCCGGTGTGGGCATGATCGTGCTGGAGCAGGTGCGCGCACGAACCCAGGCCCGCCGGCGCACCGAAGAACCCGCCGCCGCGCCGCCGGGGTACTGAGAATCCTCAATCCCCTCAATCCACAGGCAGGAAACCGGAGTCGATGAACTCCCGCACAAAGGTGTCCACCACCGTGCGGTCCACCTCAGGGCAATCCACCCCGGTGCCCGCCAGCGCGGCGCGGGCGTGTTCGTCGTCCCAGTCGAGATGACCGGCGAGCCGGGCGAAGTCATGGCTCAGTAGTGCCGCACGCACCAGCGAATCGTCGCCGAGAGCGTCGCGCCGCCGCGCTTCCCTTTCCAGGCCCGCACGCACGGTGTCCTCCGGCATCGTCGCCAGCGGGAGCCCGTGCGCTCGCAGACTCGCGAGGATCTCGCCGACCGCCACCGGGGCTCGGTTGACCAGGTGATAGACGGTTCGCGAGCGCGGCCGGACGGAGATCTCCACAATCGCGCCCGCCACGTAGCTCACCGGAACCAAGGAGACGGTCGCGTCGCCGACGTCGGGCGCCATGCCGAGCATCGCGGCGGCTCGCACCATGTTCCACAGCGAATCCTGCGGGCTGTTCACGCCGACCTCGGGGCACCCGCAGATGGTGCCCGGGCGGTAGATGGCGATGGGCACGCCGCGCTCGCCGGCCTGGCGGACCAGTTCCTCGGCGACCCATTTGGACGCGAGATAGCCGTTGCCGGACACCTGATCGGCGCCCAGCCGCACGTCTTCGCTGACCACCGGCGAAGCCGGCGCCGCGGCGACGGCCGCACCCATGGTGGAGACCAAGTGGAACGGCTTGACTCGCCGCGTCGTCGCCAACCGCAGCAGTTCTCGCGTGCCTTCCACGTTGGCCTGTCGGAGCCGGGCGTAGGGGTCGACGTGATTGACGCGCGCGCCGTTGTGGTAGATCGCGTCGATGCTGTCGGCCAAGCACTCGTAGTCGGCGGGGCCCAGGCCGAGGCGCGGCGCGGTGAGGTCTCCCGCGACGACGACGATCCGCTCCGCGGCGGTCGTCCCGGCGAGCCGGTAGTGGCTCAGGGCGGCCAGGATCCGGTCGATGCCTTCCTCGGCGTCGTCGGCGCGCACCACGCACCACACCCGCGCGTCGGTGCGGTCCAGCAGTTCTTGCAGCAGGTGGGCGCCGAGGAAGCCGGTCGCGCCGGTCAGCAGCACCTCCTGCGGCGGCCCGGTGTGCGCGGGCCGGCATCCACCGATGCCGATCTCCGGCTCCAACACGGCGTCGCCTTCCGGCGTGGGAGCGGTGGGGGCGCACGCACCGGCCAACCGCGCCGCGAGGCCGCCCACCGTCGGGGCAGCGAGGATCGCCGACATCGGCACGTCGCGCCGCAGCCGGTCCGACAGCCGCTGGTGCAGCGTGAACGCGAGCAGCGACGAACCGCCGAGTTCGAAGAAGTCGTCGCCGACGCCGATCGGCGACACCGCGAGCACCTCGGCGAAGACTTCCGCGATGGCGCGCTCCAGTGGGGTGCCGGGGCGTACCTCGGTGCGTGCGGCGAACACCGGCTGAGGTAGCGCGGCTCGGTCGAGCTTCCCGCTGGTGTTCACCGGGAAGGCGTCCAGCGCCAGCACCGCCGACGGCACCATGTAGCCGGGCAGCACCCGAGCGGCCGAGTGCCGCACCGCGTCCGGATCGACCGTGGCTCCTGGCGCGGCGACCACGTAGCCGACCAGCCGGTCTCCGGCATCGGAGCCCTTGACCGCCACCGCGGCGCGGCCCACCGCCGGATCGGCCAGCAGGGCGGCTTCGATCTCGCCGAGTTCGATGCGATGGCCGCGCACCTTGACCTGGAAGTCGGTGCGACCCAGATAGTCGAGGTTGCCGCCGCGGTTCCATCGCACGAGGTCGCCGGTCCGGTACATCCGCTCGCCGGGATGCGACGGATCGGCGACGAACCGGGCCGCGGTCAGGCCGGATGCGCCGTGATAACCGCGGGCCAGCTGAACGCCTCCCAGGTACAGTTCGCCCGCCACACCCACCGGAACCGGCCGCAGCCGTTCGTCCAGGACCTGGCATCGCGAATTCCACTCCGGCACGCCGATGGAGACCGTGGCAGAGGTGTGGTCGGCGGCCGAGACGGCGTGCCGGGTGATGCTCACCGCGGCCTCGGTGGGTCCGTACAGGTTGTGCAATCCGGCCGCGCACACGCTTGCGAAGGCCCGCGCGGTCTCCGGAGGTAATGCCTCGCCGATGACGAAAACGGCGCGCAGCGAGGACAATTCGGCATCCGTCGCGTGCTGGGCGAAGACGGTGAGCATCGCGGGAACGAAATCGGTGAGCGTCACCCGGTGCTCGGCGATCAGTCGGCCCAGTGCCGCCGGGTCGCGATGCTCCTCCGGGCCGGCCAGTACCAGCCGCGCCCCCGCGCGCAAGGGCAGGAAATAGCCCCACAGGGACACGTCGAAGGTCGCGGGGGTCTTGTGCAGATAGACGTCGGTGGCGTCGACGCCGTATTCGGCCTGCATCCAGGCGAGCTGGTGCACGATCGCCCGATGGCTGACCGCCACTCCCTTGGGGCGACCGGTCGAGCCGGAGGTGTAGATGAGATAGGCGGGATGGTCGGCGTGCCAGGACGCCCGGCGCTCGGCGTCGAGCACGGGTGCGGAGCCGAAGCGATCGAGATCCAGGGCATCGACGTCGTACGCCTCGGTGACCGTGAAGCCGTCCGCGGCGGTGGTCAGCACGCACCGTGGCGACGCCGACTCGAGCACGTACCGGATGCGTTCGGCCGGGTGGCCGGGATCGATCGGCACCCAGGCCGCGCCCGCCGCCACGATCGCCTGCAGCGTGACGACCTGCTGGATCGACCGCCGCATCGCCACCGCCACCACGCTCTCCGGCCCCACGCCCCGCTCGATCAACCAGCGGGCCAGGCGCGCGGAGCGCTCGCACAGTTGCGCGTAGGTGAGCGTCTCGGGCCCGCACACCACGGCGATCGCATCCGGCGTCGCAGCGGCATGCCGCGCCGTCGCCGCGGCGAGCGGCTCGGCCGGAACGGCGTGCCAGGCTCCGGCGCCCCACGACCGGATGCGCTTGTGCTCGACCGGGTCCATGATGTCGATATCCCCGACGACTGCGCCGGGCTCGGCCGCGACCTGCCGCAAGATGCGGATGTAGCCGTCCAGGAAGCGCTGCACGGTGTGCTCGTCGAACAAGTCGGTGCTGTAACCGAATCGGATGATGATCTCGCCGGGCTCGCCGTCGTCGTCACGGGTGTCCACCACTCCGATGTGCAGATCGGTCTTCGCCGTGTCGGCGTCCACGTCGAGGAACGACACGCTCGGCCCGGACAGCTCGAGGGTGGCCTGCGTGAAGTTCTGGAACGCGAAGCCGACCTGGTAGAGCGGGTGACGTCCGGGCGAGCGGGTCGGATCGACCGCGTCGACCACGTGCTCGAAGGGCACCTCGGAGTGCGCGAAGTTGAGCAGGTCCCGCTCCCTGGTGCGGCGCAGCAGAGCGGTGAAACGCTCCGCGGGCTCGATCCTGGTCCGGGAGACGGTCGTATTGACGAACATGCCGACGACATCGGCGAGCGCGGGCTCGGCTCGATTGGTCATCGGCACGCCGATCGCGATGTCGGCGCTGCCGGACAGGCGGGCCAGCAGCACGGCGAGCGCCGAGCGCATCACCATGAACAGCGTCGCCCGGTGGGCGCGGGCGAGCGTGAGCAGGTCACGGTGCAGGGTCGCGGGCACCGACCGCTGAGTGGCCGAGCCGCGCAGTGTGGCCACCGGCGGGCGGGGCCGGTCGGCGGGCAGATCGAGTTCGTCGGGCAGGCCGGCCAGCTCTCCGGTCCAGTACGCCAGTTGTCGCGACAGCAGAGACTCCGGGTCGTCGCGGGAACCGAGTAAGTCCTTCTGCCACAGCGCGTAGTCGGCGTACTGGACATCCGGCGGCTGCCAGGCCGCAGCGGCGCCCGCGCTGCGCGCGGCGTAGGCCATCGCCACGTCGCGGGCCAGCGGCGCGAGCGACGACTCGTCCGCACAGATATGGTGCAGGGCGCAGACCAGGACGTATTCGGTGGGGGTGTGCAGCAGCCGGACGCGCAGCGGCACTTCGGCAGACACGTCGAACCCGTGCCGCAGGATCGCCCGTACCCGGTCGGGCACCGCCTCGTCGGGCAGTTCCTCCACCACGAAATCGTCCACCACGCAGTCGGTGTCGAGGATCAGCTGGCGCGGCCCGGTCTCGTCGGCCGGGTACTTCGTGCGCAACGCCTCGTGCCGTTCGACGGTATCGGCGAACGCCGCGCGCAAGGCGGGGACGTCCAGTTCCGACAGCCGCAGCGCGAAGCCGATGTTGTCCACCGAGGACGTCGTGTCGAACTGGTTGCGCAACCAGAACCGCAACTGGGCGGGCGACAGCGGGATGCGCTGCGGCCTCGCTTGCGCGCGCAGCACCGGGCGGGCCGTGTCGAACTGCTGCGAGCGAATGGCCTTCGCCAAGGTGGGCACCGTCGGATGGTCGAACACCAGCCGCGGCGGAATGCGCAGCCGCCAGGTTTCGCTCAGGCGCGCGGCCACCTGGGTCGCCAGCAGTGAATTGCCGCCCGCCGCGAAGAAGTCGGCGTCGGCGCTGAACCGCTCGCGGCCCAGCACGCGTGCGAACACCTCGGCGACCGTTTCCTCGCCGAGGTCGGTGGCGGGCCGATGGTCCGGCTCGTCGAGGGCACGCACGCGCAGCGCGGGCCGGTCGGCCTTACCGGTCGGGGTGCGCGGGATCCGGTCCACGACCGTGATCGTGTTCGGCACCATATATTTCGGCAGCAGTGCGGTCAGCGCGTCGGCCAGGGCCGCGGTGTCGGGGGCGTGTCCCGGTTCCGGTTGGACGAACGCGGCCAGCGTGGTCTCGCCCGAGCCGGTCTTGCGGTCGACGGTCACCGCCAGCCGCACGCCCGGCTGGGTCGAGAGGATCGCGTCGATCTCGCCGAGTTCGATCCGGAAGCCCCGAATCTTGACTTGGTCGTCGGCCCGGCCGAAATAGTCGAGAGCGCCGGCGGTGGTGCGGCGGACGAGGTCGCCGGTGCGGTACATCCGGGAGCCGGGCGGTCCGAACGGGTCGGCGAGGAACTGTTGCGCGGTCAGATCGGGTCGCCCGTGGTATCCCCTCGCCACTCCTGGGCCCGACACGTACAGCTCGCCGACGACGCCGGTGCCGACCGGCCGCAGCCGGTGATCGAGCACCTGGCAGCGCATGCCGGGCACGGCCGACCCGATGGTGACCGGTGTGTCCGGTGACAGCGCCGGGCTGAGCGTCGCCACGATGGTGGACTCGGTCGGGCCGTAGGCGTTGTGGAACAGGCGCCCTCCGGTCGCCCAGTGCCGTGGCAGCATCGGGGCGCAGGGTTCGCCGCCGACCATGACCGAGCGCAGGGCGGGCAGTCCGGCCGGTTCGATGGTGGCCAGTGCGGACGGGGTGAGGAAAGCATGGGTGACGGCCTGCCGCGCGAGCAGTTCCACCAGGGCGGCGCCGCCGTACAGGGTCGACGGGGCGATCACGAGTGTGGCGGCGGAGGAGATCGCGAGCAGCAACTCCAGGATCGAGGCGTCGAAACTGGGTGACGCGAAGTGCAGCACGCGCGCGTCTTTGTCCAGCGCGTGCCGGGTGGCCAATTCGGCGCACAGCGGGGCGAGCCCGGCGTGGGTGACGGTGACGCCTTTCGGGCGTCCGGTCGATCCGGACGTGTAGATCACGTAGGCCGCGTGGGCGGGCCGAAGCCGAACCGGGCGTTCGAAATACGCGATCGGGCTCGCGGGGTTCGCCGCCACCTGCGCGGCCACCTCGGCATCGTCCAACGCGAGCCAGCGCACCTCGGCGGGCAGCGCGGTCGCATGCTCGGTGCGCGTCAAGCCCAGCACGACGCCGCTATCCGAAACTTGAAATCGGATGCGAGACAACGGAAGTGCCGGATCGATGGGGACGAAGGCCGCGCCGGTCTTCGCGATGGCCCACACCGCGAGCACCGAATCGAGCGAACGCGGCAGTGTCACCGCTACCGCCCGTTCCGGCCCAGCACCCGCCGCCAGCAGCGTGCGGGCCAGGCGGGAGGACTGGGCGTCGAGGTCACGGTAGGTGATCTCGGTGTCGTCGGACCGCACCGCGATGCCGTCGGGATTGTGCTCCGCCGCTGCGGCCAGCAGCGCGGCGAACGTCGGTGCTGCCGAGTCGGCCGACCTGCGGCGCCGGCCGTTCCGGGCGGAGGGGCGGGGATTCCGGATACCGCTGGTCATATCTTCGTCCCGTTCCGCGTGGCAGTAAACGCGCCAGATGCTATAGCCGCACAGGGGGATTCCTCACCGATGAGAAGGAGCCGCCCGCCCGCTTCGTCGGCGCTCGGTGACCCGCCGGCGTGCGCGGCGATGCCGTTCGGCACGCAGGTGAGTCCGAAGGCGGAACGGTCGTCCGCGTCCTGGTCCACCGCGGCGCGCACCTGCCGGGCGAATCGGGCGTACGCGCCATTCGCGATGACCTCGCGGATGTAAGGGCGATGGCCGCCATTCGTCCTCGGTGAGACCGGTCCGGCGCTGCGCCCGGTCGTCGGCCAACTGCTGGACTACCGCACCGGAGACGTAAGCCTGCAGGTGCCCACCACCGCGGCGACGAGTGTGATGTCGCGGGTGAGCGCCCGCAGCGTCAGCGTGCGGTCTTGTGCCGGTTACCGGCGGGAACAGGGTGCCGGTCAGCGCGTGCCGTGACCTTGGCAGGCCGTCAGCGCGCTGTTCTTGGTGGCGTTGAACCGGTCGATCGCCGCGTTGAGCGTGTCGGTGTCGGCGCGGCGGGCCAGCGTGTCGGCCAGGGCGTTGGTGTCGTCGCGGTAGGCGCGCAGCGGGGTGGCGATCGCGGACGGCACGTCTCTGGTCACGTTCTGGTCGACCGAGCGCGCATTATTGCGCAGCGTCGAGACAGCGGTGTCCGCTTTGCCGTTGGTCTCCGGATCTGCGCGCCCTTTGGTGTTGCTGGCATCGATGTAGTCGTTGAATGCCCGTACCGAGCTGCCGTTCGCGGCCAGGAAGGCGTCGCAGGCCGAGCCGGTCGCGCGTTCGACGGCGGCGGCCCGGGACGACGAGGCGGCGGCCGAGGAGGAGGTCACCTCGGAGGCGTACGCCGCGAGGTCGGTCCGATTCACCTCCGCCGTACCGGAGACTTGCTGTGCGCAGGCGCCGATGAGCAGCACGCCCGCCGTGATGGCCATCGCGGTCGCCTGCAGGCCCGCGCGTTCGAGTCGTCGCATGATCGGTCCCTCACTCCCCTCGGACGTCCGGCCGGGACGGATGGACGGAGCCGGACGATCCGACCGTACGTTGTGCGGACGGGACACGCGCGCCCGCGCCGATATCGATGGTCAACCGATATCGGCGCGGTGACCGGCTCAGCTCTGGCCGAGCATGATCCGCATCTGCTCGATCTCGACCCGCTGGGCGGCGATGATCGCCTGGGCGAGCCCCTTGGCCTCGGCGTTCCGGCCGTCGGCCAGCTCCGTTTCGGCCATGGCGATCGCGCCCTGGTGGTGATCGATCATCATGGTCAGCCACTGACGGTCGAAATCCGGACCGGATGCCGCCCGCAGCGCCGCCATCTGTTCGGCGGACATCATGCCCGGCATGCTGGGCATGCCGTGGCCGCCGTGTCCCTCGCTCGTGGTGGGCGCGGGTTTGCCGAAGCTCTGCAACAGGGCGGTGATCTGCTGCATCTCCGGGGCCTGTGCTTGCTCGACCTGCGTCGCGAGTGCCCGCAACTGCTGGTTGTCGGTGTGGCTCGGCACCAGTTGCGCCATCTCGACGGCCTGGGCGTGATGCGGATACATCATTTGCAGGAATGTCACGTCGGCGTCGTTGTAGTCGGTGCGCGCTGACGTGCTCGGGCCGGCCGAGGTGGTTGTCGAGGTGCCGTGCTCGGTGGTGTGCCCGGTCTCGGCGTCGCCGCATCCGGCGAGACTCACCGCGGCGACCGCGGCGAGGACGAGGACCGAGCGGGTACGGGTGATGAACATGGGTGCTCCTTGTCAAGGGCGAAGTTCGGAAGGACGGAGTCGACGAGGCCGCGACCGTGGTTCGGACACACGGCCGCGGCGGACCTGTCAGATCCGCAGAATCGCCAGTTCGGCCAAGGTGAGCACGGTCCAGGGCGGTGGTCGTTCCCGCCGTGCCCGCCAGTGCCGCGGCCGTGCCGCACCGGCGCCGGGGCGATCGACCGCCATCCGGTACAGCAGTACCAACGCGGCCAGCGCGAGCAAGGCGACCAGGATGAAGACACAGCCGTGCAGCGTGCCGTGGCCCCCGTCGCACCCGCCGCCTGCGCAATGGGCGAGCTTCGTCGTGACGAGGGCTGGTGCGGTTCCGCTGTGTGCTGCGGGGGCTGCGAGTGCTCGCGGGGTTCCGGTCCGCGATGCGGTGGCGGCGAGCGCTCGCCCGACTTCGGCGTGTGCTGCCTTGTCTACGATGGCTCGCCCGGCGAAGAAATCGTCGGGCGCGGTCACCGGCGTATGCGCCGAGCGGAGGAGATCACCGTCCGCGACGCGGGCGGGGTCCTGCGACCGAAGTCGATCGTGGCCGCTCGCAGCGCTGTCCGGGCGTGGCGATGTCGAATGGTGCGAGCTGGTCGCTTCCTGACCGGTGACGTGACGAGGAGCGGCAGTCCGTCCAGGGCTGTCGGGCGCTGCCGCGAAGGCGAGCTTCGCGGCGACGTGCGCACCGGCGATGTGGGCGTGTTCCGAGGCTCCGAAGACCACCGAATGCATGGCGACGACTCCGAGCAGGAGCGTCAGCAGCCCGACCAGCCGGGGCGGCCCGGCGGCGCGGAGTCTGCGGTGATCGACCACGGGTACCGAGTCTAGCCGGTATTACCGGGGTCATACCCGTTGGCGGTACCGGTATCTACGGGCTCGCGATGTCCACGACCAGCCGGGTCGGGTCGGCCAGCGCCGTGACGGTGAAGGCGGGCCGGTCGGCCTGCACGCCGATGAACGACTGCGTGACACCCTCGTACACCGTGGTCCGATAGACACCGGCGATGCCGGGGACCTCCGGATTCACCGCCGGGTCGGGGCCCGCGTACGGTGTCACGCCACTGTCGAACGGATAGGCGGAGCCGAGGATCCGCACTTCCAGGATCGACCGGCCCGCCACGTCCACGGGATTGCCGCTGGCGTCCTGCACGGCGCGGTCGGTGTACCGGACGACCCAGCCGGGTGTGCCGACGCCGCCGAGTTCGTAGACCACGCGATCGAAACCGGCCTGACGCCCCAGGCGGACGTCGGTCACCGTGAGCGCCGCGTCACCGGAGGGCTTGCCCTGCTTCGGCGCGGCATCGCCGGGGACCGGGGCCTGCGCCGCCGCGGCCGACGTCCGGGTCGTCGAGGCGACCGGGAGGCCCGGCCCCGCCCCGCCGTCACCGCAGCCCGTGAGCAGTGCCGTCGCGGCCGCGGCCAGGAACACCATCCTGTTGCGCATGGGCAGATGCTACTCAGCGCAACGCGTGGGATGGCGTAACCGGAGCGCGTTGCGGCTGATTCGCCCGTCGCTTTCATCCGAGACGTGAGGGCGCACGTACGCCGCGCACGCGCTTGCCCTTTCGGACGCGGTCGGCAAGCGGTCGACTCGTCCCCGTGCGACTGTTGCTCGAAGCACCGGCGAAAAGGCCTGTCGCGCGGCGGTTCAGCGCGCAAGCCGCGATGCCGGGACCATGGCGGCATCAATTGGCCGGGGTGGGCGCGGTCTTGCGGCAACGATCTAGCACACTTGAGGTGTGGGAGATGTCGAGGACGTACTGAGCCGGCTGCGGCGGTATCCGGACGTGGAGGCGCTGAACCTCTACGCGGTGGACGCCGCCGATCGGCTGATCCTCGACGTCGCGGCCGACGCCCTGTCGACCGCCGATAGCGGGAAAGTAGCCGTTATCGGCGACGCCTATGGTGCGCTGACCCTCGGCGCCATCGCGGGGCATGATCTGCGCGACGTCAGGGTGCATCAAGACCTGCTCACGGGCGAACTCGCCCTCGCCAACAACGCTCGTGCGGCGGGACTGTCGGATCGCTACACGGCGCATCCCCTCGGTCCGGAGTTGCTGCGTGATGCCCGGGTGGTCCTGCTCCGCCTGCCCCGGGTACTCGCCGGGCTGGCCGAGGTCGCCGACGCCATCGCCCGCTACGCGGATCCGGCGGTCGAGGTGTACGCGGGCGGGCGCGACAAATATCTGACCAAGTCGATGAACGAGGTTCTCGCGCAGTCGTTCTCCGAGGTGCGCGCCAGCCGTGGCAGGCAGAAGTCGCGGACGCTGCTGGTCACCGGTCCGAAACCCGTGGCCGAACAGGCGTTTCCGGTCCGCGAGCGGCTGGACGAGCTCGGTTTCGAGGTGGTCGCGCACGGGGCGGCCTTCTCCGGCGCGCGCCTGGACATCGGCACCAGGTTCCTGCTCGAGCACCTGCGACTGATGAAGCCGGACGCGCGCGATGCCATCGATCTCGGCTGCGGCACCGGCATCCTGGCCGTCGCGTTGGCGACGGTGCGGCCGGGCATCAAGGTGATCGCCACCGATCAATCCGCCGCGGCGGTCGCGTCGGCGCGAGCCACCACCGAGGCGAACGGGGTCGCCGATCGGGTGTGCGTAGTACGCGACGACGCCATGTCGTCGGCCGCGGACAACAGCGCCGACCTCGTGCTGTGCAATCCGCCCTTCCACGTCGGCGCGGCCGTGCACACGGGATCGGCGATCAAGATGTTCGCCGAGACCGGGCGGGTGCTGCGCCCGGGTGGTGAGCTGTGGACGGTGTACAACTCACATCTGAACTATCGGGCCGTGGTCGAGCGGATGGTGGGCCGGACCGAGGTCATGGGCCGCAACCGGAAATTCACCGTGACTCGTTCGGTGCGTGGCTTGCACGACCCGCGGCAGCGGTAGAGTCCGAATTGTCCGGCTCCGCGAGACTCCCCCGGGAACTCGGGACGGATGACAAACGTTGGACAGGGCAGTTGGATATCGAGGGAACGAACTCGATGAACAGCGGCAACGACTCCAGAAAGGGACGCCGTTCATGCGTACCACGAGCAATCCGGTTTTCAGGAACCTGCCCAGGCAGGAGGGCGGTGGATACGCCAACTTCGGTTCCGGCGTGACCTCCGCGGGACAGTTCGGCAACCAGTACGGCCAGTACCCGCAGCAGCACGGCCAGTACCCACAGCCCTACCAGCAGGCTCCTCCCACCACGCGGTCGATGACCATCGACGACGTGGTGACCAAGACGGGCATCACCCTGGCGGTGCTGGCTCTGTCCGCGATCGTCTCCTACGGCCTCACCAACGCGAACACCTCGCTCGCGCCGCTGTTCGTGATCGTCGGCGGCCTGGTCGGCCTGGTGCTGGTGCTGATCGCGACCTTCGCGAACAAGATGGACAACCCGGTGCTCGTGTTGTCCTACGCCGTCGCAGAGGGCTTGTTCCTCGGTGCGCTGTCGTTCATGTTCACCAACGTCGAGTTCGGCGGGGTCGGCGGTAGCGCGCTGATCGGCCAGGCGGTGCTCGGCACCTTCGGTGTCTTCGCGGGCATGCTGGTGGTCTACAAGACCGGCGCCATCCGGGTGACGCCGCGCTTCACCAGGATCATCGTCGGCGCCATGATCGGCATCCTGGTGCTGATGCTGGGCAACCTGGTCGCGAGCTTCTTCATCGACGGCGGCCTCGGCCTGCGCGACGGCGGCCCGCTGGCGATCGTGTTCAGTCTGGTGGTCATCGCCATCGCCGCGTTCAGCTTCCTGCTCGACTTCGACGCCGCCGATCAGCTGATCCGGG
Organism: Nocardia sp. CY41; assembly: GCF_009829325.1. Taxonomy (GTDB): domain Bacteria; phylum Actinomycetota; class Actinomycetes; order Mycobacteriales; family Mycobacteriaceae; genus Nocardia. The sequence goes on from NZ_VUOS01000015.1 coordinate 200,534, forward strand.
CGCAGGCCCCGGAGCGGGCGGCCTGGGGCGTCGCCCTCGGTCTCACCGTCACCCTGGTCTGGCTGTACGTCGAGATCCTGCGGTTGCTGAGCTACTTCCAGAACGACTAGTCATAGCGAGACGGGCGGTCGCCGGATGATCCGGCGCCCGCCCGTCTCCGTCTACGGATCAGCTCAGGCGTTCGATGACCATCGCCATGCCCTGGCCGCCGCCGACGCACATCGTCTCCAGACCGAACTGCTTGTCGTGGGTCTGCAGGTTGTTGATCAGAGTGGTGGTGATCCGGGCGCCGGTCATGCCGAACGGGTGGCCCAGCGCGATCGCGCCGCCGGAGACGTTCAGCTTGTCCTCGTCGATCTTCAGCTCCCGCGCCGAACCGAGCACCTGCACCGCGAACGCCTCGTTGATCTCGACCAGATCGATGTCGTCGATGGTCTTGCCCGCCAGCGCCAGCGCGCGCTTACACGCCTCGATCGGGCCCAGGCCCATGATCTCCGGCGACAGACCGGACACACCGGTGGACACGATCCGCGCCAGCGGCGTCAGCCCGAGTTCTTTTGCCTTGGTGTCGCTCATGATCACCAGCGCGGCCGCGCCGTCGTTGAGCGGGCAGCAGTTGCCCGCGGTGACGGTGCCGTCCGGGCGGAACACCGGCTTCAGCGCCGAGACCGCCTCGTAGGTGACCCCGGCGCGGGGGCCGTCGTCCTTGCTGACCACGGTGCCGTCCGGCAGCGTCACCGGGGTGATCTCCCGCTCGAAGAAGCCGCTGGAGATCGCCTCCTCGGCGCGGTTCTGCGAGCGCACGCCCCAGCGGTCCTGGTCCTCGCGGGTGATGCCGGTGGAGGTCGCCACGTTCTCGGCGGTCTGCCCCATCGCGATATAGACATCCGGGATCAGGCCGTCCTCGCGCGGGTCGTGCCAGATGCCCGCGCCGCCCTCGGCGGTCTTCGCGGTGCGCGCCTGCGCCTCGGCGAACAGCGGGTTCTGCGTGTTCGGCCAGCTGTCGGCCGAGCCGTTCACATACCGCGACACGGTCTCCACACCCGCGGAGATGAACACCTCGCCCTCGCCGGCCTTGATCGCGTGGAAGGCCATCCGGGTGGACTGCAGCGACGAAGCGCAGTAGCGATGCACGGTGGTGCCGGGCACGAAGTCGTAGCCCAGCTGGACGGCGACGACGCGGGCGATGTTGAAGCCCTGCTCACCGCCCGGCGAGCCGCAGCCCAGGATCAGGTCGTCGATCTGGGCGGGGTCCAGGGCAGGCACCTTGTCGAGCGCTGCCCGCACAATCTGCGTGGTCAGATCGTCGGGCCGCATATCGACCAGCGAACCCTTACGGGCCCGGCCGATCGGAGAGCGTGCGGTCGAAACGATGACGGCCTCAGGCATGAGGACTCCTTGGGTCGGACGGTTCTGGCGAACCGGAGTTGTTACTCGCCGGTTCGTACCGAATCTACGTCGCGCCGCCGAGTACCGGAAGCGCCTGTCCCGCCCAGTGCCCCCAGCAACACCGGGAGCAACTGCGCGGCGGCCAGTTCGTAGCCGGCGGCCGAGGGGTGGAATCCGTCCGCGGAGAACAGAAGCTCTGGTGCGGCGCGGAACTCGGGCGCGAGCAGGTAGCCCATGCGCACCGGGTGCCCGCCCGCGACCGTCGTCGCGACGTGCTGCGCCTTCGCCAACCGCACGCTCCAGTTCTGCACGACGGTCCGCAGCGGCTGGGGAATGGCCGCCACCGTGCCGAGATTCGGGCAGGTGCCGACCACCACCACCGCGTCGGCGCGGCGCAGCCGGGCTACCGCGGCGGCCAGCCTGCGCGCCGAGGCGCGGATCGAGTGCTTCTTGGTGACGTCGTTCGCGCCGACGAGGATGACCGCGGCATCCGGCGGCGGGCCCGCGACGAACATCGCGTCGACCTGGCCGGCCAGGCCCTTGGACGTGGCGCCGGAGATCGCTTTGGTGCTCAGGCGGATCCGCTGTCCGGTCGCCTCGGCGAGGCCCCGCGCCAGGCGCACGCCCGGCACCTCGTCGGCCACCGTGCAGCCGAGGCCGGCCGCGGTGGAGTCGCCGAAGATCATCAGGTGCAGGTCGGCGTGCTTGCCGGTGCGCCAGGGCTCGGGCTCCGTGCAACCCGCGGTGTAGATGCCGTCGGCCTCCGGCGGCTTCGAGGTGTCCCGGCCGATCATTCCGCGCGCGACGCCCGCCTGCGCCATGAGCAGGCGGTAGGTCGCCCACCACGCGGTGCCCGCCCCGGAACCGGCGAGCATGGCCGCCGCACCGGTGATCGCCGCGGCGCGCCGGCGAGATCGAGGTGCGCTCACGGCAGCGATTTTACGAAATCCCGCCGGGACGACGAGTGCCGACGAATCGGCGCTCGTCGTCCCGGCGGCCCTGCTCGCCGGTGGGGCGGTTCGGGTTCCCCGGACAGGTCAGCGGTCGTGGCCCGCGTGGGGCGAAGCGGCGCGTCGGCCGGTATCGGACTGTGAACGGCGCGAGGCGCGAAACGGGCCGTATCCGAGCGTCGGTGCGTGAGTTGGCAGCCGTTCGCCTAGCGGTGGAGCACGGCCGCCGACGCCGGAGGGGTCGTCCCGATCCGGCTCCGCCGTCGGCGCGGCGTGGAGTTATCACCCGTGCGTGACCGAGTCTCCGGCTCCGGGCCGACGTCAGCACAGGACCACGGGGTGCCCGCTCGGTGCAGCTGTCACGGTGGGTGCCGAGTCCGTGGACCGACTGACCTCAGCCAGGGACCACGAAGCTGCCGCGAGCGGGGATGCTCGCCGCGTCGGTGGAGACGGTGACCTCCACCAGCCCCGGGCCGGTGTCCTGGAACAGCGCGTACTGGATGCTGCCGTAGATGCCGGTGACCACGACGTTGTCGTAGCTACCCGTCGCGCCGGTGCTGACGTTGCGCCACGCCACGGTGGTGCGGACCTCGCACAGGGGCGCCAAGGGATAGATGCCGGGCCCGATGCCGCTGACGGGTAGCGCCCGGACGTTCAGGATGGCGCGCCCCGGCCATTCGGGACCGGTGTCGGCCCAGGTGCGGATGCTGGTCCAGCACAGACCACCGCGCGCGAGCGTGGGCACTTGCGGGAATTCGACGGTCGCCGCCTCCGCGTGCGCGCCGGATCCGACCACCAGGGCCACCGCGGATCCGGCCAGAATCGTTGCGGCGCGGGCGATGTTCGGCTGCCTCATGGCAGCGATCCTAAGGCCGCGGGCGGCGGTTCGCCGGTAGTCCGCGCCCGCTGCACGTGGCGTGCGCGAACTCACAGTTAGTGCGTCTGCAACTATGGGGTCCATGCGCATCGCGGATCATGTCGTGGATCTCATCGGCAACACGCCGCTGGTCCGGTTGAACTCGGTCGTCGGACCGAACGCGGGACTGGTCGCGGCCAAGGTCGAATACCTGAACCCGGGCGGCAGCTCGAAGGACCGGATCGCGGTGAAGATGATCGATGCCGCCGAGCAGTCCGGGAAGCTGCGCCCCGGCGGCACCATCGTCGAGCCCACCTCGGGCAACACCGGCGTCGGCCTCGCCCTGGTCGCGCAGCAGCGCGGCTACAACTGCGTGTTCGTCTGCCCCGACAAGGTCAGCGAGGACAAGCGCAACGTGCTGCGCGCCTACGGCGCCGAGGTCGTGGTCTGCCCGACCGCGGTGCCGCCGGATCACCCGGACAGCTACTACAGCGTTTCCGACCGCCTGGTGCGGGAGATCGACGGCGCGTGGAAGCCCGACCAGTACTCCAACCCCGGCGGTCCGGCCAGCCACTACGAGACCACCGGCCCGGAGATCTGGCGCGACACCGACGGCAAGGTCACCCACTTCGTGGCGGGCGTCGGCACCGGCGGCACCATCACCGGCACCGGCCGATACCTCAAGGAGGTCTCCGGCGGGAAGGTCCAGATCATCGGCGCCGACCCGGAGGGATCGGTGTACTCCGGCGGCACCGGGCGGCCCTACCTGGTCGAGGGCGTCGGCGAGGATTTCTGGCCGTCCGCCTACGACCCCGCCGTTCCGGACGAGATCATCGCGGTCTCCGACGCGGATTCCTTCGATATGACCCGCAGGCTGGCCCGCGAGGAGGGCCTGCTGGTCGGCGGTTCCTGCGGCATGGCCGTCGTCGCCGCCGTCGAGGTGGCGCGGCGCGATCCCGACGCGGTGGTCGTGGTGCTGCTGCCCGACGGCGGCCGCGGCTACCTGTCGAAGATCTTCAACGACGAGTGGATGAGCTCCTACGGCTTCTTGCGCGAGCGGCTGGACGGCACAGCCGAACCGCTCGTGGGCGACGTGCTGCGGGGCAAGTCCGGCGAGCTGCCTGACCTGGTGCACACGCACCCGTCGGAGACGCTGCGCGACGCGATCGAGATCCTGCGCGAATACGGCGTGTCGCAGATGCCCGTGGTCGGCGCCGAGCCGCCGGTCATGGCGGGCGAGGTCGCGGGCAGCGTGTCCGAACGCGATCTGCTGTCGGCGGTCTTCGAGGGCCGGGCGCACCTGACCGACTCGGTGGCCCAGCACATGAGCCCGTCGTTCCCGCTGATCGGTTCGGGCGAGCCCATCTCCGCCGCGACGAAGGCGCTGTCGGACACCGACGCGCTGATGGTCGTCGAGGACGGCAAACCCGTCGGCGTGATCACCCGCCACGACCTGCTCGGCTTCCTCAGCACGGGCAGCATCGGGAAGTAGCCGGACATCGATTTCCGGAGCCGGCTCGCCGCACCGTGTCGAGCGGCGAGTGCGGCGTGGCCTATGCCGGGCGCCTGCCGCGCACCGTCTCGCGCACGCCGCCGGTGACCAGGTCGGTCCATTCGTCGGCCAGCAGGGCCAGCCGGTACCAGGCGGCGTGCACCCGGGCGTCGGACACCTTGTCGGCGGTGTGCAGCAGGTGGCTGGCGTGGACGTGGGCGGCGGCCATGCGGTCGACCGTGGCGCCGACGGATTCGGCGCGCAGGTGCTCCGTCGCCCGTTTCCTGGGCAGCTGGTCGATCACCCACGCGTCGATAGCGGCCACGAGTTCGGCTCGGCGGCAATCTATTCCGGCTGCGGCCAGCGGGTCCAGATGACGCCTTCGGTGCAGCGCCGCCAGGGTCCCGGCCCACCCGAGCAGCGGGTGGTCATCTTCCGGCTCGCCCCGATGACCACCGAAGGCGGCCACCAGTTCGCGCTGGTCCGGCAGCGGCCGGGCGCCGCCGTGCGAGCGGCGGGGCAGATTGTCACGCACGAACATGGCCGGCTCCCAGCGCATCCGGAACCGTACGCAGCGCGCGAGGGTCTATCGTCGGCGTGTGCATCTTTGCACCTCCAGTGGTGTGACGGTGGAGGCATCGCCCCAATGCCCGGTTCCCCCAATATCATCCGCGTGCCCCTTGGCCTGGCGGTGACACTCATATGGCATGTGAATGACAAGAGGTAACAATCCTCTACCCGCCCCCGCGCCGAGTCGTGTGAGGAGGTTTCCGTCGATCGACCCCGCGCGCATGGCTCCCGCGAATCCCGCTGGACAACAGGCGGATTCGGGAGAGAACCGGCTCAGCCGGGAAGCAGGCGGTGCGACATGGCGAAGACTGCGGCGCCCGCCCGGGTGTGCTGGCCGGTCTTGGCACGCAGTTCGGAGAGGTGGTGTGCGACAGTGCGTTCCGGCAGGAGCAGTTCGGCGGCGATCTCCCGGCCGCAGTGGCCACGAGCCGACCGGCGCAGCACGGCGATCTCGATTTCCGAGAGGTCGTGGCCTACGGGGCCGGTGCGGTCCTCGGCGGCCGCGATGACGGCGGCGCAGGCCGCACCGTCGAGTCGGCCCGCGGCGACTTCGGCCCCGAGGTGGGCGGCGGCTTCCGCGAGGCGTGCGGCCGGACGATAGGGCCGCGCTTCGGTACAGGCCGCGAAAACGTCCGCCGCCGCGAGTAATCGCGCCCCGGGCGGGGTATCCCGCATGCCTCGGGGATAGCCGCTGCCGTCGAGGCGTTCGTGGTTCGCTGCGGCGAGATCGGCCAGATTCGCCAGGCCGGGGCAGCGGCGCAGAATGCGCTCGGTCCAGTAGCTGCGCAACCGAACACGTTTCCAGTCCTGCGGACCGAGCGGGCCGCCGCGGTCCCAGACCGCGCTGGACACCGCGGCGCGGCCCAGGTCGTGCAGCAGGGCGGCGGCGCGCAGTGCCGCCCGATCGTCGGCGGGCAGGCCCATTCCGGCCGCCGCGGCGTCGGCCAATCCGGCCATGTGCGCCGAGTGGCCCAGCAGGTAGCGGCCTTTCAAGTCGACGACCATCGCCAGCGCCAGGCCGGGGCGCTCGAGTTCGGCGGCCGGAAGTGTCGACGGCGTTCCTGGTTCCGCGGCGAGGACGGCGGCGAGCAGGTCGGGGACGTCGAGCATCGCCCGGATGGCGTCGGCATCGCAGGCGGCCACCAGGTCGGGGTCGAGGTGCCCGCCGGCTCGTCGCCGCAACTCCTCGACGACGTCCGGCCGCCTCGCCATGAGGCCAACGGCGGGACGTGCCCGGCCGTGCTCGGCGGCCTTGCCCATCGATTCGCTGTCGCGCGGGGCGCTCTGCGCTGGGACGGTCGCGGGTTCCATACCGGCCGTATCGAGCGCGAGTACCACCTGTTCGGCGACGTGCAGGATTCGGCCCGGGAGCGAGATGGCCTCCCCGCGCAGTCGGTTGGGCGCGCCGAGCCCGTCCCAGCGTTCCTCCACTTCGGTCAGCGCGCGAACGGCGGCATGCGGCAGGCCCAGCCGCGGCCCGAGCGCCCGGACGATCTCGCCCGAGGACCGCAGCGCCTGCGGCGGCGCGGTCTGCGACTGCGCGACGAACCGATTGCGCAGCGCCGATTGGGCGGCAGGCGCCCAACTGCCGAATCGGCGCAGTTGGGCGGTGAAGACGGCGGGATCACCCGGGTCCAGCACATGGCACGCGCGCTGGAAAGCGATGTCGTCGGCGTACCACTGCGCGTTCTCCGAGGCACGGGCGGTACACCCGAGGTCGGCGAGCAGTGCGGCGTGGAAGACCGCGCGGCGCTCGGCGTCCGGCAGCCCGATCCGCTCGGCGAGGCCGGTGGCGACCAGACAGGTGGCCAGCCCCTTCTCGAACGGCATCCCCGTGGCGAGATCGGTGGTCAGCGACAGTGCCGCGAAAACTTCGGCGGCGCGGATCGACGACATGCACCGACAGTAGTGTCCGTCCGTTGCTCGCGCAGGCCCGAATCGGTTCTGCGCGACCAGGATCCGCGCCCTGATCAGACGAGCGTCCGATCGGCTGCCGGGCAGTCGTCCGGCTCCGGCAGGGCATATTCGGCGGGATGCGGCCGGGGGCCGGGATTCGGCAATTCCTCAGCACCGTTTGTGCCCCTAGCCGGTTCCTCGTCATCCGTCGACGGTCGGATCGCCGCCACGATCGTGTCCCAGGGCGGTCGGCGATCGTCCCGCCCGCGCCTGGTTGCCGGTACGGGCCGCCCGGCCCGCCGCAAGGCGATCGAGCCGACCGGCTCGAGGCCGATCAGCCGAGCTGAGGCAGGGGCGCGGTGCCGATGCCGGTGGTGCGACGCCGACCACGAACGGCATCGCACGGCAGGTCGCTACGACGGGCTTATCAATACCGCCTGCCCGTCGAGAAGGGCAGCGAACCTCCGGTGCTCCCGACGGCTGACCGGCCTGGGGGTGAAAGGTTAGGTCAGCGGAAAGCGTTCGCGTCGGTCAAAGCCCGCCCGAGCACCAGCTGGTGCACCTCCGCCGTGCCTTCGTAGGTGAGCACCGACTCCAGATTGTTCGCGTGGCGCAGCACCGGGTAGTCGAGCGTGATGCCGTTGGCGCCGAGAATCGTTCGGCACTCGCGGGCGATGGCGATGGCTTCTCGCGTGCTGTTCAGCTTCCCCGCGCTCACCTGCTCCGGTGTGACCACGCCGCGGTCCTTCAGCCGTCCGATGTGCAGCGCGAGCAGTTGACCTTTGCCGAATTCCAGCGCCATGTCGGCCAGCTTGGCCTGGGTGAGCTGGTAGGCGGCCAGCGGCTTGTCGAACACCTCGCGCGTTCTGGCGTACTCGATGGTGGCCGCCAGGCATTCGCGCGCCGCGCCCAGCGCGCCGAAGACGATGCCGAAACGCGCCTCGCTCAGGCACGCCAGTGGCGCGGCCAGTCCCCGCGAACCCGGCAGCACCGCGTCGGCGGGCAGGCGAACGTCGTCGAAGCCCAGCTCCGCGGTCACCGAGGCGCGCAGCGACAGCTTGCGGTGCATCTCCCGCGCGGTGAACCCGGGGGTCCCGGCGGGCACCAGGAACCCGCGGATCACCTGCCTGCCCTCGTCCTCGGTCTGCGCCCAGACCACCGCCACGTCGCTCACCGACCCGTTGGTGATCCACATCTTCGAGCCGTTGAGCACCCAATCGGCGCCGTCGCGCTTCGCCCGGGTGCGCATGCCGCCCGGGTTCGAGCCGAAGTCCGGTTCGGTCAACCCGAAGCAGCCGATCGCGCGCCCAGCGGCGAGTTCCGGCAGCCAGCGCTGCTTCTGGTCCTCCGAGCCGAATTTGTGGATCGCGGTCATCGCGAGCGAACCCTGGACCGAGATCATGCTGCGGATGCCGGAGTCCACCGCCTCCAGTTCCTGGCAGGCCAGGCCGTACGCGGTCGCCGACATGCCCGCGCAGCCGTAGCCCTCCAGATGCATGCCGAGCAGCCCGAGCTCGCCGAGTTCGGGGGCGAGTTCGCGGGCCGGGAAGGTGCCCGCCTCGAACCACTCGGCGACGTGCGGGCGCAACCGCCGAGCCGCGAAGGCCGCGACGGTGTCCCGGATCTCGCGCTCGTCCTCGGACAGCAACGCATCGGTGGCGAACAGTTCTTCCACGGTGACCATGGGCTCAGCCTAGAGGGGCCGGTTCGGCTGAGAGCGAACTCACGCACGAGGTGCGATCGCATAATTTCCGGGGGAGGCGCGAAATGCGCGTAAATCGATCGAATCGGGAGCCGGGATCCCGCCGTGCCGACTCGGCTGTGGAGATTTGCCCGATTCCCCTGCGCGCACCGCCGCGATATGCCCGCACCGGGAAGTTGCCCTGGAATCGCCCCGATTAGGCTGGCCCTCATGAGCGAGCTGGGATTCTCCACACGGGCCGTGCACGCCGGGTATGAACCCGATCCGCAGACCGGCGCGGTGAATGTGCCCATCTACGCGAGTTCGACGTTCGCCCAGGACGGCGTGGGCGGGTTGCGCGGCGGTTTCGAGTACGCGCGCACCGGCAACCCGACGCGGTCGGTCCTGGAGGCGAACCTCGCCGCGCTGGAATCGGGCCGCTACGGCCGGGCGTTCGCGTCCGGCATGGCCGCGACCGACTGTGCGCTGCGCGCCACGCTGCGACCGGGCGACCACATCGTGATCCCCGACGACGCCTACGGCGGCACCTTCCGGCTGATCGACAAGGTCTTCAGTCAGTGGGGTATCGAGCATTCGCCCGCGCACGTGTTCAACGTGGACGAGATGCGCGCCGCGATCCGGCCGAACACCAAGCTGGTCTGGATCGAGACCCCGACCAACCCGTTGCTGAGCATCGGCGACATCCCGGCGCTGGCCGACGTCGCGCACGCGGCGGGCGCGAAGCTCGTCGTGGACAACACCTTCGCGACCCCCTACCTGCAGCAGCCTCTGCGGCTCGGCGCGGACATCGTGGTGCACTCGACCACCAAGTACCTCGGCGGCCACTCCGACGTCATCGGCGGCGCGCTGATCACCAACGATCCGGAACTCGATGCGGCGTTCGCGTTCCTGCAGAACGGTGCGGGCGCGGTGCCGGGTCCGTTCGACGCGTTCCTCACGCTGCGTGGCATAAAGACCCTGGCCCTGCGGATGGACCGGCACTGCGACAACGCCGAGACCGTCGCGGAGTTCCTGTCCGGGCACCCCTCGATCTCCCAGGTGATCTACCCCGGCCTGCCGGAGCACCCGGGCCATGCGGTCGCGGCCGAGCAGATGCGGCGTTTCGGCGGGATGATCTCGGTGCGCCTGGGCGGCGACGTGGAGGCGGCGCGCAAGTTCTGCGCGCGGACCGAGGTGTTCACCCTCGCCGAATCCCTGGGCGGTATCGAGTCGCTGATCGAGCATCCGGCCGCGATGACGCACGCCTCCACCGAGGGATCCGAGCTGGAGGTGCCGGCGGATCTGGTGCGGCTGTCGGTCGGGATCGAGGATGTCAGCGACCTGCTCGCGGACATCGAGCAGGCGTTGAGCTAGGTTCACGGACATGAGGAAGCGGCCGCACCCGATGATCGGGCGCGGCCGCTCGTGTCCGCGGGGGTGTCGGCCGGCCCTGGCGGCGCGGCCCGGAGCATCAGCTGTGGTAGGGCTCGGCGCTGATCAGCGTGACCTTCATCGTATTGCCGTTCGGCAGTGTGTACTCCCTGGTCTCGCCCACTTTGGCATCGATGAGCGCGCCACCGAGCGGGGAGTTCGGCGAGTAGGTCTCCAGCTTGGAATCGTTGAGGCCCTCCTCGCGCGTGGCGATCAGGAAGGTCTCGGTGTCCGTCTCGTCGCCGTCGTAGTAGACCTTGACGACCGACCCGGGAAGCGCGACGCCGGACTTGGTCGGTGCGACGCCGACCTTGGCGTTGTTCAGCAGCTCCTGCAGCTGGCGAATGCGCGCCTCCTGCTGACCCTGCTCCTCGCGAGCGGCGTGGTATCCGCCGTTCTCCTTGAGGTCGCCCTCTTCCCGGCGTTCGTTGATCTCGGCGGCGATGACCGGACGATTGGCGATGAGCGCGTCGAGTTCGCTCTTGAGCCTGTCGTGCGACTCCGGGGTCAGCCAGGTCACTTGCGTCTCAGTCATCTCGATCACTCCCTAGTAGTTGTTCCCGGCAGGCCGGGATTCCCTGAGCACCGGCGTGCGCCCACCCGGAGGTGGGCACGCACCAGTCGACGGCTAGAGCGATCCTGGGAAGTTCATCGAACCCCGACAGGCCCTGGTCGCGGGCAAGCTCGCAAGCCCGAACCGTCAGCGCTGGCCGCCAATGCAGCAAACACGGCTCCGAGCCCCGGAACCGTGTATCACGCCATTTTAGCATGATTCACAAATGTGCTGGTCGGAGTTGATTTCCTGGGCAGGTCGCCGGTGGATGCGCGGAAATCAGCCAACCCGTAGGTAGGCGGGTACCCGATCGCTGCACGCGTACACACTGCCCGACGCGGGCCGCGCTGACGAGCGCACGACGGTGGTCAGTTCGACCGTCCCGCTGCTCGACGGTTCGATGAGCACCTCACGACGACCGAGTTCGGAGCCGTCGCGCGCCATCGCGCGGACGAAACACACCACGGGCCGCTCCGGATCGGCCCTGGTCACCTTGAGCCGGATCGTCATGGTCGAGTCGTCGACGACGACGTAGCCGAGCTGCTCTGCCTCGATGTCCTCCGGGCCGTACTTCTGATACCCGAGGTAGGCCACGCCGAGCCCGGCGAGCACCACCAACACACCGAGCACCGGCACGACCCAGCGGCGCGGCTTACGTGGCCGCGTGCCGTACCGGTCGGCCAGGGGACCGCTCGAGGGCGCCGCCGCGGCTTCGGCGTCGCCGCCGCTCTCCGGCGCGGGCTGGCTCATGGTGGTCGCTCCCGGGGGGTACGTCGGAACAAATGTGGGTCGAATGGAACTATAGGTAACGAAGCCCCGACACCCGCGACCGAGAGCGACGGAGAACGAGACGTGAGTGGCCTTCGCCTCATGGCGGTGCACGCCCACCCAGACGACGAATCCAGCAAGGGTGCCGCGACGACCGCCCGTTACGCCGACGAAGGACACGACGTCCTCGTCGTGACGCTGACCGGCGGAGAGCGCGGAAGCATCCTGAACCCGGCCATGGACACCCCCGGCGTCCTGGAGCGCATCCACGAGATCCGCCGCGAGGAGATGGCCGCGGCGGCCCGTGCGCTCGGCGTGCGCCAGCACTGGCTCGGTTTCGTCGACTCGGGACTGCCGGAGGGCGACCCGCTGCCGCCGCTGCCGGAGGGCAGCTTCGCGCTGGTGCCGCTGGAGGAGGCCACCGAGGCCCTGGTTCGCGTGGTGCGCGAGTTCAAGCCGCACGTGATGACCACTTACGACGAGACCGGCGGCTACCCACACCCCGACCACATCCGCTGCCACGAGGTGTCGATGGCGGCGTTCGAGGCGGCGGGGGACCCCGAGCGCTTCCCGGACGCGGGCGAGCCGTGGACGCCGCTCAAGCTGTATTACGACCACGGCTTCAGCATGAAGCGGATGGAGATCTTCGCCGCGGAGTACGAGCGTCTCGGTGAACCGTTCCCGCTGCAGGAATGGCTGGACCGGATGCGCAAGTACGCCGCCGAGCGCGGTGACATGTTCGCCCGGATCACCACCCAGATCGACTGCGCCAAGTACTTCCCGCAGCGCGACGACGCCTTGCGCGCCCACGCGACGCAGATCGACCCGAACGGCGCGTTCTTCGCCATTCCGATGGAGATGCAGCAGCGGTTGTGGCCGACCGAGGAGTTCGAGCTGGCCAAGACCCGGGTGCGCACGGAGCTGCCGGAGACCGACCTGTTCGCGGGCATCGAGGACGAGCGGTCGTGACGCTGGTCCTGCTCGCCCAGACGCCCGGCACGCCGACCGGGCCCGAGTTCGGCAAGGCGTCGCCGCTCGGTCTGGTCATCGTCCTGCTCCTGCTGGCGGGCACGTTCCTGCTGATTCGATCGATGAACCGGCACATCAAGGCGCTGCCCGCGACCTTCGAGCCCGAACATCCAGAGCCGGACCAGGAGGCCGACGAAGGGACCGAGCACGGCATCACGCGCCGGGCCGAGGAGCCGAAAGGCGCCGACCCCGAAGGGCGCGCCGAATCCGGCTGACGGGGCGAGAAAGCCCTTCTGACGTGCTTTTTGTTACCTTTTCGCCCGCTCTTTCGTCAAAGCGGTAGTCGCGGCACGACCACGGCTCGTCCTTCCGGACAGCCGCCCCGGACTCGTTGCTCGCGTCTCCTATCGACCGCTGACAGTCAGGAAAGAGCGATGACATTCGACGAACTGCGCGCTGCGCTGCCCGGCCGTGTGCTGGTGGCCGGTGACGAGGGATTCGACGATGCGGCCCGGCCGTGGACGACGACAGTCGCGCAGCCGGTGGCCGCCGTGGTGCACGCCGGCGATGCGGCTGACATCGCGATCGTGGTGCGGTACGCGGGTGGCGCAGGCGTACCGGTGGTCACCCAGCCGACCGGGCACGGCGCCTCCGGCGGGGTGCCGGACGCGATTCTGCTCCGCACCGGCCGATTGGACGGCATCGAGATCGATCCCGAGCGCCGAGTGGCGCGCGTCGGCGCCGGGGTGGCGTGGGGCCGGGTGCAGGCCGCCGCTGCCCGGCACGGGTTGACGGGCCTGGCGGGCAGCAACCCGGTCGTCGGCGTGGCCGGATACACCCTCGGCGGCGGCATGAGCTGGTTCGGCCGCAAGCACGGCTGGGCCGGCGACGCGGTGCGCGCGTTCGAGGTCGTCGACGCCGCGGGCGCCCGCCGCCGGGTCACGGCCGGGGACGATCCGGATCTGTTCTGGGCGCTGCGCGGCGGCGGTGGCGATTTCGCCGTGGTGACGGCGCTGGAGTTCGATCTGTTTCCCGCGCCGGAATTGTTCGGCGGCCGCATGCTGTGGCCCGAAACCCGGATCCGTGCGGTGTTCGACGTCTTCCAGGAGATCACCGCCGATGCGCCCGACGAGCTGAGCGTATGGTTCCAGCGCCTGCAGATCCCGGACGCGCCGCCGATGGTCGGCATCGACGCCGTCTACCTCGGCGACCCGGATTCAGGACGCGCGCTGCTCGCGCGGCTGGATGCCATCGGTGCGCCGATCCTCGACAAGCGCGGCGTTTTCGGGCCCGCCGATATCGGCGCCGTCACCGGCGAACCCACGACGCCGAGCCCGTCGCTCTCACGCGCCGAACAGCTGACCGAACTCGGCGATGCCGTGGTCAAGACGCTGATCGACGAACCGGTCGCGCCGCTGGCGAACGTGCAGATCCGCCACCTGGGCGGCGCGCTGGCCGAGACCAGGCCGGACGGGGGCGCCCGTGGCCCGATCACGCAGCCGTACCTGCTCTACTGCCTTGGGCTCGGGTTGGCGCACCTCGCCGACGCGGTCCACGCGCGGCGCACCGCCATCGTCGACGCGTTGAGCGCGCAGATCAGCGGCGGAAAGCCGTACACCTTCCTCACGCCCGGTGAGACGGCCGCCGCCGCGTTCGATTCCGCGACGCTGGCCCGGCTGCGTGAGATCAAGCGCGCCCGGGACCCGCGCGGCGTCATCCGGGCGAACTACCCGATACTCGGGTAGGCCATGAGACGGAACGGCCGACGCGGCTCGTTTCCCGCAGCGCCGTGCTCACGAGGGCCGCGTCGGTCAGGCCGCCGACGGGCGCCGTGCTCCGGTAGACCCATGGAGCCGAGACCGGAGCACGGTCTCGGCTCCGCCGCCGTTCAGAACGGCCAGTCGGCGTCGCGGCCCGCCTCCAGCAGCGGGATCATCCGGAACGCGGCGTCGGTCAGGCCGCCGAAGGTGTGCCGGTACGGTGCGCCGCCGGGGGCGTGCCCGTAGCGGTATCCCGCCAGGTTCCAGGTGTAGAGCGGTACCCGGCCGGGCAGCGCGCGGCCGACGTCGCCGTCGTGCGCCTGCTCGTCGGTCAGGATGACGACCCGGTCGTGACCCGCGTAGTGCTCACGCACCGCGCCCGCCGTGTCGGTGCCCCAGCCGAGGAAGTAACCCTCCTCGCGCCACCGCCGCACCGCCGCGAGCACCGGCTCGGCGCGCCGCTGCGGAAAGACCAGGCTGGCGGGCCGAGCCTGGCCCTTCCAGCTGCCGCCGGGGCTGGAGTACGACACGACGTCCGCCTGCGCGCAGCGCCGGGCGAGCGCGAGGCCGAACAGTGCCGCGGCGTCCCAGCGCGCCAGCGAGCCGTCCTTGGCGAACCCGGCCTGCATCGAGCCCGAGGTGTCCACCAGCACCAGCGTGCGCCCGGGCAGCGCGGGCACGGCCGCGAGCGAATGACCGAGCGCCTGCTCGAGCGCGTGACCCCAGCGCAGCGACGGCGCGGCCCGGTACGCCGAAAGGAACCGCATCGGCAGCTGCCGCGAGCGCGCCACCTGGTGCGGGTCGGCGAGCTCGGCGGCCACCTCCGCGGCGACGGCGTCGCTCACCCCGGCCTGGTCGAAGTTGCGCAGGTTACGCAGCTTGGCCATGTAGCCCATGGTCGGGATCAATGCCTCCCAGACCGGCGCGTCCATCGGACCCTGCAGCCAGCCTGCGACCGCCTCCCAGGTCATGCCCGCCGCGCGCAGCGTGGCACGGGCTCGCTCGGGGTCGTCGAACAGCGCGCGGCGGTGCTCGAGTGGACGTGCCATCAGCTCCGCACGGGCACGCAGCACCGCCAAGGTGGCGGTCAGGTCGGTCTCGCGTCCGTATCGCCGATCCAGCGCGTGTGCGAACAACGCTCCCTGCCAGGGCTTGTCGGCCGCGGGGGCGGGATGGGTGAGCTGCAGCACGTCGGCGAAGCGGAACGCGCGCGCCGTGCTGTCCCACTTGAGCACAGCGCGCTCGTCGTACAGACGGCGTACAGCGTCGGCGATGCCGCGCTTGACCGGCTTGGGCACCGCGCGCCCGTGCACCGAGGTCCAGTACGCGAGCAGTTCCCCCGGCTCGTCGGCGCGCTGCAGCACCGAGTCGATCACCTGCCGCGACATTCCCGGCGCGTCCGCCTCCAGCCGCGCCTTGGCGAACTCGGCCGCGCCGACGAGCGCGGCACTGCGCATGTTCGCCTCGGTGCGCAGCCAGCGCAGGAAGCGGGCGGTCCACTCCGGGTCGGCAAGCGTCGTCCGGCGCACCAGCGCGGCGTAGCGATCGTCGCGCTGACCGGCGGACTCGTAGAAGGTGTGCTCGCCGACCATGTTCGTGACGGCCAGCAGGAACAGCTCGCTCTGCGGCGTGCGCGCGTATCCGGCGCCGCCTTCGAAGGTGCGGCCGGTCGGACGGGTCTCGCTGGTGACCGGTGAAGTCGCGCCGGGGCGCGCCAGGTTGAACTTGCTCATGGATTCCCCCAGTTGTGCACGGGGACAAGCGCGGACGCCGCGCGGCCCGAGCGAAATCCTGCGCCGCGCACCGATCAACGCAGGCACGGTCTGCCTGGGTGTGGAAGCCGCCGCGGAGGCGCACCGGGCCGGTGCGCGCGATGCCCCCCGAGATGGTTGTTCGTCGACGGCGATTCCCCGGGGTTTGTGGTGGAGAAGTAGCCGTCGACTTCGCACCGGGAGGTGCGATGGAATTGTGGCGCACCCGGTTTCATCCGGGTGCTCCGAAACTGTAGCGAGAAGAATCCGCCTGCCGCACCTTATTTTCGCGGGCGTCCGAGAAAATGCGGCGACGGCCTGCTCGCCGTATCGAGCGACCGAAATGGATTCGGCAGGAATCGAACCCGAAGTAACCGTTGCCTGCGCACCGGACGCGCCGCGACATCGTGCGTGTGAACCGGCCCGAGATCGTGGATGGACCACGGACAATGCCCTCCGTGCTCGCCGTTACACTACCGCCACGGGGGCGGTCCGGAATCGAACCGGATCTTTCGGGTCCGAAGTAACCGTGGTTCGCGCACTGGGCCGGTTCGCGTGCGTGAGTCGCGTTGTAGTGCACCCGAGATCGAATTCGGCCACGGAACGTACCGCTCTGCCGTTGAGCTACCGGACCGTGGGGGTCCGGGCGGGACTCGAACCCGCAACCTGTCCATTAGAAGTGGAAGTATCCGTTGCCTGCGCACCGGGTGCTGCACCGAGGATAGCGAGGCCGTCCGGTCCCGCGCATCTCCTTTTTCCGCCGCGGTCACCAGAAGCACACCGCCGGCAACTATTTCGGCGCAAGGTGGAGTTCGCATTGCCGCGCGCTTGTCGGTGTCCTGTGTTACCAATTCAGCCAAACCGCTCGACCGGAGGATGCTCATGGACAACGTGATCGGACAGATCGACCGCGCACTCGATGCGACCGGAGCGATCGTCGCCGCCGTGGGAGGAGCGGGTCTGGCAGCGCCCACGCCGTGCCGGGATTGGGATGTCCGCACCGTGCTCAACCACACCGTGGGTGGGATGCACATCTTCGCGGCGGCCCTGAGCGGCACGGACGCGGGCGCCGAACACGAGTCCGACTGGCTCGGCGGTGATCCGCAGGGCGCCTACGCCGCGGCGGCGGAGGTCGACCGCGCCGCCTGGCATCGGCCCGACGCGCTCGACGGCACGGTGGGTATCTCGCTCGGGGACCTGCCCGGCCCCGCGGCGGCGCTGGTCCATCTCACCGAGGTTCTCGTGCACGGTGTCGACATCGCGGTGGCCATCGATCGGCCGGATCTGGCCGACGACCAACTGTGTGGCGAACTGCTCGCCACCATGCACGCCATGGGCGGCATCGATTCTTTCCGCGCGCCCGGCATTTTCGGGCCCGAGATCGCCGTCGCCGACGACGAACCGGCACACCGCCGGTTGTTGGCCTATGTCGGACGCGAAGTGCTGGCCCGGACGGCATAGTCGGCGGAACCAGCCGAAAACGGCGCGGGGTGAGACGGCGTAATCCGCCCTGCTGCCGGGAATTCCGCCGAACGCCGCATTCGGAGAACGCGCGGGGGAGCGGCCGAACAGGCGTCGCCGCTCCCACCCGGCACGATGGGCGTCCGAGATCAGGACGGCGACGGAATACCGGCTCGACGAATCGAGCCCAACGGGCCCGAAGGCCCTGCCTTTGGATAGCTCTGCCAATTGAGCTACCGGATCGCTCGCAACCCGGACGGGGTTCGAACCCGCAACCCATCCACTGAAACAGAAGTAACCGTTGCCTGCGCACCGGACGCGGATAGGACTGTAGCTCGTTGATCGAAAGGCCGCCAATTCTTTTGGACCCTCGGTGGCAAACCCTCCTTCCGCGTCGGCCCAGCGGGCGTGGATGCTCGGGAGGGATATGACCGGACTGTCAGCGCGTGAATGCGGCGGCGTGTTCGGCGGCCCAGGCGGTGAAATCGAGGGCGGGGCGGCCGAGTAGTTCGCCGACGGTGTCGGTGGTGGGACCCGGGACGCGGGCATAATCGGACAGTGAACCGAGCAGTCGGTCCGGGACCTCTTCGGGCAGGCCCTGTGCCGTCATCCCGGCGCGCACCTGTTCCGGAGTGAGCTCGAGGAACGACAGGTCGCGGCCGGTGGCCTCGCCCAGAATGCGGACCTTGTCGTATTGGGTCAGCGACTCCGGGCCGGTGAGCAGGTAGCGGCGGCCCTCGTGGCCGTCCTCGGTCAGTGCGCGGACCGCGACGGCGGCGATATCGCTCTCGTGAATCGGCGAGGTGGCGGCCTTGCCGTACGCGCCGCGTACCACGTCCCCGGTCCGCAATTGCGGTACCCAGGCCAACGTGTTGGCGTCGAAGTCTGCGCAGCGCAGCGACGTCCACGCCAGGCCCGATGCTTCGGCGGCGGACTCCAGCGCCAGGAAACCGGCCATGAACCGTGGCTCCCCGGCGGGGTATTCGACCGTCGACGCCGAGATCACCACCACGCGCCGCACTCCGTGATCGGATGCCGCGGAGAGTATGTCCGATGCCGAGGCGGTGACGGCACGGGAACTCAGCAGCACCCCCTCGACGCCGTCCCAGATCTAGGCGGGAATCCTCGGTATCGCGGGATCTGCCTGCAGCACAACGGTTCCCGGCGGCATCTGCGCCCGTCCGGCGTCCCGGGTCACGGCGGTGACGGCCGTGCCGGTCGCACGGAGTTGCGCGATCACTTCCCGGCCGACCGTACCGGTGGCTCCGATGATGACGTACATAGTCGACCTTCCTTCTTCCCTGGTGAGCGCCCATCCGGATCTGCTGAACACCGTAAGATATGTAAGTCATATTATTTAGTTTGAGTCGGAGATGATATGGATTCCGTAGAAAATGGGAGTGACGTGCGCCACCGGCGACGTCTGACCACCCGCATCAAGGGTTCGCTGCGCGATGTGCGCAGCCAATTGGCGCTGCTCAATCGTCAGGTCGGCACCCGCCTCGAACTCAGGGACGTCGACTTCGACTGCCTGGACCTGATCAACAGCCATGGCCCGATCAGCCCGAGCGCCTTGGCGAAACAGGCCGGTCTTCATCCCGCGACGCTCACCGGCATCCTGGACCGACTCGAAGGTGCGGGCTGGATCGTGCGCGAACGCGCCACCGGCGACCGCCGCGCGGTGCTCGTCCGGTCCCTCCCGGAGCGGCTCGGCGAGGTTTACGACCTGCTGTCCGGAATGAATGCGGCCGTCGATGACCTGTGCGCCGACTACACCCCCGACCAACTGGAACTGTTGGCCGATTTCCTCGCTCGGGTCACCACTGCCGGCCGCGCGGCCACCGACGACCTCGTAGCGGGGTGAACTCGTCGAGGCGTTGATGTGGTGTTCGTGTTGTCGTGTGACTCGACCCGGGCAGCGCATGGGCCGTGTCGTGTGCTCGCCGGATGTGGAAGGCTGGCGGTATGAACCAGTTGGTCGGTGCGACATCGCCTTATCTGCGTCAGCACGCCGACAATCCGGTCGATTGGCGGCAGTGGGATGCCGACGCGCTCGCGGAGGCGGCCGCCCGGGACGTGCCGATTCTGCTCTCGGTCGGGTACGCGTCCTGTCACTGGTGTCATGTGATGGCGCACGAGTCGTTCGAGGACCCGGCGACGGCCCAGCAGATGAACGACAACTTCGTCTGCGTGAAGGTCGATCGGGAGGAGCGACCGGACCTGGACGCCGTCTACATGAACGCCACGGTCGCCATGACGGGGCAGGGCGGGTGGCCGATGACCTGCTTTTTGACACCAGACGGTGAACCGTTCTACTGCGGCACCTACTACCCGAAGCTGCCGCGCGGCGGCATGCCGTCGTTCACCCAGCTGCTCACCGCGATCACCGAGACCTGGCGCACCCGGCGCGACGAGGTGAACCAGGCATCCGCGCAGGTGGCGGCGGCGCTGCGGGACCAGGCCGGCGGACTGCCCGACGCGGACCTGACGATCAACCCGGAGTTGCTCGCCCACGCCGTCGCCGCCGTGCTGCGTGACGAGGACGCCGAGCACGGCGGCTTCGGCGGCGCCCCGAAGTTCCCGCCGTCGGCGCTGCTGGAGGGCTTGCTGCGGCACTGGGAGCGGACCGGTGAACCGGCGGTGTTCGAGGTGGTGGCCCGCACCGCGGAGGCGATGGCGCGCGGCGGCATCTACGACCAGCTGCGCGGCGGATTCGCGCGGTATTCGGTCGACGCCGCGTGGCTGGTGCCGCATTTCGAGAAGATGCTCTACGACAACGCACAGCTGCTGCGCGCTTATGCCCACTTGGCCCGGCGCAGCACATCGGTGCTTCCCGAGTCGTTGTCGCACCGGGTCACCCGGGAGGTCGTGCGGTTCCTGCTCGACGACCTGGGCACCGTGGAGGGCGGCTTCGCCTCCGCGCTGGACGCCGACACGCACTTGGAGCCCGGCAAGCCCGGCGTCGAAGGCGCGACGTACGTGTGGACGCCCGCCGAACTGGCCGGTGCGCTCGGTCCGATCGAGGGGGCATGGGCGGCCGAATTCTTCGGCGTCTCCACGGCGGGGAACTTCGAACAGGGCACCTCGGTGCTGACCAGGTACACCGAGCCCGCCACGGCGGAGGACGCCGCGCGTTTGGACCGTGTCCGCGCGGGGTTGATCGCCGCGCGCGACCGCCGCCCACAGCCGGACCGGGACGACAAAGTGGTGACCGCCTGGAACGGCATGGCGATCACCGCGCTCGCCGAGGCCGCGGCGGCGCTGGACGCGCCGGAGTGGACCGCCGCCGCCGTCCGGTGCGCGCGCTTCCTGCTGACCGAGCACGTTGTGGACGGGCGGTTGCGACGCGCCTCGCTCGGCGGCGTCGCCGGTGCCGCGCCCGGCATCCTGGAGGACCACGCCTGGCTGGTCACCGGGCTGCTCGCGCTGCACCAGGCCACCGGCGAACTGGGCTGGCTGGAAGACGCGCAACGCTTGCTGGACATCGCGATCGAGCACTTCGCCGACCCGGACCAGCCGGGCGGCTGGTTCGACACCGCCGACGACGCCGAAACCCTCGTCGCCCGTCCCCGCGATCCGATCGACGGCGCCACACCCGCGGGCGCCTCCGCCCTGGCCGAAGCGCTGCTCACCGCCGCGGCCGCGAGCGAACCCACCCGGGCCGTCCGCTACCGCGAACTCGCCGATCGCACCCTCGAGCGCGGCGCGATCGTGCTGGCCCGTGCGCCTCGTTCGGCGGGGCAGTGGCTCACCGTCGCCGAGGCGGCACTCCGCGGTCCGCTGCAGGTCGCCATCGCCACCACCGAGCCGGCCGCACACTCGACCGAATTGCTCGCCGCGGCTCGGGCGGCCGCCCCGGGTGGTTCGGTCGTCCTCGCCGCCGCCCCGAACGCCGTCCCCCTGCTGGCCGACCGGCCGCTTGTTCGCGACGCAGCCGCCGCCTACGTCTGCCGCGGCTCCGTCTGCGACCTTCCGGTCTCCACCCCGGACCAGCTCCGGGCGGCACTGCAACAGAACTAGCCGACACCGGGCGATCCGCCGCCACGGGCTCCCCACCCACCATTGGCCCGTGGAATGTCGTCGGTGCGGTGGGCATGGTGCTGCGGCCCGGCCGAACTCCGCGGTAGGCCCCACCCCACCATCCGTCCGTGCCGCCGTGCCGCCGTGCCGCCGTGCCGCCGTGCCGCCGTGCCGCCGTGCCGCCGTGCCGCCGTGCCGCCGTGCCGCCGTGCCGCCGTGCCGCCGTGCCGCCGTGCCGCCGTGCCGCCGTGCCGCCGTGCCGCCGTGCCGCCGTG
>NZ_VUOS01000016.1 GCF_009829325.1 Nocardia sp. CY41
GCCGCCGTGCCGCCGTGCCGCCGTGCCGCCGTGCCGCCGTGCCGCCGTGCCGCCGTGCCGCCGTGCCGCCGTGCCGCCGTGCCGCCGTGCCGCCGTGCCGCCGTGCCGCCGTGCCGCCGTGCCGCCGGGTCTCGGTGCTGCTGCTCCGCTGAACTGCTCGACCGCCCACAGGAGTGGCTGAGGGACGGGACGGATCGACGCGGAGGCGGCGCATTCAGGGGTCGTGGCGACTTCGAGCGCTCGAGCCGAGAGCGACACTGTGCCCGGTGGGCAGCACGCTCGCCTCGGTGCGGCTCGCCGAGGCTGAGCGGCGGATGCCAGAAGCGACGCGCCCGGCAGCCTTCGGGCGAGGCGAATCGGCCATGACGCATTGCGCACCGATACCCGATACGTCATGCCGGATGCGGCACAGTGACCTTCGATCTCGCGGCAGGGGCCTAGCGCCGGGGCGGGGCGTCGACTTCGGCATCCGGCGTCATGGTTGCATCGGCCGGGGGTTCGGCGGTGTGGATTTCGATGACCGGGTTGGTGTCCGCCGGAAGGTCGGGCCGGTCGGTGCCGGTGTCGATGGATTCGGGCTGGGTCCCGGAGGTGTCGATGTCGGTCCAGCAGACCGTCGGCTCCTTCATGCCGCGCAGCACGATGGTGTCGTAGCACGTCCATTTGGCGCGCTCGTGTTCCGCACCAGCCTCGATCACGGCTTGGCTCACCAGGATCCGCCGCGGTACCTCCTTGGCCGCCGTGGTGAGCCGCGCGGCCTCGTTGACGGCGTCGCCGATCACCGTGAACTCGAGCCGGGTGTCGGATCCGACGTCGCCTGCGAACACCGGTCCACGTGCGACGCCGATTCCGATGTCGAGCTCACCGGTGGCGATCACCTCGTCCCGGATGCGGCGCGCCGCCCGCAGGGCCGGGGTGGCGTTGTCGGCCAGCGCGATCGGCGCTCCGAAGACGCACAGCGCCGCGTCGCCCTCGAACTTGTTGACCAAGCCGTTGTTCTCCTCGGTCGCCGCGACGACGGTCGCGAGCAATCGGTTGAGCTTGGCCACGAACTCCTGCGGCGGCAGCCCGGTGGACAGTTCCACCGACCCGGTCACGTCGACGAACAGGGCCGACACCTCGCGCACGTCACCGGTGAGATCCGCGCTGCGGGCGAGCGCGCGCTCGGCCACCTCCGTGCCGACATGCCTGCCGAACACCTCGCGCATCCGCTCCCGCTCGCGCAGATTCGCCGCCAGCTCGTTGACCGAATGCTCCAACCTGCCGATCTCACTCGTACTGCCGATCGGCACCCTGGCGCCGAGGTCGCCTTGCGCGATCCGGTCCAGCGCGCGACGCAGGGTGCGCATCGGCGCGGCGACCGCACGGGCGAGGAACGCCGTGGCCAGCGCGCCGACGCCGATGCCGACCGCGGACAGGTAGATGGCGGTGCGGACCCGGTCGGGTGCGGCCGCCGCCGGGTCGGCCAGCACGACGATCAGCATGAGCAGCGGAAGCGCCGCCGCGACCGCCCAGGTCAGCACGACCCGGACCAGCACCGAGGAACTCCAGTGCATGGTCCACCCGAGCACCCCGGCGACCACCGGGATGGTCGGCCGGATCAGCCGGTCCACGATCAGGAAGGTGACCGCCGCCGACTCGAAAGCGCCGATCGTGAAAAGCGACGCCGTCACACCGGGGTCGTTGTCCGGGCTCAGCCGCGCGAAGACGACGGTCGCCACGATCACGCCGGGAATCCACAGCGCCAGCGCGCGCATGCTGATCGCGACGGGCAGGTGCAGCAGGCGTCGCGCCTCCACCTCGGTGGGCTTGCGCGCGGCGTCGAGCCAGCCGAAGTACAGCTTCCGGTCGCGCACCGCCAGCACGATGCCGACCAGGAACCCGACCGCCGGATAGATGCCGACGAAGGCCAGCGCCCGCGGCCAGTCATCGCCGAGCCTGCCGAGAAATCCGTTGAGCCACAGCTGGGTGACGATCACCGCGAGACCGCTGAGGTTCGCCGTAGTGACCAAGACGGCCAACCCACCTCGCGCTTTGAGCGCCCAGACGACGAACTTCGAGATCATCGGAGTCGCGATCCCGATGGCCGGCGCTGGTCGGTGGCCGCCGACTCCGATGCGGTCGGCTCGGCCGGGATTCGTACGCCTGCCCGAGCGAGCTCCCGGCTTCCGGAAAGGGTGACGGCAGCGACTCCTGGAGCCGGGCTGGTCCGGGCGCCCGTTCGGGCCGACATCGGTTCGGGCCCGAAAGGCATGATTCCGAGCAGTTTCTCGCGGCCGCGCCCACGTCCGGGGTGCGGCACGGCGATGCCGCGCGCGGCGGCGAGGAGGAGCACGAACGAGCAGCTTAGAGCCATGACGAGCGGTACAGGCGGTTTCCCGGTCAGCTCGCCGGGCAGGCGCGGCGACCGGCCGTCCCGGAGCACCGTGGGGCGCTCGCCGCCCGGCCGCGTGGAGTAGGCGATGGGATGGACGGGCGGGTACGACTCGGGGCGAAGGTCGCATTCGCCCGCATCGGTCTGCTCCGGTCGTGGCACATCCACCCGCTGGCGGGCCGTGGACCGTGCCGGGGAGGTGGTGCCGCGTACCGCCGAGGAGACGAGTCCGGCGAGCACCGCCCGGCAGAACTCGGGCCCGCGCGCGTACCGGCGCGCTCGGCGCCGCATCGCCGCGCGGCTCTCGGACGCACGCTGTTCCATCGCCTGCGCCGCCCCTCTCGTCCGACCTCCCTGTCGACTCTATGCGCTCAGCGCAAGACGACGAGCCAGACCGCCGCGTAGTGGGTCAGTGCCGCGAGCACCGTGGCCGCGTGGAAGAACTCGTGGTGACCGAAGACGGTGGGCCACGGATTCGGCCATTTGGTGGCGTAGAGAATCGCGCCCCCGCTGTAGAAGAGGCCTCCGATCAGCAGCAGGATCAGCGGCGCGATGCCGATCTGGCCGTTGAGCTGCCCGGCCACCGGCACGATCGCCCAGCCCAGCAGCAGATACAGCGGAACACCGACCCAGCGGGGGGCGCCGGGCCACAGCAGCTTGAGCGCCACTCCGGCCAGCGCGCCCGCCCAGACCACCGCCAGCAGCGTCTGCCCGGTGCTTCCGGGGAGGCCGAGCAGGGCGAAGGGGGTATAGCTGCCCGCGATGAACAGGAAGATCATCGAGTGGTCCGCTCGCTTCATCCGGATGCGGGCGCGTGCGGTGGGCCAGGTCACCCGGTGGTAGACCGCGCTGACGCCGAACAGTCCGCACACGGTGATCCCGTAGATCAGCGTCGACCATCCCGCGGTCGCCGAGACCGTGGCGGCGGTGGCGATCAGCACGACGGCCGCGATCGCCGCGACACCGACGGCCCAGGTGTGAATCCAGCCCCGCATGCGCGGCTTGACCAGCGCCTCCGCGAGCGCTTCGCCCGCCGAGCGGGGGACCGGTGCCACCGCTCCGGCGTCGGCGGTGCCGACCGATTCGGACACGAGTACCTCCTCGATGGGCAGCCGGGCGGTCACCTCGCGGCCCGGGAACGGGCGGGTCGGGACCGAGCGACTGAACCCGTCAGTAACCTACGCAACCGTAACTTGCGTGCTCTCGGCTACTGTACCGGCGTATCGCGGTCGATGCCGAGATCGTGTCCCCGAGGCGTAGGGTTGCCCGCGTGGAACTTCCGAGTCAGGTGCGGGGTCTGCCGTATCGCATCTACGAGGCCCGCCTGTCCAGGCAGCTGGCGGGCAAGCAGCATCCCCGGCATGTCGCGGTGATGTGTGACGGCAATCGCCGGTGGGCGCGGGAGAACGGTTTCACCGACGTCAGCCACGGCCACCGGGTGGGCGCGCTGAAGATCGCCGAGCTGGTCGGCTGGTGCGAGGCCGAGGGCATCGAGATGGTGACCGTCTACCTGCTGTCCACCGAGAACCTCCAGCGCGATCCGGACGAACTGGAAACCCTGTTCGAAGTGATCACCGACGTGGTCGAAGAGTTGTCGGCGCCGGAGCAGAACTGGAGCGTGCGCATCGTCGGCTCGCTCGACGGCTTTCCCGAGCTGATCGCCAAACGGCTGCGCACCGCGGCCGAACGCACCGACGGCCGCAACGGCGTGCACGTCAACGTCGCGGTCGGCTACGGCGGCAGGCAGGAGATCACCGACGCGGTGCGCTCGCTGGTTCGTCAGGAGATCGCCGCGGGGGAGACCGGCGAGGACCTGGTCCAGTCGATCACCGTGAACGCGATCGGCCAGCACCTCTACACCTCCGGTCAGCCGGACCCTGATCTGGTCATCCGCACCTCCGGCGAGCAGCGACTGTCCGGGTTCCTGCTCTGGCAGAGCGCATACTCGGAGATCTGGTTCACCGAGGCGTACTGGCCGGAGTTCCGCCGGGTGGATTTCCTGCGCGCGTTGCGCGACTTCGCCGCGCGTCATCGCCGTTTCGGCGTTTGATTCGATCCCGGTCTGCTGAATCCGGGATCACCGGCGTCGGTGTCGCGTACCGTGCGGTCTCCTGAGCTCGTTCGACCACCGGCCCGCCGAAGCCGTACCGGGGAGCCGGATGACTCGATCGGCTACGCGGATTCGGTAGGTCTTTCCTCGTTTATCCCGCGCATCGCCGCGGTTCGCGATATCGACGTCGCGCACCGGCTGGAAGAGACGTCAAAATTGTAAGGCAAATCACAATTTCCGCAGCCGCAGCCGATTGATGCTGTGGTCGGCGTCCTTGCGCAACACCAGGGTCGCACGCGGACGGGTGGGCAGAATGTTCTCCACCAGATTGGGCCGGTTGGTGTTGTTCCAGATCTCCTGCGCGGCGGCGGTCGCCTGCTCGTCGGTGAATGCCGAGTAGTGGTGGAAATGCGCGTTCGGATCGGCGAAAGCGGTCTTGCGCAGAGTGAGAAACCGTTGCACGTACCACTTCTCGATGTCCTCGATGCGGGCGTCGACGTAGATCGAGAAGTCGAACAGATCCGAGACCATCAGGCGCGGACCGGTCTGCAGCACGTTCAAACCTTCCACGATCAGAATGTCGGGCTGGCGCACGCAGTGCAGCTTGCTCGGCACGATGTCGTAGGAGATGTGCGAATACACCGGGGCGCAGACCTCGGCGGCGCCGGATTTCACCTCGGTGACGAAACGCAGCAGCTTGCGGCGGTCGTAACTCTCCGGAAAACCCTTGCGGTGCATGATGCCGCGCCGGGTGAGTTCCGCGGTGGGATAGAGGAATCCGTCGGTGGTGACCAGGTCGACCCGCGGGTGGTGATCCCAGCGGGCCAGCAGCGCTTGCAGCACGCGCGCGGTGGTGGACTTGCCCACCGCGACGCTGCCCGCCACCCCGATCACGAACGGTACCTGCTGGTCGGGATGGGTTTCGCCGAGAAAGGTCGCGGTCGCGGCGAACAACCGCTGACGCGCGGCGACTTGCAGATGGATGAGACGAGCGAGCGGAAGATAGACCTCCGCGACTTCCTCGAGATCGATCTGTTCCCCGAGACCGCGCAAGCCGATCAGTTCTTCCTCGGTGAGCACCAGAGGAGTCGATTTACGCAGGGTCCGCCACTGTTTCCGGTCGAATTCCACGTATGGACTCGGCTCGCTCATCCGTGCCACTTACCCGACACTCCGTTTCGGCAAACACGCACAGTTACGGTGCGGATCCGGTGAGATTCGGTCTAGCTGTCGCCGCATAGCCGAATTCTGCTCCGCGTCACCCGAGTGGGATGAGCGGGGTACCACTACCCGTTGGTAACCCGCTCGATGACCCAGGTGTGAGCCGCTAATGTCGGCTGGCATGGAAGCGCATCCGCTCGTCACCGAATACCTGCGGCTCGGCCTCGCCTTCGACCGGCTGGAGGAAGGCTTCGTCGACGCCTACACCGGCGACCCCGCGCTGCGCCGCGAGGTGCAGAACGCGCCCGCGCCGCAGCCGCGCGAACTGGCTCGTCGCGCCGCCGAGTTGCGCGCCGCGGTGCCGGAGGCCGGGTTGGCGCCGGAGCGCACCGAATTCCTCGACGTGCACCTGCGCGCGCTGGAGTGTTCCGGACGGAAGTTCGCCGGCGACGACATCGGCTTCGTCGAGGAGGTCCGCGCCTACTTCGATGTCGACATCGCGCCCGGCGACGTGGACGACTATCGCGACGCGCACCGGCAGATGGACGAGGTACTCGCCGGAGACGGTCCGCTGGCCGAACGGGTGGCCGCGCATCGCAAGGCCGACGAGATCCCGCCGGAGCGCCTGGCGGCGTGTGTCGAGGCGTTCTCCAGCGCGCTGCGCGAACTGGTCCGCGCCCGGTATCCGCTGCCGGACCACGAGCACGTCACCTACGAGGTGGTCGGCGACAAGCCGTGGTCCGGGTTCAACTACTACCTGGGCAACTACCACTCCCGAGTGGCGATCAATTCCGACCTGAAGCAGCACATGGCGCATCTGCCGCAGCTGATCGCGCACGAGTCCTACCCCGGGCACCACACGGAGCACTGCCGCAAGGAGGCCGGGCTGGTCGCCGCCGGGCAGGCCGAGCAGACGCTGTTCCTGGTGAACACGCCGCAGTGTCTGATGGCCGAGGGGCTCGCCGATCTGGCGCTGCGTTCGATCGTCGGACCCGGCTGGGGCAAGTGGGCGCAGGAGATCTACGCGGATCTGGGCCTGCGCTTCGACGGCGAACGAGCCGAACGTCTTTCGAACGCCTCGGCCGGACTGCTCAGCGTGCGCCAGGACGCCGCGCTGCTGCTGCACGACCGCGGGCGGTCGGCCGACGAGGTGGCGGAGTTCTTGCAGACCTGGAGTCTGACGACCCCGGAGCGGGCGCGCCAGTCGCTGCGATTCCTGTCTTCGCCGCTGTGGCGCGCCTACATCTCCACCTACGTCGAGGGATACCGGCTGCTGGGCGGCTGGCTCGATCGCGCGGTGGATGCCGAGGAACGCGCCGATCGTTTCCGCAGACTGCTCGACGAGCCGCTGACACCGGGCGCGGTGCGCGCCGCGGTGTGAGGATTACTGGATCACCGCGCAGCCCTGTCCGCCCGCGGAGAGTGCGCACAGCAGCAGCGAGAGGGTGCGCAGCAGCGCCTCGACCGGAGAGTTGGGCACCGAGACCGAGCCGACCATGTTCGCTCCTTCGTCAGGTGTTCGTGAACTGTCACCGAGGAAACCGGTCGGCGCACCAGCGCTCGTTACGGCTTGTCGAGCCCCATGAATCGGTGGCGCGGCCTCGCCGCGATCGTTCGCCCACAGTCGCCGCATCCGTCACCGGGACCGAGCGGTCGCGGCTCGGCGCGGGGTGGTCAGGCGCCCGCGAACGTGATGCGCACCGAGATCGGGTCGCTTTCCAGCGCTTTCATGGTGCGCTCGGTGACCGAGGCGGCGACGCGCCCCTTGGCGAACGTGCGTGAGCGGGCCACCACGTCGTCCTCCGGAACGAACGTGGCCGTGCCGGTGCGCCAGTGGCTGCCCTGCCGGAGCCGGACGTGCGGGTCGGCGGCGATGTTGCGGGCCCAACCGGACCGATGGCCGTGCTGCGAGATCAGCCACGCGCCCGTCGCGTCGATCGACGCGGTGACCGGCACGCGCCGCGGCAGGCCCGATTTCGCGCCGACCGTCTCCAGTTCGGCGATCAGCGACGACCGGACGCCGAGCCGGTCGAGCAGGCCGACGGCCGGGTTGACCAGGTAGCGGCCGATCAAGCGTTCGCGCCGGAACTTGCGTACCGCGGCGCTGGGCGTTCGTCCCGCCATGGCAGTGCTCCTCAGGATCGATGGTGCGGGCGGAAAATGGCGCAGGTGGTGGTGGCGTGCGCGACCAGGCGGCCTTGCTCGTCGCCCACGCGTCCCTCGGCGGTCGCGGTGGTGCGCCCGAGATGGATCGTGGTGCCGGTGGCGGTGAGGCGCTGTCCGTCGGTGGGCACGGCGCGGATGTAGTTGATCTTCAGTTCCAGCGTCGTGTACCCGACCCCGGCCTCCAGGGTGGTGTGCACCGCGCAGCCCATCACGGAGTCGAGCAGCGTGGCGCAGATGCCGCCGTGCGTGGTGCCGAGCGGGTTGGCGAAGTCGGGCCTGGTGCGCAGGGTGAAGACGACTTTGCCGTGTTCGAGCTCGCCGACCTCGATGCCGAGCAGGTCACCGATGAACGGCGGACGGTCCGTCCTGGTCATCGCGGTGCGCAGGAGTTCGAGACCGGGCAGCTGAGCCAGGTCGACGGTGGCTTCGGACATTTGCCCATCCTTTCGATGAACCGATCGGTCCACATCTGACATGATTGCAACATGGACCGATCGGTTCACGCAACCCTCGGGCAAGGAGTTCGCATGACGGCGGGGCCGCGCACCAGGCTGATCGAAAGCGCCATCGAACTGGTCCGCGAGCAGGGCGTGCACGCCGCGGGTCTGGCCACCTTGCTGGAACGCAGCAACGCCTCGCGCAACTCGCTCTACCAGCACTTCCCGGCAGGCAAGGGCGAACTCGTCGAGACCGCCACCCGGGTCGCCGGCGCGCGGATCGGCGAGGTGATCGACAAGGTCACCGCCGCGCCGCCGCGGCGCTGGTTCGACGCGCTGCTCGGTTGGTGGGTCACCGCGCTCGAGCGGACCGGCTATCGCGCCGGATGCCCGGTCGTCGGCGCCGCGCTGGCCGAGGCGGAGCCACGGGTGCAGGCCGCCGCCGGCGAAGTCTTCGCCGCCTGGCACGAGCGGCTCGGTGCGGCACTGGTGGCCGCGGGCATGTCCGCCGAGGATGCGCGTTCCTTCAGCAGTTTCGCGTTCAGCGCGATGGA
Organism: Nocardia sp. CY41; assembly: GCF_009829325.1. Lineage (GTDB taxonomy): Bacteria > Actinomycetota > Actinomycetes > Mycobacteriales > Mycobacteriaceae > Nocardia. The sequence continues at coordinate 8,743 of NZ_VUOS01000016.1, forward strand.
GGGAGCCATCGTGCAGGCGCGGGCCATGAAGTCCACGCGCCCGCTGGAAGACGCGCAGCGGCAGCTCGCGGCGTTGCTGGCGAACTACCTGCCGGAGGACGGCGAATCCCGCTGAACGTCCGTCGTGCCGGGTCGGCGTAGGCCCGGGGCGTGTCGCACGTCACGAACGGACCGCGCGACGTGCCTGCGTCCACCGGGAGGGATGAACCCCCTGCTCGAGGGCCGGGCGCACGGCCCATAGACTGAGGTCGTGACGCAGACGACCGCCTCTGTCAATTCCCAGTCTCTCGGTGAGCTCGATCCGGAGCTCGCTGCCGCGATGGCAGGCGAGCTCGCCCGCGAACGCGACACGCTCGAGATGATCGCCTCGGAGAACTTCGTGCCGCGCGCGGTGCTGCAGGCGCAGGGCAGCGTGCTGACCAACAAGTACGCCGAGGGCTACCCCGGGCGGCGCTACTACGGCGGCTGCGAGCACGTCGACGTGGTGGAGACCTTGGCGCGCGACCGCGCCAAGGAGCTGTTCGGCGCCGAATTCGCCAACGTGCAGCCGCATTCCGGCGCGCAGGCCAACGCCGCGGTGCTGATGTCGCTGATGGACCCGGGCGACAAGCTGCTCGGCCTCGACCTCGCGCACGGCGGTCACCTGACCCACGGCATGCGCCTGAACTTCTCCGGCAAGCTCTACGAAGTGCACTCCTACGGGGTGAGCAAGGAAGACCACCGCGTCGACATGGACGAGGTGCGTGACATCGCCTTGCGGGCGCGCCCGAAGGTGATCGTGGCGGGCTGGTCGGCCTACCCGCGCCACCAGGACTTCGCGGCGTTCCGCTCGATCGCCGACGAGGTCGGCGCCTACCTGTGGGTGGACATGGCCCACTTCGCCGGTCTGGTCGCCGCCGGTCTGCACCCCTCGCCGGTGCCCCACGCCGACGTGGTGTCCTCGACCGTGCACAAGACCCTCGGCGGTCCGCGCTCCGGCCTCATCCTGGCCAAGCAGGAGTACGCGAAGAAGCTGAACAGCTCGGTGTTCCCGGGCCAGCAGGGTGGCCCGCTCATGCACGCCATCGCCGCCAAGGCCGTCGCGTTCAAGATCGCCGCGAGCGAGGAGTTCCGCGACCGTCAGGAGCGCACCCTGTCCGGCGCGAAGATCCTGGCCGAGCGGCTCACCGCCGCCGACGTCAAGGACAAGGGCATCAGCGTGCTCACCGGCGGCACCGACGTGCACCTGGTGCTGGTCGACCTGCGCAACTCCGAGCTCGACGGCCAGCAGGGCGAGGACTTGCTGCACGAGATCGGTATCACCGTGAACCGCAACGCCGTTCCGTTCGACCCGCGCCCCCCGATGGTCACCTCCGGCCTGCGCATCGGCACCGCCGCCCTGGCCACCCGCGGCTTCGGCGATACCGAGTTCGCCGAGGTCGCCGACATCATCGCGGGTGCGCTCGCCGGTAGCGCCGACCTGGACGCGCTGCGGGCCCGGGTGAGCAAGCTGGCCGAAGACGTTCCGCTGTACGACGGCCTGGAGGACTGGCGCCTGCTGGGCTGACGCCGGGTTCGCTTCGTGCGTCCGGCGGGCCGGAGGCACGAAGCGGTCGCACGGCGAGTCAGCCGGGTAGGTCCATGCGCGCCTTGGCTCGCACGATCGATTCGTCCAGGTAGCGAGTGATATCGGCGCTGGTCCCGGGGCGGATCATCAGCGCCCGGTTCGCGGGGACCTCGCAGTAGCGGCCGTCGGGCGTGTCGATCCAGCGGAGGCGGCCGGTGCGCAAGGGTTCGGCGTTGCGCGGGCCGAGGAGCACGACCGCGGTGCCCCGGGTGGTGCACGACTGTCGCCAGAAACGCCGGTAGCGTTCCTTTGCCTGGCTGGCCGGCGCGTTCCCGAACAAGTCGGGGCGATCGTCGTTGAGATCGTCGAGCAGGAAACTCTTCTCGCCGACGGTCCCGGCGGGGGTATCCGGCAGCAAGCGCACGACTTCGGTGGCGAGCTGGTCGGTTCGACAGCGCCGCAACAGCACTAGACCGCCATCGGGTGCGGGCGATTGCACGGCGAGCACCCCGGAGCCGCCGCGCGTCCCGCAGGCGACGACGCGCAGTTCGACGCCGTCGCGCGTGTTGTCGTAGCCGAACAGTTCGACGCGCCAGTCGGGAACGGCCAGCGTGGTGATCGCACCGCGCAGCGGCAGCCGCTCGTCGCGGCCGAGTTCCGCGCGGAACTTCCGTTGATACTCCTGGTACTCGTGCAAACCGGGGAACCGGCTGGTGAACCGGAACGGGAACGGCATGCGATCCTGTCCGGTCCCGAACCACGCCGCGGCGAACTGTTCGGCCGTCAGCGACCACTGCGCCGTCATTTCTCGCCCAGTGCGGGCGGCACGGTCGGCTGCACCTCACCGAGCAACTCCTTCGCGTGCTCCTCGGTGCGCAGGTATTTCGGCGACTTGTGCTCATCGTCCTCCGCGCGCCTGCCGCGCAGGCCCGGTGGGACCATGCCCGAGTAGCCCGAACCGACGGACGCCGGCGAGCGTCCCGGCACGGTGGATTGCGGATTCGCCGCCGCCGGGGCGGTGGGCTGAGCGGGACGCGAAGTACCCGATCGCGCCTGATCGTCCGCGACGCCGGGGGAGCCGGCCGCCCCGGGCGTTCCCGGCCGGGCCTGCGTGCCGTTCGGCCTGCCGTCGAACGATGTCGGGACGACGGTGGCGGGTGTGGCGGCGGGCGTCGTCGTCGGGACGAAAGATGTCGCCGGAGTTGTCGTCGTCTGCGTCCTCGCGGTGGACGCCGGCGTGGTCGATGCGGTGTCCTGGCTCTGCGACACGGCCTGCGCCGTAGTCGTTTCCGCGGTGTTTCCCGCCGTCGGCTGCGTCGGCTCGCCGGGCGTGCCTTCCCCCTCCGCCTCGCTGGGTGAGGCGGTGCCTTCGGATGTCGGCTTGCCGTCGGCTGAGGGACTGCCGGGGACAGGGCGGCCGCCGTCCACCGGCTGCGACCCGACGCTCGGGTCCACGTCCGTCGAGGCGCTCGTTTCGACACCCGTCGGCGTCGTGGCGGCGGGGCTGACCGGAGCCGGCAGCGTCGGGATGGCTGGGGCGGTGGCTCCGTACGGCTGGATGTACTGGCTGTTCATCTCGTCGCGGGCCTGCTCCTCCCGCGAGTTGCGCTGTTCCGGATTCGCCGCGCCGGCCGCGGCGTCCACCAGGTCGGGCACCGCGGATTTGAACTTCGACGCCGCGTTCGCCGCCGCCGACAGCGGCAGACTCTGCGCGCTCAGGGCCTCACCGAGTTCGCCCACCCGCCCGGCGTAGTCCCGGACGCCACGGACCGCGCTCTCGGCCGCCGCGCCCTCCCAATGTTGTTCCACCGCCTTCTCGACGGCATCCGCGAAGCGCTGCCCCGCGTTCGTGACCGTCGCCGCGATGGCCGACCACGCGGCGAACGCGCCGTCGAGCCCGGCCGGATTCATGGCGTCGGCCGCCTGCTTGATCTCGGCATGCGAGAAACTCTGCGCGTTCTCCGGATTGGTGATCGCGCGGCCGTCGGTTTGTCTCATGATTCGCTTCCCCGGTGTTCAGCTGCCCGCGGGCAGCAACGGTGCGACTGCTCGGGCGATATCGGTGGCGTTGTCACACGGCGACAGTTTTCGCGGATGCTTGCCGCTCGGATCATCGACGAGGATGTACAGGGAGCCATCGTGCATCTCGATGTTGACCGTGCAGCCGCCCGGAACGTCCGGGCGAACTTCGTACCGCAACCCGTTCCGGCTTCCGATGGGGACATCTGTAGCAGAAGGAAACTTCTTCTTGACTTGCTCGAGCGTCCCGTCGGTCGTCTGGATCGTGAAACTGTATCCGGCTCGTGCGACGTACCGGCAGCCTTTCCAGCTGACCCCGTCGGTGCTGTTCTGCTTCGGTGCGGGCGGCAGCGCGTCCCATTGGTGCTCGGCCAAGAACTGTGCAGTCAAGGCGGTGCAGGGATCGAACGAGGCCTGCCGGCCTGGCTCGGCGCTGGCGCTCGCCCCGGTGCGCGAGGCATCCGCGGCTCTGGTCGATGTCGTCGGCTCCGATGACATGGTCTCCCCGCCACAAGCGGAGAGCATTACAGCCAGTATCGAGGCTGTGAGCACGAAACGGCTTGTGTGCCGGAGACTTCTGTCCACGTAGCCGATCATGCGCCGAGTTCCCGCAGCCTGGCCGCGAACTCGGCATCGGTGCGCTGGTAAGTGTCGCTGATCGCCTTGAACATGGCTCGGATCTCCTCCGCGACTGCGATGTACTCGTTCAGAGTGTCGTAGGCATTGTTCGGACCGCCGAACGCCTTCTCTCGGAACAGCCGGACGAGTTCCAATGCCGAGGAGAGACGCGGATTGTCCTCGCCCAAACCCCACTGCGCTTTCTCGCCGAGCTCGCGAGCATCCGCGCGGGCGCCGGTGAGCTGGTCGATCAGCTCACCGCACGCCTGGTCGATCGCCACGAACCCTTGCGGGTCCATTCGCACCCGCAAGGCCCCGTTTTTCGCAGCCTCGATGTGCCCGGGAAACGGGCTGTCCGCCATCGCCGCCCCTTCCGTCAGTGCCGTCTGACCTTATAGACGCGCCCCGTCTCGCTCCGGTTCCATCGAAACACAGCGGGTTGCGCGGGGAGCCTCGTCGCGCCGGTCGTCATCGCCGGTGCGATGGTCCGGAGCTGGGATGTTGTGCCGAATCCCGGTGGCGGGCCGGCTGTCAAGGCCGCTGACGAACGGTCAGCGCGGATCCGTCGCGCCGACCAGCGCGGGGTAGTCCTGCAAGTCGATGTCGTTGGCGGCGCTGTCGCTGTACTTCGTCATCAGCGCGAACATCCGGGATCCGAGGAACCAGTTGCGCATCTTGATGCCGCGCGCGGTCCTCGGCGCCAGGAAGCGACCGGCGTTGCTGTTGCCCGCGATCTTCGCGTAACGCTTCATCATCGCGTCGTAGCGGGTGAAGGCGACGGTGTGATCCCCGTCGGCCGCGGCCAGTTCGCCCGCGATGACGTACGCGCCGACCACGGCGAGCCCGGTGCCGAAGCCGCCCAGCGTGTTCCCGTACCCAGAGTCACCGACCAGCGCGACTCGTCCCTTGGTGTACCCGTCCGGCATCCTGACCTGACCGATCGAATCCAGGTAGAAGTCATCGAATTCGCCGAGTTCGGCGAGCATTCGCGGCACCTCCCACCCCATCCCGGCGAAAGTCTCGGCGACGATGCGCCGCTGGGCCGCGCTGTCGTCGCGGGCGTAGTCCAGTTCGGGGGCGGCGAACATGTACATCTGCTGCGCCTTCGGGCCCCCGCTGATCGCGAGTCGTCCCGGCGCGTTGTAGGCGTGCGCGACCATCCGTTCGCGCGGCCCGGTGGTCGTGCCGTGCCACGGGCTGGCGCCGGCGACGGCGTAGTAGTAGCCCAGGTGCTTCACGAAGTCCCGCTCGGGGCCGAAGGCCAGTCTGCGGACCCGCGAGTGGATGCCGTCGGCGCCGAAGACGAGGTCGAAGGTGCGGGCGGGCGCGTGCTCGAACTCGACGTGCACGCCGGCCGCGGTGTCCGTGAGCGCGGTGATCGAATCGCCGAAGAGGTATTCGCAGTGGTCGGCGGTGCGCCGGTAGATGATCTCGGACAAGTCCCCGCGCAGGATCTCGATGTCGCCACCGGTGAATTCCCCCGACATCACCGCCAGTCGTGCGCCCCGCTCGTCCACGAACACGGTGTCGGTGGTGCCGGTCCTGCGCTGCTCGATGTCGTCCAGGATGTGCATCCGCTCGAGCACGGTGCGGTGGGTTCGGCCCTTGAAGTCGACCGCCTGACCGCCGGGGCGCAAGGCCGGAGCGCGCTCGACGACGGTGACCGCGAATCCGTAACGGTGCAGCCAGTAGGCCAGCGCGGGTCCGGCGATGCTCGCGCCGGAGATGAGAACGGTGGTGTTGCGCATGCGGGCTCCTCGTGCTTATCTGCGTCCGACAGAAACTGTATCCACCGGACGCAGATCAGCGTATGGTAGACACAGTTTCGCGTCAAGACGTTCTCCCGGAAGGATCGCGGGCATGCCGACACCGACCGCACTCGAGTTGCTCTGGGGCACCGGACAACGCCCCAAACGGGGTCCGAAACCAGCGCTCTCACTCGAGCGGATCGTGGGGGAGGCCATCGCCATCGCCGACGCCGAAGGGCTGGCGAATCTGTCCATGCAGCGGGTGGCCGAGCGGCTGGGCTTCACGAAGATGTCGCTGTACCGCTACGTGCCGGGCAAAGCCGAGCTCGTCGCGCTGATGCTGGACACGGCTCTGGGCGCGCCGCCAGAACTGCGCGCCGGCCAGGAGGGCTCGGAGGACGGTTGGCGCGAGCTGCTGGACGTGTGGTGCGAGACGATCTACGAACGCTTCCGCGCCCACCCTTGGTCGCTGGAGGCGTCGGTGGGCAGGCGGCCGGTCGGCCCGAACGAACTGGCCTGGATGGAAGCCGCGCTCGGCGCGCTGGCCGGGACCGGGCTCACCACCGCCGAACGCCTGGACACCATCGTCCTGCTGACCGGTCACGCCCGCAGCCTGGCGCAGCAGGTGCGCATGGTGGACTCCGACGAGTTCGAAAGGCAGGTCGCGGGGCAGTTCGCCGAAATGGTGGCCGCCGCGGCTGATCGATACCCGGCCTCGGCGGCGGCCTTCGCCGAGGAAGGCGCGGTCGGGGGAGGGGTGGGGGCGTTGAAATTCGGTATCGCGCGCATCCTCGACGGACTGGCCGTGCTCATCGCGCGCCGCGGGTGACCGGCTCGGCCTACGCTCGGACCATGACCGACGAACCCGACCTGAAACAGGACGCGATCACCACTGTGCGGGAGTTCTTCGCCGCGCTCGCGATGGGCGCCTCCGAGGAGGCGATCGACCTGCTGCACCCGGACATCGTCTGGAAGAACACCTCGCTGCCCGATGTGCGTGGCATCCGGCGAGTCGGCGGCGTGCTGCGCGGGCTACGCCGCGACTGGCTCGGCTTCGGGGTGGACCTGCACCACATCGCCGCCGACGGCGACATCGTGCTCACCGACCGCACCGACTACCTGCGTTTCGGGCCGGTGCGCGTCGGGTTCTGGGTGACGGGCACGTTCGAGCTGCGCGACGGCCGAATCATCCTGTGGCACGACCACTTCAGCTGGGAGAACTTTTTGCGCGGCACGGCCGCCGGCCTGTGGCGCGCGGTGTCGACCCGTCGCTGATCCGACCTCAGGAGTGCTTGGCCAGGTAGTCCAGATAGACCGGCCGCAACACCTCGGCGACCGCGCCGTCGCCCGCGTGCACATAGTCGTCGAGCATGGGCAGCACGTACTTGATGTCCGCCTCGCTTTCGCCGACATTGCCCGCGGCGGCCTCCGCGGCTGGGATCGACGTGAGCAGCCGCCACAGGAACTTCACGTCACCGCGTCGCACGGCGAGCCGCATCGCCCGGTCGTGCAGTTCCTTCGACGACAGCTTCTCCAAATCCTCGTTACCGGACATACCAGCGACTCTATCCGCCGAATCGGCCGACAGCGACGGCGTGGCGAATCCGGGGGCCGCTCGCACGCCGTGCTGCGATGACTGCCATGACCCAGCAACCGCAGCCCGGCTTCCGCGTCAAGCGCGTCTACGACGAACCCGACCCCGACGACGGCACCCGAGTGCTCGTCGACCGGCTCTGGCCGCGGGGCATCACCAAAGCGCAAGCGCGGGTCGATCGCTGGCCCAAAGCGCTCACCCCGTCCACCGAGTTGCGGCGCTGGTTCCACGCCGATCGGGACGCGCGGGGCCCGGAATTCGCCCGGCGCTACCGCGCCGAACTCGCGGTTCCGGAGGTTCGGCAAGATTTGCGGGATTTACGCGCTCTGGCCGCCGAAGGTCCGGTCACATTGCTCACTGCCGTACAGGATCCGGCGCACAGCCATGTTCCGGTGTTGCTCGATGTGCTCCGTTGAGCGCCGGTGACGTGCGGGTTTACCACAAATTCACGGACACGCCTCGCGGTCCCCGAGCGCGGAACGGGGGACCGCAGGTAGCGTCGGGTGTGCGGGCCGCGGCGGTGTGGCTCGTACGGGAGGTCCTGACCGTGACTGAGCTACTCAGTACGAGGGGGCCGGCACCCGGCCCTCGTGGCGCCTGACGGCAACGTCGGGTCCATCAGGACGGACCGGTCCAGCGAGATCGTTCGTGCGACTGCCGCGCGAACACAGAGGAGCCCACCGTGACTGCTGCACGCTCCGTTTCCGCTCCCTCGGCGAACTCCAGCTCCGCGAAAGGCGGAGCCGCCGCGAAGGGGGCCCGCCCCTCGCAATCAGCCGGCAAAACCTTCGTCATCGACACGTCCGTCCTGCTGTCGGATCCCTGGTCCTTCACGCGGTTCGGCGAGCACGACGTGGTGTTACCCCTGGTGGTCATCAGTGAACTCGAAGCCAAACGGCACCATCACGAGCTGGGCTGGTTCGCGCGCGAAGCCCTGCGCAACCTGGACGATCTGCGCCTGCAGTACGGCAGGCTGGATCAGCAGGTGCCGATCGGCACCGAGGGCGGAACGTTGCAGGTGGAACTGAACCACACCGATCCCGCGGTCCTTCCGGTCGGCTTCCGCACCGACACCAACGATTCCCGAATCCTCGCCTGTGCGCTCAACCTCGCGGCCGAGGGCCGCGAAGTGGTGTTGGTGTCCAAGGACATTCCGCTGCGGGTCAAGGCGAGCGCGGTGGGCTTGCACGCCGACGAGTACCACGCCCAGGACGTGGTGACCTCGGGCTGGTCCGGCATGGTGGAACTCGATGTCAGCACGGCGCGCATCGATCAGCTCTACGCCGAGTCCGTGATCGATCTCGACGAAGCGCGAGAGTTGCCTTGCCACACCGGCATTCGGCTGCTCGGCGTCAGTTCGAGCGCGCTGGGCCGGGTTACACCGGACAAGCGGGTGCAGCTGGTGCGCGAGCGCGAGGCGTTCGGGCTACACGGCCGTTCCGCCGAGCAGCGCATCGCGCTCGACCTGCTGCTGGACGAGAGCGTCGGCATCGTCTCGCTGGGCGGCCGGGCGGGTACCGGCAAGTCGGCGCTCGCGTTGACCGCGGGCCTGGAGGCGGTGCTCGAACGGCGGGCCCAGCGCAAGGTGGTGGTCTTCCGCCCGCTCTATGCGGTGGGCGGCCAGGACCTGGGCTATCTGCCCGGCACCGAGAGCGAGAAGATGGGCCCGTGGGCACAGGCGGTCTTCGACACGCTCGACGGGCTGGCCAGCCGCGAGGTGATGGAGGAGGTGCTCAGCCGCGACATGCTGGAGGTGTTGCCGCTGACCCATATTCGCGGGCGGTCGCTGCACGACTCCTTCGTGATCGTGGACGAAGCCCAGTCGCTGGAGCGCAATGTGCTGCTCACGGTGCTCAGCCGGCTGGGAACCGGCTCGCGGGTGGTACTCACCCACGATGTGGCCCAGCGCGACAATCTGCGCGTCGGCAGGCACGACGGTGTCGCGGCGGTGGTCGAGAAACTCAAAGGCCACCCGCTTTTCGCGCACATCACGCTGACCCGTAGCGAGCGCTCGCCGATCGCCGCGCTGGTCACCGAGATGCTGGAGGAGTACGGTCCCAACGCCTGATCCGGCGGTGCCGTCCGACGCGGTGTTTCACGGCATATCCGGTGGGTATCATCCGCCGCGATAGCTGTTCGGTATGACCCGGTGACCGTCCTCGGTCACCGGGTCATCGCCTGACAATCGGCCGAGGCTACTCGTGGCGCCGTCACGGAGTCCGTGGTGTGCCGGTAGCCCACAGCGAGAGGATGGACATGCACCACTTCGCTCGACGAACGGCTGGATTCACCGCAGTGCTCGCCGCGGCAGGGTTGGTCTTGGCCGGCTGCGGCGACGATGACGACAAAGGCGACGGCGCCAAGACCGGCATGGCCAGCATGACCGGCATGGTCACCTCGATGGTCAGCCCGGGCAGCGCCACCGGGAGCCCCACGCGCACCGGGGAGGAGCCGACCGGCACCACGGGCGCCACGGCCACCACGGGGGCGAGCGCGGAGGGCACCAAGATCGCCACTCCGGGCGGCGAGATCAGCGTCGACGGCGACATCTACGAGAAGTACACCCAGCTCGGCGGCCCGACCGGCACGCTCGGCCTCCCGCTGGAAGCCGAGGAGAAGGGCCCTGACGACGGGGAATACCAGGACTTCGCGGGCGGCACGATCTACGAGGCCAAGGACGGGGAACCGCACGTCGTCTGGGGCGAGATCCGCAAGGCGTGGGAGGACAACGGTGGCGCGCAGGGGCCGCTCGGCTACCCGGTCAGCGACGAGAAGGACATCCCCGGCGGCAAGCAGAGCGACTTCTCCGGCGGCACCATCACCTGGGTGAACGGTACTATCACCGTCACGCCGAAGTAGGAGCCAGATATTCGGCGTCCGGGGTCGCGGTGTGGTCCCGGTTGCCTGTGAATCCCATCCATCCGCTCCCGCTCCGCGGGCCAAGCCGCTAGGTTATCTCGGTGCAAACTCTCCTGACCGACCGCGAACTGCTCGAATCGCTCGCGGTGGACGTAGAACTGCTGCTGCGTAAGCACGTCGATGTCGCCGACGGGTGGCAGCCCCACGACTTCGTGCCGTGGGACGACGGGCGCAACTTCGCCTTCCTCGGCGGTGACGACTGGACGCCGGAGCAGTCCGAACTCGGCGAAACCGCCAAACTGGCGTTGACCGTCTCGGTGCTGATCGCCGACAACCTGCCCTCGTATCACCGCGAGATCGGCAAGTACCTGCGCACCGGCGCGTGGTGGCGCTGGGTGGGCCGCTGGACGGCCGAGGAGAACCGCCACGAGATCACCATCCGCAACTACCTCATGGTCACCAGGGCCGTCGACCCGGTGGAGCTGGAGCGGTTGCGCATGGAGCACATGACCAAGGGCTTCCGCCGCCCGGCGATGCACCTGCTCGACGTGCTGGCCAACTGCGCGTTCGAGGAGGCCGCCAGCGCGGTCCGGCATCGCAACACCGCCGCGCTCGGCGAGAATCCCCTGGTCACCGCCATCGCGGAGCGGATCGCGGCGGACGACGAACTGCAGTCGGTGTTCTTCGCCGACCTGGTCGCCGCCGCGCTCGATCTGGTGCCCGACCAGACCGTGCGGGCCATCGCCGACCGGGTCGCCGGCTTCGAGGTCCCCACGGTGACGCTGCCCGACGGCCGCAGCAGCGACGCGGTGCTCGCCGAGGCGGGCATCTACGATCGCGCCAAGGAGGGCGAGCTGGTCTTCGCCCCCTTGCTGCGGCGGTGGAACATCTTCACTCGGACCGATTTCGGTCCGGACGGGGAGCTGGCGCGCGACGAGCTCGCGCACTTGCGCGACTGACCTGCCGTCATCCGGTCCGTCGCGACGGCCGCGTTCGGCGAACGCCACCTCGGTAGCCGCACGGTTATCGAGGTGGCGTTCGTTTCGGCACGGCGGCCGATGACGCCTGTGGTGACGGTCGGGTGTGGCGGCGAGGATGGTCTGGTCAGTCCTGGTCCACCACCTTCGCCATGGCCAGGACATCGAGACGGCGGTCGAGTTCTTCCTCGGTCAGCTTCTCGCCCAGCAGACCGCGGTCGATGACGGTCTGGCGGATGGTCTTCTTCTCCTTCAGCGCTTCCTTCGCCACCGCGGCCGCCTCCTCGTAGCCGATCGCCGAGTTCAGCGGCGTCACGATCGACGGCGACGACTCGGCGAGCGTGCGCAGATGCTCGACATTGGCGACCAAACCGCGCACGCACTTGTCGGCGAACAGGCGGGAGACGTTGGCCAGCAGGCGAATCGACTCCAGCAAGTTGCGCGCCATCACCGGGATGTAGACGTTCAGTTCGAAGGCGCCGTTCGCGCCCGCGAAGGCGACCGCGGCGTCGTTGCCGATCACCTGCGCGCCGACCTGGGTCACCGCCTCGGGGAGCACCGGGTTCACCTTGCCGGGCATGATCGAGCTGCCGGGCTGCAGGTCCGGCAGCTGGATCTCGGCCAGTCCGGTGAGCGGGCCCGAGCCCATCCAGCGGATGTCGTTGGCGATCTTGGTGAGGCTCACCGCGATCGTGCGAAGCGCGCCGGACGCCTCGACCAGGCCGTCGCGCGCGGCCTGTGCCTCGAAGTGGTCCTCGGCCTCGCGCAGCGCGTCGATGTCGGTGGCGCGCACCAGTTCCGCGACGACCTTCGCGCCGAAGCCCTCCGGCGCGTTCAGACCGGTGCCGACCGCCGTTCCGCCGATCGGCAGTTCGCCCAGCCGCGGCAGCGTCGCCATGATGCGGTCGATGCCCGCGGCGACCTGACGGGTGTAGCCGCCGAATTCCTGGCCGAGCGTCACCGGGACCGCGTCCATCAGGTGGGTGCGGCCGGACTTCACCACGGTCCGCCATTCCACCGACTTGTCCAGCAGCGCCAGCCGCAGATGCTCCAGCGCGGGAACCAGATCGGTGATGACCGCTTCGGTAGCGGCGAGATGAGTTGCGGTGGGGAAGGTGTCGTTGGACGACTGCGACATGTTCACGTCGTCGTTCGGGTGGACGGTGACACCCTTCGCCTTGGCCAGCGAGGCGATGACCTCGTTGGCGTTCATGTTCGAGCTGGTGCCGGAACCGGTTTGGAAGACGTCGATCGGGAACTGGTCGTCGTGCCTGCCGTCCGCGATCTCGTTCGCCGCGGCGATGATGGCATCGGCCTTCGCGGGATCGAGCAGACCCAGGTCGCGGTTCACCGTGGCGCACGCGGCCTTCAGCAGGCCGAGCGCGCGAATCTGCGCCCGTTCCAAGCCGCGTCCGCTGATCGGGAAGTTCTCCACGGCCCGCTGGGTCTGCGCCCGCCACAAAGCGTCCACCGGAACCCGGACCTCGCCCATGGTGTCGTGCTCGATGCGGTACTGCGTCTCCTCGCTCATGATCCCGACCCTATGCCGCACCCGCGTTCCGTGGGGCAGCCACGCCTGAGGTCATTCGCACACCTCGGCAGACCTTCGCCGGGGAATACGCACCGTTGGCTCGGTGGCAGTGCCACACGGCCCGGAGCTGCGCCTGCCTACCAACTCCGTACGGTGTACATGCGAAGCAGACAACCGGTCCGCAACAGCGGCACACGGCGAGGGGGAGCTTGAAGCGGGCGACGGCCGAGCAGATCGGCGGTCCCGCCCCGGGATCGTTGAGCCTGGCCCGCGCACCGGCTGAACCGGAACAGCGACCGTCGCGCACCCTGCGTGCCTGCGGGTGAAGACGGTCCCTGCCCCGCTGTCCGATCGCCCACCAGTGGAAAAGCGACCGGCACGATAAACCGCGCACATCGGGGGTACGGTCTCCACATTACGGAACCACTGACCCCAACTCCCGGTTCCGAGCGCAGCGAGACCGAGCATCCGCCCGTTCGCGGCCCGGCTCGCGTTTGCGTGGCCGCCGCGTCCGCGACGAAGTCGCAAGCGGTGGTTGCGCAGACGCGAGCCATAAGGGGGCCGCGAACACCCAGCGCCGCAGGCGCTGGAAAAAATTACGGCAGCGGCGGGACCGCGTGTTCGTCGCCGATGAAATCGACCGAGGAGTATTCGCGCAGCTTGGTCAGGCGGTGGTAGGCGTCGATCATGCGGACCGTGCCGGACTTCGAGCGCATGACGATCGACTGCGTGGACGCGCCGCCACCGTAGTAGCGCACGCCGCGCAGCAGGTCGCCGTCGGTGACGCCGGTGGCGCAGAAGAAGACGTTCTCGCCGGAGACGAGGTCCTCGGTGGTCAGCACGCGGTCGAGGTCGTGACCCGCGTCGATGGCCTTCTGCCGTTCCTCGTCGTCCTTCGGCGCGAGCATGCCCTGCAGCTCACCGCCCATACAGCGCATCGCGGCGGCGGCGATGATGCCCTCGGGGGTGCCGCCGATGCCGACCAGGATGTCGGTGCCGGAATCGGGGCGGGCCGCGGCGATCGCGCCTGCGACGTCACCGTCGGAGATCAGGCGGATGCGGGCGCCCGCGTCGCGCACCTGCTGAATCAGCTCGGCGTGCCGGGGACGGTCCAGGATGCAGACGGTCAGGTCGGACTTCGCGGAGTTCTTCGCCTTGGCGACCCGGCTGATGTTTTCGCCGATCGGGGCCGAGATATCGATCACGTCGGCGGCGTCGGGACCGACGGCGATCTTGTGCATGTAGAACACCGCGGAGGGGTCGAACATGGCGCCGCGCTCGGCTACCGCGAGCACCGAGATCGCGCCGGGCACGCCCTTGGACATCAGCGTGGTGCCGTCGATCGGATCCACCGCGAAGTCCACTTCGGGGCCGGTTCCGTCGCCGACGGCCTCACCGTTGTACAGCATGGGCGCTTCGTCCTTCTCGCCCTCGCCGATGACGACGACGCCGCGCATGGACACCGAGCTGACCAGCTGCCGCATGGCGTCGACGGCGGCGCCGTCGCCCCCCTCCTTGTCGCCGCGTCCGACCCACCGGCCCGCGGCCATCGCCCCGGCCTCGGTCACGCGGACCAGCTCGAGTGCGAGGTTGCGGTCGGGCGCCTCGCGGCGGCTAGGTGTGGGAGAAGTTGCCGTCATTGCGGGGTGCCTCCTGTGCGTCGGTACGTACCGGTCAATTGTCTCATTCGATATGGCACGGGCGTACACCCCTGCTCGAGGTGTCGGGGTGCGCGGGGCGGTGTCGCCGCGCGAGTGGATACTGGGAGCGTGTCGTACCAAAAGCCGCGCATCCTGAACGACTACCGGGATCTGTTCTGGTCGCTGATCCCGTTGGTCCTGATCGCGCTGGTGTTCGCGGGGCTGGCCAGCCAGTGCAGTTTCGCCGCGAACGGTCCGACCCAGGGGCAGATCCCGCACTTCGACGCGCGGGCGGCGCTCACCGCCGATGCTCGTTCCCTCCCGTTCCCGATACGCAACCCGGATCTGCCCGCGGAGTGGACGCCGAATTCGGGTAGTCGCGAGTCCATCGGCGGCAACGGCGGCGGTCCGGTCAGCACGGTCGGCTACATCACGCCGCAAGGCACCTACATGCGTTTCAGCCAGAGCAATGCGACCGAGGAGGCGCTGGCCCGATTCGTGCTCGGGTCCCGGTACGCCAGCGGCACCGAGCAGGTCGGCGCGCAGAAGTGGGTCGTCTACGCCGAGCAGGGCTCGGAGACCGCGTGGATCACCGACCTCGGCCAGTCCCGCGTGCTGATCACCGGTGCGGGCAACCAGGCGGCGTTCAGCACGCTCGCACAGGCGATCGCCGCCGCCCAACCACTGAAGCCCTGAAATACGCTTGCCTTCGTCCGCGCGCGACCGTTAGGTTTGCCGCGGTACGAGACACGTGCCGAACCGGATCTCGGAGGTCGATGAATATGGCTGTCATCAGCTGTATTCCGCATGCCTTCGCCGGTTCGCGCGCCACTGATTCTTCCCGCAGACGCGTCGGCGCGAACCAGTCTTTTCTCGATGACCAGGAGTGTCACGTGTCTGTTTCTCTTTCCGCCGATCTGCTCACCGACCGCCTGATCCTGCGCTCGTGGACCGCCGCGACGGCCGCCGCCGTGCTCGGCGACGGGCGTCACGCCGGGTGGGCGGCGGACTTCCCCGCCGAGGGCGATCGCGTCATCGCCGGTCTGCTCGCCGCCCATCCGGACTGGTACGGGCCGTTCGGGCACCGGCTCGTCGTGGAGCGAGCCGGTGGGCTCGTGGTCGGATCGATCGGGCTGTTCTGGCCGCCCGCCGACGGTGAGCTGGAGATCGGCTACGGCATCGTCGCCTCGCGTCGCGGCCGCGGCTACGCCACCGAGGCCACCGTCGCGTTGACGACGCACGCGCGCACCGCGCCCGGCGTCCACGCGGTGCGCGCGGACGTGGACCTGTCCAATCCGTCGTCGGTACGCGTGCTGGAGAAAGCCGGGTTCGAGCAGGTGAGCAGCGTGGACGGCGTCGCACGGTTCCGCATCGCACTGCGCTGACGGTGACCCTGGGGACTGTCGTCAGCGGTGGCTGACCACGTTGACGACGGTCCCGCTCGGGTCGCGCACGAAGAAGCGGCGCACACCCCAGGGCTCGTCGCGCAAGGGGTAGACGACCTCGGCTCCGGCGGCGGTCACCGCCGCGTGCACGGCGTCGACGTCATCCACCTCCACACTCATGTCCGGCTGGAGTTGTTCGGCGTCGGGACCGACGAGCAGGACTTGGGCGGTCGGGTTGGACGGCGAGGCCATCGCCACGACCCAGCCCAGGTCCATCGCCTCCTGGAAGCCGAGCAGCCGGTAGAACGCGCGGCTCGCCGCCAGGTCGGTGGTGCGGATGTCGGGCGTGGCCCGGCGGATCGTCATTCCTGCCGCTCCAGGTCGGTGCGGTGCAGTGCGTCCTCGACGCGCTTGCGCGCGCCAGCCAGGTGCTCTTCGCAGCGAGTGGCCAGCGCCTCGCCCCGCTCCCACAGCGCCAGCGATTCGTCCAGGTCGAGGCCGCCTTGCTCGAGGATCTTGACCACGTTGACCAATTCGTCGCGCGCGCGTTCGTAGCCGAAACCGGCGATCTCGGCCGCGTCGTCGGCCGGATCGGCGCCTGTCCCGTTCTTGTCCGTGGACTTGCCGGATTCGGCCAAGATCAGTTCCTCCCTGTGTCGGTGTGCCGCGCGCCGAGCGCCTGGGTGCCGAGCGCGGCGGCGGTGACGGCCCCGTCGGCGACCCGGATGCGCAACTGGCTGCCCGCGGGCGCGTCCTCGATCGAGCGCACCACCTCCCGATCCCGGCCGGTGACACGCTGTACGACAGCGTAGCCACGGGCCAGCGTGGCGGCGGGGCCCACGGCGGTGAGTTTCTCGCGCAGGTGCCGGGTGGCCGTCCCCTCGGTGCGGATCAGCTGCTCGGTGGAGCGGCGCGCGGCCGTGCGCAGGCGTTCGACCTCTTCCTGACGGCGATCGATCTCGCGCAGGGGGTCGGCCAGCACGGGCCGTGAGCGCAGTTGAGCGAGCGCCTTGGTCTCCCGGTCCACCCAGCCGCGCAGTGCGGCGGCGGTGCGTTCGCGCAGTTCGCGGATGCAGGCCAATTCGGCGGCGGCGTCCGGGACGATCCGCTTGGCGGCGTCGGTCGGGGTGGCCGCGCGCAGATCGGCGACGAAGTCGCTGAGCGGGTTGTCCGGCTCGTGGCCGATCGCGCTGACGATCGGCGTGGTGGCGGCCACGATGGCACGGCACAGTGCCTCGTCGGAGAACGGCAGCAGGTCTTCCACGCTGCCGCCGCCGCGCGCGAGCACGATGACCTCGACGGCCGGATGCCGATCGAGTTCGGCGAGCGCCGTGAGCATCTGCGCCACCGCGGTGGGGCCCTGTACGGCTGTGTTGCGAATTTCGAAGCGCACGGCGGGCCAGCGGTTCCGGGCGACGCTCAGCACGTCGCGCTCCGCGGCGCTCGCGCGTCCGGTGATCAGGCCGATGGTGCCGGGCAGGAACGGGATCGGGCGCTTGAGCCGGGGATCGAACAAGCCCTCGGCGGCCAGCAGCGCCTTCAAGCGTTCGATGCGGGCCAGCAGCTCGCCGATGCCGACGGGCCGGATCTCCAAGACGCGCAACGAGATCGTGCCGCGTCCGGTGAAGAACGAGAGCTTGCCGTAGACGACCACCCGGCTGCCCTCTTGCAGGGGCACGGGGGAATTGCGGATGAGATCCGGGTCGCAGGTCACCGACAGCGACATGTCGGCGGACGGGTCGCGCAACACCAGGAACGCGGTGCGGGTGCCCGGACGGAGATTGATCTGGGTGATCTGGCCCTCCACCCAGATGCTGCCGAGCCGGTCGATCCACTGGGCGACCTTGATGGACACCGAGCGCACCGGCCAAGGGTGCTCGGCGGAGTTGGCCGGTGCGGCGGGTTGGCCGGAGGTCTCCCGGCCAGCCGCCGACGAGGGGGTCCGGGGTTCGGTCACTGGGCCTGCACAGTGGCGATCCGGTTCGTGAGCATGGTCACGAACGGCGCCCTGGCGCGGGTGTGCTGCTCGTACTCCAGCAGCGCGGTGAGGTCTTCGATCGTCAGCAGGCGCAGCCGGGCGCGCAGCTGGGCCAGGGTCATGTTGGCGTAGTCGTAGCGGACGGCGACCTCCGGCTCGGCGATGGCGGGCGCCTCGGCGACGGAGTCGGGGTCGGGGTCGGGGTCGGCCGGATCCGGATCGGCCGGTTCCGGCTCCACGGCCGGCGGCTCGGCGATCGTCGTCACCGACGCGACGTGGCCGTTGGTCGCACCGGTACGGGTGTCGTCGGTGAACGATTCCGGCGCGCGGAACGGTTCGGGATCGTCGGCGGTGTAGAGATCGAATCGACTGGCGCGGAGCGTGGTGGGGCTCGGATCGTCGGCGATGTCCTCGTCGAACGTGGCCCATTCCGGCTGTTCGACCGGGCGGTGGGACAAACGGTCGAAGACCGCGTCGCCCTTCAGCGCCAGACTCGTCACGAACTGCTGGACGTGCATCGTCGTCTGCAGCACCTGACTGATGGCCGTGATCGGGAAATTCATTGCCGCCGTGGGTAGGCGGCGGGATTCCTCGAGGGCGTATACGGCGGCTCCGGCGGCGACCCGGGCCAGAAAGGGTGGTCGAAACATGGTCCTAGCCTGCCCGAAATGGTGTGTTATGCAAAGGAGGGGTGCGCGCGGTTCGGATATTCGCCGATCCCGGCGCGCGGCCGATCGGCGGGAATTACGCGGCCCTGTGCTCATAATGCGGAGAATAAACCCAGGTCCCGACGGGAGTGTCCGAGACATTCGCCGCGGCGGGTCGGCCATACGGTCGGGCCGGGCTTTCCACCGCAGTTCGCGGCCGTACGCGGCGGCTCGCGCGCGATGTGACGGGCAACTCCCCGACGTGGCGTGCTCCCGGTCCGCACGTATCCTGTGGGCATGTCTTCGGCCATTCCCTTGAACGTCGGAATCGCCCGCTCGGCAGGCGCCGGAAACGCCGTCGCCGAGGGCGGAAAACGCGTGCTGCTCGCGGAGCCGCGCGGATACTGCGCCGGCGTGGACCGTGCGGTCGAAACCGTCGAGAAGGCGCTGGATAAGCACGGGGCGCCCATCTACGTGCGCAAGGAGATCGTGCACAACCGGCACGTCGTGGAGACGCTGCGCGACCGCGGCGTGGTCTTCGTCGACGAGACCGACCAGGTCCCCGAGGGCGCGGTCGTGGTGTTCTCCGCGCACGGCGTGGCGCCCACGGTGCACGCGACGGCCGCCGCGCGCAATCTGCACACCATCGACGCCACCTGTCCGCTGGTGACCAAGGTGCACCAGGAGGCGAAGCGCTTCGCCCGCGACGACTACGACATCCTGCTGATCGGTCACGAGGGTCACGAAGAGGTGGAAGGCACCGCCGGCGAGGCGCCCGACCATGTCCAGTTGGTCGACGGGCCCGACGCGGTGGACAAGGTCAGCGTGCGCGACGAGTCGAAGGTGATCTGGCTGTCGCAGACCACGTTGAGCGTGGACGAGACGATGGAGACGGTGCAGCGGCTGCGCGAGCGCTTCCCCGCCCTGCAGGACCCACCGAGTGACGACATCTGCTATGCCACGCAGAACCGCCAGGTGGCCGTCAAGGCGATGGCGCCGGAATGCGACCTGGTGATCGTGGTCGGCTCGCGCAACTCGTCGAACTCGGTGCGCCTGGTGGAAGTGGCGCTCGGCGCCGGCGCCAAGGCCGCCTACCTGGTGGACTTCGCCCGCGAGGTCGACCCGGCCTGGCTCGACGGTGTCCGCACGATCGGCATCACGTCGGGCGCCTCGGTGCCCGAAATCCTGGTTCGCGGCGTGCTGGACATGCTGGCCGAGCACGGCTACGGCGACGTCCAGCCGGTCACCACGGCCAACGAGACCCTCGTCTTCGCCCTTCCCCGCGAGCTGCGCGACGCGCGTCGCTGATGCCGGGCCCACGCCGGTGGTGCGGGCTCTGATACTGATCGTCGGTTCACAAATAATCGGGGTGCTGGTAAGAATCGTGTCACCAGCCGCAAACGAGCGGGATAGCGCATGTCAGCATCACTTAGGTGCGTTGCCGAGGTAGCGGTGCAGTGATGTCTCGGGGATTCCGGTCTTACCGGTTATGCCGTAGAACAGCACGCTGTTGGCGCGGTTCCACGACTCGACCACGTTCAGGCCCGACTCGATTCGCGTCGCAGTTCCCGGCTGCGAAGGTAGCGGCACAGGAAGATCGTTTTCTGCACCCGACCAGCTCGATCATCGCCTGATAGGTGGGATGGTTGGCGTTGGCCTTCATGAACCTGTGCAGGATCGCTTCCGTCGAGGCGGTGCGGGTGCGGATCGCGGCGGCGTACTTGAGCATCTGGTCGTACTGCTGGGCAATCAGTTCCCACCGAATCGGCCGCTTCAGCGCTGGTCCCAGTGCGGGCCACAGCCCAGACTCGCCGGTAGCGGGCCGGTACAGCCGGCATTTGTTGATCCGCTTGATCCTGGGCAGCAGATCGAATCCGAGCAGCCGGGTGACCCCGAACCCGATTTCGGACTGCCCGTGCGAGTCGACGTAGTTGCCGGCGACGGTCATCCCCGTGCCGTGGTGGATCGCTCCCTCCACCATCGCGTGCACCTCGGACGCGGTGCAGTTGAGCAACTGGGAGTGGATGATTACCGAGCCCTTCTCCACGCTCCAGCAGATCAGCACGCCGCGACCGCCGTAGCGGGAGTGCCACTCGGTGAACATGTTCTGGTCCCACGACCCGAAGTGTGTCGAGTCCGACGCGACCGCGGTGGAGCCCTCGCCCCACAGGCTCGTCCGGCGGATGCGGAACGTGGCGTTGGTGATCTCGATCGCGATGCGCCGCGCCGCCTCGACGCTCAGGTAGCGGCGGCGCGCATAGCGTGTGTCGTCCTCGCCTTGGCCGTGGTCGCCGCCGGATACCAAGCGGATGGTGTTGGTGCCGTAGGCGTAGATGCCCAACAGCAGCCGCTCGGCCAGAACCTCCTCCGGCAGTTGACCGCAGTCGGCCACGGACGTGGCCGCCGCAAGCAACCGGTGCGAAGCACGGCCTCCTCGACCATATCGATCAGGGGGACTACGCCCCACCGGGTGCGCACCGCCTTCTTCAACTTCCGAAGGTTCTGGGGCTCCGGGGCCTTGGGAATCGGAGTCAGTCTGATCGCGCCCGACCGGCGTTCGCCGATGTCCAGCCGCGGGCACTTCGGCAGCGCCTCGTCCAGGGCATCCAGCTCGGCTCGCAGAGCCTCGATGAACTCTGTCGGGTCCAGCGGTTTGCGCAGCGCCTCGTAGTGCTCGGTGCGGCGGGCCTCGAAGTCGATCGGCAGATCCTCGGCCGGGTTGCGCCACTTGTCCGCATCGACCACCCAAATCACCTTGCACTGCAACTTATCCCGCAGGGACTTGAGCGTCGCGACCTCGTACACCATCCGCATCACTCGACGTTTCCCACGCTTGTCGGGCTGATACGCAAGGTCCTGCCATTCCGCCGTCAAACCCCGATGAGCCGACGGGTTCTCTTCGGGAGGGTAGTAGCGCAGGTTCGCCGCCCCGGCATATCGGACCACCAGAACCAGGGCGTCGAGCACCGGCAGGGGGGCGGTGTTGTTGGAGCGGAACTCCAACACGCTCAGCAGCTTGATCAGCCCGGTCCGGTAGTGGCCGGTATAGGAGCCCTTCAACGTCGCCTTCACCGTGCGCTGATACGTCGGCCCCGCGGACTTGAACTCGGCCAGCAGATCCCGCAGCGTCGCCTGCGACGCCACCGGATACACCGAGTCGCGCACCAGTTTTTCCCCGGCGTCCACGGTGGCCTCGGCGAGCCGGAACAGCAGGTTCTCCTTGCCGGTGACCTTCTTGAACTTCTTGATCAACTTGTTGGTCACCCGGATCTCGGCGCGGGCGTTGATCCGATGCACCGTCGCGCAGAACAGGTCCACCAGCGTGTCGGTCAGTTCCCCATGACGGCAGTGCAGCAACACGGCCAGCAACGTGTGCGTCACTTCCCGGAGCGTGGTCGCGCAGGTGGCTGGGCGACTCCACCGCCGCTCGGCCCACCAGCCGGTCACGATCTTCGCTGCGACACCGGCGAACACGTCACCAGGCACGCCGATCGCCCGCACAGCCTGAAGTTTCTCGATCTCGGTCAGCATCGTGTTCAGGCTCACCGCGCCGGGATCGGACTGGATCGCCGCTAGCACCGCCGGCCCGTCGTCATCCTCGCCTCCCGTGTCGGCGATCAGCGTCTGCATCCGCGCCTTGACCCGTTTGTCGATGCGCGAGTCGACCAGCTGAACAGCAGCTCCTCGCCGCGATGCAGCGCCGACGACACAATCCGGTCGATGCGTCCGGCCGTCGGCGGCTCGATCTTCTTCGTATGGCACTGGGCCAGCGCGTGTTCGTGCACCACCTCGGGCAACTGTTCCCTGCGTCACGTGCTCGACCAGCCACTCGGCCAGCGCGTCGGCATCGGCCACCGATCACTCCCGAAACCTCAGCGCCATGCGGATCTGCGCACGGTGGTACTCGATGGTCCGGCCTGACCACTCGTAGAACGCGATGTCGGTCGGGGCCACCCGCACTTGGCGGACGACGTACTCCACCGCGTCGTCTGCAAGTTCGGACCGGCTGCGCGGGAACGGACCCCACTCGGTGTAGAAACGCAGCAGCAGAGCAAATCCAAGCCGCGTAGCTTTCCGCTTGCCCGAAACAAGCTCTAGCTCATCGCCGACGAGCGTCCAACGATCGATCAGCTCGTCCTGATCCAACTCCCTCATCACGCGCGGAAGCTACACCGCAACCGGCCCTTCACATCACGAATGCCGGCTTGCGGCTGGTGATACGATTCTTAACAGCAGGGTCTATCTCGCTAAGGGGGGAGTGTCTGATCTCCGGTGTATCTGATCTCGGTCTGACTGGCCGAGCCTGAGGGTTCGGCGGGAAGGATCATTTGATGTCGGAGACACTCGAATCCGTGGTGGATGCGGTGGATCAGAAGAAGCT
>NZ_VUOS01000127.1 GCF_009829325.1 Nocardia sp. CY41
CTCGCTCGACCCGACCGGCGCCGGTCGGGCACGATGGACGATGCGCTGGAAGCCCGCGGTCAACGCCTTCGCGATCACCTTCGCCGACCGCTGGCCCAACGCCCAAACCTACTGATGGAGATCGCCGGAAACACCCTCAGCGAGACAGTCCCGTAGTGCAGACTGACACCGGTGATCATGCAACTGCAGTCGTAGAAACCCATCGCACCAATAACCGTTCTTCTCGACCTTTGAGATCTCGGTCGATTCTGCCGTGGAGCACTGTCGATCAGCGTTCACCGGCCCAGTCCCCCATCGCCTGGCATGCCAGTTCCGGGCCGTTGTCGCTGCGCAGCGCGGCCGGGTATCCGCGGCCGGTGACGATGCGGTGGCGTCGATGAGCCGGTCGGCGGTGATGGAGCGTTCGACCAGCCCGCCCAGGCATTCGCGGGTGTGCTCATCGACGATGGACACGATCTTGACCGGACGGCCGTCATCGGTGGCGTCGAACTGGAAATCAACGGCACACACTCGGTTCGGCGGGCTTGCGGTCACCGCCGTGACCGTCGAGTCACCGATTCGTTTGCAGCGCCGCCGCCGCGGCACCCGTAGCCCTTCCTGCCGCCACAGACGTTGAAGCTTCTTGCGATTCACCGTCCAACGGGGCATCTCGATCCGTGGGCTGCTGCGCGTCCGCAGGACGGCGCTGGGTACTGCGATGCTGCCCGGTCACCCGGCAGGCGAACCGTTCGAGTCCTGGCGCTGCGCCAACAGCGTCATCTCCTACGGCAAGACTGGAGAGATGGTCTCCAACTGCGCCGACGAGCAGGAGCTGATGCCGGGGGATCGTGCAGGCCTCGCTGGGTTATGCACTCAGGTGGCAGGTTCGGCGTCCCGATCTCACAAGTTCGAGAAAGGGGAACGATCTGGCCCCTCGTTTCCGGCCCGTGCACTACGGCAGCGGTAGCGGCGGCGACGCCGGGAAGACGACCGGCAGGGCGGTCAGCGCTCGATGGAACGGACCCGGACGCCACGCGAGCTCGTCCACCGCAACCGCGAGGCGCAGTTCCGGCAGGGCGTCGAGCAATTGATCGATGG
>NZ_VUOS01000128.1 GCF_009829325.1 Nocardia sp. CY41
GCCCCCGAACGGGATCACCACATTCACCTGCTTGTCCCCGAAGAACTCCACCACATCCGTCCGATCGGCCCAGCTTCCGTCGCTGATGCCGCCGTTGGCGCCGTTGAGCAGATAGAGCGTCGGCGCGGGCCGCTCCGGGTCGGCCGCGCGCAGGACGAGCATCCGGGTCACGCTGTTCATCGCCGTCGAGAAGACGCCGACGTCGAGCACCCGCTCGGACTCGGCGCGGATGTCGTGGATCCGGGAGCCGTCCGGCGCAGACACATCGGCGAGATCCGGAGCAGGCTCGGCCGTCGCCGCACCGGTGGATCCGGCGGTCATCGCCACAATCGCGAAGAGGGTCAGCAGGATTCGTGTCCGCGAACGGGTGAGCGACATCGCACCTCCGATCTCGAGGCCGCACCCCGGCCGATCTCCTCGGCGCCGCGGGCGGGAAACATGCAACGACTACGCGAGCCGACCTCGAGTCAACCGCATCACTCGCGCTGGTGCGCAGGGAAACTCGCAACCTTGTGGCCGTTCCCAGCGGGAAGCCGGGTGAACTGCCCATCGACCCCAATGGGCGCCACGACGCCTTGCACGCCGAGACAGTCGCGGCCTAACGTAGGGCGGGTTCTGTCCCGCCTGCGCAGGAAGGCCGTGTGTGGATGCCCTTGCCCCGCCGCCGTATCACCGTGGCGCGGCGCGGACCGCGCGGCTGGTGGCGGCGCTGAGCATCGCCGCCTTCGGGTTCGCGACCGGTGCGGCCGGACCGACGAGCGCCGAGCCGCCCACCCCGGAACATCCCTCGTCGATCGCCGCCACCCCGGATCGTTCGTATATCGCCGCGGCCACACCGGGGCCGGGACGGCTGACGGAACTGACGGTCCACTCCGCCGCGATGGCGAACGACGTGACCGTCCGCGTCCTTGCGGCTGCCGACAGATCGGCTCCGGCCCCGACGCTGTACCTGCTCAACGGCATCGACGGCGGAGCCGACGGCAACTGGCTCAGCCGGACGGATGTGGTGGAGTTCTTCGGGGACAAGCAGGTGAATGTGGTGATCCCGTTCGGGGGC
>NZ_VUOS01000129.1 GCF_009829325.1 Nocardia sp. CY41
TAGGTCGTGTCTCCCAATGATTTGAGCCATTCAACGACGAGGGCCAGGACGAATCCGGCCCGGTAGGTGATCGCGAGTTTGTCGTAGCGAGTGGCCACCGCCCGCCAGTGCTTGGCCCTGTTGAAGGCACGTTCGATGACATTGCGGCGTTTGTAGATCTCGGCATCGAAGTTCGGTGCCCGCCCACCTGCGCGGCCCTTGCGTTTGCGGTTGGCGACCTGGTCCCGGCGTTCGGGAATCACGGCCTGGAGGCGTTTGCGGCGCAACAGAGTTCGGTTCGACGCCGCCGAGTAGGCGCGGTCGGCGATCACCACCTCCGGATTGCGCCGCGGCGCCCCACCGGCCAGTCGCGGCACCACCACCGCGTCCAGCAGCGGCCCCAGCAGCGGCGAGTCGTTGGTTTGACCGGGCGTGAGCAGCACGGCCAGGCTGCGACCGGCGCCGTCAGCGGCGAAATGGATCTTGGTGGTCAGCCCACCACGGGAGCGCCCGATGGCATGGTCGGCCGGTTCATAGCCCGGTCACCGAGTCGGCGGCCGCGCCGGCGGCGTGTTGATGTGCCCGCACGATCGTCGAATCGACCGAGACAACCCAGTCCAGGTCACCGGTGCTGTCGGCAAGGGCGACCAGAGCGGTCAGCACCCGGTCCCAGGTGCCGTCGGCGGCATAGCGGCGGTGGCGTTTCCACACCGTCTGCCACGGCCCGAAATGTTCCGGCAGATCCCGCCACGGCAGACTGGTGCGCAGCCGATACAGCATCCCCTCCACCACCAGGCGATTGTTGGCGAAGTTACGACCCACGTGGCCCTCGGACTTCGGTAGCAGCAACTCCAGCAGTTCCCACTGCTTGTCGGTCAGAACCTGGTATCGATCACCGATCGCGGTCGCCACGCACGACATGATGCACGATCGACCCCGACCGCGGGGCCGATCAATTCACCTCATTGGGAGACAGAACCTAG
>NZ_VUOS01000130.1 GCF_009829325.1 Nocardia sp. CY41
ACTATTTGCCGCGTTCCAAGGCCAGGAAGCCGGGACTCTTGCGTACGTGAGTGAGGCTGGGGCGCAGCACCAGGCCTGAGTCGGTGACATCCACGTTCGCCTCCTTGTACACCGTTGTCACCTCGGCGAGCCGCTTCTTGAAATCGCGTTTGAACTGGTAGTTGCCCTGCTTGGTGTCGGCCAGCTCGGATCCGAACTGGCCTTTGAGCGAGGCCCACGGCACGGTGGTCTGCTTCTTCAGCCGCGACATGCGGTAGGTCAGCCAGGTGTAGATATCGAGCCGCATCGGTGATTCGCGCAGCAGCATCAGCGCCTGCATGTCCACGGGCACCGGGCGTTCGACGACTTGCTCGAAGAATTCCGGCGACAACCGCACCATGGACTCCATCAGCGACGGCTGGTCATGTTCGGCGCCCGGTTTCCACCACAGGTCATATCCCGACGCCACCGACATCTGGGCGCCCAGCTGCCGGTTCTCGTCGCCGATGTACTCCACAGAGACGGTGGATCGGAAAAGGCGTTCCATCTGCTGCTTGGCGCGTGTGCCGTTGCCATTCTTGCCGCCGGTGGGTAGTTCATGATCCTTGATCAACCCGACTTTGCGCATGAACTCGGTCAGGCTCGCACCGAGTACCAGGTCCCGGCTTTTCGTGCGGACCGCTTCGGTGCTCATCCACGTCAGGACCAGCCGCGGGATGCTGCCGAACGGGTATCCGAGCGAGACTGCCTCGCCGTCCGGGCCGAAAATGACCCCGGGCCGCACGATGAGCTGGGTGTTGCCATTGACCCGCCGCCACGCCGCCGGATTGTTCTTGGGTTCCTTATACGGCAGGGAAGTTTGGGTGAACAGCCTGGCCAGATAACCGATTTCGGGCTCGGCATCCCACAGCTCGACCGCGGCGTTGAAGAAGTCCAGGTCGCTGCGTTTCTGCCGGGGCATGAGGGCCAG
>NZ_VUOS01000131.1 GCF_009829325.1 Nocardia sp. CY41
TGTGCTACTGACGATGACCGATGACAGTGTGGGCTCGGGTTTTCTGTAGCAGCCTCTCAT
Source organism: Nocardia sp. CY41 (assembly GCF_009829325.1). GTDB lineage: Bacteria > Actinomycetota > Actinomycetes > Mycobacteriales > Mycobacteriaceae > Nocardia. The sequence continues at coordinate 61 of NZ_VUOS01000131.1, forward strand.
AGGGTGTCTGTCCTGCGAGGCCGCCGTGGGGACGGTGATAGTTGTAGTAGTCCTCCCACTCCTTCAGTTTGTCGTTGAACAGCCCGGCGTCATCGATGACGACGCCGTCGAGGAGGCGGTAGAACTCCTCGGCGTCGATGCGGTGGGAGCGCTCGACCTTGCCGTTGAGCCGGGGCGTGGCCGGTTTGATGTAGGTGTGGCCGATGCCCTGGTCGATCACGTGCCAGTGGAACGCCGACTGGAATTCGGCCCCGTTGTCGGTCTGGATCTTCTCGACCTGGAACGGCAGCCGAGAGATGACGTAGTCGAGGAACTGAATCGCGGTCTTTTGATCCGATCGCGGATAGATGCGCAGCACCCGCAATCGGGTGCAGTCGTCGATGGCGGTGTACTGGTAGAAGCGCTTGCGGCGATGCGGTCCGGTGGTGATCGGTTCGATGAACTTGACGTCGATCTGCACGTGGCGGCCGGGTCGCTGCTTCTCATAGAGCTTCCACCGCTGCTTGTGGCGTTGCGAGGCCGGCAGCCGGTTCATACCCAGGCGTTTGAGGATGCGCCACACCGCGGACTGGCAGATCGACACGTCGTGATAGCGCTGCAGGTACATCGAGATCTTCAACGGGCCGAAGTGGTAGTGCTGGCGCAGATGGATGATCTTGGCGACCACTTCGGGCTGGGTGACGTTCGGGCAGTGCAGCGGCGCGCTGGATCGGTCTTTCAACCCGTCGAGGCCCTCGTCCTCGTAGCGGCGTTTCCAGCGATAGAAGACGTTGCGGCTGATGCCGTAGTAGCGGCATGTCGCAGCGACATTGCCGCTGACCTCCTCGGCATGCCGGAGAAC
>NZ_VUOS01000132.1 GCF_009829325.1 Nocardia sp. CY41
AGGTTCACGGAATCACTTGCATTGCGAGGGCTCTCAGCATCGGTTGGTTCAGTGGGAGACGCCTATGACAATGCTCTGGCTGAGTCGATCATCGGTTTGTTCAAGACCGAAGTCGTCAACCGGAGTCACCCGTTCAAGACCCACACCGAGGTCGAGCTCGCGGTCATGGAGTGGTGCGATTGGGACAACAACGCACGCCTGCATTCCCGGCTGGACTACCTGACCCCGGCCGAGTTCGAGTCCGCCTACTACGCTCAGAACTCACCACGCCGACCGGCGCTGGTCTGAACACGAAGCCGGTCCCAAACCCATGACGGTTCACCTCGTCCTGACGAGCAGCAGACATCCCGCACCCAAGCCTCCACGCCGACATGATCATCCACGCGGTGATGCAGTGATCCCTTGAGCCCAAGATCGATTGATGGACAGGCCAGGCCTGTATCGGGTCAGGGGATAGAGGCTCATCCGCCAGGAATCTGGCGGTAGCAGTCCATGGCAGGTAGCGGCATACTATCCGCCACAGGCTGCAATTGTCCTGGCGCAACGCCACTTCCATGCCGGGGTGGCTTGGAAAATTATCTGCTGTAGCGCGGAAGACGGTCGGACGGTCGCGGTGAAGATGCTGCCAATCGTTCCCTGCCCGTAGATGCCCTCACCGATCACCGCGGCATGAAATCACCTCCAGCCCGGTCCCGCTCACCGAGTCGGGTTTACCGCCGGATTTCTGGCGGATGCTCCCCTGCTCCCCATTATTGCCGAAACCCTACTGGTTTACGGCATGCTCGCGTGGACGATTGAGCTGGAATGCATGACG
>NZ_VUOS01000133.1 GCF_009829325.1 Nocardia sp. CY41
CCACGGCATGGTGAACAGGACAGGGCGGGGGTAACGGTCCATCCGGGCTTCTCCTACTGGGTCGAACACCGGCATACAGACACTGCCCCAACAGAATACGATCACCCACCGGATGCGCCCACGGAATCGCGCTGTCCGACAACCATTTCCGTGTAGGTAGCACCGTCGGACTGTGCTTGCTCCGACTGATCTGCGAACGGCAACCCAGGTCGGCGAGGCGTTCAGTGGGTTCGTGGCTTCAGCAGCCGCCGCCACCGGGGAACCGCCCGGGCCGCGGCCGGGGCCGGGTCGCTGACTGTGTCGGTGTGGGGTTCGGTGGCCGGCCGTTCGGTCCAGGACCCGCTCTTGGTCGCGCGGATGGACCCCTCGCCCAGCACGCGGGTCGCGATCGTCCACACCGCGGGCAGCTCTTCCAGCGCGGTCTCGTCGACCTCGCCGCAGGCCTGTGCAGCGGCGTCGATGTCGGGGTGCAGCGACAGGTGCAGCACGGCGCCGGTCGCGGAGGTGAGGACCAGGACACCGACCGCGGTGTTGGCCTTGTCGCGTCCCAGCCGGGCTTGGTAGGCCAGATCACCGCGGGGTTCGGCGCCGAGGTGGTCGACGATCTCCACCCGGGTCTGGGCGAGCTCGAGCGCGATGCAACGCCGCGCGATGTCCTGCTCGCCGACACCGAACTCCTCGACCAGCTCAGCCATGCTCGGCGCCGGATTCCGCGCCCACGCCAGGATCAGCCGCTCGTCGGTCCTGGCATCCCA
>NZ_VUOS01000134.1 GCF_009829325.1 Nocardia sp. CY41
GCGGATGACCGCAGGGTCCGGTCGAGTCTTCTGCTCGGCCTGGTCCCAGACGGCCTGAGCACACCGGAACACCCCGATGATCACACTCAACGGCAAGGTGACGATCGCGCCGATCACCCCCACGGCCGGGCCCTATCGAGGCTATGTGCGCCCACCTCCGCGGCTGACCAGCACCGGGTCGAAGCGTGGATCGGCTCGCTCATCGGCTTCTGCCCTGTCCGGCGACATGAGGACCACTGTTCTTCTCTGGTGTCATACCCCGCCACGACGACTGCCGGTGGCGGCCGGCCCCGCGCAGTCCCCACCACATGACGGTCGCGGCCACGCCCAAATATTGCAGGTAGGCGACGACCACCAGCGGACCGCCGTAGTCACGCCACCACCCACGCAGCGGAACCAGCGCAACCACACCGGCCGCAAGGAGCCCGACACCGAGCACCACCGCCGGTATCCGCAGCGGCGCAAGTTGCGCATCGAGCCCGGACCTCGGTGGTGTCCGGACGCCCGGGATCCCGACCGGGACGCGCCGGGACCCGCCGTTGGCGGTCGGGTCACTCTCGGCGAACCAGTGGGGTGCTGCAGCGGGGGTAACCATTGAATGTCTCCGGGCTGTTGCGCCGAGCGACTGAAGTCGCAAATCCGCTATTCGAACAATCGCCGGTCACGACCGCGCCATCAGAGGCGACCGATCCGGCAATTAACGGGTTACCCACCCACGCGCAGTTATCACGGTGACGCAAACACGGGATCCC
>NZ_VUOS01000135.1 GCF_009829325.1 Nocardia sp. CY41
CCTGAAACACCGCCCCGCACAGCACATCACCCAATCCTCTTCCCCCGGGGGTGGCCAAGGCAGCACTTCGACCCCCGGTGCAGGGCTCGGGGGTCGAAGCGGCGGTGAGGCGTCCTCGACACTGTGCGGCGAGGACGATCGAAGATTATCGCGACACCCCCGGATCGACGAGTATCGCGGACCCGGTATGGCGGGGCTGACGCCGAGGACGAGTGAGACCACCCACGCACACGCCCCGTTCCCCGACTTCGACCAGGTCACGGGAAACCAGTGACCAGTCCCTTCGTCCCTTCCGACTACCAGGGTCGGCCTGTATGGGTGAGCGAGCGTCATTCCTTCGATGCGCAGGCCCGCAGATTTCCAGGAATATGGCCAGGGCCATGTACTGCGGGTAGGCGATGGCGACCAGCAGGCCACCGTATTCGTTAGCCACATTGTGCTTCGCCCGGTTTCCCGGAGAACATGATGTTCCCCTCCCGAACGCAGTCACCGAATACCTTCGCCGCGTCGAGGACGACACCCGAGCTCGCACCAATCGCTGATTCCTACAGGTGTGTCCCGCCCACGACCTGGTTGACCGGAGCGGGCTGAGCCAACCAGAACTATTTGCCGCGTTCCAAGGCCAGGAAGCCGGGACTCTTGCGTACGTGAGTGAGGCTGGGGCGCAGCACCAGGCCTGAGTCGGTGACATCCACGTTCGCCTCCTTGTACACCGTTGTCACCTCGGC
>NZ_VUOS01000136.1 GCF_009829325.1 Nocardia sp. CY41
CCGGTGGATCCGGTGGGTGGTTTGTAGTTCTTGCCCGCGATGTTGTACAGGTACTGCTTGGTCAACCGGTTGATCGCGGCGGCGGTGTCGCTGGAGGTCGCGTTGCCGCCGGAGACGATCGCGTGTGCTTTCTGCAACGCCGCGGTCAGGATCTGATGCACCTTCTGCTGCCCGGCTTTCGTGTACGCCTGCGGCCCCAACTCCGCCAACGCCACGTTCACCTCCCGCACCAACCCGACGATCGCCTTCTTGTCGACCTTGTTCGACCCCTTCAAACCCCGCATATACGACACCAACTGGTTGTCCACATTGTTGAACGCCTTCGCCGCGTTGCGCTGGAACAACCGCTTGGCCCGAATCGCCCGCGTCGTCGCACCACTACCCGAGACACCGCCGGACTGCTGCGGCAACTCCCGCGCCTGCGGATCGACTGGTTCCCCCTCCCCGTACACCCCCTCCAACTGCTTCAACACCTCCATCGCCCGCGCCGCCTCCGGCGACATACCCGCCGCACCCGAACCATCGGCCCCACCCGAAGCCACCGGCGCCGCACCCCCACCATTCCCCCCACCACCACTACCCAACCCCGCCAACGCCGAGGCGATCATCGGCAACATCCCCATCGCCATCATCCCCGCCATCGGCAGCACACCCGCCACCAACGCCGGATCCACCAACGGCTCCGGCTCCTCCTCCCGACCCGCACCCCCACCCCGACCCGGC
>NZ_VUOS01000017.1 GCF_009829325.1 Nocardia sp. CY41
TGCCTGGTGCCCGGACCGGCAGTAGCGGTTCGATCACTGTCCACAACTCGTCGTCCACGATCCACGGGGCCGCCACGACGAAACATACTGCACCGCAACGAGAATCACCGCCACTCAACAGAACCTGTTAGAGGCTCTAAAGCGTAGGTGGCGATGATATCGCGGTCAGCGATGCATCTCGTAGCAGCCTGCATCGGTTGCGCCGGGTAGCGGCTGTCCGCACGGAGCGTGCGTACAATCTCGTGAACTACAACTTCCGGAACGACGAGCTCAAGATCCCACTCTTTCCGTCGATCGAGCAGGGACTGCCAGGGGTCGAGCTCCAGGCTCGGCCGAGTACGCAGAGCGTTGGAATCGACGACAACGATTATGGACACAGCTCGCCATTCTCGTCGTCACCCCTGCACCGCCGCGAACTAATTGGTCGATGGCGGCGGCGCGGCGATCTGGGATCGGTGGTTGCAGAATGCAGGTTAAATGGGGTGTTGTAAAACGTTAGATTGTTGATCACCCTTTCGGGTATCGCGCCGTAAGACGAGGGGCACCTGTGGTGCTGTTATGTTGTGCGCCGCCATCGGCGGTGGAGTCTGTCTTGCGGTATCGGGTGCTGACACGTCCTCGATAAAACCGTAGTGTGGGTAAAGTCGCTCGGCCTCTGTGCCTTTGGTAGTACCTGTGTAGACATCGACATCGCCCAGGTGGGCGAGCCCTACACGCATGAGGCCGCTGCCGACTTTTTGGCCGTGCCATTTCGGATGCACATACCATGCGTTCAGTTGGCCCGCGCCGTCCGGGCGATGCGACACCCAGATGAAGCCTGCGATATCGTCGGTGGTCGTTCGGGCAACGAAGAATCCTGGTTCACCGCTTGATGCACGTCTCGTCCACTCCCTGAGTTTGCGTGGCCCCAGGTCGGACAACAAGAATCTGTCCACATCGGCGGAAGCGGCTCCGGGAAGGTGCTCCAGGGCACTTCGGCTTCCGAGCACGTGCGCGCGAGTGATGCCCGGCCCGTCCGTCTCCCGAGCCGGCCCGATCATGGCCACGGGATTCGGAATGTCTTGACTCGTGTTCAGGTACTCCGGCGTGAAGATGGCCGGAGTGGCGGCGCCGGTACCGGGGTCTGTGCCAGCGGGGCGAGCGGTCGGGTGCTCGAGGAGTGTCGAGATCGGTTTCGCCAGGTCGGTATCGTGGCTCTTCAATGTGTGGGCTGCTTGACCCACTTCTGCGGACGTGTCCCAAATGTTCTTGCGCATGATGGGGGTGACACCGCCGACCAGTGCCGTTCTCGTCCGCTCGAGCACATGTCTCAATGCCCGAAGCACATCTGCCACAAGTTCCTCCGCTAGCCGAACCAATGTATTCGCCCTGTTTACGGCCCGGATCCAGCAGTAGATCCTCACCCACCTATCAATCTGACTGAACCGCGCCGACTTTCCTGCCGGTGGTTTACGAGCCGGTAGTCACTCGGCCCATTGGTCTGTGTCAGAGTTCATCGATGCAAAGTAGGTCGACGCGGCCGTAGAGGGCGATGGTCTTTGACAGCACCTTTTCGTCGGCCGCTTCGATGAGTTTGTTGACAAGTTTGGTGGCGAGGGTGTATGCGGCACAGCGGGCGCGATCGGAGGGCCTGGCGACATGTTGCGCGCGCAGGACGATTCCAGGATCATCCGGTCCTGCGCAGCCCTCGGGCGTGTAGCGAAAGTGTACGTCGTTGGCCTCGGCGTACGCGATTTCGTCTCTCTCCAGCTCGGACAAGTCCCTCCCGACCAGCGGGATTCCGTCGCAGGCGACTGGGGACCGTGCACGGCGTCGGCAGCGACGCAGAACAGCCCCATGGCTTGGCTCACATAAGCCGTGACGGCAGTCTTAGGAGCAGCCGCTCCGCGACGGTAACCTTCAACCTTCCGAGTCGGCGAGAAGATCGTGTGGTCCCGTGGACAATCGCTGACCTTTGTCGGGCCGAGCACCCCGGCCGCCGCGGCACTTCGTTGACGGTCATGCCTAACCGGAGCGGCCCGACGGCAACAGCCCGGCGAATAGGACCACTCGTCCCGTTCGACGGCCACGAGATCGGCTTCGGTGTTGAACGCCATAGTCGCTCCCCTGGAGACACCTGAGAATTTGCCGCCGTCCATTATGTCAATCGCCGGCCAGCGCACTGCCGGGTGCGGCCACGTGAGCGGTATGGGCGACGTTGGGATGCTGCGATCAGAAGGGTGTCACGGACGCGGAGCGGCCGGTACCCGGTCGGCCCGAGTGCAGCGAGCTCGACGTCGATATCGACCTCGATGGCGCCGAAGAAGACCTTCGATCACCCCAAGAGGTCAAGCGGCGGCCTCGAAGGACGCGTCGCGAGCGGGGCCCGAACGCCTTGATCGGGTCGTAGTGCTGACCGGTTTGCACAGTAGTGGAGCTGCCCGAGGAAGCGGTTGAAGAGGTGCCGAAGCGCAGCGGCGTGCCGATCACCGCGGTCGCGTCGTCGGCGATAATGATCTTGGGGTGCGCCGGCTTTCGCTATCGCGGCGAACGCCCAAAGGAATCCCGGAGCGTTGAGTCGGTTGTTCTTCACCACGCGGCGGGTGATCGAGATGCTGCGCCCGGAGGCCCGCGTAATCGGCGTAGGCCTTCAGCGAGCGGGCGTCGGTGAACCGCTCGCGGTCGTCGCCGATCTTGCCGAGCACCCGGGCGCCGGAGAGGTCAGCAAGGCCCGGGAACTGGTGATCACCGCGTAGTCGGGGTGCTGCTGGAACGCCACGGTAGTGGCCTCGGTGAGCTGAACCACGGGCGCATTCAGCGTCGACGCTACCCAGCAGCGCGAAGGCCTCCTCGACCAAGGGCGGTTGGTGCAGCTGCTCAGCGCGTAAGGCCTGGTGCAGCTGAAGCGCCAGGGACTCGACGCGGCTCTGACGGCCGGCCCGGCGCAGCACCGCCATCAGCTGAGCCTTCGTCAGCCGCGCCGCAGCGGTGGGAGTTGGTGCGAGCGCCAGGACAGCGCGCGCTTCCGAGCTGGCCAGGTTGGTCGCGGTGCCCTTCTTGAACGCGGTCAGGAATCCGGGGTAGTACTCGCGCAGCACCGCCCGCAGCTCCTGGACAGCCCGCGTGCGCCGCCAAGTGGCGTCCTGAGTGGCCCGCGCCAGCACTGCTACGGCCCGGACGAGCTCGCTGTCGGCGGGCAGCGGCCGGTGGACGTGGGCGTCGGTGCGCAGGATGTTCGCCAGCGTCATGGCGTCGACGTGGTCGGACTTCTTGCGCGCAACGGAGTGGCGCTCGCGGTAGCGGGCCACCGCCATCGGGTTGATCGCGTAGACCCGGCGACCAGTCTGGCGGAGCGCCGTCACGAGCAGCCGCGAGGAGTTTCGATCGCGACCGGGATCGGGTCGGTCGCACTGTCGCCGGCGTCGGCGAGCATGGCCATCAGCTCAGCGAACCCCGCCGCGGAGTCACCGATACGACGCTTGGCGACGAGGCCGGCATCCACGTCGACCAAGGCGATGTCGTGGTGATCTTCGGCCCAGTCCAACCCGCAGAACACTTTCACCCTGTTCCTCCCCTCAATCTGACTGTTTATGCTGGTCAACGTGACCCTGACGAGAACGCGCGGCGCCCTAATGACGAGGCTCTCTGGCCTGACCTCCGATTGAGTCGTCCGCGATCCCAACGATCCGCACGGGCACCGGTCTTACGCAAGAGCTCTGAGCTCCCGTTGCGACTCGGGGTGTCGTCCGCGCGGACGGGCTCGAACCACGAGCAGCATTGTTGCTCCTGCTCCTGCTCCTGCTCGGCGGGGTTGCCCCGCGCGTTCCGGAGTCATTAGTTGGATGTTCTCGCTGTGCGCCGGACTGATGTGCGCCAGGACATCGTCATCGATCCGGCGTCCGGCCCGACGCACCTGGTCGACGGAGAGCCCCGTAAACTCTGTGGTCCAGGCGAGTACGGCATTGGTGGCGAGGGTCAGGAGGCACCAGGCTTGCTCGGTTTGGTCTTCGAGCTGGCGGCCGCGGATCATGCCCTCGTGCGCGTAGAGCAGGTCCCGCCGCAGAGCGTGCAGGGATTCGCCCTTGTTGAGTTGTCAGGAGATCTTGCGCCGATAGTCCGGATCGGACAGATAGCAGGCGTAGACCGTGCGCCGCAACGTCCCGTACTCCTTGAGTGCGGTGGCGAGGGTGTGCTCTGCCGCCCGGACGCGGACAGCTCGCCGACCAGCAGCGAGGCGGTGGCATGCCATGCCTGAACGGATATGCCGTAGCTGCAGGTCGCAGGGGGTGATTCGCTGGTTTCGGCTGCGGTGCTGGTGGGTTGGTGCTTGGCCGGCTGTAGACGAGGTTGGTCGGCGTGCTGGAGGTTGGGATTCGTCGGTCCGAGAGCGAGGGCGGTGTCGATACGATGCGGTCCGGATGGTTCACTGCGACTATAGTTTCCGGGGTGAGTGATGCCCGAGGTCCTGAACGCGATGGTGATCTGACCGATGAGCAGGCTGCTGTTCTGCTGCGCTCGTTCACCGAGACCATCACCGAGGCCGGAGAGATCACGTAGAGGCCCGAAGAGCAACAGAAGCCGATCAAGTTCAACCTGTCCGACCTGATGATCTACCGCAACGCCGTGGATATCACCGTCGTCGTCCGCGACCTGGTCGCCGAGGGCCGACTCATCACCGCCGATCAACTCGCCGCGCTCTCGCCTTATCCAGGAGCCCATATCAGCCGGTTCGGCGCCTACGCCACCGACGAGTTCACCCACCACCCGACCCGTTCGACCCGGCGCTGCCCGAGGTCGGCTTCACCACCGTCGATCTCGCTGCCTGACCGCTCGGCAAGCGACAGGAACTCGATGGGCGGGTCGGGCGGTGGTGCGATCGTCGCGAAAATGCTGCAGGCAGCCAGGCAGGTCGCCGACGCGATCGTCGGCAAAGCCGCACCACGAATCAGCAAAACTCACCAGCAATTCCCGCGCAATATACGTGAGGGCCTTGAGCGGATCACGCACAAAGACGAGCAGCTCGCATCCAAACTCGACAGGATCGGCCCGGCTGCGCGCACCGATCGCAATACCACCGCCGGACACCCAGGATCCGGTGCAGGTGCGTGGCGACCGGTCCACGGGCCGGACCCGACCGCTGAGGACGGATTTCTGGACTTGCCCATCGAGGAGCAGATACGCCGACTAGAGCAAGCGCACGGCATCCGCACCGACGCCCAGCGGGCACTCGAGCTCAGCCTGTACATGGAGGATATGTTCCGCGACATCGTCCTCGTCTCCCGGCAGGCGCGGCCGGAGACGGCCCGCTACGGGCCCGAGGGGTGGGCGAGCTGGCTCGATGCCCGCCTGTACGCCAGGCAGAACCTCCATCGAGAGATGTCGGTAGACCTCATGGCGGAAATACACCGCAGGCTGCAAATCCGGCACGACCCGGAGAGTGCCGGGCTGATGGAAGGGACCCGGAGGTGGGGGTGGGCGATCTTGGGCCGACCGGTGTCGCAGAGCGAGTTGGCCGTTATCGAGGACAACCCGCTACTGACCCATGTGCCGGGGCCGTTCCGTACCGAACCCCACGGAGTCGTGTGGTACCCCAAAGTCGACGGTCAGCCCGGCGCGCGAGAGGTGCGTTGGCTGGACGCACCGCCCACGGAAGAGGAGCTGGCCGCGATCAGGAACGATCCCTTGCGGGGATACGTGGAGCCGGGAGTACCGTTGCCGAACCAAGGTGTGATCCTCTACCCGAATTTCGGCAGCGTGGACAATACGCGCGCATTCCACGAGTCGCTGTGCGACTGGTACGACGTCGCGACGAGACAGCCGGATCACAATCCGTACGAGGTTGCTCCCGAGTTCCAGCGGCAGTTCATTTCCGGGCATGCCTGGCGAGGTGATGGTCACGGTCGGCATTCGAGGATCCTGATGAATTTCGCGTTGGAGCAGGCAGGCTGTCCTCCGAGCGCTGTCGCCAAGTTCGACGGTCTTTCGATGTCGTCGACGGAGTGGGCTGATGCGGTCAAGGCAGGAAGCGACCGCTACCGACAGTGGCAGGACAAACTCGAACGATCGGGCGGGGACATCGATCCGATGGACCTGTTCGATCTGGGACCGACAATGCAGCGGTATCAGCAGATGGGTGGCCAGTCTTTCATGCCGGAAGACTGGCACGACAAGGCCGGGTACGAGCGCCTGCACACCCAACTGCGCTCGGGACAGTAACTGCGGGCTCAGCGTCGAGCGCCACCTGACGACAAACCTAACCCAGACCAGCGCTCAAAAGCAGCTACGGCAAATCCGCCCGATTTTCGGCCGGTCGGGAGCCTGCATCGGAAACCCGACCTCACTGCTGGTCAAGCTATTGTCGTTGTTTCCGCGCGATTACTACCCCTATTCGGCAGGGTGGCTCGACGGCTATTCGTCGGGCGGGGTCACGAAGAGCAAGTCGGCGTGGCCTGTACCCGGCGCGTATGTTCCGAATCCGATTCCCTGTTCGCGGCCGCCACCGGCGCACCGAGCAGACCGGTGCCGGCCGGAGCGGTCGACGGGGAACTGGGTGCGTCCGCCGCCGAATTATCCGGCTTCTGATCGGTGGATTTCGCGTTCGGGTCGGTGGCGGATTGACTCGTCGCGGGATCGGCGCCCGGTTGGGTAGGCGCCGGTGTGTCGGTTTTGGTCGGGTCGCCGGTAGACGGTGCGGCCGCGGGCGTACCATCGGCCGCACGGTCGGCGCTGGTGATCACCGTATCGGCAGCATTCGCGAACTTCTCTGCGGCCGTACCGGCAGAGTCGATCAGGCCCTTGCCCGCCTCGCCGCCCGCTTTGATGATGTCGGCGAGATTGTCGTCCAGCTTGCCGACGGACTCGATCAATGTGGGCACATTTCCGGTGATCGTGCCTACTGCGGTGATCAAACTAGTCACATCCGAGGGCTTCCACGAATTCGGGTCGCTGGCCGCGCCGGTGGAAGCGGGGGTCTGCGCGGGTTGGTCGGTTTTCGTCTCGTCCTTGCCCGCACCGGTGTCGTCGGTCTTGGCGTCGTCTTGTTTCTTTCCGGACTGATCGGCTCCCTCTTGCTTCGCGGACTGATCGGCTCCCTCTTGCTTCGCGGACTGATCGGCTCCGTCCTGCTTCGTAGCCTGATCCGCTCCGTCCTGGCCGGCCGGCTGCTGGCCCGCGATCGGGCTCGCCTGCGGCGTGCCCGCGGGCGTGGTGGAAGGGTCGGTCGGAACCTGTTCGGTCTCTCCGGTGTCGGACTGCCTGCTGTACACCGCGAGCATCGGATCCGTCTGCGGTGTGCCGTCGAGCGGGTCGCCCTCTCCGAGTTGCTCACTGCGGGTACGTACGTTCGCGCCGGCCTGCTCGATCTTGGTCGCGACGTCCGATTGGGTGCCGAGCAATTCGTTCAGCGCGGTCGTGATGGCGGTTTGGTGGGTGTACTGGGTGTCGCCGTCGTCATCCGAGACGTCCGGGCCGGGAATGACCTGCCAGTCCTCGGAGACGGTGAATCCGGCCGCGACGGCTTCGTCGACCTTGTCCAGCAGAGCCTGACGGAATCCGGCCAGACTGGTGCCGCTGTCGATCAAGGTCTGCGCGAGATCGTCGGTATCCAGCGCTACTTTGTTCGCCGCGTCGCGATCGCCTGCGATCCGGTCGTAGGCGGCGTAATAGGCATCGCCGCTCCAATGCGCGCCCGCCGCCCGGATCTGCGTGACCGTTTCATCGATCAGGGCGACGAATTCGCTGTTGCGCGAACGTATTTCGGTTCCGGCTTCGCCCAATTTCCACGGCTGCCATTCCGACCGCACCTGACTGAGGGTGGGCGTCGTGCTCGTCGTCCTCACAGATGTGCGCCCATCGCGTCGAGGCCGTCGCGGAACTCCAGGTCGGATACCTCGTAGTTCGCGGCGCCGCCTTTCGCGATGTTCGAAACGCGCTTGCAGCGCATGGCCATCCGCTGCCATGCGTCCTCGACATTCGAACCCGCCGCCGAGCAGACCTCGCTCAGCGTCGAACCCGGTAGCACACCGCCGAGCGCATCGGTGGTGGCTCGTACGGTCAAAACCCCGATCGCACCGCCGATTTTGTCCATCGACGCGGCCAACGCGCGTAGCTCCGCTGGATCGACGTTCATAACGCCCCCCTTCATACCGGATCCCCTCCGGCGTAACGCTATACCAGAGCAATCCCGCCCCGTGCGGCCAAATCTATCATTCGCCGCCCGCGAAAGGTCAAGACCGGCAAGCCTTTCGGTTACCCTTCCGCATCCGGGTCCGGCGGGAGAACACCGGTGACCAGGAAGATGACCCGGCGGCCGATCTCGACCGCATGGTCGGCGAAGCGTTCGTAGTAGCGACCGAGCAGCGTGACATCGACGGCCGCGGCGACGCCGTATTTCCAGTCCCGGTCCATGAGTAGTGTGAAGAGGTGGCGGTGCAGATCATCCATCGCCTCGTCGTCCTCGTTCAACTGCGCCGCGCGCTCCGGGTCGCGGGTTTCCAGCACCTCTCGCGCACCGGCCCCCATGTTCACCGCGATGCGACCCATCTCGGCGAAGTAGCCGTTGACGGACTCGGGTAGCGCGTGGTTCGGATGACGCCTGCGCGCGACCTTGGCCACGTGCAGCGCGAGCGCGCCCATCCGGTTCACATCGGCGACGATCTGGATCGTGCTCACCACTTGCCGCAGATCACCGGCGACCGGCGCCTGCAGCGCGAGCAGCGCGAAGGCCTTCTCCTCGGCGTCCTGGATCAGTTCCGCGATCCGGTCGGACTCGCTGATGACCTGTTCCGCCAGCGCGAGGTCCGCCTGGAGCAGGGCCTGAGTCGCCCGCTCCATGGCCGAGCCGGCCACGCCAGCCATCTCACCCAGCAGGTGGGCGAGTTCGGCCATTTGCTCGTTGTAGATGACACGCATGGAAACTGACACTAGTTCGCCCCGCTGACCAAGTCACGAACAGGGAGTGAATGACCGGTGTGCATCATTAGCGCGCCGGTTGCCGTCGACGATTCAACGACGGCGAGCCCATGCCGACGCTGAGGGCGAAACAGGAGGATCGCGCCGATTGTGTGATCTGCGTCGCAATGCTGCCGCGGCGTTCCCGGCGGGCTACTTGCAGATGTCCTCGGCGGCGTTGACGTGTTCCAAGTCCGAGGGCAGCACGGCGGGCGTGGAATCCGTCGACGTGCTCGTCGCGACGTTGGCGATCTCGTCACCGACCGGTGTCGGCGCCTTCACGGTGACGCCGGACTTCGAGTCGCCTCCGATGACGACCTCGACGATGCCGCCGAGATCGTCGGCGGGCTCGATGGTCGCGCCGGGGATCGAGGTCGCCACGGTGGCGGCCTCGGCCTCCAGGCCGGGGGCGTAGCGGACCTTGGTCGTGGTGGAGGTGCCGTTGGCGTAGTTTGCGGTGTTGTAGATCGTGAAGCCCTGGTTGCCGAGTTTGGTGGCCGCAGTGCGCGCCAGCCCTTCGACTCCGGAACCGTTGGACACCAGCAACGAGACGGTGGAGGGATCCACCGCCTTGTACTTGGTCGGTGTCGGCGCGGACTGCGGTGGAGCGGGTGAGTTCGCCTGCACGGTCGGCTTCTCGCCCGGCAGCGGCTGGTCGTCGCGGATCGCCTTGAAGATCGCCTTGATGTCGGATTCGCGAGGGATCTCGTTGCCGTAAGGGGTGGTCCCCGCGGTCGGGACGGTGAGGAAGGTGACCGCGCCGGCATCGATCTTCTGCAGTGATCGTCCCAGCATCAGTAGGTCGCTCGGTTCGACCTTCTGGACCCAGGTGTGCTGGCTGAACGCGCTGATGAAGCCATTGAGCTTGCCCGGATTGAACAGCACCTTGCTCGACAGCGTGCCGCGCAGCAACGAAGCGAGGAAGCGTTGCTGCCGGTTGATGCGGTCGTAGTCGCTGCGCTCTTCGCCGTAGACATGCCTGGCGCGCACGTAGTTCAGCGCGGTCGCGCCGTCGATGCGCTGCTTGCCCGGGTGCTCGAGGATGGTGCCGAGCACGTCGTCGACGAGCGGCTTGGACGCGCAGACCTCGACGCCATCGATCTGGTTGACCATCGACTCGAAACCGGCGAAGTCGATGCCGATGAAGTGATTGATCGACGCGCCGGTGAGGCGCTGAATCGTGGAGACGAGGCACATCGGGCCGCCGAGATTGTAGACGGCGTTGAGCTTGTCGCCCATGGCAGAGGGGAACTTCTCGTCTGAGTATGCGTTTTTCTCGTTGTCCCACCCATTGCACTGGGGCCTGGTCACGTCCAAGTCGCGCGGGAAAGATACGACGACGACCCGATTCCGGGCCTTCGGGATGTGGACCAGCATGGTGGTGTCGGCGCGAGCACCCTCGGCGTCGTCCAAAGTGCCCGCGCCGAGCCGGCCATTGGCCCCTGCGCGGGTGTCGGTGCCGACCAGCAGGTAGTTCTCGTCGCCGAGCTGGGCGTTGGAATCGACGATGTCCTCTGAGTTCTCGTCCAGGGCCGAGACCTGGGTGAAACCGTCCGTCGTCGACTGCAAGTAGCTCCAGCCGCCGCCGGTGACCAGCAGCGCGAGCGCGGCGCTCACGGACAGTCCGGCTCGGCCCGCGGCTCGTAGCCGCTTGTTGCGGCGCTCCTTGGAGGCCTGCAGACGGGTCTGGGCGGTGCCGACGGGCTTCGGCTTGGCGTCCTTGCCCTCCTTGGTGGGCCATCCCACGCCCTTGCGCTTGGCGCGCGTGGGCTCCTCGAGCGGAGGAAGTACGTCGGTGACCTCTTCGGCCTGCTCCGGTTCCGAAGCGGCGGCGGGCGCCGGGCGCTCGACGGGGCGGCGGCTCGTGGGGCGGGCGGCCGGCGTGGCGCCTGTGATGTTCTGGACCACAGGGGAACTGGCCGTCTGGCGTGGCGGGGAGTCCGGCGCGCGCCGGGGACCGGCTGCGGCGCCGCGGCCGTTGGCGGCGGCCGGGTCGGCGGGCCTGCGAGGAGCTTCCTGCCGTGCGTCGGCACGGTTGATTCGTGCCGATGGGGGGCCCGCCTGCGGCGGTAGTGGCTCAGGGCGTCGGCCTCGGTTCGCCGGGGGGACGGGAACCGGTGGCGCCGGCTCGGCGCGGCGTCCCCGGCCGTTGGCGGCCGGGTCCGGCGGACCAGGTTCCGTACGGCGACCGCGACTCGGCGCGGCGGCCGGATCCGCTGGGGTCGGCTCCGCGCGGCGGCCGGTGCGTTCGTTGTCGACCCGCTGGACGAGATCCTGCACCGTCAGGGGCGCGGAACTCTGGTCGGGAGCGGCGTCGGTATGGCGGGAGCGACGAGACGTGCGTGCGGCGTCTCGGTCGGGGGAGTCCGCCGCGGGATACCGCTCCCACGGGGCGCGACCTCCGGGCCGTGGCGAACGCCCGTGCCGATCGTCACCCACCAACGAACCTCGCTTTTCGTCCTGCTTTTCCGCTCAGGTCACACTCGACCGGCGGCACCGATTCCGCAATGATAACGATTCCGCCACGGGGAGCCACTCCAGTGCGGAATCGAAGAGGTCACAGTGGTGTTGCGCTCTGGATTCGCTGTGCGGTTGCCCGATCAGCCTCCGCTGTGCATCACATCGGCCGCGCGTGGCACCGCGGGATCATCCGGATCGTCGAGCCAGCCGTGTGGCAGCGCGACCTTGCCCGGCGAACCCTGCCTGCCGCGCGGCCCCTCCGCGTCCTTCGGGAACGGAACGGCCGGGTCGAGTTGGCCGACGAGATCTTCCAGCTGCGCGAGGCTGCCCACCGTGGCGAACGCGCGACGCAGATCGGAACCCACCGGGAAGCCCATCAGGTACCAGGCCATGTGCTTGCGCAGATCGCGCATCGCCTTCTCCTCGCCGACATGCTCGGACAGCAGCGCGCCGTGCCGGAACAGCACCGCGCCCACCCGGCCCAGATCGGGCGGCTCGGGCAGCGGCTCACCGCGCAGCGCGGCCTGCAGTTCGGCGAACAGCCACGGCCTGCCGAGGCAGCCGCGGCCGACGACGACGCCGTCGCACCCGGTCTCGTCCATCATGCGGACGGCGTCGGCGGCGGAGAAGATGTCGCCGTTGCCGAGCACCGGGATCGAGGTGACCGCCTCCTTGAGGCGGGCGATCGCGGTCCAGTCGGCTTCGCCGGAGTAGCGTTGCGCGGCCGTGCGCGCGTGCAACGCGACCGCTCGCGCGCCTTCGGCTTCCGCGATGCGTCCCGCGTCCAGATAGGTGTGGTGGTCGTCGTCGATGCCGATACGAAACTTCAGGGTGACCGGGACGCCCGCCGGTTCCGCCGCGCTCACCATGGCGCGCACGATGTGCCGGAACAGTGTCCGCTTGTACGGCAGGGCGGCGCCGCCGCCGAGGCGGGTGACCTTGGGGACGGGGCAGCCGAGGTTGAGGTCGATGTGGTCGGCCCAGCCCTCGCCGACGATGATGCGCACGGCTTCGCCGAGTGTGGCCGGGTCCACGCCGTAGAGCTGCATCGAGCGGGGATGCTCGTCGGCGTCGAAGGACATCATGTGCAGCGTCTTCTCGTTACGCTCGACCACCGCCCGCGCGGTGATCATCTCGCACACGTAGATAGAGGTCGGGCTCCCGAATTCCCGGCACAACTTGCGGAAGGCCAGATTCGTGATGCCCGCCATCGGCGCGAGTACGACCGGCGGATCGACCGGATACGGCCCGATCCGCAGTGCCGCCGTCGCCTCGGTAGTCATCGTCACGCCGACCAGTGTCTCATTTCCGCACGTAGGTCGGCCGGATCGGGTCGTCCGCCCAGTACGCATGTCGCGATGCGGGCGCTGCACCGGTCCGTTCCCATGTCGCCGCCGTCCGGTCCCGGACGGCGGCGTGCTGTCGCTGCGGTCAGCCTACGGAGCTGCCCGCCATCTGGCGGTCGCGCTTCGCGGCTTCGCGGGCGAGCATGCGGTCGCGCTGCTCCTCGAACTTGATGACGTCCTTGCTCAGCTTGTCCAGGAACAGCCCGAGGCGCTCGCGGACCGCCTCGCCGCGGGCGGTGAAGTCCGTGCGTTCGAAGATGTTCCACTTCTTCAGCACCGGCTGGACGACTTCCTCGAGGTGCTGGCGCAGGTCGTAGATGCCGTGCTTGGCCATCAGCACGCCGTTGCGGCGGAAGTTGGGCATGCCGGCACCGGGCATCTGGAAGTTCTCCAGGATCAGGGTGATCGCCTCGATGGCCTGATCGGGGGCCAGGTCGAGGGCGGCGCCGCACATGTTGCGGTAGAAGATCATGTGCAGGTTCTCGTCGGCGGCGACGCGCTGCAGCATGCGGTCGGCGATCGGATCGTCACAAACCTTGCCGGTGTTGCGGTGGCTGACTCGGGTGGCGAGTTCCTGGAAGGTGACATACGCGACGGAATGCAGGAATCCCGCGTCGGCTTCGGCAGGGGAAGCGAAACCGTTGGTCATGTGGACCATGCGGGCTTCCTCGAGGGCGACCGGATCGACGCCGCGGGTGACGACCAGGTAGTCCCGCATCACGATGCCGTGGCGATTCTCCTCGGCGGTCCAGCGGCCCACCCAGGTGCCCCATGCGCCGTCCTGCGAGAAGTTCTCGGCGATCTCGCGGTGATAGGAGGGCAGGTTGTCCTCGGTGAGCAGGTTGGTGATCATGGCCGCCTTCGCGACCTCATTGAGCCGGGACTGCTCCGGATCCCAATCCACGCCGCCGAGTGCCGCGAAATTGCGGCCGTCGTCCCACGGGACGTAGTCGTGCGGATGCCATTCCTTTGCCAGGGAGAGGTGCCGGTTGACGTTTTCTTCGGCAACCGGCTCCAACTCCGTCAGAAGCTCGAGTTGAGTCAGATCCCTTGCCATGTATGAACCCTTCAGTGTGTGCTTCCGGTCGTGCAGGTCATCCCAAGGTAGACCGATACCGATGCGGCCATACCTTACGGCACCGTAGGTGTGATGCGAAACGCATCTGTTAGACGATCGATGCCCTGGTGATCCACCTCATACGACGCCTTCGCCGTTCGGTGATCTACACGAGTGTATGGGTTATTCCCGCAGCAATGGGACTATCGACGCGGCCTACGGAGCGTTAGCTGCACGTGACGGATCGCACCGCCGCGCTCACCGGGCAAGGTATAGGACGAAACGCGCTGGTGCCCGCGTGTGTCGCCCCTCGCGGCGCACCTAGCTGCGATGTTCCTGTGAATCGGCTCCGGCAATTGCGCGAGCCGAGGGGTGTCGGGACGGCGGTCCTTCGGAGTCTGCTCGCGGAAGATAAGGAAACGCTGGGTATGAGCCGAGGCACCTCGCTCATCGGGTGACGCGTCCTGGCGGGGAATCACTCGCGCGCCGACGGAGGGTCCTGGCCGTCGGGCCCTCTACCCGGGTCAGCCGCACACCCACCGCCCGGGCTGCCGCGGGGGCCTGCTCCTCGATCATTCGCAGCGGTTCCTCCGCCGCGGCCCGCACCTCGAGATCGTCGCCGGCACCGGCCTTCCTAGTGCTGCGGCCAGAAGCCGCTTCCGCAGGATCATTCGAATCGACTACGGAAGCGGACGCCCTCGGCCGTACGCCGCTACCGAGTGCGCCGCCATTTGTGCCGTTTATCACAGTCCGACCGGTCTCGCTTCTCGCATCGACCACGCATCCGCGGGCGGCGAGATGCCCTCATTGCGACTGGGTCATTCCCGCAATGCAGAGTTTGCGCCGCTCTCCATCCGCGGCCCGCAACCATCTGTCTGCGCTCGGCGCGATCGCATGAAAAGGAATCTGGAAGACCGTCGATTCAGGCGTACGGGCTTCGATCCTGATGCCAGGGCATTGCCTACGGCGCCCGAGGGATTGCACCCGACGGGAAGGGTGTGACTCCGGCATGGCCCTGCAAGTCGGCATAACAAGTGCCCGATCCGCGGAGAACTCCGAGAAACGGGCCGGGCGCCCGGGTGACCCGGGCGCCCGGCGCCTGTGCCCCCAGTAGGGCTCGAACCTACGACCTGCGGATTAAAAGTCCGTAGCTCTACCAACTGAGCTATAGGGGCGCGGAGGAACAGTGTAGTGGGATCGGGGGCGGATGCCCCAATCGGGGGAGTTCGTGTCGGCGGGCGGGGTGGATGGGTGGGGGCGGCGTGGCGGGCCCGGTTGTGGCGGGCGGCGATGCCGAGGTGGGTAACGCGGCGTGCGCGACGGGCGATGCAGGCGGTAAACACTTGCCACCCAGCTTTGTTCATCTTAGCTGGATCTGGATATCATTCAATCATGTTGGCTGGCAATGTCTTTGGATTTGCAGGGGGTGAACGGCTCTGGCCGGGGGAGGCGCGCGGGACGGGTTGGCGGGCGAATCCCGGGCGGCGACCGGTCGTCCGGGCTGCTGGTTCGCTCGCGTGAACAATCCTGGGCCGCTGCCGAATTCGCGCACCCTCCGGACCGACCGGTGCGGTTGCCGAATATTTGCCGTAACAGAAATCGGAATCGGACGGCTATCCGACTCGCCGGTTTGCCGCGTGTCGGAACCGGATTCCGGGTACGGTGACGCCTTGGTGAATTCCGAAAGAATCGCCGACCCGTTCGGCGCCTTGGAATTCGGATTGTCGTTGCTGTGTCCGAGAGCGCCGCGGTCGATCCGGTCGGCCACGGCTCGACGGAACTCGATGCCGCAGGAGGAGGCACGTTCGAGACGAAGAAATGCCCGGATGCGCACCCCCTGCGGCGCACCCGGGCAGGCAAACTATACCAGCTGGTGTGGTTCAGGTTTTTCGCGAGTTTTCGTACCGAAGGTTTGAAATCGGTCGAAAACCGGGTTCCACGTATTGATAAAACTCATGAATTCGCGCCGAGGGTCCGTTCCTTCGGGGGTGGCTGATTGGCGGCGAGTAGGCTTCGGAGGCGTTTCGAGCATGGCACGGCAGCAAGAGCGGGCGCGCCGGACACGGGCGGCGATTATCAGGTCCGCCGCCGTTGAGTTCGGGAAGAGCGGCTATGCCGCTGCATCGCTCAACCGCATATTGGAAGGGTCGCGCGCCACCAAGGGCGCGATGTACTTCCATTTCGATTCGAAGGAAGATCTGGCACGCGCGGTGCTGGAGACCGCGGTGGAACGCTACCGCGCGTCCGCCGAGCGCTGGCTGGCTCGAACGGATCTCAGCCCGCTGGACGTCCTGCACGGGGTGGTCGACGAGATCGCGCTGCGGTTGGAGCACGACATCATCGTGCAGGCCGAGTACCGCCTGATCATCGAACCCGACTTCTACCGTGACGTGCAGGCTGGCGGCGGCCGCATCCTGGGCCGCACCACCAGGGTGCTCACCGTCCGCGCCATCGACCACGGGCAGCTGCGCGCGGATGCCGATCCCGACCGGTTCACCCGCACGCTCGCCGCCGCGTTGGCCGGCCAGCGGTACATGGTGGCCCTGCTCGGCGGGCAGGTGGACCTGCGGGCGCGATTCGAGGAGGCGCTCGAGGTCGTGATCGAGGCGATGGCCACCATGGAATGGCTGGAGAAGTTCCGCAGCGACGGCTGGCGGGCTCAGGCTCGCTTGGAGGAGCTCGGTTTGAGCCTCTGACCAGCCGGTTTGGGATTCGAGTCCGGTCTGTCATAAGCTATCCCAGCTCCCAACGGACAGCCGTTGAAAGCCGGTCCGGAGAAATCCGGGACGAGCCCCCTTCGTCTAGCGGCCTAGGACGCCGCCCTTTCAAGGCGGTAGCGCGGGTTCGAATCCCGTAGGGGGTACGATCTGTGGATCGTTGGTAGCAGAGCATGGCCCTGTGGCGCAGTTGGTTAGCGCGCCGCCCTGTCACGGCGGAGGTCGCGGGTTCGAGTCCCGTCAGGGTCGCAAGGAAGCGCCGGAGATATCCGGCGTTTCGCGTATGGCATTCACTTCGGGTGCCTGCGGCCAGGTAGCTCAGTTGGTACGAGCGTCCGCCTGAAAAGCGGAAGGTCGCCGGTTCGATCCCGGCCCTGGCCACCCCACTCGTAGGCGAGCCCTGTTCACGGAGAGCGTGAGCCGGGCTCGTTTCGTCATTTCTTGTGGGGGTGCAATCCCCACGCCCCGCCCGGAGGGCTTCGCCCCCGGACCCCCCCTTGGTGCTGGTTGCGTTCGGGGGATCATCCAGATCATTTCGCGGTGCGGTCATGATCCGTGTCGTTCGGGTTCTTCGCGCTTCTGGGTCCGTGTCGCCTCCTCGGTGAGTAAGGCGGGGTATTCTCTGGAGTCGACCGAGCGCTCCGTGTGGTGAATCACACGGTGGCGCATCCGAGTTCGGGCTCGGGTGGTGGTCGACAGGGGGCGGGTAGGCTGGCGCGGCCATGTCGACCCTTCTTCTCGCACTCGCGGGGTTCGCCTTTCTGGACTCGCTCGATCTGCTGCTCATCGGCGTCACCACGGCCGTCGTATACGACAGCAGGCTGAGCCGCCGGTCGCCGTTGGTGAGTGGTCTGAGCCTGCTGGCGGGCGTCTTCGCGGTCACCACCGCGTTCGGGATCTGCACCGTGCTGGGAATCGGATTCCTGACCGATCTGATCGACTTCGAGATCACACCGGCGGTGCGGTACTGGGGCGAGCTTTCGGCGGGCGTGGTGTTGCTCGCTCTCGCGGGCATTCGGATGACCGGAACGACGGCCCCGGAGCGGGCGACCGCATTGCGCCGCCGACCGTGGGTATTGGCGGGCATCGGCGTGGCGATCGGCATCGCCCAGGCGCCGACGGCGGTGCCGTATCTCGCCGGACTCGCGATGATCTCCGCCCGGAATCCACTGCCGACGTTGTGGCCACTGATCATCGTCGCGTATTGCGCGCTCGCATTGCTCCCCCCGTTGGTGATACTCGGCCTGGCGATGCGGCGAACGACCGGGGCACGGCGGATGTATCGAAAAGTTGTTCGTCTTATCACTACTTATGGACCGATCTCGGTTCGTGTGCTTTTCGCGATCTTCGGTGTGGCTCTCCTGTGTGACGCGCTCGTCCATTACCGCAGCCTCTGGTGGTGAATTGCGGCGCCGTAAGTCCGGCAATGGTGGGCGAACGGGAAACGCGGTTTGCGGGGCGGTGTTCGGTGGGATGCTGGAGGTATGGCTGAGCGCTGGTATTACTGCTTGAAGCACAATCGAGCCGAGCAAGGGCGGCAGTGCTGGTTCCGCGACCGGATGGGCCCGTACCCGGACCAGGCGACGGCGGAGCGGGCCCTCGAGATCGCGCACGCGCGCAACGCGCGGGAAGACGCCCGCGACCGGGCCTGGCGGGACGGGGACTGAGTCTGCCCGAACTCGGCCAGGGCGATCCTTCCCCGGGCCGGTGAAGTTGATCTTGAGTCGCAGGTCGGAGGCTCGGGCGGGGTCACACCGGGTGCGGCCGCTCAGCCCGCGATCAGGTGTATCGAGTACGGTTCTCCAGAACTCGACGAATGCTCGGAGGTCCTGGCGTGGGCTGCGAGCGGAAACCAGGATCAGCAGGGAGGGCGACCCTTGAGGGTTACCGTTGTTGTGCCGACCTACAACGAGCGGGAGAATCTGCCGGTTGCGGTGGAGCGGCTGACCGCGCTGCCGGTGCCCGACCTGCACGTACTCGTGGTGGACGACAGCTCGCCGGACGGCACCGGCGAAGTGGCCGACAAGCTCGCCGCCGAACTGCCGAACGTGGTCGGTGTGCTGCACCGGACCGAGAAGGACGGGTTGGGCCGCGCCTACGTGGCGGGTATCACGCGCGCTCTGGACGAGGGCGCGGACGTGGTGATCCAGATGGACGCCGACCTTTCGCATCCCGCCGAAGTCATCCCGGCCATGCTGGAGAAGCTCACCACCACCGACGCGGGCGTGGTGCTCGGTTCCCGCTACGTACCCGGCGGCTCGACGGCCGCCGAGTGGAAGTGGTACCGCAAGGCGTTGTCGGCCTGGGCCAACTTCTATGTCAACCTGATCCTGCGCCTGGGCGTCAAGGACGCCACCGCGGGCTTCAAGGCATGGAAGGGCGACACCCTGCGCGCCATCGATGTGGCCTCGATCCGCAGCAACGGCTACTCCTTCCAGGTCGAGATGAACTACCGCACCATCAAGAAGGGGATCGCGATCGCCGAGGTGCCGATCCGATTCGAGGAGCGGACGCTCGGAGCCTCCAAGATGAGCCTCAAAGTGCAGCTCGAATCGGCGCTCATGCCGTGGAAGCTGCTGTTCGGCCGCGCGGTCTGAGCGCAACCCCGAGCCGCGCTCGCCGCAGGAACGGGGCGCCCAGCGGGTGACGAGCGGGTGGTGCCCGCGCCCGCATGAGCGCTTCGGCCAGGCGAGTGGGAGGTACGCAGCGTCGCAGCCGCCGACGTCACGGCGACTCACACCGGGTGCACGTTGTTCGCCGAGGGCAGCGGCGTGGTCGGCGTCATGCCGGTCGACGGCGACCACGGTGGGGAGACAACGACGCGTGTGTTAGCCGTCGCCAGGCCGGTTCGACCACTGTCGCAGGTCGGCCCCGCCGAATCGGCGTTGCTGCCCGTGCGTGATCAACCGGTCAGTGCGGCCAATCCAGGAGCGTATCGATGAACAGCTGGCGCACCCGGGCCACGTTTTCGTCCAGATCAGCCGGCTCCCATGCGCTGACGTCGATCGGGTCGAGGATCGCCACGTCGACCGTTCCGGGCCGGGCGACCATCGCGTTGCGCCAGCAGATCTCGCCCGCGTTCCGGATGACGACCGGGATGACCGGTACCCCGGCTTGTATCGCGATGTGGAACGCGCCCTTCTTGAAGGGTCCGACCTCGGGGGTGTAGGAGCGGGTGCCCTCCGGAGCCACCGCGACGGACAAACCGCCGCGTAGGGTCTCGACCACCGGCCGCAACGCCGCCTTCGCCTGCGCGGTGTTCGCGCGATCGATGAACGTCACCCCGACGAAGCGCATGAGCGGGCCGAAGACCGGATTCTTGGTCAGCTCCTTCTTGCCGATCGCGGTCACGCCGCCGCCGAGCACCTCGGGCACGATGATGATGTCGAACTGGCTCTGGTGGTTGAACAGGAAAACCGCAGGCCGCGGCGATTTCGCGTTCTCCGCGCCGGTGACGCGCACGTGCACGCCCGCGATGCGCAGCGTATTGCGCGCGGCGTGCGCCATCAACGCGTCGGCCATCTGCTGCCGGTCCTTCGTCGGCGCCTTCGACGCGACGCCGAACAGCGCGCCCCCGAGCAATCCGGCGAAGCCCGCGGCGGTGCGTGCGTAATCGCCTGCGCGCGGCGAACGGCGCGGCCGGAACGTCAGCCGGGCCCACTGCCGCCGGTCGGCGATGCCGGCCAGCTCGTCGTCGGGGTTCACCGCCACCGGATGCCCGACCAGCGACAGCATGGGTGCGTCGGCGATCGCGCCCGCGTAGGCGTAGCTGTGTCCGAGATCCACCCCGTACGCGTCGGCGAACTCCGTGATCGCCTCGGCTTTGCCGTTTCGCCACAGCGTTCTACCGTCGGGATATCCCGTGAGCACACCGTCCGTGGTGGCCATGGGCGTGTACAGCAGGTGTTCGATGCCGAGCTGCGCCGCGGCGGGCGCGACGTGGAATCTGGTCAGCGAGGTGGCCAGCACGACGGTGTGCCCGGCCGCTCGGTGGGTCCGGATCAGCTCCCACGCTTCGGGATAGAGGTATCCGTACCCGGTGCGCTTGAACTGACGCCTGCCCAGCTCGTCCAGTTCCTCTTCGGATCGACCGCCCAGCGTCTCGGACAGTTCGCGGAGGAACCGGCTGTATTCGCCGTCGGTCATGTGGTTGTGCAGTCCGCCGAGCAGCACGTCGGCGGGCTTGCGGCGTGGCCGCCGCCGCGAGCCGGGGCCGTCGACGACCGCGCCGCCGAAGTCGAAGACCGCCGCGACCGCGGGGCCTTGCGGCCCGGAGCGGATGGCGGCGAGCGCGGCGTCGAGGTCAGCGCGCTCGGTCATCGATCCTCCTGCGTATCGCGATGTTGTCGAAGCGATCGTTCACCGCGCCGCCCGATTGGACGGGTCCAGTGCGGCGGCCTGCGCGATACGGGCGCCGATCACGCGCAGGCGTTCGGCGAACTCCCTTCGTCGCCGGATCAAATCCTTCCCGGCCGACTCCGGATCGTCCTCGGGCACCGTCTCCAGCAGGCCGTAGTTGTCGGCGAGCTTGAGGGCGCTGGTGAACAACTCGGTGGAAACCGACTCGGGACTGTGCAGCCGTTGCTGGAGCATCATCTGCTTGCCGACCGCCACGCATTCGGTGATGAACCCTTTGCGATCGAGCTCGTCGCTCGGGTCGCGGTCGGCCAGCCGTTCGGCCACCACCAGCTGCGCGTCGACGAACGAGCGCAGCACGCGGTGGGCCATGGTGAAGCCGGAGGCGGTGAGCTTCGCCAGGATGTCCGAGCCGTCGGTGTCCCGGCGGGAATGGCTGTACCAGTCCGGATCCACCAGCAGCATCTCCGCGACCATCTGGTCGGCGAACTCGCCGCGATCCGGGAAGAAGAACTCGAACTTCAGCAGATCGCGCAGCCGGAACGCCTCGTCCCAACCGGTCCGCAGGGCGTCGGCGTCGTCGCTGTCGACCGCGGCCAGAATGGACAGCTCGAGAATCGCGCGATTGACGAACCAGTGCACGGCACTGTTGCGGTAGAAGGCGGCCTCCAGGTGCGCACCCGACTCGATCGAGTACACCGGCTCGATCCCGCCGCGATACACCGTGACCACCTTGGTCAGCGAAAGCTGTTCCAGCACCACGGCCAAGCCCTGCTCGTCGCGCAGGGCCTCGAGTTCGCCGCGCGGCAGTTCGCGCTTGTCGATGTAACCGAGCACGGGGTTGAGCACCGTGCGCACCTCGCCGAGGGTGAGGGCGCGCCCGTCCACACCCAGCAGCGCCAGGGTGACCAACGCGTTGACCGTCACCGGGGTGACCGCGTTGATGCCGACCGCGACTTCGAATGCCAACCGCTGCACGGCCCTTCGCTCCAGTTCGGCGATCTCCGGCGGTTCGTTGTCGACGACCCCGGCTTCGGTGCGCGGCGGCGGGATCGGCTCCGTGTGGTGCAACGGGATGGTCAGCGGCGGGGCCGTGAGCGGATCGCCGTGTGCGGAGAGCCGGTCGCGGGCCGACAACGGCTCGCCGAAACGGACGTACACGTGCCCGGCGGAATGCTGCTGACTACGGATGTAGCGCGCCAGCCAGGTCAAGCCCTCCGGTTTCTTCTTGCCGCCCTCCTGCTCGGTGGCGATGGCGCCGAGTTCGTTGAGCCGCTCGTAGGTGATCGAGACGGGCACCAGCATGACGTCATCGATGCGGTTGGAACGGACGGCCGCGGCAAGGTAGTTCAGCAAGCCGTAGCGCGGCGGCCGCAGCTTGCCGGTGCGGGTGCGGCCGCCCTCGAAGTACCACTCCAGGTTGAAGCGTTTGGCCAGCAGGTAGGCGAAGTACTCCTCGACGACGGCCTTGTAGACCTCGTCGTCGCCGAAACTGCGCCGGATGAACACCGTTCCGGTGCGCCGGGCGACCGGGCCCATCGGCCAGAAGCTGAGGTTCGCGCCGCCGATCACGTGGTTCGGCGGGAAGTCGTTGCGGGCAAGCACGTCTCCGAGCACGAACGCATCGACGTAGGAGCGGTGTGAGGGCAGGAACACCAGCGGGAAGCGGCGGTTGAGATCGCGCAACCCGGCCAGGCCGGAATCGTCGGAGTCCACATTCCAGGTCGAGGCGTGCACCGGGCGCATGGCTTGGGTGAACAGGTCGGAGATCAGCCTGCTCTGCGCGGCCACGAGTTCGTTGAGCGCTTTCTCCGCGCGGCGGTACACCTCGTGCGGGCTCGCCCCGATCTGGTCGGCGATGAGTTCCAGCCTGCGCAGGAAGTCGGGGGAGTCGAGGATCTCCTCCGCGACCAGTTTGGGCACCTTGTACCGGTCGCCGATGATGGTGCGCTCGGCGCGTTCGAGCGCCACCACCGCCGCGCGCACGACGGCGCGGGCGAACGGCTCGGCGGTGCCCTTGTCGAACAGGGCCGAAGCTTCCGGGTTGTTCGCGCGCAATTCGCTGAGGCAGGCAGGCGCACCGGTCAGCACGACGTACCGGTCCGGTGACTTGCCCAGCAGTCTGCGCTGGACCAGCCGATTGGGCTTGCGCGGGTTGGTCAGCAGGGCGAGATCGGCGAAGGTGACGCGGCGCACGCCGTCGCGTTCGGGCGGCAGCCACAGCACGCGGATCGGCACCACCAGCGGATCGTCGCGTCTGCCGACCAGCCGGGCGGCGACGGCGCCCGCGTCCAGGTCCAGCTGTGTGACCGGCGCGTCGGTGCCGAACTCCGCGCTGATCCCGCCGTCGGCGAGCCACTGGCCGACGAGTTCGCGTTCCACCCCCGAGGCGGCGTCGATCAGGGCCACCACCGATCGCGGTGCGGTCCCGGGCCGGGCTGTCGTGAGTGAATCGCCGCGGTGATCGATCATTCCACTATTCAATCCCGGAGTGTCTATTCCGCGCAGGCAGTCGGCGCGGTGAGTTCGTTGCGGACGCGAATGACGTGTCTCGCGAAGCGGCGTGGCGAAAGTGCTCGCCGCTGTCGCCGCGAGCACACCCGCACGGCGATGCAGGTAATGCTAACCTTACCTCCATTAGTTAGGCCAGGGTAACCTTTGGAGGATCGTTGTCGACCACGGAACGCCTGCGGGTTGAGTATGTGACCGATCCGGCGGCAGCGATGTCCCGGCTGGCGGGGGCGGATCGGTTCGGCGAGTACGTGATGTACGAGCGTCCGGGGGAGTGGGTGTTCGCCGCCGATCCGATCGGCAGTGTCGAACTGGATGTCCGCGAACTGCGCATCGCCTGGGAGGGGCAGACCACCACCAGTCCGTGGGAAGGCAATCCCGCGGGAGTGATCGACCGCGCGCTCGCCGCGCTGCCCCTCGACGGGCGGAATGCCTACGGCTGGATCGGATTCGAGTTCTGCGCCTGGGCGCTCGACGCCACCGAGCACCTGGACCCGCGCACCACGCTGGCGCATCTGATGGTTCCTCGGATCGAAGTGCGGGTCGGCGAATTCGGCGTGCGGATATCGGGCGCGACGCCGACGGAGACCGGAGACATCCACGACCTGATCGCGCAGTCGCAGAACACCGAACTGCCGCAAGCGCATCCGACCGACATCCGCATCGACCCCACCGGCTATCGCGACCGGGTGGCCGAGGCGGTCGGCGAGATCCGGGCCGGGCGATACCAGAAGGTCATCCTGTCCAGGAAGGTCGATCTGCCGTTCGCCGTGGACGTCCCGGCCACCTATCGGCTCGGACGCGCGCACAACACTCCGGCACGGTCGTTCCTGCTGCGGCTCGGCGGTCTGGAGGCGGCGGGCTTCAGCCCCGAACTGGTCGCGTCCGTGGACGACGACCGGGTGGTGACCACCGAGCCGCTGGCAGGCACCCGCGCTTTCGGCCGCGGCGCCGCGGCCGACTCGGCCGCCAGGGCCGAGCTGATCACCGACCCGAAAGAGATCGTCGAACACGCCATCTCGGTGCAGACTTCCTTCGCGGAGATCGCGGTCGTCGCCGATCCCGGCACGCCCGCGGTATCGGATTTCATGGCCGTGCGCGAGCGGGGCAGCGTGCAGCATCTGGCCTCCACGGTGCGTGGGCGGCTGGCCGCGGACCGGTCCAGCTGGGACGCGCTGGAGGTGCTGTTCCCGTCGGTGACCGCCTCGGGGATTCCGAAGCGCGAGGGCGTCGACTCGGTGTTCCGCCTCGATCACGACCCGCGCGGGTTGTATTCCGGTGCGGTGGTCACGGTTTCGCCGACCGGCGCGCTGGAGGCGACCCTGGTGTTGCGCGCGGTGTACCAGAACGCCGAGGGAGCCTGGCTACGCGCGGGTGCGGGCATCGTGGGCCAGTCCCGGCCGGAGCGCGAGTTCGAGGAGACCTGCGAGAAGCTGGGCAGCATCGCGCCCTACGTCGTCAAGGCGTAACGGAAGGCATACGGGCAGCGCACAATCGGTGCGCTGCCCGTCGGTCTCCAGTCGACCTACAGGTCGGCGCGCAACGCCTTCTTGTCGATCTTGCCGACCGCGGTGACCGGCAGTTCGTCGCTGCGGCGCAGCACATCCGGCAGTTTGTAGGTGGCCAGCCCCCGCGCGGCGAGGAAGGTCTTGATCTCCGCCAGCGTAGGCATCTCGCCGTCGACGACCAGCACGGCGCACACCTTCTCGCCCAGGGCCGCGTCGGGCAGCCCGACGGCGGCGGCATGCCGGACGGCGGGATGGGCGAGCAGGTGTTCCTCGAGTTCGTCGCAGGAGACGTTCTCGCCGCCGCGGTTGATCACATCCTTGATCCGGCCGGAGACCACCAGATGCCCGCTGGGCAGGCGGCGGACGAGATCACCGCTGCGATAGAAGCCGTCCGGGGTGAACGCGCGCGCGTTGTGCTCGGGCGCTCGGTAGTAGCCGCGAATCGTGTACGGACCCCGGGTCAGCAGCTCGCCCTCCGCGCCGGGGGCCACTTCGTTGCCGTCGCCGTCCACCACGCGGATCTCGTCGGCGGGGGAGAGCGGACGGCCCTGGCTGGTGTGCAGCAATTCGGCCGGATCGTCGAGCCGGGTGTAGTTGAGCAGACCCTCGGCCATGCCGAACACCTGCTGCAATGTCGCGCCCAGCGCCGGGGTCACTTCCTTCGCGTTGACCTCCGCGAGTCGCGCGCCGCCCACTTGGAGCAGGCGCAGCGAACTCAGGTCGGCCTCTTCCCATTCGGTGGCCGCGCACCAGAGCTGGGCCAGCGGGGGCACGACGGCCGTAACCGTGACACGGTGCCGCTCGATCGCGGCGAACGCGTTCTCCGGGCTCGGGTCGCTGACGAAGGCCACCGCACCGCCGACCGCGACGGTGCCGAGGATCCCGGGGCAGGCCAGCGGGAAGTTGTGCGCTGCGGGCAGCGTCGCCAGATACACGTCGCGCTCGGTCAATTCGCACACCTCCGCACTGGCGGTGGCGTTGTAGGCGTAGTCGTCGTGCGTGCGCGCGATCAGCTTCGGCAGGCCGGTGGTGCCGCCGGAGACCAGCATCAGGGCGATGTCGCCCGGATCGATCGCGGGCAGCTCGCCGCCGTCGCGCGGGATCGAGGCGAGGTCGGTGAACGGGCCGGGATCGCCGAGGACGAGGACATGGCGAAGCGACGGCACCGCGTCCCGCACGGTCGAGGCCAGTTCCCGGTAGTCGAACTCGCCCGTCCGGTCGGCGACGATGTAGCCGACCGCGTCGGAAAGCCGTGTCAAATGCTCGATTTCGGCCCGTCGATGCGCGGGCAGGCCCAGCACGGGGATGATCCCGGCGCGCAGCAGGCCGAACAGCACGGTCAGGAACTCGGGCACGTTCGGCAGCTGGACCACCACGCGGTCACCGGGCGCGATGCCGAGCGCGAGCAGTCCGTGGGCCATCCGGTCGGCGGCGGCGTCGATATCGGCGTAGCTGCGCGTGCTCGCCGCGTCGACCAGCGCGGGGCGCTCGGGGTGGCGTTGTGCGGTCGAGCGCAGGAGGTCTCCCAGCGGGCGTCCGGCCCAGTAGCCTGCCGCTCGATACTCCGCGGCCTTGTCGGCGGGGAAAGGTACGTAGCCGTCGCGATGCGCGGACTCGGTCGGAGTGGAAGTCACGGTCAGCCTCACAGGTTCGAGCAAAGGTTCCCTTATGTAGGTTAGGCAACCCTACTTGGAAGGTCGGCGCACGGAATAGGCCGCGGCGTGTTCGAAGCTGCCGCGCCGGGTCGTCGAGCACTAGACTTTTCGTCATGACCAGGTGGGACACCTCGAACATCCCCGATCAGAGCGGTCGGAAGTTCATCGTGACAGGGGCAAACAGCGGCCTGGGGGCCGAAACGGTGCGCGCGCTTGCCGCCGCTGGGGGCGAGGTGGTGCTCGCCTGCCGGAACGTCGCCAAGGGGGAGCGGGTGGCCGCCGGGCTCGGTGACCGGGCGGAGGTACGCGAACTGGACCTGGCCGATCTCGCTTCGGTGCGCGCGTTCGCCGAGGGCATCGATCGGGCCGATGTGCTGATCAACAACGCGGGCGTGATGGCACTGCCCGAAGGACGCACCGCCGACGGGTTCGAAAAGCAGATCGGCACAAACCATCTCGGTCATTTCGCGCTCACCGGGCTGCTGCTGGACAAGATTTCCGACCGTTTCGTCACCGTATCCAGCGGCGCGCACCAGGTCGGCAAGATCGACTTGGACGATCTGAACTGGGAGCGGCGCAAGTATCAGCGCTGGGCCGCCTATGGGCAGGCCAAGCTGGCCAACCTGATGTTCGCTCGCGAGCTGCAGCGCAGGTTGACCGCGGCGGGATCCGCGAAAGTCTCGGTCGCCGCGCATCCCGGCTACGCCTCCACCGAGTTGCAGTCGCACACCGAGTCGTTCCTCGACCGCGTGATGTGGGTGGGCAACCGGGTGTTCGCGCAGAACGCCGCGATGGGCGCGCTGCCGACGTTGTACGCGGCGACCGCCGACGTCCAGCCCGGCGGCTACTACGGGCCCACGGGGCTCGCCGGCATGCGCGGATACCCGGGGCCGTCCGGCTCGTCGAAAGCGTCCAGGGACGAGAAGGTCGCCGCCGACCTGTGGCAGCTGTCCGAGAAACTGACCGGAGTCACCTACGACTTCACGAACTGAAGCGTTGTGACCCACGTCTCATAACCTGGTGTCACACTCCATCTTTCCGCGTCGTCCTCTTGATGAACCACAAGGAACGGCAAAGGACGGAAATCATGGAACAGCGCTTCGA
Organism: Nocardia sp. CY41; assembly: GCF_009829325.1. Taxonomy (GTDB): domain Bacteria; phylum Actinomycetota; class Actinomycetes; order Mycobacteriales; family Mycobacteriaceae; genus Nocardia. Next base: position 27,643 of record NZ_VUOS01000017.1, read on the forward strand.
ACTCTTCGCCAACCCGGTCGGCGGCAGCTTCATCAAGCGGCTCACGATGGCGTCCAAGGTGATCAACGACTCCACTCTGGATGCCGCGACCTACGAACTGGTGAAGATTCGCGCCAGCCAGATCAACGGCTGCGGCTACTGCACCGACATGCACACCAAGGACGCGGCGCACGCCGGTGAGACCTCCGTGCGGCTCAACCTGATCGCCGCATGGCACGAGGCCACCGTCTTCACCGAGGCCGAGCGCGCCGCACTGGCGCTCACCGAGGAGGCCACCCGGATCGGCGACGGCCGTGCGGTGAGCGACGCGGTGTGGCAGGAGGTGCGCAAGCACTACGACGACGACCAGATCGCCGCCCTGATCGCCGCCATCGCGATGATCAACGCCTGGAACCGGATGAACGTCATCGCCCGCACGCCCGCCGGTGATTACGTGCCCGGTCAGTGGGGGTGAGCCGGTTCGTCGGGCACGGCCCGCGCCGTTCGCGGCCTCCTTCCGGCGGGACCGCGAACGGTGCTCACGCGCAACAACACCGGCCGATCAACGGTTTCCGAGCGAAGGAGCGCCACGCGGCGTTCGTTCGCGGCTCGATGTGCATGCCGGCGGCGAAGACTGCCGGGACGCGCTCGGCAGCTGTCGGTGGCGTTCCGGACTCGGTCGGTCGACCACTTCGGGCGAAACACGCCGCGCCGACACCGTGGCCGATGACACAGTTCACCGATCGGTTGCAGGCTGGTACTGTCCCTGACGTGCAGCGCGTGTATTTCTGGTTTAGCAAGCCGGCCCAGGGTGGGCTGGTCTGCGGCTACCACGTGCGCTGACGAACTTCCACCCCGAGCCGGACGCTGGACCGGCTCGACGGGATTCGCATCCGTGGGTCGGCCTCGAGAAAAGGAACCCACGACATGACAACCGCAGCCGACGTCGACGCACGGCATTCCGATCTGGATGATCAACGCACTCTCAACGTGAGCCCGCTGCGCTCGCCGGCGGAAGTGCGTCGCGTGCATCCGATCACCGACGCGCTCGCCGACACCGTCCGCGCGGGACGCAAGGCCACTGTCGACGTGCTGAACGGCGCGGATGATCGCCTGATGGTGATCGTCGGTCCGTGCTCCGTGCACGACCCCGCCGCGGCGCTGGACTACGCGCGCCGTCTGGCGGCGAAGGCCGCCGAACTCGGCGACCGGCTGCATGTGGTGATGCGGGTCTACTTCGAGAAGCCGCGCACCAGCCTGGGCTGGAAGGGCCTGATCAACGACCCGCACCTGGACGGCTCGTTCGACGTCAACACCGGATTGGGCTTCGGCCGCAAACTGCTGGTCGACATCACCGCCCTCGGTCTTCCGGTGGCCTGTGAGTTCCTGGATCCGATCACTCCGCAGTACATCGCGGATCTGGTGTCCTACGGGGCGATCGGGGCGCGCACCGCCGCCAGCCAGGTGCACCGCCAGCTCAGCAGCGCGTTGTCGATGCCGGTCGGTATCAAGAACGGCACCGACGGCGACGTCCAGGTGGCCGTGGACGGCGTGCGCGCCGCGGCTGCCAGTCACGTGTTCCCCGGCACCGACCTCGACGGTCGTGCCGCGCTGATCCGCACCACCGGCAATCCGGACTGCCACGTGATCCTGCGGGGCGGCAGCACCGGGCCGAACTACGACGCGGCTTCGGTCGCCGAGGCGTGCCTGCGACTGGAGAAGGCGTCGTTGCCGCAGCGGATCGTGGTGGACGCCAGCCACGGCAACAGCAACAAGGACCACAACAAGCAGGTCGACGTGGTCACCGACATCGCGCGGCGGCTGGCGGCGGGTGAGCCCGGTGTCGTCGGCGTCATGCTGGAGAGCTTCTTGGTGGCCGGACGCCAGGATCTGGCCCTCGGCCACGCCGACGAACTCACCTACGGGCAGTCGATCACCGACGCGTGCCTGGACTGGGAGACCACCGCCGCGCAGCTGGACCATTTGGCCGACGCGGTTGGGCGGCGGCGCGAATCGTCAGCAGCCGAGCACACCCAGTAAGTCGCCGGAGGCGATGGTCCGGACAGAAAAGTCTGCCTCGGTCAGGTGTTCGGTCAGCCGGGCGAGCGGCGGCTTCGGACTGGTCGGAGCCGCGGCGTCGGGTGTGCCGTACCCGTAGAACAGGCCCAGCGTCGCGCCCGGCGCCAGCAGTCGCCGGATCAGTGCGAGTTCGGCGGTGGGGCGCTTGGTCCAGAACAGGTTGACATTGACCGCCAGTATTTTGTCGAAACCCGCCGCGCCGGCCCCGGTCGCGCGCAGCAGCCGGTCCGGGTCCAGGTCGGCGAGGTCGGCATGCACCAACCGGACCCGGCCCGACTCCAGCCGCGCGGCATGTCGTCTGCCTGCCCGGGAGACGGCGGTGGCGGAGCGCTCGACACCGACGACCATGCCGTCGATCGCCTGCTCGGCGAGGTAGCCGATCGAATCACTGGAACCGGGGCCGATTTCCAGCACCCGGTCGGCCGGCCGCACCGCCATGGTGCGCACGATCCACGCGAATCGCGGGTCGGTCGTCATCGTGCGCGAGCTTCGCCCGGCGCCTGGGCGCTCGGCGTCCGGCGGTGGCGGAATTCGGCGGGCCAGTCGTCCGCCGGACCGGGCGGGTCGGTGCGCAGGCGGGCGGCGAGCCAGTGATCGCGGCGTCGACCGCGCTGAATGCTGCCGAGCCGGGACAGGCCCTCGTAGTGAAACCCGGTGTGGCGCGCGACCGCGGCCGACGCGTAGTTGCCCACGAACGCGCGCCAGGCGATCCGCTCCAGGGCCAAGCCGTCGGCGCGGAACCCGAATTCGCACACCAGATCGACCGCCTGCGTCATCAGGCCGCGCGACCGCTGCGCCGGGGCGAGCCAGAAACCGATCTCGGCCGCGCTCTCGTCGCGCTCGCCCAGACCGATCATGCCGATCACCGGTCCGTCGGCGCGCAGCCGGAGAGCCCAGGTGGGGCTGCGCGCCGCCCAACCCGGGACGACCATCTCATCGATGAAGGTCACGGCGCTGTCGCGGACGTACGGCACCGGGATGGTCACCCACTCCGCGATGGCCGGGTCCTGACAGCACTCGGTGATGGCGTCGACATCGGCCGCCGTCGGAGCCGACAGCCAGATCGTTCCGTTCGACAGCGCGTGGTGGTCCATCGCGCCATGCTGTCACGGAAGGGCCCGGCGAATCATCCCGGAACTGCCTGCCGCCGATGCGGCGCGGGGCGGCTGTCGCCCGGACCGTAGACTTCCCCTCGATGGTTGCCGCGCTGCTTTCCGACCTGTTCGAGTCACATCGGGCGCATCTGCTCTCGGTCGCCTATCGGCTGACGGGCAGCGTCGGCGATGCCGAGGACGCGGTTCAGGAAAGCTGGTTGCGCTTGGCGGGCGCGCACCAGTCCGAGATCGACGATCTGCGGGCCTGGCTGACCACCGTGGTGAGCCGGATCTGCCTGGACCGTCTGCGGAGTGCGGCGGCGCGGCGGGAGAGTTACGTGGGTCAGTGGCTGCCGGAACCGGTGGTCACCGCACGCACTCCCTCGAGCACTCCGGATCCGCTGGAAGCCGTGGTGCGCAAGCAGGAGTGCCGGTTCGCGGCGCTGGTCGTGCTGGACACCCTGACGCCGCCGCAGCGCGTGGCTTTCGTGCTGCACGACGGGTTGTCGGTGCCGTTCGACGAGATCGCCGACATCCTCGGCATTTCGGCCGATGCCGCGCGGCAGCTGGCGGTGCGCGCCCGCAAGGCGGTGACGCAGGCGCCGCAACCGGTGCCCGATGCCGAGCACGAGGCCGCCGTACAGCGCTTCCTCGTCGCGCTGAGTTCCGGTGACGTGGCCGCCGTCGCCGCGGCGCTGCACCCGGACGCGGTGATGATCGGCGATGCCAACGGCACCACCGCCACCGCGATCAACGTCCTGCACGGTGCGGATCGCATTGCCCGCTTCTACCTCGGCCTGGTGCGCAAGTACGGCCTGGCGGAGGCGTCGCCGGTGTACGAATTCGTCTCGGTGAACGGGCAGTTGGGTCTGAAGGTCGCGGCGCGTCCGGCGGAGGAAGGCCGAAGCGGGTATCCCGCGCGGGTGGTCGGCTTCACCGTGCGGGACGGGGCGGTCTGGGGGACGTACGATCTGGCGAACCCGGCCAAGTTGGGCGGCATCCGGCTGGGTTGAGTCCGGCGGGGACGACATCGGTGCGTGCCCCGGCACGCTCGCCGAGCGCTTCGGGGGAGAGACGGAGAACGTGCCCGGCTGGTCGGTGCTGCCGGGTGGACGTCGCACCGAGCACCGCGCCCGCCGCTGGCGCCGGCGTCGCCCGGCGCGGGAGCTCGACGGCGAGTAGGACGCCCGCTCGCCGCTTTACCACCCGTTGACGGAGGCCGCCGAACCGGTTTCCGGTGGGTGATTCCGGACCGCGTCTGTTTGCGCGGAGCCCGTTCGATCGCGCGCGGAACTCCCGACCTGGCCCGGTGGCAGGGGGCGCGGAGAGATAGAGAGAGGGGGCTACTCTCCGGTTATGCCCTCGCGACATCAGACCGTTGCCCGCCTGCGCCCCTTCGCGTCCACCATCTTCGCCGAGATGACCGAACTCGCCGTCCGGCACGACGCGGTCAACCTGGGCCAGGGCTTTCCCGACACCGATGGGCCCGCGAGCATGCTGGAAGCAGCGCGTCGCGCCATCGCCGACGGACTCAACCAGTACCCGCCGGGGCGCGGCATGCCGGTGCTGCGCCGGGCCGTGGCCGACGACCGGGCGCGGCGCTACGGGACCGATTACGACCCGGATTCGCAGGTGCTGGTGACGGTGGGCGCGACCGAGGCGATCAGCGCGGCGGTGCTCGGCTTGGTCGAACCCGGCGAAGAGGTGGTGCTGATCGAGCCGTACTACGACTCGTACGCCGCGGCGGTCGCGCTGGCCGGAGCCCGGCGGCGCACGGCACGCCTGGTGGCCGACGGGGATCGGTTCGTCCTCGACCTGGACAGCCTGCGCGCCGCGATCACCCCCGCGACCCGGATGCTCATCGTCAACTCGCCGCACAACCCGACCGGCACGGTGCTCGGACGCGCGGACTTGCAGGCGATCGCCGACATCGCCTGCGAACACGACATTCTGGTGCTCACCGACGAGGTCTACGAGCACTTGGTCTACGACAACGCCGAACATGTCAGCCTGGCCACCCTGCCGGGCATGGCCGAGCGGACGGTCGTGGTGTCGAGCGCGGCGAAGACCTTCAGCGTCACCGGGTGGAAGACCGGGTGGGCGTGCGGGCCTGCCGAGCTGATCGAAGGGGTGCTCGCGGCCAAGCAGTTCCTGACCTTCGTAGCGGGCGGCCCGTTCCAGCCCGCTGTGGCACACGCGATCGCTCACGAGCTGGGCTGGGTCGCCAAGCTGCGGGAAAGCTTGTCCGAGAAGCGTCTACGGCTCTCCGCCGCGCTCGCCGACACCGGGATGCGGGTGTACCAGAGCGCGGGCGGCTACTTCGTCGTCGCCGATATCACTCCGCTCGGCGCGGGCGACGGCCTGGCGTTCTGCCGTGCATTGCCCGAGCGGCTCGGTGTGGCGGCGGTGCCGGTCATCGCGTTCGCCGACGACACCGCCGCCTGGAGTCACCTGGTGCGTTTCACGTTCTGCAAGCGGGACGAGACGCTGGAGGAAGGGGTCCGGCGGTTGCGTCGCGGCTGATCGCAAAACCTTGCCGTTAGCTGTCAGGTTTCGCTGGCATCGTGCGTGCCATGGCAACCCAGTACTACACGGCGACCAGTCTCGACGGATACCTCGCCGACACGGAGAACTCGCTCACCTGGCTTTTCGAGGTCGAGGGAGCGGATGACGCGGAGGCGGGCATCGCGGGCTTCCTCGCGCAGGTCGGCGCCATGTGCATGGGCGCGACCACCTATGCGTGGATGGTGGCCAACGAGCCGCCCGAAAATTGGCACAAGAACTACGGTGATCTCCCGTGCTGGGTGTTCACCCACCGGGAGCTGCCCGCGATACCCGGCGCGAATCTCCGTTTCGTCTCCGGTGCGGTCGAGGCGGTGCACCGAGAGATGGCCGAGGCGGCAGGTGCGCGCAACATCTGGGTCGTCGGTGGCGGCGATCTGGCCGGGCAGTTCGCCGACGCGGGACTGCTCGACGACATCATGGTGAGCGTCGTCCCGGTGACGCTGGGCGCGGGCGCTCCGCTGCTGCCGCGCCGCATCCTGTCCACCCGGATGCGACTCGTCGGCGTGGAGCAGGCCGGTCAATTCGCCGAACTGCGCTATCGCCTGACTTCCGGCCCGAGCTAGGGGTCCTGCATCAGGCCGGTATCGGCCGGGCGCGGTCGGTGGCGAGGAGCGCGGCGACCGCGCCGAGCATGGTGCCGGTGACGTAACGCTGGGTGCGCAGCCACAGCGGGCGGCCGGTGAGGAAGCTCGCCAGACCGCCCGCACCCAGGACGATCAAGCCGTTCACGGTGAGTGCCACCGCGATCTGCACCGCGCCCAGGCACAGGCTCTGCAACCAGACCTTCCCGTGCTCCGGCGTGACGAACTGCGGGATCAGCGCCATGTACATGATCGCGATCTTCGGGTTCAGCAGGTTGGTGACCAGTCCCATGGTGAACAGCCGTCGGGCGGGATCCGTGGACAGCGTCGTGGGCGTGAACACCGAGACGCCGCCCGGCCGCACCGCCTGCCAGGCCAGCCACCCCAGATACGCGGCTCCCGCCAGCTTCACCGCCAGATACAGGCCCGGAACCACCGCGAACACCGCCGTGATCCCCGCAGTCGCCGCCGCCAGATACACCCCGAACCCCGCCGCCACCCCGGCCAGCGACACCAACCCGGCCCGCCGCCCCTGCGACACCGTCCGCGACACCAGATACATCATGTTCGGCCCCGGCGTGAGCACCATCCCCAACGCCGCCACCGCAACCCCCACCACCGCCGCCATCTCGATCATGACCCGATCGTCGCCCACCCCCATCCCCTTTGTCGCGGTCCACTCGCCACCCGCTGGACGTGAAGCAACGCCTGCGGTGGCGCAACCGAGCTTTCGATCAGCCCTGCGTCAATTCGAGATACGGCTTTTGCAGATGGGCCGGCGGCTGAACCGACTGGAAACGGGACTCCGGCCCGAGCACGTCACCGCTACGCACGCCTCGAAAAAGTTCGGAGCCTTGCGCGGAGCGAATGACCTGCGTGGGAGCGGAGCCCGTGATGAAGATGTAGAGATTGTCGGTCGGGCGGTCGAACCCGGACTCCGGAAGATTGGACCAGCAGTATCCGGGAAGATTCGCTGCCGAATTCAACTTTTCCGCTGGTAGACCGGATGCCGCTATGACGACGCGATCCCACTGATCATCCCACCCCGCGGCTTCGGTCAGCGTCCGCAGCGAATAGGTGCCCGGCTGCGCAGCCCGCTCTCTGATGGAGCGCCGCAATTCGGTCGCGGAACCCAGCGGCTCGGCCCGCGACTCCAGATCGAAGCTCGCCGAGCACTGCGAAGCGGTCTCACCACGGTCATTCGACGTGGAGCATGCCGCACCGGCCAGCAGGCACAGAGCTACAGCCGTTATCCGGAGAAGAGCACGCATAGATCACCGACCTGCCGGAAGCGGGATGTCAGCACGCGCCGGGTGGCCGTTCTTGTCCACTTCCACCTGGTTGCTCCATGCGACCTGCCCACTCGGGTCGAGCACGATCGCGCCGCCCTCCTTGATTCGCTGATAAATCAATCGCTGGAGTTCATCCGGCGAGGCATTCGGATGGTCAATGGCGATCTGCCGGCCGATCGCGTTGTTGTGTAGATCCATCGCTTCTCGCGTCGGAGGATTCGCGCCGAGTCCTTCATGCGCGGCACCATAGTTTTCGGTCCACTCCGCACCGTATCGCTGTGTCATGAGTGCGTTCCAGTACATATGCCGGAATGCATCACCGTGGCCGTCGTTGAGCGCGTTCTGGTCCGGATTGCTGTACGTCTTCTTGGCAGCCTCCTCAGCCTGCGCTTTTATCTCGAAGAAATCCGTGATTTCACCTACTCCAGTGGTTCCCGGCCGGGCGACTCGTGATGAGAGGAGCGCTATCTCTTCGGGGGTCATCAGGATGGGTTGGAAATCCGGACGGACGGCACGGATGCGATCGAGCACCAAGCCGGAGGGCCACAGCGTGGCGGGCGCACTCGACGGGGCGGTTTGGAATTTGGTGAGAACCTCGACCAGGCCCGGGTCTCGAGGCATAGCGGTGACTCCGCGCCGGGTCTCCGGTGAGAGATCCTCCAGCAGTCGCTTGATCTTCTCAGCACCCTCGAGGTCGGTTTGCTGGATCGCCGTCAGTGCGGCGCGAATCTGCGTGGTCAAAAAAAATTCGAGCCCTTCCTTCTCGGCGAGGCCCGATGCTCCATACTTGATCAGGACCTCGGTGTTGGACATCCTGGAGTCCACGCCGCCGTCGTCCCTGACGAAGAAATCGAACTCGGCGGACTCGGCTTCGGCCTTCTTGCTTTTGATCACTTCGATGTAGCCGACGATCGCATCGATCTGAAGGTAGACCTGCTGCTGGATTTCGATGAGAATCTGCTTCGTTCGCCGCGCATGGTCCCGGTCGTGAGCCGCTCTGTCGCGGGCGGAATCAGCGACCGATCCCTTGAAGTAGGCGTATGACATGTCGATCCGTGATGCGGCCTGGTGCGTCTGCTCCTCGATCCGCAGCGCGGCGTCTTTGAACGCGTTGGCGATGGTGACCGTGGCACGTGGATCCCAGGACAGCACCGTCGATACCGTGAGAGGCGTCGTGTAGCTTCCGCCGCTCATCGCTGGCCTGCCTCCCGGAGGTCGATAGCCCAGTACTGGTCCCGACCGACGAACTCGACAACCGCGGCGTCCGTGACGTCCGCGAATCCGATCAATTGCTGCGCGTGGTAGTGCACAACTCGATCGAGCGCCGTCGCGATCTGATCCACAGCGTCTGCGACCTGGGAGTCGCGCATGGTTTCGACAGCGATGACATCCCTCGCCAGGGGCACCGCCTGCCGTATCGCGTCGGCGTGGCCGCGTACTGTCCCCGCCATCTCTCGCGTCTGGACTGGATCAAGTTCGAGCTCGCTCACCGTGCCCCCTCGAGGTCGTATTCCGGACAAGCGTACCGGCCGAAGGAGGGCATCGCGGTCGCGCGGGGAAACCTGGTGTCTCCTCATGTGTGCGCCGACGAATCGGACGATCTGATCGAAAAGCGTTGTCTTACAGAGGGCTCGGGATTGTGCCGGTGTGGCGTGCAATGACTTGGAGGGAAAAGGCGCCCCGCGCGGACACCACGACGAAGGTGGATAGGGCGGCGAGTCGGCGGGACTTGCCCGGCCGGACCGATGACAATGCTGCGCATGGCGGCCACGGTCAGCGGGTTGGGGAATCGGCGGGCGGAGCCGATGGAAGGAGTGTCGCCAGGGGCGGCATTTCGGCGGGATATCGAGGGAATGCGGGCGGTCGCGGTGCTGGCCGTGGTGCTTTTCCATGCCGGTGTGCCGGGGATCGGTGGTGGATTTGTCGGGGTGGACGTATTTTTCGTGATTTCCGGGTTTCTGATCACGGGAATGCTGTATCGAGAAGCGGCGGCCGGTGGCACTGTCGGGCTCGTCCGTTTCTACGGCGCGCGGGCGCGCAGGCTGCTGCCCGCCGCGGGTGTCGTGCTCGTCGCCACGGCGATCGGCGCGGCCGTGCTGCTGTCGCCGGTGCAGGCCCGCCAAGCGCTCGGCGACGGGATCGCGAGCGCGCTGTACGCCGGGAACTACCGGTTCGCCTGGCAGGGTACCGACTACCTCGCCGCGGACGCGCGCCCCTCGCCGTTCCAGCACTTCTGGTCGCTCGGTGTGGAGGAGCAGTTCTATCTGATCTGGCCGGCGCTGGTGATCGTGACGGCTCGGCTCGTGCGACGGCGCCGCAGCGGTTCGGCCACCGCGCTGCCGCACCTGATCGTCCTCGCTGTCGTCGCCGCGCTCTCCTTCACGATCGCGCTGACCTGGACGCGCACCATGCCGCCGTGGGCGTTCTTCGCACTGCCCGCGCGGGCCTGGGAGCTGGCGGCGGGCGGCGTGGTGGCGCTGTCGGCCGTCTACTGGTCCCGGTTGCCGAAATCGGTGTCCGCCTGCGTGGGGTGGACGGGAGCCGGTTTGATCGTCGTGGCCTGCGTTCGGCTCGACGAGCAGACCCCGTATCCGGGCATCGCGGCGCTGCTACCCGTGCTCGGCGCGGTCCTGGTCATCGGGAGTGGCTGTGCCGCGGCGCGATCCGGCGTCGGTCACGTCCTCGCGGTGTCCCAGATGCAGGCCGTCGGCAGGCTGTCCTACTCCTGGTATCTGTGGCACTGGCCGGTGCTGGTGCTGGCCCCGCATGCGCTCGGCCGGCCCCTCGGGCTGGTCGGCGCGCTGGGCGCGGTCGCCATGGCCGGTGGGCTGGCCGCGCTCACCCAGCGGCTGATCGAGAATCCGGTTCGCTTCGCCGCCCGTCTGCGCGGTTCGGGCGGGCTCAGCCTCGCCTGCGGTGGTGTGAGCACCGCGCTGGCCGTCGGTGTTGCGCTCGCGCTGCTGGTGCTCGTGCCTCCGCCGGTCGGGCGCGGCACGGCGGCGCAGAGCCTCACGCTGACGACACCGGTCGCGCCGGCCACTCCCACCGATCCCTACGATGCGGCGATCGAGCAGTTGACCGCGCAGACCCAAGCGGCGGTCGCCGCGTCGGCGGTGATCCGCGACGTTCCGTCGAACCTCACGCCCGCGCTGTCGAACGCCCGCGGCGACCGGGCAGCGGTGTTCGACAACGGTTGCTTCCGTTCCTGGCACGACGTGGGCCAGGGCGAGTGCGCCTCCGGTGACACCGGCTCGCCGACCACCGTCGCCTTGGTCGGCGACTCCCACGCGGCGATGTGGCAACCGGCGTTCGAGGAGATCGCCGTAGCGCGGCATTGGCGGCTGGAGACGATGGCGAAGGTCACCTGCCCGCTGCTCGACCTCCCCATCACCAGCCCCTACCTGGGCCGCGAGTACACCGAATGCGGGCAGTGGCGCGGACAGATCATGACCAGGCTGCGGCAGGAGCGTCCCCGGCTGGTCGTGGTGAGCATGTCCCGGCGCTACGGCGGCGACTTCGGCTTCGTCTCCTACGATCCGGCGTGGATCGACGCCGTGCGCCGCCTGGCCGCCGAGCTGCGCGCGACGGGCGCGGCGGTGCTCGTGCTCGGCGGGATACCCGATCCGCATGCCACCGTGCCCGCGTGCGTGGCCGAGCATCTCGACGACGCGTCGGCCTGCGCGCCCGCCCGGACGGTCGCGGTCGACGACGCGGGTATCGCCGCCGAGCGTGCGGCTGCCACTGCGGGAGGCGGGCAGTTCGCCGACCTGACCGCGCTGTTCTGTACGGCGGCCCGCTGCCCGGTAATAGTCGGGAACGCTCTGGTCTACCGTGACGACAACCACCTCACGATCGGGTACGCCACGACGCTGGCGCCGGTCATCGGCACACTCGCCGAACGCGCGCTCGCGCACGGCTGAGCAGTGAGTGCGGTCCGCGGGAAGACATCGCGCCTTTCCGGCGTTACACCCGGTCGCTGCCTGCCGCGCTTCGCGGGAAGGGCCGGTAACCTGCGAGGTTGTCGGAGGGGTCGGGGAGAATGGCGGGGAATCTAGCTGAGGAGGGACTGTGAACGACGGTCCGCTGATCGTGCAGAGCGACAAGACGCTGCTGTTGGAGGTCGACCACGAGCTGGCCGATTCGGCGCGGCAGGCGATCGCGCCGTTCGCCGAGCTGGAGCGGGCGCCGGAGCACGTGCACACCTATCGGGTGACGCCGCTGGCGCTGTGGAACGCCCGCGCGGCAGGTCATGACGCCGAGCAGGTGGTGGACGCGCTGGTCAGTTTCTCCCGATACGCGGTGCCGCAGCCGTTGCTGGTCGACGTGGTGGACACCATGGCCCGTTACGGCAGGTTGCAGCTGGTGAAGCATCCCGCGCACGGGTTGACGCTGGTCAGCCTCGATCGCGCGGTGCTGGAGGAGGTGCTCCGGCACAAAAAGATCGCGCCCATGCTCGGCGCGCGCATCGATGACGACACGGTGGTGGTGCACCCGTCCGAGCGCGGCCGGATCAAGCAGACGCTGCTGAAGATCGGCTGGCCCGCCGAGGACCTCGCGGGCTACGTCGACGGCGAGGCGCACCCGATCGAACTCGACTACGCGACCGATGGCTGGCACCTGCGCGACTACCAGCAGATGGCCGCCGACTCGTTCTGGGCGGGCGGCTCCGGCGTGGTGGTGCTGCCCTGCGGCGCGGGCAAGACGATGGTCGGCGCCGCGGCGATGGCCAAGGCCAAGGCCACCACGCTGATCCTGGTCACCAACACGGTGGCGGGCAGGCAGTGGCGGCGCGAACTGCTCGCGCGCACCTCGCTCACCGAGGACGAGATCGGCGAGTACTCCGGCGAGCGCAAGGAGATCCGCCCGGTCACCATCGCCACCTACCAGGTGATCACGCGTCGCACCAAAGGTGAGTACAAGCACCTGGAACTGTTCGACAGCCGTGACTGGGGCCTGGTCATCTACGACGAGGTGCACCTGCTGCCCGCCCCGGTCTTCCGGATGACCGCCGATCTCCAGTCCCGCCGGCGGCTGGGCCTGACCGCGACGCTGGTGCGTGAGGACGGCCGCGAGGGCGACGTGTTCTCGCTGATCGGCCCGAAGCGCTACGACGCGCCGTGGAAGGACATCGAGGCCCAGGGGTGGATCGCGCCCGCCGAATGCATCGAGGTCCGGGTCACCCTGACCGATGCCGAGCGGATGTCCTACGCGACCGCCGAGCCGGAGGAGCGCTACAAGCTGTGCTCCACCGCGCACACCAAGATCGCCGTGGTCGAGTCGATCCTGGCGCAGCATCAGGACGCGCCGAGCCTGGTCATCGGGGCCTACCTGGATCAGCTGGACGAACTCGGCGCCGCGCTCGACGCCCCGGTGATCCAGGGCTCGACGAAGACCAAGGAGCGCGAGGAACTGTTCGACGCGTTCCGGCGCGGCGAGATTCCGGTGCTCGTGGTGAGCAAGGTGGCGAACTTCTCCATCGATTTGCCGGAAGCGTCGGTGGCCGTGCAGGTCTCGGGTACCTTCGGCTCGCGGCAGGAGGAAGCGCAGCGTCTCGGTCGGCTGCTGCGTCCGAAACACGACGGCGGCCAGGCGCATTTCTACTCGGTCGTCGCGCGTGACACACTCGACGCCGAATACGCCGCGCATCGTCAGCGTTTTCTCGCCGAACAGGGGTATGCCTACCGCATCACGGATGCCGACGACTTGCTCGGCCCCACCATCGGATAAGCGGAGGAAATTCCTCCGCAAGCTGTGCTAGGAATGAGGGCGTGCGACGCTTCGAATTCGCGGTGGACCGCAACCACGCCCACGCGGTCAACGAAGTCTTCGCCGACCTTCGCCGGCTGCGTCTCCTGGCCATCGCCGCCGCGGTCGTCGCGGCGACCGGGACGGCGTTTCTCATCTGGCTGGATCATCCCTGGGCGTATCTGCTCGCGGTCGCGTTCGCACTCGGGGCGGTGACGGCGTTGTGGGTGGCGCTGTGGACGCCGTGGCATTCCAGCATCGACAAGCTGTACGCGGACGGTGAGCTGGTTCCCGCGGTGGTCTCGGAGGCGCGCCCCTCCGGCGTGGTGCTGCTCGCCTTGGTCGATGTGTCGACGCCGGATACGAGCGATCCGCGCTATGCGTTGGTGACCAGGAAAGTCCGCGACCTCCCCGGTCACAAGGCCAGGGCGGGGGAGCGCGTGCCGTCGGTCGCCGTGCGCACCGACCGCGCGCCGCGGCAGGTGGGGCAGCGCTGGCAATCGGTGAGCGCCATGCCGATCGCCTGGGGCACCACCGACGGCTCGGTCATCGCCCGCGCCCGTGCGGCGATCAGCGAGGCCGAGTGGCGGCTGCTCACCGACAATCTGGCGCTCGCCGAGAAGGTGCGGCGCACCGCGACGAAACGGTTGCTGCTCGACCCGCACCACCTGCCAGGCGACCTCGGTTCCTGAATCCGGCTGCCCTCGCGCGCTTTACCGGTTGCGGCGGCGCTTAGACTCGAAACATGGTTCCAGCGTCCGATCTGCTGGCTTTCGTCGCCGCCGCGGTGGTCATCATCGTCGTGCCCGGTCCCGGGGTGCTGTTCACCATCGGTCGCGCGCTCACGCTCGGCCGCCGCGCGGCGCTGCTCTCGGTGCTCGGGCACGCGGCGGGCGTCTACGCGGCTCTGGTCCTGGTCGCCTTCGGTCTCGGGACCCTGCTCACCGCGTCGGCGCTGGCGCTCACCGTGGTCAAGTTCGCGGGCGCGCTGTATCTGATGTATCTGGGAATCCAGGCGATCCGTCGGCGTTCGGCGTTGCGCGAAGCGCTGGGCGCCTCGATCGAACCGGAGCCGCACACGCGGGTGCTGCGCCAGAGCGCGATCGTCGGGTTGACCAATCCCAAGGCGATCGTCTTCTTCTCCGCGGTGCTCCCGCACTTCGCCGACCCGGCGGCGGGTTCGCTGTCGTGGCAGTTCCTGCTGCTCGGCACCGTGTTCCTGGCCATCGCGCTGGTTTCCGACAGCGCGTGGGCGCTGCTGGCCGCCTCGGCGAGGTCCTGGTTCGCCAAGTCGCCGCGCAGGTTGGAGGCGGTCGGTGGCGCGGGCGGGGTGATGATCTTCGGCGTCGGCGCGTCGGTGGCGCTCACCGGAAGCGGCGACTGAAGCCGTTACCATCCAGCGAAGTCGGTGCGCCGGTACCGGCAGCAGGCGGGGTGGAAAGGGGTGGTCGTTCGTATGAGGTTGTCCGGCCGGATGTGCGCCGCGGTCGCGTGCGTGGTCGTCGCGGGGTCGTGGGTGCCCGCGCACGCCGACCCGCCACCGGATCCGCTGGTCGGCGCACCGGGACTGGGCGACCCGTACTACCCGCTCGACGGCAACGGCGGCTACGACGTCCACCACTACGATGTCGGGATCGACTACGACCCGCCGAGCCGTGCGCTGGCAGGTACCGCCACGATCACCGCGCACGCCACCCAGGCCCTGCGCGTGTTCAACCTCGATTACGCGGGGCCGCAGGTGCGCACGGTGTCGGTGAACGGGCTTCCCGCCGCCTTCGAGCGCAATGGCGAGCACGAGTTGACCGTGACGCCCGCGATCGTCCTGCTGCCCGGCCTGCCGTTCACCGTCACCGTCGATTACGCGGGCCCCGCGGTGAACACCAACGGCGAGGGATGGACGTTCGCTCCCAGCGGCGGCGCGTTCGTCGCGGGCGAGCCGCACTCGGCGACGAGCTGGTACCCGCTCAACGACACCCCGCTGGACAAGGCCACGTTCAGCCTGAACGCGACGGTTCCCGCCGAGTGGGAGGTCGTCTCCAACGGCGTGCGCGTCGAGAACGTGGTGGACGGTGCGAAGCGGACGGTCCGCTGGATCAACGCCAAGCCGGTGCTCGGCTACCTGACCACCGTCGCGATCGACAAGTTCGACTACCTCGAGCAGCGCAGGGCCGACGGCATTCCCTTGATCAGCGCGTTCGCGCCGAACGCCGAGGAGCGCCAGCGCGAGCTGGAGCAGCGTCTGCCGGAGATCCTGGACTTCGCCGAAAACCTCTACGGCCCGTATCCGTTCGAGGCGGCGGGCGGCATCCACCTGGACGCCGACATCTCCTTCTCGCTGGAGACCCAGACCCGCCCGGTCTACGCGCCGGCGATCGACCTGCAGACCGTGGTGCACGAGATCGCGCACCAGTGGTGGGGCGATTGGGTGTCGGTGCGCCAGTGGTCGGACATCTGCCTGAACGAGTGCTTCGCCAGCTACACCGCCGACTATCTGTGGCCCGAGCGGATGGAGGGCAAGAACGTCGACGACGACTACCGCGAGACCATCCAGAAGTATCGCGACAACCAGAAGTTCTGGAACGTTCCGCTGGAGAACCCCGGCGTCGGGAAAGAGTTCACCTCCGTCTACTACCGCGGCCCGCTGTTTCTGCACGCACTGCGCAAACAGATCGGCGACGAGGTGTTCTTCGGGGCCGTCCGGGACTTCCTCGCCGTGCACGCCTACGGCAACGCCTCGATGCCGGAGTTCCGCGCTTTCGTGCAGTCCAGGTCGCCCGTGGACCTGACCGGTTTCTTTCACGCATGGCTGAACACCACCGCGCCGCCGCCGGAGGAGTACCTGTTCCCGGGCGTGTTGCGCAGCTGAGACCTCAGTCGTCCGCCACGCGCTGCCCGGCCTTCGCCACCCTGCGTTCTGCTCGCTCCACCTGACGGCGTGCCGCCTGCAGTTCGTCTTTCGCCGACCGCTCTGCCGCCTTGCGGAACTGCCGCTGCTGTTCGGCGTGCGCGAGCTCGTCGCGCAGCGTGGCCACGCGTTCCTCCGCCGCGGACAGTTCCCCGGTCGCCTCCGCGAGCGCGGCGCGTGCCGAATCCTCGTCGGCGCGAGCGGATCCGAGCGCCTCCTGAGCCTCCGCCAGCTCCCGGCGGGCACTGTCGTCCGGCTTCTGCCGGGATGCCGCCCGTCCGCGCCGCGCGGCCGGTTCGGGAACCGCGAGCAGATCCGGGCCGCTCGGCCCGAAGCCCTCGTAGCTCGCGGCCGTGACGAGGGTCCCCGAGCGCAGTCGGTCGGCCACCTCCGCGTCGGCGAGTGCCGCGGTCAACGTCTGGCCGAGTTCCCGGACGACGCTCTCGCCGACCGGATGGCCTTGTTCGGCGGCGAGCGTCCCCGCCTTCTTTGCGAGGGCGTTGACCAGTTGCTGCCGCTGTGTGGTCAGCTCGCGCAATTGTTCGGCGGAGAGTTTCCGCTGAGCGGCGGCCAGGGCGGCGCCGAGCCGCAGCAGTGCGTCGACGTCGTCGGGCGCGGCGCGGGACAGCAGATTGGCCGCCCACGCGGTCAGCGTGGGTTTGCGCAGCTTGCCGATGGCGGCCGCGAGCTGCTTGTCGCCCGCCTGCTTCGCCGCGGCCGCCCGGTCCGTGCGCGCCGTGACGAACTCCGTGGGCGCCAGGCCGTACAGGTCGCGCGCCACGTCCTCGACCGTCATACTGCCCAAGCGTAACGGCCGGGTCTCGGCCGACGACACACTCCGCATACCGGACATCAGTCCAGTTGCATAGAAGATGCGAAAGGCGTTGCTAGTGAATTACTCTGCGTTCCTGCTGCTCGGCCGTCTGCTTCCCAGCATCCTGGGTTACGCGCTCATGGGGCTGTACGGCACGCACGGCATCTGACGCGCGCCGTTCGCCTTCACCCGGTGAGCTGATGCGGCCGCCGTGGTCGTACGGGTATCCTCACCGCGTTCACGAGCCCGTGAACGTGTTCGGTGAGAGAGGTTTTCAGGTGAAGTTTCCAGGAGCGAGGCTGCTGGCACGCATCGTGCTCGCCCTCGTCGCGGTAGCCGCGGTGGTGGTCGCGGTGGCCGGCTGTTCGATGATCGAGGACGCGGGCAAGTCGGACACCGCCAAGGCCAAGGTCGGCGACTGCATCAACGTCATCGAGGGCTCGGCGGTCGATTCCAAGACCGAGCCGGTGGACTGCTCGTCGGACAAGGCCGTGTACAAGGTCGCGCAGTCGTCCGACAAGAAGACCGACTGCGCCGCCGACTACACCTCCTACGAGGAGACCCTGGCCGGCGGTACCACCGCGTTCCTGTGCCTGGCGCCGAGCTTCAAGGAAGGCAGCTGCTACAACGAGAGCAGCACCACCGGATACAAGCACGTGGACTGCGCCTCGCCGGACGCCACCTTCAAGGTGCTGAAGCGGATCGACGGTCAGGCGGACGAGTTGCTGTGCGGTGCGGACGCCGACAGTTTCCGGCTGATCGAAACCGACCCCAAGGCCACTTTCTGCACGGCCAAGCCGAAGGGCTGATCATTCCAGCAGGGCGACCGACGCGATCCGGTGCAGCGTGAAGTGCCGGACCGCGCCGGTCACGGGGTCCAGCGCGTCGAGCTGACCGTTGCCCACTTTCAACGGTTCCACCACCCGCTGCGTGGCGACCCCTTGGGCGTCGACGTAGCCGATGTTCACCGACCGCCGCACCCGCGCCGCGAGCTGGAGCAGGGCGAGGGTGGCGGCGGTGTTGGTCCGGGTGCCGTCCGGGCGCACCGCCTGACCGGACCTGGCGCTGGCGGCGCGTTCGCCGGCGCGCAACTCGGTGACGAGCAGTTCGAGCTGCTCGGTACTGGGCGGGGTCGGCCGGTACGGCTGCCGCGCGGCCGGGCGCACCGAGATGCGCGCGCCGCGCGGCCGCAGATCGACGATCGCGCCGGCCGAGTTCTCACCCGCGGGCGCGAATCCGGCAGCGCGCAACCGCTCCAGTAGTTCGCCCAGCGGCGCCTGGGCGATGGCGACGGTCGGCGCGATGGCCCGCAGGGCCAACTCGCTCGCCACCGGCGCCGAGAGCACCTGGGCCAGCAGCGCCGGATCGTCGCTGCGGATGAACGACTGCGCCATGCCCGCCCGCAACTGACCGTGGCGCCTGGCCACGTCATCGATCAGATAGGTCAGCGCCTGCGGGATCGGCGTCCGGGAATGTGTGGCGAACAGCGCGTGCAGCTCGGCTGCCGTCGAACCGGCGTCCAAAGCGCGGCGCACCGAGGATTCACCGATCCGATACACCGTTGCTGCGCCCGCGGATTCCACGTCGGCGGCGAGAGCCACGCGCCGTTGGAGGTCGGCGGTCAACGGACCCGGCGCGATCACCGTCAGATCCGCCTGCACCAGCACGTGATCCACCGGCTCCGGCAGCGCCGCCTCCATCTGCGCCTCCGCGTCGGCCACGCTGGTCGGCGCCGCGTGCAGGAGTGCCCGCGCCGCCGAGCCGAGCGCGCCGCGGCCGACGAATCCGAGCGCCGCCGCCTCGGCCAGCGTCTGTTCGACCACCTCCGGTCGGAAGTTCCTGCGCCTGCGGGGCTGCTGCCAGGCCAGTACCCGGCCGATGTCCGCGGGCTCCAACGCCGTGCCGGATGGGTACTCGGCGAGCAGGGCGAGGATCGCGCGCCGATCGCGCGGCGCGTTCGGGCTGCGCAGCTCCAGTGCCAACGCCGCAAGGGGCTTGTCGTTGGCATCGCGCATGCCGATCATCCACGGCATCCGATCCAAGTCCAGCCAGGTCGATCCGAGCGTGGCCCAGCGCCGCGCGGGCGGAGATTCCAGCCAGGAGTCCACCAGCGGTGTCGGCGCCCAGAAGTCGTCGGTCGTATCGAAGTCCGGCGGCGGGTCCGGCAAACCTTTCTCGATCAGTTTCGCGGCGGCCAGTAGCTCCACCAGCAAACCCGCGCGCGGCTCGTCCACACCGGCCTGCTTGGCGATGCGGCGCAGTTCCCGCACGCCCAGGCCGCCCGCGCGCAGGGCGGGAGCGGGGGCTTGGCCGAGCACATCGAGCACGGCGGCGCAGTGCCGCAGCAGCTCGCCGACCTCGCCCGCCGCGACGGCGTTCACATCGGCGGGCGTCTGTTTGACGGTCTGTGGTTGCGGCGGAGTCAGCGCATGCGGGTGGGTGACCGGTTCCCGCCGCAGCACCTGCCCGACGGTGACGGGAAGCTCGACGGTCTCGTCATCGATCCGGTGCAGCAGCCTGCGCGCCAGCAGCCGCTGAATCGGGCGGTCCGGCGGCGTGCCCGGTGCGGCGTCCTTGGTGCGCCCGCGCGGTCCGGTCGTGGCCAGCTTGTCCAGCAGAGCGCGTTCGGCCGGGACGAGTTCGGGCAGCGCCGCGACCACCTCGGGTTCGGTGAGGGCGTCGGGGATCTCGGTCGCGGTGCCGATCGGCCACGGCAACGCCTCGGCGGCCGCCGGAATCAGGTGCAGCCCCTCGTCGACGTTCAGCCAGACCAGCGCGCGAGCGGTCAGCCGCTCCAGCGCGTGGTCGATCGCGGCGGCCGGCACCCGTTCGCACAATTGCACATGCAGTTCGGCGCGGCGGAGCGGACCGCCGTCGGTGCGCGTCACCCCATGCATCGCAAGGGTTTCCACGATGGCGAAATCGAGGGTGTTCAGGTCTTCGGTGGCGCGCAGCACCGACGCGCGCTGTTCGAGGCGGGCGGCGAGCACGGCCATGGAAGAGGGCAGCGGCACGGCCAGGTCGGGCCGAAGCTGCAACAGCGTCACGAGCTGGGCATCACTGCGGGCACCGAGCCATCCGGCGAGGGAGTCGGTCGCGGTCATCCGATCCAGCCTACGATGCTGGGCGGTCGCCCGCCGGAGTGCGGCGGTGCGGGCCGCGCGGTGCGGGCTGCGGCGCGTCCGGGGAGAACGGCCCATGCCACAATGAGGGCGTGGTGAACAAATCGAAGAAATCCTACGTCGACAACGGCTGGCCGAAGGTCGCCGACGGTGACCACGCGGTCACCGAGCTCTCCTCGGCCCGCTCCGGTGGTCTCTCGCCCTACGGTGAGGACACCGAGTTTCCGGTCCCCGCTGAGCAGTTGCCCTACATGCACCCGAACACGGTGATCAACCGCTGAGCGCGCGAACGGAACGTTCTCGGCTACGGAGAAGGGCCCCGCATCCATAGTGATGCGGGGCCCTTCTCGACGTCGCGTGGCGATCAGGAGGGCAGCAGGCCCTTGTTCGCCTCGTAGAAGTTCACGATCGCGGGGTCGAGGGTGACTCCGCTGGACTTGGCGGCATTGAAGAAGTCGAGAGCTTCTTTGGGCACCTGAACGCCCTGGCTCTGCACGACCTCGAGGGCGCGGTCGACGGCCGAGAAGATCTGCTGGGTGTCCGCCGGCGCGGCCTGGGCGGCCTGCGGCGCGGGGTTCCAGCGGGGGGTTTCGGCCTGGGCGGGCGCGGAGCGCGGGGTGGGCGCACTGCTGAGGCCGAGCTTGGACGAGCAGGAGGGCCAAGCGCCCCAGCCCTGCGAGGCGAGCACCTTCTCGGCGACCGCGATCTGCTGTTCACGGCTGGCCTGGTTGGCGCTGGCGGCGTACTCCTGGCCGCCGTGGGCGCGCCACGTGCTCGGCGAGAACTGCAGCCCGCCCTGGAAACCGTTGCCGGTGTTGATGCCCCAGTTGCCGCCGGCCTCGCACTGAGCGAGTCGATCCCAGTCGGAGTCGGGTGCCGCGCTGGCGTTGCCTGCGAAAGCCACACCAGCGGTGCCGATGATGGCGCCGGTGACGGCGACCTTGGCTACCGTGCGGCCGGTCGAGCTTGGCTTGCGATGGCGTCCACTCATATCGGGTTCGTCTTCCTCTCGACGCACCTGCGACGTCTTCGGTTCTGGTTCGGACTGAGAGGTCGTCCGTTCCGCCCTCGCCCCTACGTTTCCGTCGGGGGTCCGGTACCCGCGGGGCGAGGCTCGGTGCGGCGGGCCGGTGGTTCGCCGGGTGTCCCGGCTGGATAAGACCGTACGTCGAACGGCGGGAAAAATCACTATTTGGTAACCGGCGTGTACCAACGGGTCTCGACCCGGTCTCAACTGCGCAAGCGGCCTTCGCGCAGCTAGAGGCGCTACGGCCGAGTCCGCTCAGTGCTGTCGCCGCGCCGTGACCTTCTCGTAATGTGACGAGGATCACATGTCCGAGTGGGTAACGATCGCGGCGGGTACCCGGTTCTCGCCGCTTCGGAGGCCGCGCTCCGGTGCTATCGGGCCCTGCGGCCCGAGCGCAGTGCGAACACGAGCGCGAGCACGAACCCCAGCGGTGCGAGCATGGCCCCGAAATAGAGCCACAGGCCCGGCTCGCCGTCGGTCAGCACAGGAATCGCGAAGATGGCGACGATGGCCAGCAATCCGAGCGCGAACATGGCGAGCGCGAGCTGCAGCAACCAGTCGCCGCGCCGCTTGGGCGCGCCGCCGGATGGGGTCGGAGCGGAAGGGTTCGTCACGGCTCGACGGTAAAACTGATGTGCTTGCGTTATTCGCACCGGGGTAGACTCGATGGCAATCGCGTCCTGCAATCGTGCTGGGCGCGTTCTTTTCGCACAAGAAAAGGGCCGGTCGCGGGATCGGCCCGGCAGACGGATGTGCTCGGGCCGTAGGGGTCCGAGTTTTCGATGACGAACGGGTGAGCGCAGTGCCGACCGGCAGGGTGAAGTGGTACGACGTCGAAAAGGGCTTCGGCTTCCTTTCCCAGGACGAGGGTGAGGACGTCTACGTCCGCTCGTCCGCGCTCCCTCAGGGCGTCGAAGGTCTCAAGCCCGGCCAGCGTGTCGAATTCGGCATGGCCGCGGGCCGTCGCGGCCCTCAGGCGCTCAGCCTCAAGCTGCTCGAGGCGCCGCCGTCGGTCCGGCAGGGTCAGGAACGCAACGCGCGCAAGGAACCTGCCGCGCGCAGGCACACGCCGGACGAGTTGCACGGCATGGTCGAGGACATGATCACCTTGCTCGAGGCGAAGGTGCAGCCCGACCTTCGCAAGGGCAAGTACCCGGATCGTAAGACGGCGCAACGCATCTCGGAGGTCGTCCGCGCGGTGGCGCGCGAACTGGACCGGTAGTCGCCGAGGCGTTCGCGTCGCTGTGCGTTCACGCGGCCGTGCACGGTTGCCGTCCGGAGGTGCACGCGCAGCGGCGGATCACCGTCCGCCCAATTCTCGGGTGACGAGCGAATCGACGAGATCGTTCATCTCCTCGACTAGTTCGGCCGCGCCTCCGTTGTGGGCGAGGTTGCGCATCTCGTGGGGATCTTCCTGCCGGTCGTAGAGTTCGTACTCGAAATCGGCGCGGGATCCGGCGATGTCCCGGGGTGTCGAGTAACGGGCGAAGCTGTAGCGGGGCGTGATGGCGCCTCGGAGGCAGTATTTGACGCCCGGTGCTCGACCGCCACTGGACTCGGCATCGGAGGTGACCAGGATCGCGTCGCGCAGGGAGCGAGTGGGGTCGGCCAGCACAGGTGTGAGGTCTTTGCCGGTGAGCGGGCTCCCCGTCGCGGCGTCGATCCCGGCCAGGGCGGCCAGGGTGGGCACCAGATCGATGTGCGAAGTGAGTGCGGCCGTGGTCGTTCCGTGCGTCGCCGGATTACGGGGATCGGCGATGACCAACGGGACGCGGTTGTTCTCGCGGTAGATCATCGCGCCCTTCTGGCGCAGTCCGTGCGCCCCGCCGAGCTCGCCGTGGTCGGCGACCCGTACCACGACGGTGTCGCTCGCGCCGCCGCTGTGGTCCAACGCCTCGAGGACCTGGGCCATCAATTCGTCGGTGCGGCGCAGCAATTCCAGATACCAGTTCCCCCACTGCCGCCACTGTGTGCGCCCGAGCGCCGAATCGACGTCATGGGGCATCGGGCCGCCGACGGCCTCGTTCATGGTGCGCCACACGGACTGCACCCGAGGTTTGGCCGACAGATCCGACTCGAAGTTCGGCGGCACGTCGGCGCCGTGCTCGGGGACGTCCTCCAGTCGGTAGAAGCGCGGGCAATACATCATGTCGTGCGGATTCACCATGCTGACCACGCACATCCACGGCTGACGGTCGCCGCCGTGGCGCCGCAGCCAGTCGACGGCGTTGCCCACCACGCCGGGGTCCGCATGGGTGCCCTCGTTCGGCCCGCCGCCGGACAGGATGTCGTAAGCCTCGTCGAATCCGTATGCCGAGAGCGCGGAGCCGTCGGTGCCGACCGGCTCGGAGAGGTGCCATTTCCCGATGTAGGCGGTCCGATAGCCGGCGTTCTTCAATACCGTGCCGATGGTGGGGATCGTGGTGTCGAGGTCCGGGCTCCAGGCGTGCAGCGGCCCGAGCGCCGCGCCCATGAGGTCGTTGCCTCGGACGTTGTCCGTCATGCCGGTGGCCGGAGCGTGCTGCCCGGTGAAGAACGCCGACCGCGCAGGCGAGCACGGCGCCGTTGGAGAGTGGTGCATGGCGAACCGGACGCCCGCGGCTTCCACCCTGGCGCGAGCGGGCAGGGTGAAGCCCGACGGCAGGACGACATCCGCGCGCTCCTGATCGGTCATGAGCACCAAGATGTTCGGCCGCGACGCCGGCGCCGCGGCCGCCGCGCCGGCGCGCACGCCGCTCAGGACGGGCACGGACGCGGCCGCCATCATCGCGAGCATCCGGCGTCGGTTCGGGGCCGGTGGGCGAGAGGACCTGGGGTGCGGTTCGAAGTCGGACACGAAGCGGAACCTTCCTGCTGCACAGACGGGCGCGACCCACTGTAACTGATTAATTGACGAAATTATTCAGTTGAACTTTTTCGCCGGTGAGGTCGGCGCGATACCGTGCACTCGTGTCACGAACCGAGACGACCTCCGCCACGGCACGCGGAGAACAGACGCGGCAGGCCATCCTGGACGTCGCCACGCGCCGGTTCGCCGATCAGGGTTTCCGCAATACGTCGGTGGCGGCGGTGGCGCGCGAGGTCGGGCTCGCGCCCTCGGCGGTGTATTTCCACTTCGCGGACAAGGAGGCGCTGTTCGTCTCCGCTTTCGACCGTGATGCCGCGCGACTGTGCGACGACGCGCTGCCCCGGTCGGGTCCGATGGACGAGGCGTACTGGCAGCAGGTGGTCGGCCGGTTCGTGACCCGGCTCGATTCCTACCCGCTGGTGCATCGGGTCCTCGCGGGCCAGGAGCCCGGGTTGCTGGTCCGGTTGGTGGACGGCGTTGTGCCGCAGCGCATTCGGCAGGTGCTGGAAGCGTCGCTGCGCGCCGGTCAGCAGTCCGGGGACATCACAGCGGATCTCGATCCGCGGGACACCGCGATCGCGCTGGAGGCCGTTTTCACCGCGGTCGTGATCACCGTGGTGCAGGTCGGCGGCAGCGGTTCCTCCGAACGCATCGACGCCGTCGCGCGCCTGGTGCGCACCGCGCTCACGAAGTAGCGCCCGAGGTGGCTCTCGCCGCTATGCCGTGCTGATCGACCAGGTGGCGTGCGGCACGTAGAACTCCCGCCCGGTTTCGTCCCGGGCGAGGATCGGCAGCTGGAACTCGACGCCGATGAGGCGCAGGTCGGGCTCCGGCTTGGAATCGATGGTCAACGCCAGCGCGCGGTCGGGATAGTCGTTGCGGCTGATCACCTGGTCGACTTTCTCGCCGCTCGGCAGGACGTAGACCAGTTGCGCGAGCCACGGCGCGTCGGCGACCTGCTTCGGCAGCGACAGCTGCAGGGGGTAACCGGCGGGAACGTCCAATTCGGCGGTGCGTCCGCGATGGCAGTCCGGCGTGTCGGGAGCACAGGTCAGCGTCGAGAACACGGTGCCGGGCACGTTCTGCTCGGGCAGGACGCTGCAGTGCTGCATGGTCACCGCGCAGTAGCTGAACGGCCGTACGGTGATCGTCTTGCCGTGCGCGTAGGCGGTGAGGGTGACGTCGGGTTCCTCGGCGTTGCGGACCAGCACCGCCAGCACGCCCGCGAAGGCGACGGTGAGCACGAGCAGGGCGGCCGCGACCAGCGCGGCGATCGTGCGTGCGTTGAGCTTGCTCACCAGATCGGGTCTCCTTGCCCTCGTCGAAAGCGTTTGGTGTCGCCGCCGCGCGGCTTCGGGTTCGGCGCCTGCGGCGCGCTCGCCGGATATCCGTACGGCCGGGTCGTCGGCACCTCTTGGTCCGCGTGCTGGGGACGGTTGCCGCCGAGGCCGGGCAGCAGCGAATGACCTCGGAAGCTGAGGAAAGTCTGCACCAAGCCCAGCACGAGGACTGCGGTGACCACCGCGAAGCCCTTCCAGTAATCGGTCGGCAGCAGCACCCCGGCCGCGCCGCCGACCACCCAGCTCAGCTGCAGCACGGTCTCCGACCGGCCGAAGCCGGAGGCGATCGACTCCGGCGGCAGGTCGTCCTGGATCGAGGCGTCCAGCGAGACCTTGGCCAGCGCGCTCGTCGCGGACGCGACCAGGGCGGCCACCGCCGCGCCGAGCAGATTGTTCGCGAACGTGGCGAACAGCGCCACCAGCGCGCACGCCGCCGTGCAGCCGAGCACGATCAGCGCGGGCCTGCCGAGCTTGAGCCGGGCGCCCGTCGCGTTGCCCGCGAAATTGCCGATGGCCGCGGCCGCGCCGACCGCGCCGAGCATCAGGGCCTGCTGCACCGGCCGGTGCTCGGTCGCCTTGGCGACGAACGCGACATAGAAGGTGAGGAAGCCGGTCAGCACGCGGATGGCGCTGTTGCCCCACAGTCCCGTCACCACGGCCCGGCCGAGCGGCTGCCTGCGTTTGCGCGGCGGGACCGGCGACTCGTCGCCGGACGCGAGCACCTCGGTGCGCGCGTCGGCGCCGTGATAGCTCAACGTCGCGGGCACCTCGCCCTCGGTCACTTCGACCCAGGACGGGATACGCAGACTCAGATAGGCGCCCGCGCAGGCGATCAGCGCCGCGAAGAACAGTGCGCCGTTCGAGCCGGCGATCGCGGCGGCCAGGCCGGCCAGCGCTCCGGCGCCCATGGTGCCGCCGACCAGCCCGAACACCGTCAGGCGGGAGTTGGTGCGGACCAGATCGATGTCCGGCGGCAGCACCCGGGGCGTCACCGCGCTCTTGAGCACCGAGAACGATTTGCTGCCGATCATCATGCACAGCGCCAGCGGGTACAGCGCCCAGCTGTCGAACTGGAAGATCAGCACCACCGCCACCACGGTGCGCACCGCGAACGACGTCGCCAGCGCCAGGCGGCGGCCGCGTTGCAGACGATCGAGCATCGGTCCGATCAGCGGGGCGATCACCGCGAACGGCGCGATCGTGATCAGCAGGTAGAGCGCGACCTTGGTTTTGCTCTCCGCGGTGGCGCTGGCGAAGAACAAGGTGTTGGCCAGCGCGACCGCGATGGCGGCGTCCAGGGCGAAGTTCGCCATGGTCGCGTAGGTGAGCGCGGTGAGGCCCGACTTGTCCGCGCCGTCGGCCTTGGCCGCGCGCTGGAAGGTCGCGATGCCTTTCTCGGTGAGCTCCCGGCCGCGCATGGCGGCCACCCGGGTGACCGTGAGTTTGCGCGGCATCCGACGCGCGCCGGAGGGCGCCTCGTTTTCGGGAGGCCGGCCCTGGTCCTGGACAGCGCTCTCGGGTTCGGCGCGCTCCGGCGGGTCGGTGGGACGAGATGGTTGCGGACGGTGCGGGAAGACGTGCCGCGGTGCGCGGTCGACGGATTCCGGCTGCTCGGCATCACCTCCGCGCGGGAACGGTTTCGTCCGCGGAGGTTCCGGTGACGCTTCCCGCCGCGGCCCCGGTTGCTCGCCACGCTCCGGGGAGCGTCCAGGTCGCGGTCCGAGCGGTGGCAGTGACCCGCGGCGTCGTGGTGCGTCGGGCGGCGGATAGCGGTCGAATCCGGGATGCCGGTCGAACTGCGGGACCTCCTCGCCTTCCCACCGATCACGGTCGGGACCGGAGGGTTCGCGGGGAGTAGTCACGACTCCAATTCTGGCGCACTCCCGTGCTGGGCGTTCATCCGCGCTCCGGGGCGGCGGAAAGTGACCCGTCGTCGTGACCGCCGAGTCGCGCTCAAGCGGGCGTGAAGCGGACCTCGAACATGGTGGGCCAGTTCTTGCCCGTGATCAGGAACCGGTCGGTGCCGGGTAGTTGGGCGATGCCGTTGAGGGCGTCCGCGTCGGCCCGCGCGGTCGCGGGGAGCAGACCGGCGGCGTCGGCGGTCGCCAGCACGGCGCCGGAGTCCGGGTCGATGCGCAGGATCGTGTCCGTCGGCCAGTCGTTGGCGTAGACCGACCCGTCCGCAGCGCACTCGAGTTCGTTGAGTCGCGCGCCGTTGCGGCTGGTCAGCTCGATCGAGCCGGTCGGGGCGAAGGTGACCGGATCGCGGAAGGTGAGCCGGTCGGTGCCGTCGCTCATGACGAGTCGTCCATCCGCGGCGCACAGACCCCAGCCTTCGCCGTCGTAGCGCACCCGGCCGCGTTCGGCGAGGGTGGCCGGGTCCCTGGCGATGGCCACGCCGTCGTGCCAGGTCAGTTGCCAGAGCGTGGCGCCGGCGAGGGTGATGCCCTCGCCGAAGAACGGGGCGGGCAATTCGGTCCTGGCCAGCTCCTCGCCGGTCGTCAGCCGGGACGCCCGCACGCTCGACGCGCCCGCCAGGCCGGTGCCCTCGTAGAGGACGTCGCCGTCGACCTCCAGCCCCTGGGTGAACGCCTTCGGATCGTGCGGCCGGGTGCCGAGCACCTCGATGTTCATCCGTGGCGCGGGGTCCGCGACGCCGCCGCATCCACCTACGACGAGCAGACCGACCAGCACACCGATGGCCAACGCACGGCGATTGCGCTCCATACGGCAAAATGTAGGCCGTGAGCGCAGTTTCTGTTTCGGAGTCCGGCGTGCGGCCGATTCTGGCTGATGCCGTAGACCTGGCCCGCCGTGCGCTCCTGGAGTTGGAACCGTCGGCTGTCGGCGCGCACCTCGGCGTGATCGCCGAGGACGAGAGCGCGGCGACCCACCGTTTCGAGGCCACGCTGCCCGGTTATCGCGGGTGGCAGTGGGCGGTCGTGGTGGCCGCCCCGCCCGGCGCCGACTACGCGACGGTCAGCGAGTCGGCGCTGCTGCCCGGGCCCGAAGCCTTGGTCGCACCCGAGTTCGTGCCCTGGGAGCAGCGTGTTCGCCCGGGGGACCTCGCGCCCGGTGACCTGCTCGCTCCGCCCGCCGACGACCCGCGCCTGGTGCCGGGGTACGTCGCGACCGGCGATCCGGTGGTCGACGAAGTGGCCTACGAGGTCGGTCTCGGCCGCACCAAGGTGATGAGCAGAGAAGGCCGCGAAGAGGCCGCCGAGCGCTGGTACGCCGAGCACGGTCCCGATTCGGAGATGGCCAAGGCCGCGCCCGCCACCTGCGGAAGCTGCGGGTTCTATCTTCCGCTGGCCGGATCGCTGCGCGCGGCGTTCGGTGTCTGCGGCAACGTCATGGGCGCCGACGGGCGCGTCGTCCACGTGGCCTACGGCTGTGGTGCGCACTCGGATACCGAGGTCCCCACCGGCAGCGGGTCGCCGCTCTACGAGGCGTACGACGACGCGGCCATCGATCTCATTTCGCTCGAAACCGACCAGGCGGCACAGAGTGTGGCCGGTTCCCCGACGTCCGCGGACGATCGGCGCGCTACGGCCGAGCAGACGGAGGACGCCACGGCGACCGCCGCGAGCGCCGGAGACGCTGCGACTGCCGAGGCCCCTGCGGCTGCCGAGCGCCCGCTCCCCGGAGACATCGTGGTTGCCGACACCGCTGTGGCCGCCGAGGGAAGCGAACGAGTGGACGCCGCAGTGGCCGACACCGCTGTGGTGCCCGCGGCTGTCGCTGCCCCAGACGCCGTCCGCGGGTCACGCACGACCGAGGAACCGGCCGTCACCGAGCGGGTCGCCGCTGACGAAGGTGTCGGGTCGACAGAGGACGGCGCCGTCGCGGACGAGATCACCGTCGAATCCCCGAGCGCGACCGACGTCCGACCCGCCGACAGCACGGCCACCGACACCGATGCGGTGAGCGCCGCCGAGGTCGGCGAAATCGACACTTCCGCCGCGTTCACCGAATCGAGCGTTCCACCCGCTGCGCGGACGGCACCGAGCGCGGACGCGCCCGCTGTCCACGACAGCACCTCCGATGCCGCTGCGGCTGCCACGATCGGCGCTCCGGACGAGCAGAGTGTGGCGAAGGAAGACACCGGCATCGACCCGGCACTGGCTTCCGGCGATGCGGCGGACACCACCGCGGTCGCCGGCGAAAGCGGTTCGAGCATTGCGGATCCCACCGCACCGCTCGATACGCAGAGCCCCACGAGCTATCCGGTGGAGGTCGGTGCGCAGGCAAGTCCGGTCGAAGTCGATTCGATCGCGCACGAGTCGTCCTTGTCGGCGAGTCCGGACGCCGAGGCCGCATCGAACGAGACCGGTTCGGACGCGGATGAGGGGCAGGGCGCGGTTCCCCCGGTGAGTGGTGGCAGCGACCGGATAGGCGACACCGAATCGACCGCGCCGGAGACGGATGTCGAGGAGCGTTCGTCCGACTACGCGCCCGGCGGCGCTTTGGACGCGCCGGTGTCCGAGCAAGGCGACACGGGGTCGCCGGCCGACGACGGGCCCGAACGGCCGGAGTACCGATCATCGCCGCGGAGCTGAGCGAGGCCGCCGACCCGTTCGGCACTTCGGCGTTGCGGGCTGCGGTTCTCGCCGCATGGCGTGATTCGCCGACGCGGTTGCGGGAGGACGCGGCCACCGAGAGCGACTTGGTGCGCGCCGGTTACCGCGACCGACTGCTGACCGAGCTGGCGCAGAACGCCGCCGACGCCGCGCGCAAGGCGGGTGTGGCCGGCGCCGTCGTCGTCCGGCTCGACGGCCGTGACCTGTACATCGGCAATACCGGTGCGCCGCTGGACGTCTCCGGTGTGCACGCGCTCACCGCCCTGCGCGCGTCGGGGAAATCGGCGGGGGAGACCGTCGGCCGGTTCGGTGTCGGGTTCACCGCGGTGCTCGCGGTGAGCGAAGACATCGAGCTGCGGTCGGTCTCCGGTTCGCTGCGCTTTTCCCGTGCCGAGACCCGCGAAGCCCTGCGCCGCAACGAGATCCGGATGCCCGAGGGCACTGTGGGCGAATTCGTCCCGCCCGCGTTGCGGTTGGCCTGGCCCACCGGGGCGCGACCGTCGGACGGTCTGGACACCGAGGTGGTGCTGCGGTTGCGCGCGGACGTCGACGCCGACGCGCTACTGGCCGCGATGCGCGCCGAAGCCGTCGACCTGCTGCTGGAACTGCCCGCGCTGCACCGCATCCGCATCGGCGCGGACGAACTCGTCAGCAGCGCCGAGGACATGGGCGGCGGCATGCACGAGGTCTACGTCGACGGTCCCGGCGACGTGCAGCGAACCTGGTGGCAGTACCGCACACCGCGCGCCCGCTGGCTGCTGCCGGTGCGCGACGGCAGGCCGGTGGCGGCCGCCCCGGACGTGCTGCGGGCGCCGACCAGATCCGATGAGGAACTATCCCTGCCCGCGCTGCTCGTCGCGGACATCCCGATGCAGCCGGACCGCCGTAGGCTGCTGCCCGGCGCCAGGCTCGCCGAACTGGCGGTCGGCTACGGCGAGTTCGCCCGTGCCCTTCCGCCGCGCGATCGTCTCGTGCTGGTTCCTGCACCCGGTTTCGCTCGAAGCGAGGCCGATGGGCTACTGCGCGAAGCATTGCTGCGCGAATTGCAAACGCATCCGTGGCTGCCGGTGCGAGCCACCCGTCGGCGCACTGATCGGGAAAACTCCTATGACACGGCGCGGCTCGCCGTCGACCTCGAGCCCGTCACCGCAGCCTATGCCGAATCGGACGGCATCGCCTCGCTCACCGGTGACGAACTGCGGCAAAGAGATGCGGAAGCCGTGGCTCGCACGGAACCGCCGGACGAGCCGGTCGTCGAACCTGTCGATGCGTCCGGCGATCGGGCGCAAGCGGCGCTCCAGGCGCCCGACGGGTCGAGTGCCGGATTCGGCGCCGAACCGGGCGATATCCGGACTGCCGAGCACATCGACGCTTCGAGCGGCAGATCGGCACCCGCCGAACCGGGCGCATCGGGCATCCTGGAGCCACCGTCGATCGCCGCACCACCGCACCCCCGGGACGTCGCCGTCCCCACCCGCGCGTTTGTCTTCGCCGGTCTGACCTCGGAATTGGCCGACCTGCTGGACGAGGTGGTCGGTCCCCTGGTGATTCCCGACCTCTCCGGCCGGGCGCACACCGAGGCCATGGCTGTGCTCGACGTGCACCGCCTCGGTCTGGCACGGCTCGCGGAATTGTCCGGCGGCTTGGATCGGCCGCCGAGTTGGTGGCGATCGTTCTACGCCGCGCTGGAACCGTTCGCCGGAGATCCGCTCGCGGCGGAGGAACTCGGCGCGCTGGCGGTGCCGCTGGCGGACGGCAGGCTCGTCACGGGGCCACGCACCGTGGTGCTGGACGATCAGCTCGAAGTCGCGATCCCGGTGCATTGGGCCCGGCTGGTGCATCCCGAGGCCGCGCATCCTCTGCTGGCCCGGCTCGGCGCGCGCTCGGCCACCCCCGAGGATCTCCTGACCGACCCGGGCTTGCGCGCCGACCTGGAGGACCACCCGGACGACCCCGACACCGCCGACGCCATCCTGCGTCTCGCCGCGCACGCCGACCAAGAGGCGCTGCCGCCGTGGCTGAGTTCGCTCGAATTGTCCGATGTGGAGGGCGAACTCCGGCCCGCCGACGAACTGTTGCTGCCCGGCGCGCCGTTGCGTGAGTTGCTCGTGCCCGACGCGCCGTTCGGCACGGCCGATCCCGAGCTGGTCGACCGCTACGGTGCGGACGCGTTGCGCGCCGTCGGCGTCGGCTGGGACTTCGGTGTCGTGGTGGAGGCGGATCCGACCGGGCCGGACCATGATCTGGACGACGAGGAACACTGGTGGTCCACGCTGCCGGACGATCCGCCGGAGTTGGTCGCCGTCCGCGATCTGGATCTGGTCGATGACGCGGCGTGGCCGGAAGCGTTGCGGCAGTTGGCCGCGACGCCGCGCACCCGCCGCCTGCTCGCCGACGCCGATGGCTATACCGCGTGGTGGCTGCGCCGATACGCTCGGATCGACAGCACGCCGCTGGGACTGTTCCGCCATCCCGCCGACGTCGAATTCGACGGACTGTTACCGGCATTCGCCGTGGCCGGTGTCGACCCGGACGCCTGCCGCGCCGTCCTGGCCGATCCCGACACGATCACCGAGGAGCTGGCTGCCGCGCTGCTGGAGGCGCTGGCGGATTCGTCGAGAACCCCCTCCGCAGAGGTGGTTTCGCGAACTCACGCCCGCTTGGCGGCTGCCGTCGCCGGGGACCGGCTCGAGGTGGCCGATCTACAACCGCCGGATCGCGTGCGCGCAGTGTCCGGTGTCGTGGCCGACCCGGCAGACGTCTTCGTCCTCGACCGGCCGTGGTTCGGCTTGGCGGTGCCCGCGGATCGTCTGGTAGTCGGCGATACCGAAACAGCCTCGGCGCTGGCGGCTCTGCTCGACCTGCCGCTGGTGTCCGAAGCGGTGACCGCCGAGGTGATCGATACCGGTCGCCGCACGACGTGGGCGGCGGAGCCGCTGGGCATCGTGCTGCGGCAGCTGTTTGCCTTGCCCGCGCAAGCGGGCGAGCTGGTCGTGCACCGCGACCTGACGGTGCGGCTGAGCGGTGCGATCGAGGCCACCGTCGAGGTGCCCTGGTGGCAGACCGGCTCGGCTGTGCACGTCCGGGCACCGCACCTGCGCGGCTGAACCGCGGCTACTGCGCCGCGTATCCGGTGATCATCTCGCTCAGCAGATCGAGCTGGCCGCGCACGCTCTCGCTGTCGTTGTCCACCAGCCAGCGCAGCACCACACCGTCGATGACGTTGAGCGTGAACCGGCTCAGCGTCTGAACCGGGACCGACCACGTATTGCCGGTCGCATCGCGCGCGTGCTCCAGGATGTCGGCGACGGTGGAGTCGTTGAAGTTGTACTGTTCGCGCGCGATCGCCAGTTTCGCCGGGGTTTGTTCGCCCTCGCGCAATGCGTAAGTGGTGGTTTCGTAAGTGAGCAGCTGCCGTTCCGGAGTGGCTTCAATGTTCAGCCACATGAGTTCCAGTCCCGCGCGGATCAATTTTTGAAGGGCTTCTTTTCCACTTCCGACGTCCTGCCATACCGTTTCGTTTGCGTCGACGGAATCGCGCAATTCCATCGACAACGCTTTGACCAGCTCGGTCATCAGCGCGTCCTTGTTTTCGAAACAGTAATGCACCACACCCAGCGAGACACCGGCCGCCTGAGCGACATCGCGCGTGGTCACGCCCGCGACGCCCTTTTTCTCGGCAAGACCGATCGCGGCCTCGATAAGGTGGGCCCGTCGTTCTTCGACGCTCAATCGGGAGGACACCCAAGGGAGTTAAGCGCCCGTGGCCCCCGCAGTCAATTCGCCGGCCGGAAAAAGTCGGACTGGACGAGTGACCAGTTGTGTGGTTCGCTGCATCGGGACAGAAGGGAGACGGGTATGCCGGTGTCACGCAGAACTGTTCTGGCCCGGACCGCGCTCGGTTCCGCCACCCTCGCGGCCGCGGCGGTGCCCGGGATGAGCGACGCGCTCGGCGTTCCGGCGGCCGCCGCCCCGGATTCCGGCGACTACGAGATCGGCGTCGGCATCTCCGACATCACCGGCCCGGCCGCCGAATGCGGGATGATGGGCTACTCCCAGCTCGAGCAGCAGACCGCGGGCATCCACCTGCGCCCGCGCGCGCGGGCGTTCATCATCGGCAGCGCGGGACGGCGCGTCGTCTTCGTGGTCGCCGAGAACGGAATGATCTTCCAATCCGTGCACCGCGGCGTGCTGACCGAAGTGGCCCGGCGCTTCGGTGGGCTCTATACCGAGCAGAACGTCCTGCTCACCTCGACGCATTCGCACGCGACCTGCGGCGGCTCCAGCAACGACTACGCCTACAACCTGTCCGTCCTCGGCTTCCAGCAGCAGGTGTACGACGCCGAGGTGAACGGGATCGTCGAGGCGATCGCCGCCGCGCACGCCGATCTCGGCCCCGGCTCGCTCGCGCTCGGCCGCACCGAGCTGCACAACGCGAGCGTGAACCGCTCGCGGGTGGCGTGGGAACTGAATCCGTCTGCGGACAAACAGCATTTCCCGGACGCCATCGACCCCGCGGTGACCACGCTCGTCCTGCGCAAAGGCGGCAGGACGGCCGGGACCATCACCTGGTTCGCCACGCACAACACGTCAATGACCAACGCGAACCGGCTGATCAGCTCGGACAACAAGGGCTATGCCGCGTTCTCCGCCGAGCATATCGAGCGCGGCGTGCGCTACCTGGACGGCAAGCCCGAGTTCGTCGCGGCCTTCGCGCAGACCAACGCGGGAGACATGTCCCCCAATCTGAACCTGCGCCCGGGTTCGGGGCCCACCGAGGACGAGTTCGAGAACACCCGCATCCTCGGCGAGCGTCAGTACGCGGCGTCGAAGGACGCGATGGCGCAAGCGCGAGCGATCTCCGGACCGGTCGACACGATGCTCTGCTACATCGACTTGGCGGACATCGCCGTGGACGGCCGTTTCACCCCGGACGGCCTCCCACGACGCACCGCGCCGGCCGCGGCGGGCGTCTCGCTGATCGCGGGCAGTGTCGAGGACGGTCCGGGCCTGCCCGGCGGCCCGATCCCCGAGGGGGTGCGCAATCCGTTCCTCGCGGCGCTGGGCGACCCCGCCCAGCCCGCGCCGGACTGGTTGGCGGACGCGCAGGCGCCGAAAGCGATCGCGGTGCCGCTCGGGCTGCTGCCGCCGGTGGCGTGGGTGCCGAATGTGCTGCCGATTCAGCTCGTCCGCATCGGCGAGCTCTATCTGGCCGCCGCGGGTGGCGAGTTCACCATCACGTCGGGCCTGCGCATCCGCCGCGCTGTGGCCGCGGAGCTGAACGTTCCGCTCGAGCAGGTGCTGATGCAGGGATACGCGAACGCCTATCACGAATACGTCACCACGCCCGAGGAATACGACTCCCAGCAGTACGAGGGCGCTTCGACGTTGTTCGGTCGCTACACCTTGTGCGCCTATCAGCAGGAGTTCACCCGCCTGGCCGCGGCATTCGCCGCTCGCAGCCAGGTGCCGCGCGGGCCGGCGCCCCGCGACGTGTCCCAGCTACAACCGAACTTCCAGCCGGGCGCCGGTCCGGACGCGGCCGCACCGGGCCGCGGATTCGGTGACGTGCTGGTGCAGCCGCACCCGTCCTACGCTCCTGGAGATCAGGTTCTGGCCGAATTCGTCTCGGCGCACCCGAAGCACGACAATCGCCGCAACGGGACGTTCCTCGAAGTGCAGCGCAAGACGGCGTCGGGCACTTGGGCGCGGGTGGCCAACGAGGGGGAGTGGGCGGTGAAATACCACTGGAGCAAGCGCGGGCTCGCCGAGTCGGTGGCCCGATTCACCTGGGATATCCCGGTCGAGGCCGAACCGGGACGCTATCGCTTCCAGCATTACGCGACCCGCCTGGATCCCGATGGCGCGCTGTACCCGCTCACCGGCACGACCGACGAATTCGAGGTGGTCCGACCGTAAGCCGCGCGGTCACAGACCCGTTTGCGCGCCCTTGTCCCCGCGCCGGGCGCCGCGCCGCTGGACCAGATAGATCACGAGTGCGATCAGCCCGACCACCAGTCCCATCAGGCAGACCGGCCGAGCCGACGCCCACCGGTCGCCGCCCGCCCACACCACGACGGTGGCGATCAGCCACAGTGCGCTGCCGACCGCGAGCACGGGGCGCGGATCGGTCAGGCGCGGCGGCAGCTGCGGGACTTTCTGTGTCACGGGCCCAGCCTAATCCGCCCTGCCGGGTGCGGCGCTGCGGCCGAGCGGAGCGGAGTGGTCGCGGCCTGGCGGGAAGCCGCGACCGGCCGCCAATGGTCCCGTATCGTTTGGCACTGTGACAACGCCATCGGATGTCAGAGCCCTCGCTGGTGAGCTCTCGCTGGCGGTCGTTCGACTGACGCGGCACCTGCGCGGCCGTCGTGCCGACTCGCAGATCTCGCTGACTCAACTCTCCGCGCTCGCCACCCTGGCGCGCGAGGGCGCGATGACGCCGGGTGCGCTCGCGGCGAAGGAACGTGTGCAGCCCCCCTCGATGACCCGGGTCATCGCCTCGCTCACCGACCTGGATCTGGTGGAACGCAACCCGCATCCGACCGATGGCCGTCAGATCATCGTCTCGCTGTCCTCGGCGGGCCGCGCGCTGATCGCCGACGAGGCCAGCGCTCGGGAGGCGTGGATGACCGAGCAGCTGTCGACGCTCACCGAGGAGCAGCTGGTCGTGCTGACCCGCGCCGTGGCGATCATGAAGCAGATCGTCGCGGAATCCGAATGACGCCTGCCGGATTCGGCGGCACGGCTCAGCGGTTCGCCCGCACCAGCCGGAGGACGATCCCGCCGCCCCACCGCAGCAGGCCGCCCGCGATGGCCAGGCACAGGACGAAGGCCGGATAGACCAGCACCCCGTAGTCGTCGGCCCAGCGGGGCAGATGGGTGAACTGGGTCGCCGCGCCGATGAGCAGCAGCAGCCCCAGCGTCACGGCGATCGGCGCGAGCGGCGCGGTGTCCGAGTCGGGCCTGCGGGCGGTGCGGTCGGTCATGGTGGAGCCCTCCCGTGCGGTCGGCTCGGCGCCCGCTCGGGGCGCGGTGGGCACTGGAAAAGATCAGTTACCTTCTAGCTAACCTTCGCACGGAGGTGTGATTTCGTTAACACCATGTGATGTAGATCACAGATATATCGCGAATCGGGCTCTGCCCGGCGCGCCCCATGGACCGGATGCCGGCGGCTACCGCGCGCCGAACGGCTGATCGCTGTCCACGATCTCCCGTCCGAGCGGGAACAGCGAGATCGGGATGAACTTCAGGTTGGCCCAGCCGAACGGGATGCCGATGATCGACACGAACAACGGAATGCTGGTGAGCAGATGACCCAGCGCCAGCCACCAGCCCGCGACGATGAACCAGATGATATTGCCGATCAGCGACCCGGCCCCGGCCCCCGGCTTCTCCACGGTGGTCCGGCCGAACGGCCACAGCACGTAGGCGGCGATCCGGAACGACGCGATGCCGAACGGAATCGTGATGATCAGGATGAAGCAGATGATCCCCGCCGCGATGTAGCCCAGCGCCAGCCAGAACCCGGCGAAGATCAGCCACAGGATGTTGAGAACCAACTGGATCGGCTTCATGAGACCAGCATGCCAGCCCTCGGAGCGCGGTGCGCGTCGTCAGAAGAACCAGCCGAGCATCGCGTCGCGCTCGACGCCGAAGGCGTCGTCGAGCGCGCGCAGGTGCGCGGCATTCTTGCTCCGCAACCGGTTCGCCGCGGCGAACACGCGCGCGGGATACGCGCCCAGGTACATGCTGCCGAGAACGTCGATGCCGACGTCGATATCGGGTGTGCGATCGGTCGGTTCGCATTCCGCCTGCCCGTTCCGCACGCGCAGTGCGAACGTGCCACCCGCGTTCCGGAAGGGATCGGTCACCTCGAGCGTCACATCCAGATCGCTCCGGTAAGCGCGCGCGGTGAGCGCCGCGGGCACGTCCATCAGGCGAAGCCACAGTCCGTCGTAGCGGGCGGTGGTACGCACCAGCCGGTGATCGGTCAGCAGGTAGGGCAGCGGGTCGTGGTCGGTGAGCACCGCGTCCACCCGCCGCATCAGATCGAGCCCGAGCAGGGCCCGCCACAGGGCCGCGTGCGCTTCGTCGGTGACCGTCCGCATTTCGACCACCTCGACCGTCCGCGCCCTGCCGTCGGAGTGGCACCGATACAGCGC
Source organism: Nocardia sp. CY41 (assembly GCF_009829325.1). Lineage (GTDB taxonomy): Bacteria > Actinomycetota > Actinomycetes > Mycobacteriales > Mycobacteriaceae > Nocardia. The sequence goes on from NZ_VUOS01000017.1 coordinate 65,776, forward strand.
GTAGCCGTCGGCGTGCAGAAGTCCGAACAGCGTGCTGCCGCCTTCCCGGAAGCGTTCCGGATCGTCGAAAACGATGTCCCAGGCCGCCGCGGGGCGTACCTGCGCCCCGGGCGTCAGCCTGCGCCAGCGCTCGTAGATCGCCTCCGCCGCCGCGCGCAGTTCGCTCGGCGGGCGCAGCGTGACACCGCCCGGATCCGGCGCCGACGGCAGGAATTCGGCGAACCGCCGGTCGATGCCAACGGCGTTCTCCCGCGTCGCGGGACCGTAGCCGAACCGGCCGTAGATGCCGCCCTCGCTCGCGGTGAACATGGTCAGCGGCAGCCCGGCCGCCTCGACGCGCCGGTGCTGTTCGGTGTACATGGCGCGGAGGATGCCGCGCCGCCGGTGGGTCGGCGCCACCCCGACGCCCGCGATGCCGCACACTCGCACAGTCCGTTCGCCGGGCACCGTGACCGTCATGGTGGTGGACTGCACGTGCCCGACGACCCGTCCGTCCTCGACCGCGACGATGGTGTTCTCCAGCGGGAACAGCAGGGGGATCCGCCGCAGCTCGGCCGGGTCGTAGCGAGTGCCGAACGAGGTCTCCACCAGCGTCGTGATCGCGGGTCCGTCGTCCTCGGTGGCCGACCGGATGGTGATTCCCGGGAGGGTCGTCATGCTCCGACCATCCCATGTTCGCGCACCTGCCCGCACCAGGTTTTCCGTGCTCCGCGACCGCCCGGCGAACGCCGATTCGGACCCGGCCGCGACCGTTCGGCAGGATGGAGCGGTGGCCGAAGTGATCGACATCGATGACCCCGCCGACCCTCGGGTCGACGACTTCCGCGATCTCAAGTCGGCCGATCGCAGGCCCGATCTGCCCGGGCGCAAGGGACTGGTGATCGCCGAGGGTGTCGTGGTGGTCCAGCGGATGCTCGACTCGCGCTTCGCGCCGTCCGCACTGCTCGGTGTGGAGCGCAGGCGCGCCGAACTCGCCGACGATCTGATGGCCGTCGACGTGCCGTACTTCCGGGCGACGGCCGAGGTGATGGCCGAGGTGGTCGGTTTCCACCTCAACCGCGGCGTGCTGGCCATCGCCCGCCGCCCCGCCGAACTCGGCATGGACGAGGTGCTCGAGCAGGCGCGCACCGTCGCGGTGCTCGAAGGCGTCAACGACCACGAGAATCTCGGCGCCATGTTCCGCAACGCGGCCGGGCTCGGAGCCGACGCGATCCTGTTCGGCGACCGCTGCGCCGACCCCTTGTACCGCCGGGCCGTCCGGGTCTCCATGGGCCATGTGCTGCGAGTTCCGTTCGCGTCCGTGCCGGACTGGCCGGGCGGACTGGATATACTGCGCCGCAAAGGATTCCAGATCATCGCCCTCACTCCCGACGCGGCGGCGGCGAATCTGGCGGCGGCGATGACGGGGGAGCGGGTGGCGTTGTTGCTCGGGGCCGAAGGGCCGGGGCTGACCGAGGCGGCCATGCGGGCCACCGACGTCCGCGCGCGCATCCCCATGACGCCCGGCACCGATTCGCTCAATGTCGCGACCGCGGCCGCGATGGCGTTCTACGAGCGGGTGCGCACGGCATGAGCGGTCAGGCCCGGAGGAGGCAGCGCAGCGTGACCACGCAGGGCCCCGCTCATGCCGGAAAGGACACGGCATGACCGGACCGTATCGACCGTATCCGTCCTACCAGGACCCGACGCCGTGGGGCGCGGGCCTCACCGTGGCCGTCATGGTGGCGCTGCTGGCGGCGGTCGCGGTGTATTCGTTCGGGGCCGCACTGGCCGAAGTGCACCCGTTGCTCGCGGTGGCGGTCAACCTGGTGGCGGTCGGCGGCGCCGCGCCCACCGCGTGGCGCTGGCGTTTCGCCCCGGTGACGCGGTGGGTGATCGGCGGCGGCGCGGCAGGTGTGCTGCTCGGATGGATCGTGCTGTTGATCGGCGGATCGGCCGCCTAGCACCGGCGGGCTGCCGCGTTCAGCCGACCGGGTCGTGTCCGCGCAGCCAGCCGAACAGTCCGCGCTTACGCGCGGGCGTATGCGCTCCGGCCTCGGTCGAGCCGCGAACCGGCGGGTCGGGCATCTGGCCCTTCGGGTACAGCGCGAACTTGCAGACGGGAATGTCACCCGGCACGAGCGCGCGGGGCGCGACAGGCCCGCGGTAGTGGAAGCCCAGCCATTCGTTGTTGGCCGCGTCGGCGAAATCGGGTGGGTCGAAGGGCAGCGCCTGGGGGTCGGGCAGTTCGCCCGCGCGCCAGCGCACCGGATGTTCGCCTGCCCAATACGGCCGTTCCCAGACCAGCGGAAGTCCTTCGTCCTCCAGGATGCGCACCCGGGTCGAGCTGAAGGCTCTGCGGAATTCGCCGCGCTCCCAGTGGGCGAACGCGCCCCAGCCGTGCTCGAGGTCGAACGACACCAGATACGTGTGTTCCGAGGCCAGCGGCCGCACCAGCAACTCCGGGATCTCGGTCGGGTGGATACGCGCGGCTTGGGCCGAGCACAACACCGTGACGCCGGGAAAACAGCCGATGCACACCTCGTCGGTTCCCGGTCCCGCGCAACCCGCCAGCGTGCCGACCATGATCGGCCGCACATCGCGGTCCTCGTGCAATTGCTTCGCCAATGCCAGTGCGGCTCCGGGATCCGGATCGTGGTTCGCGCGCAATACCGTCAGGGCATCGGGTGCGTCGACGTACCAGAGCGAGCAAGCCTTGGATAGCATCCGGCACCTCCCGATAGTTGCACGAATCGACTCCGCGAACTTCGAGCGAACGCCCGGCTGCGCCGAACGGCCACCGCTGGGTTGGCTCCTGGCGCCGACGCGCGTCGTCGACCACACCAAAATTTACTCGCCACGGACCGGCCCCGGTGCGGCTTCGCACCGCGAACGCCGGTTCGTAATCATCGATTTCGCGAGGCAGCGCTATCGCCAGAGGCGGCCGACGCACGAGGGCTCCCGCGTCCAGTCGGCGACCCATCGACGGCTCGGAAGGCCGGCGCTCAGTGACCGGAGCTGCGCACTCCGAGCAGTACATCTTCCCACGACGGCATCGGAGCCTTGCCGCGCTTGCTGCGACTCGGCTTGGCCGGAGCCTTCGCCGCGGGCTTCGCAGGCTCCTCGGTGGGGGCAGGCGCCGGCGCGGCGGTGTCCGCGGGGGTGGACGTGGCGGCCGTCGCGGCGCCATTGGCGGACGCGGGGCTAGCGGCGGGAGCCGGGGCCGCGGTGGCGGACGCGGCGGACGTCGAGCCGTTGCCCGCCGGGATCGCGGCGGCGCTGCCGCCGGCCGCGACGGCCCGCTGTTCGTAGTACTCGTCCAGCGTCGGCTGGTTCTGGCGGCTCGCGGTGCGCGCCGGCGGCGCGGCCGGGGCGGGACGCGGTTCGGCCTCCGGCTCCGGCTGCGGCGCGGCCGGTTCGGGCTCGGGCGGCGCGATCGTCGCCAGGCCGCGCAGGGCGCGCCCGAAATCCGGATCGATCAGATCGGAGGCCGGGTCGTCGAGCGGGGAGACCGAGCCACCGTGCGCGTCCGGCTGGTAACGCCAGTGCGCGGCGATCTCGGATCGTCCGTTCTGCCACTGCAACTGGGCGACCCAGTAGCCCTTCTCGTCCTTCCAGGCATCCCATTCGGCGCCCTCGATGTTGTGCCCGCGCGCGGTGAACGCGGCGGTGACCACGTCGATCAGAGTGTCCACGGCGGGGCCGTCGGGGCGCACCGGGTGCGCCTTCTGGGCGAGCTCGGCGGCGCGGGCCCGCTCCAGCAGTACCGGATAGGCGAATCGCTCGACGCGACTGGCCGGCATTCCGGATTCTTCGGTGACCTGTTCCACGGAGGCCCCTGCGCGAATACGGGCCTGGATATCGCGGGGACGCATAGTTGCTTCCATTTCGATCTCAATCTGGCCGAATCGGGCAAGGTCTCCGCGCGCGGCGGCTCGCAGTTTGTCGTCGGCGGGCAGCCGGAACTTCTGACCGGACTCGGTGTCGATACACACGATGTGCGTGGAGTCGGGCGTCACCCCGATCACTCGAAGTTCACGCACCGTTACCTCCTTATCGCGTCGACTCGCGACACCGCCCACTTTCCGAAACAGTAGTGCACATCTGAGATTCCTGGGGCAGGACACGCGGCACGGAAATCTCTCGGGAGACGTCCGTGCCCCGCTAATCTGCTCTGTTCGCTCGGCTACGTCTAATTCTGCGGCGTGTCGATCCCGGGCGTGTTGCGGCCCGTCAGGGCCGAAATATGCGGCCGTCAGCCGAGATTCTGCACGACCCAATCGATGGCGCGGGTCAGCTGGCTGACGTCGTCCGGATCGATCGCCGGGAACATGCCGATGCGCAGCTGGTTGCGGCCCAGCTTGCGGTACGGCTCGGTGTCCACGATGCCGTTGGCCCGCAGGATCTTCGCGACCTTCGCCGCGTCGACCGAATCGGCGAAGTCGATGGTGCCGACCACCTGCGAGCGGTGCGCCGGGTCCGTGACGTACGGGGTGGCGTACTCGCTCGACTCGGCCCAGGAGTACAGCCGCGAGGAGGAGTCCAGCGTGCGCTTGACCGCCCAGTCCAGACCGCCGTTGCCGTTGAGCCACTCGATCTGGTCGGCGAACAGCAGCAGGGTGCCCAGGGCCGGGGTGTTGTAGGTCTGGTCCTTCGTGCTGTTGTCGATCGCGATCGGCAGCGACAGGAAGTCGGGGGTCCAGCGGCCCGAGGCCTTGATCTCCTCGACCCGGGCCAGTGCGGCCGGGCTCATCAGCGCGACCCACAGGCCGCCGTCGGAGGCGAAGCACTTCTGCGGCGCGAAGTAGTACACGTCGGCGTCGGTGATGGTCACCGGGAGGCCGCCCGCGCCCGAGGTGGCGTCGATGGCGATGAGCGCGTGCTCCGAGCCCGCGGGCCGCCGCACCGGGATCGAGACGCCGGTCGAGGTCTCGTTGTGCGCCCAGCCGATCAGGTCCGCCGACGGGTCGGACACCGGCTCCGGCGCGCTGCCGGGCTCCGCCGAGACCACGATCGGGTCGCCGATGAACGGGTTGCCCTTGGTCACCGCGGCGAACTTCGAGCTGAATTCACCGTTGGTCAAGTGCAGCGAACGCTCACGGACCAGGCCGAACGCCGCGGCGTCCCAGAATGCGGTGGTACCGCCGTTGCCGAGCACCACCTCGTAGCCGTCCGGCAGGCCGAACAGCTCGCGCAAGCCGGAGCGCACGCGCGCCACCACGTCCTTGACCGGCTTCTGCCGATGCGAGGTTCCGAATACCGAGGCGCCGACGTTCACCAGCGACTGCAGCTGCTCCGGACGCACCTTGGAGGGGCCGCAACCGAACCGTCCGTCGGCGGGCTTGAGATCGTCGGGAATGGTCGGAAACGCAGAGGTCATGGCGAACAGGGTAGTCGGTGGTGTTGCTGTGGCGACGCCCACACTCCGGCTAACGTAAGCGCCCATGAGCATGCCCTCAGCTAACTCGGGGTGGCGACTGCGCGAGAGAGCGCGGAATTTCCGGCTGCGCGGCGCGACGGTCTCGGACGCGATGCGGCGAGAGTTGCTGATTCGGGGGGAAGCGGGGACCGCGACGATCCTCGGGGTACGTCCGCGGCGCACCGAACCGGGGCACGTGTTCTGGGTTCGGGTGCAGCTGACCGGGGAGTTCCCCTACGAGAGCCGGGTGCGGCAGCGGGTGGCCGACGCCGACCTGGAATGGATGCGGCCCGGTGACGTCGTGGGCTGCCGGGTGGATCCGCGCGACCGCGATCGCCTCGTGCTGTACGTGCCCGACCTCGCCGAAGCCGGCCGGGCGAGCATCGCCAAGATCCTCGCCGACGGCCGCCGCGCCGATGCCACCGTGCTCGCCGCCGCGCCGGTAGCCGCCGGGTACTCGGGCCGCGACGATCCGGTGCTGCGTCTGGACCTGGAACTGCGCGCCTGGGACGAACCGCGACCGTGGCGGGTCCGGTTGGTCCAGCCGGTGCCGTTGCACGCCTTGGGCCTGGTCGATTTGGGCCGGCATCTGGAGGTCGCCTTCTTCGAGGTGGACCGCGGGGATACGGTCGCCGTCGACTGGGTCGCGTCGCTCGAGGAGTGAACTACCGGCGAACGCGGCCGCGCGCCTACAGGTGCACGAAGGTGAAACCCATCGCGCGCAGCTTCGGCACCGCCGCGATCATGCCCGCCGCGGTGCCGGAGTGCGGCCGGTGCATATGGGCCAGGGAAATGGCGCCGGGGGCGGCGGCATTCATCGCTGTTCGCACTTGGTCGGCCGACGCGGTCGCGCCGAAATCGGCGTTGATCGTGAAACCGACCGGGATTTCGCCCAATTCGTTGACGATGGAAACCGCGACATCGTCGTAATGCGCGGTGCCCGCGCGAAAGAATCGCGGCGGGCTGCCCGTCAGCGTGGTCAGCAGCTCATGGTTCGCCCATACTTCGTCGGCGGCCTGCTGCGCCGATCCGGTCCCGGCGATGCCATAGGCTTCCCGGCCGTTCACCGACAGCGGTTTGTGTGCCACGCCGTGATTGGCCAGTTCGAACAGTGGATTCGCCGCCAGTTGGGCGGTGCGCGCCCGATTGGCATCGATCCAGCGCTTGTTCAGGAACAGCGTCGCGGGAATCCGCTCGGCGATCAGGAAGTTCACCAGCGACTCGTCGATGTCGTTGTTGCCCGAGCCGCCGCAGGCGTCGAAGGTGAGCGCCATCTGTTTGCCCGCAGCAGCGAAAGTGCTCGTGATCCCCGCCATCGCGACGCCCCACTGCTGTGGCCGGATCCCGGCATGCCTGGCGGCCACGGCGGACGGCGTGCCCGCGGCGGGGACCGCCGAGGCCGGAGCGACCCGTGCCCCCGTAGTGGTGCGGGGCGCGGCCGAGACGCGCGCCGGTGCGACGGACGTATTCTGGGTGGCGGCGCACCCGGTGGCGGTGAATCCCGCGGTCAGCGCGGCTCCCAGCCCGAGCATTCGCCGCCTCGATATTGTTTTGTCCAGCATCCCTCGAGTCCTCTAGCTTCCCCCCGGATGCTACGCGAGCCGGACATCGACGGCGGGACAACATCTTCCGCCGTCACGTCCGGCTCGCGGTCGTGCGCTGTGGCTCGGATAGACCCGGTGGCCGAAGCCCATCAGGTCCTCGAATCGTGCCCGCGGTGACGTCGACACGCGGGATCGAGCCCGTCGAACCAGCCCGGCCGCTGGTGGTGGCCTGTACGGTGACCGGATACCAGTGTCGAGGAGGGGCTATGTTCGCGCTCGTTGTGAAGTTCGATCTCCAGGACGCAGAGAAGGCGGCCGAGTTCGACAAGCTGATGGCCGAAACGGTCGAAGCCATCACGGAGCTGGAGCCCGGGACCCTCGTCTACGCCACCCACGCCGTTGAGAACGAACCGTTGTCGCGCGTGTTCTACGAGGTGTACCGCGACCGCGACGCGTTCGAGGAGCATGAGCGGCAGCCCCACACGAGGCACTTCCTGAGCCAGCGTGAGAAGTACATCGCCTCGTTCCGGCTGGAATTCCTGTCTCCGGCCGCAGTGAAGGGCTTACCTGCGGCAGGCTGACCAGATCACAGGCGCGCAGCCACTCCGCACCACACGGCGAAACCGTGGACGGTGTCGACGCTGCGCGCTTCCGCACGAGCCAGCGCCCGCACTGTTTCGTGCACCATGGGATTCCAGCGAGTCTGGGCCGGAGCAATCGCTTTTGCAGTCAGTAGCGCGTCCAAAGCGCGTGTGCGGTCTCCATGCAGGAGATAGGCGCGAGACAGGTCGATGTAGTGGTGACCCGCGCGTTCTTTCGGTGTGTCATCCGGGATGACCAGCGAGCGTGCACGGTTGAGCGCTTCGGTGCCGTCCATGCTCTCCACGGCAAGCGCCACGGCCCAGATTTCGACGTTCGTGGGTCCGAACGACAGAATGACGTCGCGATCGCCGCCGAGGCGCAGCGCTGTCTTCCGGGCCTCGGCCAAGTGCTCGTCAGCGAGGTCGCTTTTGCCGGAGCGTGACGCGGCGAGTCCGGATTGCAGGTGCAGGCCGCCCCAGGCGATGAGGTCGTGGCGGTGTCCAGCGCTGAGGCGGGGTTCGATGCAGGCCCGGCAACGTTCCAAGAACCTGAGGGCGGCAGTCCAGTCGCCGCCGGAGGTGAGCAGCGCCGCCCGCTGGAACTGACTCGTGGCGATCCACAGTTCGTTTCCGGACTCGGTGGCTGCCCACGCGAGTCGATCGATGGCGAGTGCGGCGAGGTCGCCATATCCGAGTTTGTGGGCGAGGCTGTGCGCGGAGTAGTACAGCTCGCTCATCAGTACGAGCGCCTGATCCCGCTCGCGGCCGCTGCTGCGATGCACCGCAGCACGTACCTCGCCGAGGAGCGGCGGCAGCGAGTCGCCCAGTTTGTGGAAAGACGCGGCGCGGCGATAGCGGCACACGTGTTCGACGTCGGCCATGATCTGTCCGAGCGGGCGCACGTGAGAGGCGTTGTCGTTGTCGAGGTCGTAGGCGGCCAGTTCGGTTCGTAGCACCCCCACTGCGGCGTGTACCTCGGTGTCGGGGCCTGGCGCAGGCGGATACGGCTGTCCAGTCAGGTCGGCGACGCTGACTCGGAGAGCCTTGGACACGGCCCCCAGAAATGCCGGCGATGCAGGGGCCGTCCGCTGCTCGACCGCACGAACAATTCCGAGAGAGATGTGCGCTTTCTCCGCTAGCGCCTTCTGCGTCAGGCCGGCGAGCTTTCGGGCCTGGGCCACTCGCGCTGCGATTGCGGCGCGGTCTTCCATTCGGCTCACCTTTCCATTCAACGACATCCGATCCCGCCTGCCTACCAAGAAGTTTGATACCCCGCGGGCCGAATTGGGCTCACAGTCGTAGCAGGCCCCGGCGCCGGGTGACGCCCGTTCCTCATCCGGGCACACCACCGGCGTCCGTGACGCCGCCGGACGGTAGCGAAAGCCCCTGGCGCCGGGCGCCTCCATCGACTAGAGGGGAGTGGCACGGGGATGCGAGAGGGTGACAAGTTCCGGCTGTCGAAGACGGGACAGTGGGAAACGACGGATGGCACGCCATACGGGCCGTTGTCGCGGGTGCGTTGCCCCGATGTCGAGCACTGCCTACGCCTGGCCCCATACGAGGACGGGCGGATCGGACTACACGACCGCAACATCCCCGGCCGGTGCGCGTGGGTGGGGACCGCAGTCGTGGATGACCGCCACGACATCCCGTCGCAGTACCTGATCACGCTCATCCCCATCACCGGCATCGACCGGATGCGATGGCCCGGTGGTGACCGCAATGGCTGACCGTTCAGGCGTTCTCGCCAACGACGCGACGATGGTCTTGGAGACTCCGATGGCGCGGTGTCGGTTCTACCGCCACGTGTGCGGGCTGCCCGCCTGTATCGAGCCGTCGATGGGCCGGATCTCGCTGGTATCGGGGAGTGTCGGGGCGATCACCGTGCCCACTCAGCTTGGTGCGCGCGTGAAGATCCACATGCAGAACAGCGGTACACCGGCCGGGCCGATAATCTCGCACCCGCGTTCGAAGCGGTGGACGTTTCTGGTGGTGCCGGATATTCCGTGCGATATGCCGCTGTTCTCGGAGCTGTTCCGGCTCAATGCCACCATGACGTCGGCCGGGGCGCAGATCGCATTGCCGTCCCCCGCCGACGACGGCCCGGCGCGGTTGCGAGTGTGGGCGCAGGCCCCGCGTGATTCGTATCGGCCATCAGCGCTGGCGGTGATCGGCGCCATCCGCGACTGCGTGCGAACCCGGCCGAGGCGGTAGCGCCCGTGACGAGTCCGCGCACAACGGAATTGGATGGGGTGACGGTGACGTGGCGGGTCGACGCGGGTGTGGTGCGTGTGCTGCACGTCCGGCACCCGCACGGGCCGACCACGTTTCGGTCCCCGCCGACCCTCGCCGAGTGCATCGATCTGATACCGCGCGAACTGTGGGTGCAGATCCGCTACCAGTACGAACAGTCCAGAAATGACTGGTGATATACCGCCGCAACGGGAGGAACGATGACCATCGCCCCTACGATCCGCACTGCCCTGCTCACCAGCGCCCTGGTGCTCGGCACAGCCACCGTCGCCCATGCCGAACCGATCCACACCGCGAAGGATGCGGTGGTGTGCTTCATCAGCGCTATCCCGCCGTACAAGACCGACGCGGGAAGCATCGCCTCCATCAATTTCGGGTTCAAGGTGCACTGCACCGGCAGGCCCTCATTGCGGAGCGTCAACACGAAGCTGTACCGATACGACCCGGCAGACGGCAAATACTATGTACATTCCGAGCGCAACGACGACACCACCGACCCAGATGTCGAAACGCTCTACAGCGCGTCATGCTCGGCGGCGGGAATCCTGTACCAGTTCCACACCAAGGCCACCATGTCCGCGTTCCACGGCAACTGGGACCGGGAGTACGACGACAGCACTACCATCGGGGCTCTCTGCTGACCTGACAGAAGGGAATCGCCAATGGACGGACTGGACCATCCAGCGGTCACCGTGGCGATTGATGCCCTGTCGGTCGCTGATCGGGATCTCACCCCGGTGGGCGTCATCGTCAGGGACGAGATCGTCGCGGTGCTCATCGACGGCGACCGAGGGCGGTACGTCAGCTTCGTGCGGCACGATCATGGGCGTTGGATCGCGCCGAGCATGATCACCGGTTCGCCCCGCCCCGCCGGTCCCCGCGCCGAGCGCACCCCGCATCACCGACCGCTGCACCGGAAGTCGGCGAAACTGTTCACCCTTCCCAAACCTGACGGCACACCTCAGGATGAAAGCTGGTTCGCCGTCACCGGTCTCGCCGCACTGGACGCCGTACGGGTGTCGGTGATCTCTGAATTGGACCAGCAGACCACACCCATCAGCACCGACGGGCTGGCCTTCGCAATTGTCCGGGCCCGGACAAGCGAAGACCCACGTATCTACGTGCACACTCGCGACGGTCGGCTTGTCGAAATGGGTCGTGGTGCGTTACGTGTGCGCGATCGTGGCCCAGCCTTCGACCTCTTCGGGCTTGCGGGGGCCGGGGCCGGTGTAGATGGCCGCCGGGCGGACCAGCTTGCCCAGTTGTTTCTGCTCCAGGATGTGCGCGCACCAGCCCGCGGTGCGGCCGCAGGTGAACATGGCGGGCATCATGTGCGCGGGCACTTCGGCGAAGTCCAGGATCACCGCGGCCCAGAACTCCACGTTGGTTTCGATGGCGCGGTCGGGGCGGCGTTCGCGCAGTTCGGCGAGGGCGGCTTGTTCGAGCGCGGCGGCGACCTCGTAGCGCGGCGCGGCCAGTCGCTTCGCGGTGGCGCGCAGGACGCGGGCGCGCGGGTCCTCGGCCCGGTAGACCCGGTGCCCGAAGCCCATCAGCTTCTCCTTGCGGTCCAAGATGCCCTTGACCAGGGCCCGTGCGTCGCCGGTCCGCTCGACCTCTTCGATCATCGGCAGCACGCGTGCGGGCGCGCCGCCGTGCAGCGGGCCCGACATGGCGCCGATCGCGCCGGACAGCGCGGCCGCGACGTCGGCGCCGGTCGAGGCGATCACCCGGGCGGTGAAGGTGGAGGCATTCATGCCGTGCTCGGCGGCGGAGACCCAGTAGGCGTCGATGGCCTCGGTGTGGCGCGGATCCGGGTCACCCTTCCAGCGCGTCATGAAGCGCTCGGTGACCGTGGTGCACTCGTCGATCTTCTTCTGCGGGACGGCGGGCTGGTAGATGCCGCGCGCCGACTGCGCCACGTAGGACAGCGCCATCACCGAGGCGCGGGCGAGGTTCTCGCGCGCGGTCTCGTCGTCGATGTCCAGCAGCGGCTGGTACCCCCAGATCGGCGCGAGCATCGCCAGCCCCGCCTGTACGTCGACGCGCACGTCACCGGTGTGCACGGGCAGCGGGAACGGCTCGGCGGGCGGCAGGCCGCGCCCGAAGGATCCGTCGACCAGCAGGGCCCACACGTCACCGAAGGTCACCCGGCCCTCGACCAGGTGCTCGATGTCGACGCCGCGATAGCGCAGCGCGCCGCCGTCCTTGTCGGGTTCGGCGATGTCGGTGGTGAAGGCCACCACGCCCTCGAGGCCGCTGACGAAATCGCTGGGAACGGTGGCCTGCCCACCGGAAACCGCGGGGCTGGTAGTCATGTCACGACTCTCCTTGCACTTGGGTCGCACGTTCTCGCCGATGGGAAGATGTCGGATTTGACGAGTACATGCCGATCATCAAAACCTTAGCTCCCTGCTACTGCGGAGTAACGTCTGGCCCATGCGTGACCTGGACAATTCATCGGATCTGGCGGCTATGCGGGTCGACTACGGCGGCCTTCCACACGGCGGCAACGACGACGTCGACTTGGACGAGACCTGGCTCGCCGGGGGCTGGGAGCCGCTGCTGCGGCATTGGATCGAACAGGCCACCGCGGTGGGCATCGCCGAACCCAACGCCATGGTGCTGGCCACGGTCTCGCTGGCCGACGGCACGCCGCGGCCGGTCGCGCGGACCGTGCTGTGTAAAGGGCTCTCACCCGAAGGCGTGATCTTCTACACGAACTACGACTCGGCCAAAGGCGCCCAGCTGACCGCCGTCCCGTACGCCGCGGTCACCTTCGTGTGGCCCGCGCTGGGTCGGCAGGTGCACCTGCGCGGCGCGGTCGAGCGGGTCCCCGCCGAGACCACGGCGGCGTACTGGCGGTCCCGGCCGCGGGACTCGCAACTGGGCGCCTGGGCCTCGCGCCAGTCCCAGCCGATCGGGTCGCGGGCCGAATTGGACCGCACGCTGGCCGAGGCGACCGCGCGGTTCGCCGATGTCGACGAGATCCCGGTTCCGCCGCACTGGGGCGGTTTCCTGGTCCGTCCCGACGAGGTCGAATTCTGGCAGGGCCGGCGCGGGCGTCTGCACAACCGCATCCGGGTGCGGATCGAGGGTGACGCGACCACGGTGGAGCGCTTGCAACCCTGAGGTATTCCCAGCCCCGGCGTGAGAATTCTCGCGCCGGGCCGGGCCGGAGGACTGATTACGCTGCGGCAGTGAAACTGCTCGCCGACACCACTCCGCTGCGCAACCCGGACTATCGACGCCTGTGGAGTTCGGGCATCGTCACCATGATCGGCGCGCAACTGTCGGTCGTCGCGGTGCCGCAGCAGATCTTCCAGATCACCGGCAGCTCCGGCTACGTGGGGCTGGCCGGGCTGTTCGGCCTGGCGCCGCTGGTCGTGTTCGGCTTGTGGGGCGGCGCGCTCGCCGACGTCCTCGACCGGCGCAAGCTCCTGCTGATCACCAATTCGGGCACCGGGCTCACGGCGCTGGCCTTCTGGCTGCAAGCGGCGGCCGGAGTGGACAACGTGTGGATCGTGCTCGGCCTGTTCGCCGTGCAGCAGGCGTTCTTCGCGGTGAACCAGCCCACCCGCAGCGCCACCATCCCGCGGCTGCTCCCGGAAGGCCAACTCGCCGCCGCCAATTCGCTGAACATGACGGTGATGCAGTTCGGCGCCATCGCCGGGCCGGTGCTGGCCGGAGCGCTCATCCCGGTCGTCGGGCTCGCCACGCTCTATCTGATCGACGCCGTCGCGCTGCTGGCCACCCTGTGGGCGGTGTGGCGGCTGCCCGCGCTGCCGCCCACCGGGACGGTGCGCCGGGCCGGATTCCGCACGGTGCTGGACGGTTTCGGCTACCTGGCCACACAGCGGGTGCTGCTCGCGTCGTTCGCGGTGGACGTGATCGCCATGGTGTTCGGCATGCCCCGCGCGCTGTTCCCGCAGATCGCGCACGAGACCTTCGGCGACCCGGCCACCGGCGGCGTCGCGCTGGGCTTGCTGTTCGCGTCGATGTCGGCGGGCGCGGTGCTCGGCGGGGTGTTCTCCGGCTGGATTCCGCGCATCCGCAGGCAGGGCCTCGCCGTGCTGGTCTGCATCGCGCTGTGGGGGCTGGCCATGGTCGGGTTCGGCCTCGCCGTCGGCCTCACCGGCCACGGCCTCGGCGTCGGGGCCGGGCTGTGGATCGCTTTGGTGTGCTCGGCTTTCGGCGGCGCGGTGGACATGGTCTCGGCCGCGCTCCGGGTGACGATGCTGCAGACGGTGGCCACCGACGATCTGCGCGGGCGGCTGCAAGGGGTGTTCACCGTGGTGGTCGCGGGTGGCCCGCGCATCGGTGATGTTGCCCACGGTTTCGCGGCGGCGAGCCTGGGTACCGCTGTAGCCGCGGCGGGCGGCGGCGCGCTCGTGGTGGTGGGCGTGGTGCTCGCGGCAGTCGCGTTTCCGGCCTTCACGCGTTACCGTGTCGCTCGCGCTCGTGCCGAAATCGCCGCGTGACGTGCAGCGCGAACACCTGGCGATCGCGTTCCGCCGTGGCTGTGGGACCTCACCGCGCCGGGACGTGTTTGTGAGCCGCCGCAGGACTACCCTCCGGTATTGTCCGCGTCGGTCAACGGCTAGCGTTGAGGCAAGCGCATCGTGCGCCACCGTGCCGGTGCCTGTGGTTCAAGCCTGAGAGGGATCCTTCCGTGCCCGCTGAGAACATCATCAACGTCGACGACGACGCCAAGCCGGTTCTTTCCTACCCCGGCGGCGAGTTCCCGATGACGGTCACCAGGGCCGCCGAGGGCAACGACGGGATCGAGCTGGGAAAGCTGCTGGCCAGCACCGGGTACGTGACGTACGACCCGGGCTTCATGAACACCGCCCCGACCAAGTCGGCCATCACCTACATCGACGGTGAGGCGGGCGTCCTGCGCTACCGCGGCTACCCCATCGACCAGCTCGCGGCCGCCTCCACCTTCATCGAGGTCAGCTACCTGCTGATCTACGGCGAGCTGCCCACCCAGGCCCAGCTCGAGGACTTCACCGACCGCATCCGCAGGCACACCCTGCTGCACGAGGACCTGAAGCGGTTCTTCGACGGCTTCCCGCGCAACGCGCACCCCATGCCGGTGCTGTCCTCGGCGGTGAACGCGCTGTCGGCCTACTACCAGGACTCGCTGGACCCGCGCGACCCCGAGCAGGTCGAACTGTCCACCATCCGGCTGCTGGCCAAGCTGCCCACCATCGCGGCCTACTCGTACAAGAAGTCGGTCGGCCAGCCGTTCCTCTACCCGGACAACTCGCTGAGCCTGGTGGAGAACTTCCTGCGGATGACCTTCGGCTTCCCCGCCGAGCCCTACGAGGTGGACCCCGAGGTCGCCGCCGCGCTGGACATGCTGCTGATCCTGCACGCCGACCACGAGCAGAACTGCTCCACCTCCACCGTGCGCCTGGTCGGCTCGTCCGACGCCAACCTGTTCACCTCGGTGTCCGGCGGCATCAACGCGCTGTGGGGCCCGCTGCACGGCGGCGCGAACCAGGCCGTGCTGGAGATGCTCGACGGCATCAAGGCCAGCGGCAGCGACGTCAAGGAGTTCATCCGCAAGGTCAAGAACAAGGAAGACGGGGTGAAGCTCATGGGCTTCGGCCACCGCGTCTACCGCAACTACGACCCGCGCGCCTCGATCGCCAAGAAGCACGCCGACGCCATCCTCAGCAAGCTCGGCGGCCACGACGAGCTGTTCGACATCGCCCAGGCCCTGGAAGAGGCCGCGCTCACCGACGACTACTTCATCGAGCGCCGCCTGTACCCGAACGTCGACTTCTACACCGGCGTCATCTACAAGGCGATGGGCTTCCCGACCCGCATGTTCACCGTGCTGTTCGCGATGGGCCGGCTCCCCGGCTGGATCGCGCACTGGCGCGAGATGCACAGCGAACCGCTGAAGATCGGCCGTCCCCGGCAGATCTACACCGGCTACGGCGCTCGCGACTACCGCGAGATCAACAACCGTTGACGAAATCCATCCATCACCTATCGAAGGGGATAGCCGCATGACCAAACCGGAGATCGAGTTCCAGGCAGGGCCCGCGCCCACCGAGCTGGTGATCAAGGACATCATCGAAGGCTCGGGCAAGGAAGCGGTGCCCGGCGGCACCGTGGAAGTGCACTACGTGGGCGTCGAATTCGAATCCGGCGAAGAGTTCGACTCGTCGTGGAACCGCGGCGAGTCCATCACCTTCCCGCTGCGCGGCCTGATCCAGGGCTGGCAGGACGGCATCCCCGGGATGAAGGTCGGCGGTCGCCGTCAGCTGACCATCCCGCCGGAGCTGGCCTACGGCCCGGCCGGCGCCGGTCATCGGCTTTCGGGCAAGACGCTGGTCTTCGTGATCGACCTGCTGAACGCTAACTAATCTGGCGGCGCCTGCGGCGCCGCGTGTTCACGGCCCCTTTATGGCTCGCGTCCGAGCGACCACTGCTTGCGACTTCGTCGCTTGCGCAGCGGTCGCTCGGACGCGAGCCGGGCCGCGAACGGCACATGCTCGGTCTCGCTTCGCTCGAAAGACGTTGTCGAGGTGAGCTGGGCACGTCGTCTTACCAGTTACGGGTCAAGTGCACGCGGTTCTCTGGAGGTCGAACTCCAGCCGACCGGTATCTGTCCTGTGGATCACCGTTGGCTCGCCCGCCACGAGCCTGAAGATGTTACGGCCCGTCATCTGTGAAGGAAGACGGGCCCTCGTCATGTCTACTTCCTGACGATCTCGACCGGGTCGGTCAGGGCCGCTGCCAGCGCTGCTTGCTGGGTGCTGCTGCGCTGGGGCAGGGCGGCTACGGCCTTGTCGGTCTGGGTGCTCAGATTGTGGACGATGTTCTGCAACTGGTTCACGCCGGCGGTGAGCTGGCTGATGGCGCCGACCAGTTGGGCGCCGCCCTGTTCGGCGAGCTGGGGGAGGCCCTCGGCGAGCTTCGCGCCCTGGGTCAGCTGCGCGCTCGCGCCGGTCAGGCGGTCCACGACGGTGCGAAGCAGCGTGCCGAGATCGGTGTCGGGGTCGACCGCGCCGCCGACGAGCGAGCCGAGGCCGGTCAGCTGGGAGCCCGCCTGCGCGGACACGCCGCGCAGCGCGTCCAGTTTTCCGATGATGTCGGCGAGCGCCGGATCGTTCGCGAACGGCAGCGCGCGCAGCAGCGGCAGGATCTGATCGAGTCCGCCGCTCACCGTGTTCGCCGTGCGCTCCACCTGCGCGATGGTGATGCCGGTCGAATCCAGGGCCGCGGCCAACTGACCGGCCTGCGCGGCGGCGCCGTCGACGGTGGAGTTCAGCAGCGCGATGGCTGAAGTGAGCTGCGCGGACCCGGTTTTCGCGAACTCCAGGAAGCCGAGCAGCTGGTCGGCGCCGGAACTGAACTGGTCGGCTCCGGCGGCGGCCGCGTCGACGCCCGCGCCGAGCAACTGGGCGGTGAACTGCACCTGCGACATCTGAGAGCGGGCCTGCGCGACGGCGGTGAGCGCGGCGTCCACCCCGGCCGCGCCGATCCGATGCGTCACCTCGGTCACCGCGCCGTGCACCAGCTCGGCGTCGGCCTTTTCGTGGGTCTGCACGGTGACTTCGGCCCGCTTCGGCTCGGGCCCGGCCAGGGTGCCCATCGATGCGGTGAGGTCGGCGGGCAACGTGATGACGACGGCGTAATCGTCGGTGCTCGCCTCGCCCGGCGCGGCGGCGGTCCATTCGTAACCACCCGCGTCCTGCAGCGCCTTCACCACCCGCGCGCCGGTCGGCCCCGCGTCGGCATCGATCAGCGCGATGCCCGTCGGCCCGCGATCGGTTCCGGTACAGGCGGTGATCCCGGCGCCGAGCGCACCAGCTGAGACGAGGGCGACGACGAGAAGGCCCCGGCGGGCGCGTTTTCCGATCACGCCGCAGACCCTAAACGTGAGTTATGGCGCGCCCCTCGGCGTTTCTCTGAGAGTTGAGTAAGGAGCCGCGGATGCGTCGCGAGTCACACCACCCCGGGCAGATCGAGGACCAGACGGATGCCGCCGAGCGTGCCCGCGTCGAAATACGCTCGGCCGCCGTGTAGCTGGGCCTGCTGGGCGACCAGCGCCAGGCCGAGGCCGGAGCCGCCCTTGCTCGCCTGGCTGCCGCGGAAGAAGCGGTCGAAGACGGCGTCGCGTTCCTCCGGCGGGATACCGCGGCCGTTGTCGTCGATCGAGATGACGATGCGGTCGCCCGGCTCGCGGTGCGCGGAAACCAATGCCTCGGTGGCCCCGCCGTGCTTGACCGAGTTGGCCAGCGCGTTGTCCACCGCCAGCCGCAGCCCCGCGGGCAACCCCCGGGTGACCAGTTCGGCATCCGAATCGATGCGTACGGTGAGGCCGGGGAAATGTCGCATGGCGTCGTGCGCGGCCTGGTCGCACAGGTCGCCGACATCGGTGGCGACGTGGTCGCGCTCGTTGGTCAGATCGCCGGTGGCCAGCCGCTCCAGCGCCGCGAGCGTGCTCTCCACTCGTCCCTGGCTGCGCTGCAGGTCGTCGAGGATCTCGGCCCGCTGCGCCTCGTCGAGATCGAGCGTGCGCAGTACTTCGAGGTCGGTGCGCATCGCGGTCAGCGGGGTGCGCAGCTCGTGGGCGGACACGGCGGCGAAGTCGCGCGCGGTCTCCAGGGCGGCGGCTGTCTGGGCGTGCGCCTGATCCACTCGCTGCAACATGGTGTTCACCGCGACGGCCAGCTGCTCCGCCTCGTGCACGCCCGCGCCCTCCACCGGGGCCTGCGGGTTGCGCGGATCGGGATAGGCGCTGCGTGCGCCCACCTGGCTGGTCAGCCGGACGATCGGACGCACCGCCGCGCCGGCGAGCAACCAGCCGAGCGCCGCGGCCGCGGCGATGGACAGCAGCGCGCCGCCGAGCACCCATCGTTGCTGCTCGGCGGTGGCCTCGGCGGCTCCGGCGGCGGGGATGCCGAGCGAGACCGTGCGGCCCGCGGGTTGATTCTCGGTGGTGGTCAGGATCCGGTAGGGGGTGCCGCCCACCGTGACGGTGCGGGAACCGGTCGGCAGCGCGGGGAGTTCGGTGGGCGTGCTGGCGACGACATCGCCGTTGTCCCGGACGGTCACCGCCATGTCGTTGTTCAGCCCGGTCAGGCTGATGATCCGCACCGCGATCTGCGGTTCGAGCAGGACGATCCGCGCCGCGACGGCGAGCTGCTGGTCGGCCTGCTGCAGGTTGTTGCGCTCGATGGCGCGAATACTGATCAAGCTGATCAGCGTCACGATGATGATCGCGCCCGCGGCCGCCGCGCCCGCGACGCGGGTGCGCAGCGAGAACGACCGGCGCCGACGGGTTCTCGGCGACGCGGTGGCGGACACGGTCATTTCGGCGCTCGCAGCACGAACCCGACGCCGCGGATCGTGTGCAGCAGCCGGGGCGCGCCGTCCACCTCGAGTTTGCGGCGCAGATAGCCCACGAAGACGTCCACCACGTTGGTGTCGGCGGCGAAGTCGTAGCCCCACACCAGTTCCAGCAGACGTTCCCGGCTCAGCACCACGCCGACGTTCCTGGCCAGCGTCGACAGCAACTCGAATTCTCGCTTGGTGAGCTCGATCTCGCGGCCGTTCAGCAGCGCGCGATACCCCGCCACGTCCACTTCGAGCGGACCGACGCTGACCGCGCCCGGGGTCGCGGGCGCCTGTGTGTCGGACCGGCGGCGCAGCAGCGCCCGGATCCGGGCCACCAACTCCTTCAGCACGAAGGGTTTGACCAGGTAGTCGTCGGCGCCGGACTCCAGGCCGGAGATGCGGTCGTCCACCGACGCGCGTGCGCTGAGCACACAGATCGGCACCTCGTTGCCCATCGCGCGCAACGCGGTCACCACGCCGGCGCCGTCGAGCGCGGGCATGTTCATATCGAGCACGATGGCGTCGGGCGAGTGTTCGTTCACGCTGCGCAGCGCTTGTGCGCCGTCCCTGGCCACGAGGACCTGAAAGCCGGACAACCGCAGGCCGCGCTCGACCGAGGCGAGCACATCCTCGTCGTCGTCGACGACGAGAACCGTCGGGTTCGAGGTCGAGGTCACGTCATCCATTCTGCTCCCCGACTCCGGTGAATCTTCGGACCGTGCGAACGGGGCACGCGGGACGGACATTCCGTCCCGCGGTGGTGACCCGCCGGGTACCGGACATACCCGGCGAGTCCGTCCACGTCCCCGTGGAATCAGTAGTTGTGGCAGGTCTCGGCCACGATGCGGATGGTGTCGCGCAACTGCGCGGTCCGCGGGTCGTTCTCCGCCTGGCGTACCGCGTCCGGGTTCTCGTCGATGGCCCGGCGCAGCTCGGCCCGCCGCTGCTCGACCGGCTGGTCGAACCGGCGCTGCAATTCGGCCTTCTGGCTCGGGTTCGCGTCGAGCACCGCGGCCAGCTGCGGGGCCTTGTCGTGCAGCGCCGCGTCGACCTGGGCGAACGAGCAGTCCGAGGTCAGGAGTGGCTCGGCGTATTCCATCGGGCCCGCGGTGGCGATGGCGGGGCTCAGGAACAACGTGACCGTGGCGATTCCACCGGTTGCGAGAGCGGCGACGGCGGGGCGGCCTACGGAACGTTTCATGATGTATTGCCTCCAGATCATCGAAGGGTTTCGGGGCGGTCTCGAGGCTATTTCGAACTGCTGGCACCCGCGTGAACATCCTCTGAGGAAACTCTGAGGACGTGTCCGGGCGACGCGGAACTCAGGACGGCACAACCGGATCCGCGTCCGGCGCGACCACGTGGCCGGTGTTCTCGTTGTCGTCGTGCGCCGGGTCCCGCCACTGGGGCCGCGCCGTGCGGATCTGCTGCTCCAGCGCCGCGAGCACGGCGGGATCCTCGATGGTGGAGGGCACTTCGAACGTCTCGCCGGAGGTGATCTGCCGGATCGTCTTGCGCAGGATCTTGCCGGACCTGGTCTTGGGCAGCGCCGTCACGATGATGGCGTCGTGGAGCGTGGCGATCGCGCCGACCTGGGTGCGCACCCGTTCGATCAGCTCGTCGCGCAGCCGATCCGGATCGATCTCGACACCGGACTTGAGCACCACGTACGCCAGCGGCCGGTGCCCCTTGAGCTCGTCGGGCAGCCCGATGACGGCGCATTCGGCGACCGCCTGGTGCCCCGCGATGGCCGCCTCGATGCTGCCCGCGGAGAGCCGGTGCCCGGCCATGTTGATCACGTCGTCGCTGCGGCCGAGGACGTACAGGTAGCCGTCCTCGTCGAAGTAGCCGGAGTCGCCGGTGAGGTAGTGGCCGGGGTAGGCGGACAGATAGGAGCGCTCGTAGCGGGCGTCGTCGCGCCAGAGCCCGGTCAGCGTGCCGGGCGGCAAGGGCAGGCCGATGACGATGTTGCCCTCGGTGTTCGGCGCGACCGCGTTGCCGGAGGAGTCGAGCACGCGTAGTCGATAGCCCGGCACCGGTACCGAGGCCGAACCCGGTTTGATCGGCAGTTTCTGCAGGCCGAGCGGGTTCGCGCAGATCGGCCACCCGGTCTCGGTCTGCCACCAATGATCGATGACCGGGCAGTCCGGGCGGCCGGCGAGCAGGGTCTCCTCGGCCCAGGCGTGGGTGGCCGGGTCCAGGCGCTCGCCCGCGCAGAACAGGGCACGCAGCGAAGAGAGGTCGTGGCGGTGGGCCAGTTCCGCCTCGGGGTCGGCCTTGCGGATGGCGCGCAGCGCGGTCGGTGCGGTGAACAGCACATCGACCTTGTGTTCGGCGACCACCCGCCAGTACGCGCCCGCGTCCGGCGTGCCGATCGGCTTGCCCTCGTACAGCAGCGTGGTCGCTCCGACCAGCAGCGGCGCGTAGACGATGTAGGAGTGCCCGACCACCCAGCCGACGTCGGAGGCGGCCCACATCACCTGGCCCGCGTCGACGTCGTAGATGTTGCGCATCGACCAGGCCAGGGCCACCGCGTGCCCGCCGTTGTCCCGGACCACGCCCTTCGGCTTCCCGGTGGTGCCGGAGGTGTAGAGGATGTAGAGCGGATCGGTGGCCGCGACCGACACCGGATCGGCCGGCGCCGCGTCGCGCACGGCGTCGTCCCAGTCCAGCCACTGCGCGGCCACGGTCTGCGTCGAACTCGGCAGGGACTCGGTGGCGGGCTGCGGGGCGGGGAAATGGATCGTGTCGAACTGCGGCCGCTGCTTGACGATCACCGTGCGGGGCGCGGTGGTCTGCGCCAGATCCAGCGCCTGCAGCACGATCGGCGGGTATTCGATCTTCTTGCCCGGCTCCAGGCCGCCGGACGCTGTGACGATCAGCACCGGCTCCGCGTCATCGATGCGCGCGGCCAGCTCTGGGGCCGCGAAGCCGCCGAACACCACCGAGTGGACCGCGCCGATGCGGGCGCAGGCGAGCATCGCGATCACCGCTTCGGGGATCATCGGCAGGTAGATCACCACGCGATCGCCCGTCGAGACGCCGAGCCGGACCATCGCGCCGGCAAACCGTGACACCTCGTCGAGCAGTTCGGCGTAGGTGTAGACGACGGCGGTGTCGGTCATAGCCGAGTCGTATATCAGGGCGGGCTGATCGGCGCGGCTGGGGGCGTCCGGCGTGGTGGGGTGGACATGCCGGTCCAGGGCGTTGAAGGAGGTGTTGAGGCGAGCCCCGGAGAACCATCTGGCCACCGGGCGGGCGCCGGCGTCGACGATCTGGTCCGGCGGCACGTCCCAGTCGATCGCTTCGGCCGCGCCGGCCCAGAACTCGGCGGGATCCACCAAGCTGGTCTGGTAGGCCGGTCGGTACTCGTGCCGCACGTTCAACCCCGTGACTCCCTAGCCTCGCCTCGATGCCCGCCTCGATAGATCTGGTTGATTGTGGCAGACTTCACGCGACGCCCGGGTGGGTGCCGCTACCTTTGGTTTTGCCTGGAACCGGCAGGTCAATGATCGCGACATCACGCCCAGTCACCCAAGAAGTTATTGATCCGTTAGAATCTGATGTCACTTATTTGGGCCGTCGTAGACGCAATTTCTCGGCCAGCCGCAGCTCTCGGCCAGCTCCACCTGTCGAGCCAAGCACGCGAATGTGGAGGTTCGGTTGATGGCGCGTGGTAGAGGCCAGTTTGGAAAGTGAGTGGGAGATGCGTGACGCCGCTAGGTCCGGCAGCAGCCGCTGGGCTCTGGGCAACTGGGACCTGCGCTGGAAGGTGACGGCGGTACTCGCCGTGCCTCTGGCGGTCGCGGTCGGGCTCGGCGTGTCCAGGATCTCGTCGGAGTTCGCGGAGTCGAACCGGCTCGCCGACATCTCGGAGAACGTCGCCGCGATCCCATCGGTCACCGCGCTCAGCGCGCAGACCGCCACCACCGCGGGCTCGCAGATGATCTCGCTGGGGACCAACCAGTCCGTGGTGACCGACCAGAACCTCGCGGATCTGGACAAGGCGATCGCCAACGCCGAGAAGGCGGTCGCCAAACTCGACGGCGTGCCCGGCGCGCGCGAGGCCATCGACAGCATGCTCACCCAGGCCAAGGGCGTGCGTGCCCAGGGCAAATCGGTCTCCACCGGCCCGCCCGCGGACACCCTCGCGTTGATCGACCGCGTCCGCAACGACAGCGTCCGGATCGTCGAGACCACGGTCGGCCAGGTCAGCGACACCGCCGTGGACGCGGCCAAGCTGCGGCTGGTCGACTCGCTCAACACCCGCGCCACCCTGGTCAGCGAGCTCGCCGCCTTCCCCGAGGTGCTGCGCTCCCAGCAGGCCGGCGTCCAGAACTTCCTCATCGCCTCGAACACCGAGCGCGCGCTGCTCAACGTGCTCGCGCACCGTTTCTCCGACGGCGACACCTCCATCGCGGACCTGCGCGCGGGCATCGACACCAGAATCGCGCTGCTCACCAGCCCGCAGTCGCAGGCGGGCCAGCTCCCCGTCGGCGACCTGAAGAAGTCGCTGACCGACAGCCTCGCGGTCTACGAACACGTCGTCGGCAAGGCGACCAAGGACATCGACTCCGCGATGCACTCGCTGGTGACCACCGCCCAGCGCGACGCGTGGACCTACACCGCGGTCGTCATCGCGACCATCCTCGCCGCGCTGCTGCTCGCGGTCTTCGTGGCCCGCTCGATGATCGTGCCGCTGCACCGGCTGCGTTTGGCCGCGCTGCGGGTGGCCGAGAGCGACCTGCCGCACGAGGTCGCCCAGCTCCGCAACGGCGCGTCGCCGGAAGAGGTGCCGCTGGAGCCGATGCCGGTGCGCAGCACCGAGGAGATCGGTCAGCTGGCCCGCGCCGTCGACGACATCCACGGCCAGGCGCTGCGTCTTGCGAGTGACCAGGCGAAGATGCGTTCGCAGGTCAACGACATGTTCGAGACCCTGGCGCGGCGGTCCAAATCGCTCGTCGACCATCAGCTCACCCTCATCGAGGCGATGGAGTACGACGAGAAGGACCCGCGCCTGCTGGAGAACCTCTTCCGGCTGGACCATCTCGCCGCCCGCATGCGCCGTAACGGCGACAACCTGCTGATTCTCGCCGGTACCAGGCAGCGGCGCGCCAAGTCCGCCCCGGTGGAGATCGCCGACGTGCTGCGCGCCGCGATCTCCGAGGTCGAAGACTACGAGCGCGTGAAGCTCGGCGCCACGCCGCGCGGCTCGCTCAAGGAACCCGCCGCCTCCGATCTCGCGCACCTGTTCGCCGAGCTGCTGGACAACGCGCTGCGTGCCTCGCCGCCGGAGACCGACGTCAAGTTCACCTTCGCGCAGGCGCACGATCAGGGCCTGCTCATCGAGGTGGCCGACCGCGGCATCGGTATGCCGCCCGCCGAGATGGCCGACATCAACCGCCGCTTGGAGCAGACCGCCGAGCCGGGCCCGGACACGGCCCGCCACATGGGCCTGTTCGTGGTCGGCAGGCTGGCCGAGCGGCACGGTCTCACCGTGCGGTTGCGCCCGACCTTCGACACCGCGCGCGATCCCGGCGTGACGGTGACCGTGCACGTGCCGGTCGGATTGATCGTCGCGGGCAAGCCGAGCGCGGGGCAGCCCGTCACCCCGCAGCCTTCGCCGCAGGCCGCCGCTCCACAGCGTCCGTCGGCGCCGTCGTCTATGCAGATGCGGGCCGTCCAGCGGACTCCTGGGGGCAATGTCATGGTCACTGTCGATCCCGGGGTGAGCGGTCCGATTCCGGCCGCCAGCGCCAAGCCCACCGGCTCGCCCAGCGGGCCGATCCCCACCGGTCCCGGCGGACTGCCGCAGCGGCAGCCGGGTTCGGCGATGTCGTCGTCGGGCATGCGCTCCGAGACGCAGCAGTCGGCGACGAGCCTGCGGCCCGCGTCGGGACAGCCTGCGCCGAGCGGTCCGCAGCGGGGCAAGCTCGCCGCGGCCAATCTGCCCAAGCGCACCCTCAGCCCCGGCGGTCCGCCGCCGCGCCAGCCCGGTGGTCCCGCGGAGCAGTCCGGTACCGGACTGCCGCCGCGGGATCCGAGCTCCGGCGAACTGCCCGTGCGTCAGCCGGGCGCCAATGGTGTGCCGCAGCCGAGCACCGGCCTTCCGCAGCGCCAGCCCGGCACCAATGGAGCGCCGTCGCGGGACGCGTCGAACGGCCTGCCGCAGCGCGATGCGGCGAGTGGCCTTCCCCAGCGGGAGTCCGGTCTGAGTGGTCTTCCGCAGCGCGAGTCCGCCTCCGGTAGCCTGCCGCAGCGTGAGTCGGCGGGTGGCCTGCCGTCGCGTGAGCCGGGTCCGACCGGCCTACCCCAGCGGCAGCCGGGTGCGAACGGTGTGCCGCAGCGTGAGTCGGCGACAGGTGGTCTGCCGCAGCGCGAGCCGACCTCGGGTGGTCTGCCGTCGCGTGAGTCGGCGTTGGGTGGTCTGCCGTCGCGTGAGTCGGCGTTGGGTGGTTTGCCGCAGCGTGAGTCGGGCGCGAGTGGTTTGCCGTCGCGTGAGTCGGGCTCGACCGGTTTGCCGTCGCGTGAGTCGGCGTTGGGTGGTTTGCCGCAGCGCGAGTCGGGCGCGAGTGGTTTGCCGTCGCGTGAGCCGGGCTCGACCGGTTTGCCGTCGCGTGAGTCGGCGTTGGGTGGTTTGCCGCAGCGCGAGCCGGGCTCCACCGGTCTGCCGCCGCGGCAGCCGGCGCCGAACCTTCCGCAGCGCGACGCCGCACCCGGTGGTCTGCCGCAGCGTGAACCGGGCAGTGGTTTCCCGCAGCGGGATTCCGGCGCCCACCATCTTCCGCAGCATGCGTCGGGGAACGGCTTGCCGCAGCGTGAGCCGGGCTCCGGTGCGCTGCCCGCCGTCAACGGCCTGCCGCAACGGGACTCGGCCGCGAGCGGTTTGCCGCAGCGTGAGTCGGCGGGTGGTCTGCCGCAGCGCGAGCCCGGCGCCGTGAACGGTCTACCGCAGCGTCCGCCCGCACCGTCGGGTCCGCCGCAGCGCGAGAGCGGTCTCACCGGTCTGCCGCAGCGGCAGCCGGGCGCCCAAGCGCCGCAGCGCCAGCCGGTGCCGCCGGGCATCGCACTGCCGCAGCGTGATCGCGGTGGCCAGCACGCCGCGAGCGGAGAGCAGCCCGCCACGCCGCCGGGCCGCGATCCCGGTAAGCACAGCTTCCGGTCCAATCCGGCCAAGACGGCCTCGTTCTTCCAGACCAGGCTGCAGCCGGCGGAGGAGCCGGGGGCGTCGATGGGCGGAACGCCGATCTTCGCCGAGATGATGTCGGCGTGGCTGTCGGATCCCAACGCGGATAGGTCTCAGGTGGCCGCCTCCTTCGAGTCGCCGGGTGACGAAGGTTGGCAAGCGGCTCGCCGCGCCAGCGAGGCCCAGCCCGAGACGAAAACGGCGGCGGGCTTGCCGCAACGCAATCCGGGCGGAAGGCTTGTCCCCGGCGGCGTCAGCGGTGCGGCGGATCGGGCGCCGCGCCGTGACCCAGAAACGATCAGGTCCAGCTTGAGTCGTCACCAGCAGGGCGTCCGGGATGGCCGCGCAATGAGAGCAATGAACCTAACCGGAGATAAAGGAGACCGATGAACCCCGATCTAGGTGGTACGAATCGTCAGCTGGATTGGCTGGTTTCGAACTTTGCCAACGAGGTTCCTGGCGTAGCCCATGCCGTCCTGGTCTCGGCGGACGGCCTACTCATGGCCGCGAGTGCCCAGCTGCCCGTCGACCGCGCCGAACAGCTCTCGGCCGTCACGGCCGGTCTGGCGAGCCTGTCAGTCGGCGTCTCGAACCTGTTCGAGGGTGGCACCGTGCTGCAGTCCGTCGTCGAGATGGAGCACGGTTACCTGCTACTCATGGCTGTCGGCGACGGTTCCTATCTCGCGGTGCTGACCAACACTTCGTGTGACATCGGTCAGGTCGGCTACGAGATGGCTCTGTTGGTCGAGCGGGTTGGCCAGACTGTTCAGGCCACACCACGCGTCACGATGGGTTCCTGATGGTGGGATGGACATAGAAGATCACCGCGTGGGGAGCGCCGAGCCGAGCCTCGTTCGCCCATACTCGCTGACCGCAGGCCGAACCAGGCCCGCGGTCGAGTTGGCGTTGGAGGCTCTCGTCGCATCGCATCCGGTCGCCCTGGAGCGGCAGTTCGAACTGACCAACATCGAGACGTCAATCGTGGAGTTGTGCAGAGAATCGCCGTCCGTTGCCGAGGTAGCAGCCCGATTGGGTATCCCTATCGGGGTGGCCCGTGTGCTCGTGGCCGATTTGATCGAGGCCGGGCACGTGCGCGTATCGGCGACTTTGAAAGACGATTCCAGCGACGATGAGCGTCGCGAGCTGATCGAAAGGGTTCTCAGTGGACTCCGGCGTATTTGATTCGACGGCGCAGGTCGACACTCGTACCAGCAAGCCAACATCGGCGAAGATCGTGGTCGCCGGTGGCTTCGGCGTCGGGAAGACCACGTTGGTCGGTGCTGTCTCGGAGATCGTTCCGCTGCGCACCGAGGCTTTGGTCACCAATGCCAGCGCCGGGATCGACAACCTGACCGGCATCCCGATGAAGTCGACCACCACCGTGGCGATGGACTTCGGCCGGATCAGTCTCGCCGACGATCTGGTGTTGTATCTGTTCGGCACGCCTGGCCAGTATCGATTCTGGTTCATGTGGGACGACCTGATCCGTGGCGCCATCGGTGCCGTCGTCCTGGTCGACACCCGCAGGCTGGAGGACAGCTTCGCGGCCGTCGACTACTTCGAAGCGCGCGGCCTGCCGTTCTTGGTGGCGCTCAACGAATTCGACGACGCACCGCGGTACCCGATCGAGGACATCCGGCAGGCACTCGCCGTGCCCGCCGATGTGCCGATCCTGTCCATCGATGCTCGTCGTCGTGAGCCGGCCAAGCAGGCGCTGGTCGCGCTCACCGAGTACGCGCTGCGCAAGGTGATGCAGGGCTACTGAGTGCTCCCGTGGTTCGCCGGGGCGCCGGGTAGAGCGGGATAGGCTCGACCGGTGCGCACTTCGGCGCGAGAGTTGCTGGAGCAACTACTCGACACGGACTCGTTCGTCAGCTGGGACCGGCCACCGGTGACGGTGGCCGCTTCCCCGCAGTATCGCGATGCGTTGCGGAAGGCGGCAGTCGCGGCAGGCACCGACGAATCGGTGCTGACCGGCGAAGGGTTGCTGCGTGGTCGGCGCGTGGCCGTGATCGCCTGCGAGTTCGGTTTCCTGGCCGGCTCGGTCGGCGTGGCGGCGGCGGAGCGGATCGTCTCGGCGGTGGAGCGCGCCACCGAGCTCGGGCTGCCGCTGGTCGCCTCGCCGACCTCCGGCGGGACCAGAATGCAGGAGGGCACCGTCGCCTTCGTGCAGATGGTGAAGATCGCGGGAGCGGTGGCGGCGCACAAGTCGGCGGGGCACCCCTACGTCGTCTACCTGCGCAACCCCACGATGGGCGGCGTCTTCGCGTCGTGGGGGTCATTGGGCCACATCACTTTCGCCGAACCCGGGGCGCTCATCGGCTTTCTCGGTCCACGGGTCTACCAGGCCTTGTACGGCAAGCCTTTCCCAGAAGGCGTGCAGACCGCGGAAAACCTGTATCGGCGTGGCGTTATCGACGGTGTTCTCACGATCTCCGTCTTCCGCCGCATCGCCCATCGCGCGTTGAGTGTGTTCAGTGGTGTCGAACTTCCCGAGACCGCTGCGACACAGCGGAATTCGGATCAAATCGCGACGCCGCCTGAGTCATCGGTGACGGATCGCGTCCCGGATGCGAATGTCTCCGGGGCAGAACGACATCAGCTCGACGAGCCGCGGATCGCCGCCGAGGGCAATCGGGTGTGGCAGTCGGTTCTGATCTCCCGCCGCCCGCAGCGTCCAGGCATCCGAGATCTGTTACGTCATGTGACGCAACGAGTTCCGCTCAGCGGCACCGGTCAGGGAGAATCCGATCGCACTGCCGTGCTCGCCCTCGGCCGTTTCCGCGGGCAGCCGTGCGTGGTGTTCGGGCACGACCGGCGTGGCCAACAGGGCGAGAACACCATGGGCCCGGCCGCGCTACGGGAGGCGCGGCGCAGTATGGCGCTTGCTCAGGAGTTGCGGCTGCCGCTGGTGTTGGTCATCGACACGGTGGGCGCGGCGCTGTCGAAGGAAGCCGAAGAGCGCGGGCTGGCGCCTGAGATCGCCCGTTGCATCGCGGACCTGGTGACACTGGATACCCCGACTGTCTCGGTGCTGCTCGGCCAGGGCACCGGTGGTGGCGCGCTGGCGCTGCTGCCCGCCGACCGGGTGCTCGCCGCCACGCACGCCTGGCTGGCCCCCCTGCCGCCGGAGGGCGCGAGCGCCATCGTCTTCCGCGACACCGATCATGCGGCGGAACTAGCTGCGGCACAACGGATCAGTGCCGCCGACCTGCTGGACGACGGTGTCGTAGACCGGATCGTGCCGGAGTTGCCCGACGCGGCGGACGAGCCGGTGGACTTCGCCCGCCGCATGGTCGCCGCGATCGCGCACGAGCTGGCGGCATTGCGCGCCCGGCCGGACGCGGAGTTGCTCGCGGCGCGACAGGCGCGGTACCGGCGGCTCGGCTTGCCCGGCCCGACCAGCTGACCGGCGGCACAGCCCTTACCCGCCCTTTCCCAGCAAATTGCAAGCCAACACACCCGAGGGCGTGATTGACGGTTCGCCGCCGCACTTCTACCGTCGGAATGTGACCTTCAAAAGCGAGACCAGCACCGTTCCCTCGATCGTGCTGAACGACGGGAACGTGATCCCGCAGCTCGGCTTCGGCGTGTTCCAGGTACCCGCCGAGGACGTCTTCCCGGTCGTCACCACCGCGCTCGAGGTTGGCTACCGCAGCATAGATACCGCTGCGATCTACGGAAACGAAGAGGGCACCGGCCGTGCGATCCGGGAATCCGGCCTGCCCCGCGACGAGATCTACGTCACCACCAAGCTGTGGAATTCCGACCAGGGTTACGACGCCACGCTGCGCGCGTTCGACGCCAGTCTGCAGCGGCTCGGCTTGGACTACCTCGACCTCTACCTCATCCACTGGCCGGTGGCCGCGGCCGACCGCTTCGTGGACACCTTCCGCGCCTTCCAGGCGCTGAAGTCGCAGGGCCGGGTGCGGTCGATCGGAGTCTCGAACTTCACGGTCGCGCATCTCCAGCGGCTCATCGCCGAGACCGGTGAGATCCCGGCGGTGAACCAGATCGAGCTGCACCCGCGGCTGGCGCAACCCGAGTTGCGCGAATTCCACGCCGCCAACGCGATCGCCACCGAGGCGTGGAGCCCGCTCGGACAAGGCACGGTGCTCGACGAAAGCGCCGTCACCGCGGTGGCCGCCGAGGTCGGCCGCACTCCGGCGCAAGTGATCATTCGCTGGCATCTGCAACTGGGCAACGTCGTCATCCCGAAGTCGGTGACGCCGTCGCGGATCGCGGAGAACTTCGACGTGTTCGGCTTCGAGCTGACCGCGGCGCAGATGGACGCGATCACCGCGCTGGACACCGGTTCGCGCACCGGAGGAGATCCGGACACGTTCACCATGGGCCTGATCGACTGACGATTCCGGTCGGCGGTGGGTCAGCGCAGTCCGAGATGTTCGGTGAGTTCGAGCGCCGCCGCGCGTCCCGCGCGATTGGCGCCGACCGTGCTGGCCGACGGTCCGTAGCCGATCAGATGGATGCGCGGATCGGCGGCCACCTGGGTGGCCAGTCGTCCCGACATCGTGACGCCGCCGCCGGGTCCACGCAATCGCAGTGGCGCCAGGTGGTCCAGCGCGCTGCGGAACCCCGTTGCCCACAGGATCACGTCCGCCCGCTGGAAGGTCCCGTCGGCCCATCGCACGCCGTCGGGCTCGATATGCTCGAACATGGGCAGGCGGGTGAGTACGCCGCGAGCCCGCGCCGCGCGTAACCGGTCGTCGAGCGGCAGGCCGGTGACCGAGACCACCGATCCCGGCGGCAACCCCCGCCGCACCCGGTCCTCGACCATCGCGACCGCGGCTCGCCCGTCCTCCTCGGTGAAGGCGCCTTCGCGGAAGCGCGGCGGTGTCCGCGTGACCCAGGTCGTGGTGGTGACGTGGGAGATCTCGTCGAGCAGCTGGACCGCCGAGATGCCGCCGCCGACCACCACGACGTGCTCGCCCGCGAATTCCTCGGCACTGCGGTAGTCGCGGGTGTGCAGCTGACGGCCCGCGAAGGTCTGCGCTCCGGGATAGTGCGGAACGAACGGATGCTCCCAGGTGCCGGTGCAGTTGATCAGGCCGCGTATCCGGAACGGACCCGCCACGTCGGTCTCCGCGTCGAGCACCGTGCCGCGTGCGCCCGCAGCGCCGTCCTCCGTGCGGTCACAGACCACGGTGACCGAGACCTGCCGGTGCACCCGCAGGTCGAACCGCTTCTCGTACAGCTCGTAGTAGTGCGGCACCGCCGAGGCCGCGGGCACGGAGGACGACCCCGGCGGCAAGGTCGCGGCGAACGACATACCGGGCAGATCGTGCACGCGGTTGACCGTGTCGAGGGTGAGGGAGGGCCAGCGGAACTGCCACGCGCCGCCGGGACCGGGAGACCGGTCGACCAGCAGGAAGTGCCGCTCGGGGCGCAACCCGAGGCGTTGGAGGTGATAACCGGCCGACAGTCCCGCCTGACCAGCGCCGATCACCAGGATGTCGAAGTCGGTCGGCACAGCCGGTGATCGTATCGCCCGGCGCGGAACAGACGGTCCGCTGTGGCAGAGTGAAAAGATCAGACGGACCGTTCAGTCGGGGAGGTCGCATGCTCGGGGTCAGCCGGGACGGTGACGTGGTCACCATCGAACTTCAGCGGGAAGAGCGCCGCAACGCGCTCAACCACGAACTCGTGACACTGCTGCGCGAGGCCGTGCTCGCCGCTGTCGCCGACCAGGCGCGCGTCATCGTCTTGACCGGGCACGGCCCGGTGTTCAGTGCGGGCGCCGATCTGTCCGGGGTGTACTCCGACGATTTCCTGTCCGGGTTGCTGGAAACGCTGCACACGATCGAATCGGCGCCGATCCCGGTGATTTCGGCGATCAACGGCGCTGCGATCGGCGCGGGCGTGCAGTTGGCGCTCGCTTCGGACCTGCGGGTGATCGCACCGGAGGCGTACATCGCGGTGCCGGCGGCGAAACTGGGCATCAGCGTGGATCGCTGGACCGTGCGCAGGCTGGCCGCCCTGATCGGCGGCGGTCCGGCGCGCACGGTGTTGCTGGGCGCCGAGCAGATCCCGGCCGAGGACGCCTATACCTTCGGGTTCGCCAACCGGATCGGCACGGTGGCCGACGCGCAGGCCTGGGCCAAGCAGATCGCGGCATTGGCCCCGTTGTCCCTGCGCCACATGAAGCTGGTGCTCAATGATGACGGAACGCGCGATCCGGAGACCGCGCAGCAGCGCGCGGCCCTGGAGGCCGCGTGGACGAGCGAGGATGCCAAGGAGGGTCGTTTGGCCAGACAGGAAAAGCGCCCGGCGAAGTTTGTGGGGCGATGATGGGCATCAGACGCGTCGCGGGCGCCGCGGCGGGCGCGCTCGGCATCACCTGGCTGGTCCGGGCGGTGTGGGACATCCCGTCGGCGATGGGCGCCTCGATCTCGGCCATCCAGCCGTACGCGGTGGGCGCGGCCACCTATCGCGACCGCCAGTTCCACAACACCGAGCCCAGTAACCAGGTGGTGGCGGGTTCGGCTCCCTCGCTGCTGGTCTCGGCACTGACCCGGCGCAATGCGGGCAGACCGCGGGGTCCGGTCCCACTGCGGACCCCGCAGCCGCCGGCCGAGGCGGCCGCTCTGGCCGTCACCTGGTACGGCCACGCCACGACGCTGGTCGAGGTCGACGGGTACCGGATTCTCACCGATCCGGTATGGAGCGAGCGGGTTTCGCCGTCGCCGCTGGTCGGACCCGCGCGCATGCATCCGGTGCCGCAGCCGCTGGCCGATCTGCCTCCGATCGACGCGGTGATCATCTCGCACGACCATTACGACCACCTGGACAAGGAGACCGTCCGGGAATTGGTGGCACGCCAGGACACGCCGTTCCTCGTTCCGATCGGCATCGGCGCCCACTTGCGGCACTGGGGTGTCCCGGACGAACGCATCGTCGAATTGGACTGGGGCGGTTCGGTGTCGCTCACCGACCTCGGCCGGGGCCGTGACGGCGCCGATCTGGTGCTCACCTGCACGGAGGCTCGGCACTTCTCTGGACGCGGCCTGCTGCGCAACACCACGCTGTGGGCCTCGTGGTCGATCGTCGGCCCGACCCGGCGGGTGTACTTCGGCGGCGACACCGGCTTCACGAAGGCGTTCGCCGAGGCCGGCGCGGCGCTCGGCCCGTTCGATCTGACGCTGCTGCCGATCGGCGCCTACGACGAGCGCTGGCCGGATGTGCATATGAACCCCGAGGAGGCGGTCCGGGCACACGCCGACCTGTGTGGCGGGAATCCCGGTCACGGACTGCTGGTGCCCATACACTGGGCCACCTTCAATCTCGCCTTCCACGGCTGGTCGGAGCCGGTCGCGCGGATGGTGGCCGCGGCGCAAGCGGCGGGCACGGGTGTCGCGGTGCCGATGCCCGGCGAACGTGTAAACCCGTCGAGCGCCCCACCTGCGGATTCTTGGTGGGAGAATATCGGGTGAAGCACTCCGGATAGTTGGCGACAGGAAGGATCACGGCGATGAGCTTCGCGGATACGGTCAAAGGCCTGGTCGACAAGGGGAAGGACGCGGCGGCCAAGAACGCCGACAAGATCAACCACGCGGTCGACAAGGCCGGTGATTTCATCGACCAGAAGACACACGGCAAGTACACGGACAAGATCGCCAAGGGCAAGGAGGCCGCCAAGAAGGTGGTTCCGCCCGATCAGTCCGGGCCGCACGCCTGAGTCCGCGGCGGAGACCTCCGCCGGGTCTCCGCCGCTACACTTCGGATATGGCGGCCCGCCGCGAGTTCGGTGGTATCGAGGTTGACCTGAGCAACCTCGACAAGGTGCTGTACCCGGCCACCGGAACCACGAAAGGCGAAGTGGTCGCCTACTATTCGGCGATCGCGCCCGCCATGCTTCCGCACATCGCCGGGCGGGCGGTGACCCGCAAGCGCTGGCCGAACGGCGTCGATGAGCCGTCCTTCTTCGAGAAGAATCTCCCGTCGCATGCCCCGTCGTGGATCGAGCGGCGGGCCTTGCGGCATTCCGATCGCAAGGTCGTCTACCCGCTGATCGATTCCGAGGCGGGACTGGCTTGGCTGGCGCAGCAGGCCGCGTTGGAAGTCCATGTGCCGCAGTGGCGATTCGACGGTGCCGACATGGGTCCTGCGACCAGGTTGGTCTTCGATCTGGATCCCGGGGAGGGGATCGGGCTCGCCGAATGCGCCGAGGTGGCGCTGG
Organism: Nocardia sp. CY41; assembly: GCF_009829325.1. Classification (GTDB taxonomy): domain Bacteria; phylum Actinomycetota; class Actinomycetes; order Mycobacteriales; family Mycobacteriaceae; genus Nocardia. The sequence continues at coordinate 100,295 of NZ_VUOS01000017.1, forward strand.
CGGTGCGCGAGATGGTCGAGGGCATCGGCCTGCGCGCCTTCCCGGTGACCAGTGGCAGCAAGGGCATCCACCTGTATGTGCCGCTGGATCGCGACCTGAGCTCCGACGGCGCGTCCACGGTGGCGAAACAGGTGGCCACGAATCTGCAACGGCTGCGTCCGGACCTGGTCACGGCGACGATGGCGAAGGCGGCGCGCGGCGGCAAGGTCTTCTTGGACTGGAGCCAGAACAACGCCGCGAAGACCACCATCGCGCCCTACTCGATGCGGGGGCGGCCGGAGCCGAATGCCGCTGCGCCACGCACTTGGGAGGAGATCGAGAATCCCGAGAAGCTGCGGCAGTTGCGGTTCGACGAGGTGCTGGCCAGATACCGTTCCGACGGCGATCTGCTCGCCGAACTGGATACCGCACCGGCGCAGGGCGATTCGTCCGGGGCTGCTTCCGACGCGTTGACGAAGTACCGCTCGATGCGCGACCCGTCCCGCACGCCCGAGCCGGTTCCGGCGCAGGCGCCCGCGCCGGGGGAGAACAATCGCTACGTCGTGCAAGAGCATCACGCGCGGCGCCTGCACTGGGATGTGCGGCTGGAGCGCGACGGGGTGCTGGTGTCCTGGGCGGTGCCGAAGGGCCCGCCGACCTCGCCCGAGCAGAACCGCCTCGCCGTGCACACCGAGGACCATCCGATGGAGTATCTCGACTTCCACGGCGCCATCCCGAAGGGCGAGTACGGCGGGGGCGAGATGACGATCTGGGACTCCGGCACCTACGAGACCGAGAAGTGGCGCGACGACGAGGTCATCGTTCGCTTCCACGGCAGGCGGCTCACCGGCCGGTACGCGCTGATCCAGACCAACGGCAACCAATGGCTGATGCATGTGATGCGTGCACAGAACGGAGCCGAACAGCAGGAGGAGGAGCCGGACGAACCGCAGGGCCGGATCATCCGTCCGTCCGGCGGGCCCGCGCCGCTGCCACGCGGTCTGTCACCGATGCTCGCGACGCACGGTGACGTCGCCGAACTCGGCGCCGCCGAGTGGTGCTTCGAGACCAAGTGGGACGGCTTCCGGCTGATCGCCGAGATCGAGTCCGGCGCGATGACGCTGCGCAGCCGGGCGGGCCACGTCGTGACCGACCGCTATCCCGGCATCGCGGCGTTGCGGCGGGAGTTGTCCGGACATCAGGTGGTGCTGGATGGTGAGGCCGTCGTTTTCGACGATCACGGCGTCGCGAACCTGGGTCTGTTGCAGGCCGATGCGGCGCGGGCGGTGTTCGTCGCTTTCGACGTGCTGTACCTGGACGGCACCTCGCTGCTGCGCAAGCGCTACGCCGACCGCCGCAGGGTGCTGGAGGCGCTCGCCGCCAACGCGCCGTCGCTGGTCGTGCCCCCGCGCCTGGACGGCTCGGGCGCCGACGCCTTGCGCTACAGCCAGCAGCACGGGCTCGAAGGTGTGGTCGCCAAGCGCAAGGACTCGGTGTATCTGCCGGGCAAGCGCGGGCATGCCTGGGTGAAGCAGCGCAACTGGCGCACGCAGCGGGTGCTGATCGGCGGATGGCGGCGCAGCTCGGCGCGGGAATTCAAGTCCTTGCTGGTCGGCATTCCGCACGACGGGCGGCTGGTCTACGTCGGACGGGTCGGCACCGGGTTCGACGACTCGGACCTGCGGGCGCTGGCCGCGCGGCTGCGCCCGCTGGAACGCAAGACATCGCCGTTCGACAACGACCTGACCGCCGAGGAACGCAAGGAAGCGGTGTGGGTGACGCCGAAACTCGGTGGCACCGTGCGCTTCATGAACTGGACCGAGACGGGCCGGTTGTGGCACCCGGCGTGGCTCGGTGCTGGGTAGGGTTGTCTCGCGGTGGTTCTCAGCGCGAGACGAGGAGTGCACGGTGGACTTCAAGAACCTGGCGGGCAAGGCGATGGACTTGGCCCAGAAGAACGCGGACAAGCTGGACGCGGTGATCGACAAGGCGGGCGATCTCGTCGACGAGAAGACGGGCAAGAAGTTCGCAAGCCAGGTCGACGCCGCCCAGGACGCGGCCAAGAAAGCCTTGCGGGAGCAGTGAGCGTCGAACGGGACCCGGCCGTGGCCGGGTCCCGTCGGGTCAGTTGGCGCCGGCGAGCAGCGGTGTGATGGTCGCGATGTCGGTCACCAGTGCGTGGCCCTGGAACTCGAAGTCGGCGTAAGCCCGCGCCATGGCCTCCTTGTCCCGGCCGCCCACCGCATCGCTGATCACCACCGGCACGAAGCCGAGATCGGTGGAATGCGTGACCGTGGGGGCGATGCCGATCTCCAGCGCGACGCCCGCGATGGCGTAGGCGCCGATGCGCAGGTCGCGCAGCATCGAGGCCAGCGGAGTCCCTTCGAAGGCCGACATCGACGTCTTGTCGAACACCACCTCGTCCGTGCGCGGCCGCAGCTCGGGAACCAGTTCGAAGGCCGGAGTGTCGCGCTGCAGGATGAAGCGCACCTCGTCCACCGAATCCACTTGCTGCCAGCTCATGGCCATGCGCAGCGCGAAGGTTCCGCTCAGGCGTTCGGGCAGGAAGAAATGGCGCAGGAAGACCACGGGGTAGCCGCCCGAGCGCGCCGCGTCGACCACGCCGACCACGCGCTCGATGATCTCCGGCCCGTCCGGCAACTGGCTGAGCACGCCGACCTGCATGTCGTAGACGATCACCGCCATTCGGTCCGGGGCGCACACGTCGGCGAGTCCCTCGGGGATGTCCAGTCCGTTGCCATGCCGCATGCTCGGCTACTCCTGTTCGTTGCGCTCGCGCTGCGAGGGGGGTGACCCCGGACAGCTATTCGATTGCGCTGGGGGCGTTTTGGCCAACACTGTAGCCAGCCGGGCGGACACCCGCGGCGGTGGGTGTGACCTGCGATCGACCGTTGCCGGGCCGGTCGGCCCGGCAGTACCGTGGAGTTCAGGAGGTCAGGTGAGCCCCGCCGCACCGGGGGACCCACCGCCTCGCCGGGACTGGGGAGGCCCTGATGAAGGATGTTCACGCAGCGCCTGTCATCGCGCAGGCGAGCAACCGCCCCGTGTGCACGGTGATCCTGGGGATCATTCTGTCCGCGTTGATCGTGCTGGCCGCTGTCCCAGCGGCACACGCCGAGCTACCGCCGCCGGACCACGACCCGTTCTACGCGGCTCCCGCCGACCTCGCGCGCTATGGCAACGGCGCCGTGCTGGATTCCCGCCCCATCGCGTTGTTCGGACTGCCTCTGCCGATTTCGGCGTGGCAGGTGAAGTATCGCACCACCGACGCGGGCGACGATCCCGTAGCCGACGTGGCGACCGTGCTGGTGCCGATGCTGCCGTGGTTCGGCCCGGGCGCCCGGCCCCTGCTGTCGTATCAGGTGCCCGAGGACAGTCTGGGCACGCGGTGCGCACCGTCGTTCGCGCTGCGCGGCGGCTGGGACACCGGCGCGGTGAACACGGTGATCGATACGCCGTTCATGGCCGAGGCGCTACGCCGCGGGTGGGCGGTGGTGGCCAGTGACTACGAGGGGCCGCGATCCCGGTTCCTGGACGGAGTGAACTCCGGACGCGGTGTGCTGGACGGCATCCGTGCGGCGCGTGATCTTCCGCAGGCCGGACTCGGACCCGCGACGCCGATCGGCGCCTGGGGCTACTCCGGCGGCGCGTTCGCCACGTTGTGGGCCGCGCAGTTGCAGCCGGAGTACGCCCCGGACGTCCGGTTCGCGGGAATCACCTCGGGTGGCGTTCCCGCGGACTGGCCCGCCATCGCTCGCGAGGCGGACGGCACCGTGCAGGCCGGGCTGGCGTTGCTGATCGTGTTCGCGCTCGCCCGAAACGATCCCGGTAACGGCGTGCTGGAGTTGCTCAACGATCGGGGGCGTGCGGCGCTGGCCGAGAATGCCACCATGTGCGGATCCGACCTGGTGCCGAAATACGTCGGCGCGTGGGTGGACGACTTCGCCGTCGTCCCGGACCTGCTGAAACATCCGATTTTCCGCGCCGCGACCGACGCCCAGGAACTCGGCGGCAGCGCGCCGGAGACGCCGATGTACCTGTACCACAGCCTGACCGACGACGTGATCCCCGTCGCGGGCTTCACCGACCTGATCGGCCGGTACTGCGCGCAGGGAGCGTCGATCACCTCGGTGCACTCGATGCTGCCCACCCACAACCCGGCGGCGATCGGTGAGGCGCCGGGTGCGATGAACTTCCTCGCCGATCGGTTCGCGGGACTACCGGTGATCCCCGGGTGTCGTGAGCGATAAGTGGACGACCGCTTGTCGTCGGTGACGGTCCGGAACAACGGAGCCCTCGACGGGCATGGGTGTGTGCGCGGTGTTCGTCTCGAAAGTCATCGGCGATGCGGCACCGGATCCGTCGACGGGCGCGGGTGCGCGATGCGTGGTGCTCACCTCCAGCGGACCACGGGCTGTCCGTACAGATGAAAGCGCACCGAATCGCGGACGATTCGGTGCGCGTCGTGCCCGGAGGCGCCTGGTCAGTTCTGCGAACGCCCGGTGGTGTCCATCCACTTGGTGGTGCCGGGCGGGGCGGCCAGCGTGCTGATCAGATCGATACCCGCGATGATCAGGGCCGGTCCGCCGACGACGATGGTGCCGATGATGCCGCCGATACCGGCGCCCGCGAGCACGGTGGCGATACCGACGGGTCCTCCGATGATGCCCGTCAGGCCGACCAGCGCTCCGATGACCGTACCGATGAAGCCGCCGACCGCGGTGGCGATGCCGAACTGCGACAGGAAGGCGTCCATCGCGCGCTGGTTCTCGAACGGCGAGGCGACCGGCGTTGCCGCCGGGCGGGCCTGCGTCGCGTCCTTGACGACGGTCAGCTCCAGCACTCGGCCCGCGTCGCGCACGAGGTGGGCCATCGGGTATTCGAGCCCGTCCTGCCGGAAAGCGAGGGGCAGGGTGACCGCGACGTCGCCCGCCGCGTCCTTGATGTCGACCGCGTCACCGCGCAGCTCGAACGTGCCCGCGGTGAGCGTCGTGACGACCTTGTTTCCGATCAATTCGGCTCGATAGCCGATATCCGGGACCGTTGTCGCGTCCGGTTCCGCGTGCGCGACGCCGGACCCTACCGTGAGCGCGGCGACCAGTGGCACGACAGCGGCAGTGACTTTCCGCAGAATCATTCTCGGTTTCCAATCTTCATCAGGCTTCGAGCAATAGAGAACGCGGCGCACACCGAATTTCCTTCCCCCACCGGCGTGCTCATCCGGGATGTGATACAAAGAACAGCTACTTCCGAGTGATAACTGTACTGTGACGGAAGAGGTTTGGGAAACGAATTCGGAGGGTAATCTTCCGCCTTTGTCGCCTGCTTTTCATAGCCAACGGCTATTTTCGGTGTGGTATTGCGAACATTTCGGTCGGGCCGGTCGGCCTTTGCGCGGAGCGGGGCGGTGCAACCTCCGAATCGAAGCATCGATCGCGAAGTACCCGGATGTCGGTCCGCGTGTAAGCCGCAGTCCAGCAATGGCTTTGGTGAGTCTTGCGACGGGATCCGGTGGAGGGTGCGTTCGCCCGGCCCGCGTCCACCACGGGCCGGGTGGCTCGAAGGAGATCGTGCGCCGTGGCCCGGCTGCGCGATCGGGGTCGGCGGCTACGCGTTCGACGCATAGGGCTCGAGCACGCGCTGCCTCGGTCTTCGATCGGAGGTTATCTCACCTGATATCAGTCGGTTTGCAAACGATCAGCAATCCTCTTGGCCGAAATGTGGCTGGAAACACCGCTTCGCGGGCCCGCGCTCAGAGCAGCAGGTGCAGAGCGACGCAGCCGAGGCTGACGCCGACGACCAGCACGAGCGCCAGAGCGTCGCGCAGGCCGGGTGCGCTGGGATGGGCGGTGAGCTGCCCGGTGCCGCCGCGTGCGGTGATCGCCTCACCCAGTTCGCCCGCCCTGCGGGTGGCGACCGCCATGGCCGCGGTGAGGATGTCGATGAGCGGGTTGTCGGCGGCGCGGGCGATCATGCCCTCTTTGGGGCGCAGGCGCCGAGCGGCGCGCAGCACCCGGATCTCCTCCATGAGCAACGGCAGACCGCGGAGGGTCAGCGCGACGACGACCGCCCATTCGTCCACCGGCATCCGGAGTCGGCGCAACGGCGCGCCCAGCTTGGCGAGGGCGGGTGCGATGTCACCCATCGGCGTGGTCCACGCGATGAGGAAGGAGGCGGCCACCAGGATCAGCGTGAACGTCGCGATCTGCGCGTAGCGCAGCACCGCCGCACCGCCGACGGGCGCCGTGAGCAGGCCGCCGAGGACGAACAGCGCCCAGAACCACCAGGGCAGCCGCGGCAGCGTGCCCAGCGGCAGCCGCGCGAGGACGCCTACGAATACCAGGAACGCCGTCATCACCCCGAGCACCGGCCAGGACGGCAGGAACATCAGCACCAGGCTGATCAGGAACACCCCGATCATCTTGGTGCCCGCCCACAGCCGGTGCACGGGACTGCCGACGGGTACCTGGCGCAGCAGGACTGTGCTCATCATCGACCTCCGTGATCGAAGCGCCAGGCCGCTTCACCGGGCGCGCGCAGCGCTCCGGAATCGGCTCGCGCGGAAGCCTTGCCCGGCGCAGGCGCTGCCGCCCACGCGGACTCCGCGCTCAGGATGCGGCCCGATCGCAGGTGCACCGTGCGGTCGCACACCGCCGCCATATCCGCCACGTCGTGCGAGATGACGATCAGCGTCAAGCCTGCGTCCCGCAGCCGCGCCAGCAATTCCACGATGTCGGCCCGGCCCTCCGGATCGAGACCGGCCAGCGGTTCGTCGAGCACGACCACTTGGGGATGGCTGGCCACGATCGCGGCGAGCACCACCCGTTTGGCCTGGCCGCCACTGAGTTCTTCGATCGAGCGCGCGGCCAGCGACCGGTCCAGCCCGACCGCGTCCAGCGCGCGCCCGACCGCGCCGGAGCCCGTGGCGCGCCCGCCCCAGTCCCCGATCTCCGCGCCGACGGTCTGCTTCTGCAATTGCAGGCGGGAATGCTGGAACGCCAGCCCGACCGCGCCGATCTGCTTGCCGACCGGCTTACCGCGCAGTTCGCACCGGCCGGAAGTCGGTTCGATCAAGCCCGCCACGATCCAGGCCAGGGTGGACTTGCCCGACCCGTTCCCGCCGACGACCAGCAGCGCTTCGCCTTGGCGGACGGACAGGTCGACGCCGTGCAGCGCGGGCGCTTCCCACGGCGTCGCGCGGTTGTAGGTGTGCCGGACATCGCGCAGTTCGAGGATCGGCTCGCCCATCGGCCTGCGGCGCGCGGCGCGGGCCGGGCGGGGCCACGCGGGCAGGTGCGCGACCGAGCGTCCTCCGGCCAGGTGCACGACCCGGTCCGCGGCCGCGGCGTCGGCTTCGTGGTGGGTCACCAGGACCACGGCCATCGGATGCCGCTTCGGCAGGCCGGCGAGCAGTTCCACCAGTTCCCGGCGTCCGTCCGGATCGATCATCGAGGTCGCCTCGTCGGCGATCAGCAGGGCGGGCCGCCGGGCCAGCGCTGCCGCGACCGCCAGCCGCTGCTGCTGTCCGCCGGAGAGCGTGGCGGTCTCCTTGCCGCCCATCCCGGCCAGACCGACCTCGCTCAGCAAGCCCTCGACGTCCACCTCGGCGGCGAGGTGCGCGGGCAGCCCCCACACGACGTCGTCGGCGACGAGCACGCCGAGGGTCTGGCTCTCCGGTCGCTGCAAGACCAGCGCCGTGCCACCGAGCTGTCCCAGTCCGGCCGAGCCGGGGCGCCGCACCGAGCCCGAGGTGGGCGGTAGCCCGGCCAGCACACGGGTCAGCGTCGATTTGCCCGAACCGTTGTGGCCGACCACGGCGACGAATTCCCCGACCTCGACGGTCAGATCGACGCCGCTGAGCGCGTCGCGCGCCGCGCCGGGGTAGCGGAATCCGGCATCGCTCAGCGTGACCGGCAGCGGCGCGATGGGCCGGTCGTCGGGCGGCGCGGCGAGCCGGTCCTGGCCGGGCAGCCAGTCCAGCCGGTCGAGCACCGAGCCCAGGACATACCAGGAGCACACGCCGGTGGCCAGCATGCCGAGCGCGATTCCGCCGCCCACCCAGAGCCACCACGAGCGCAGCACGGCGTCGGCGAGGTCCGCCACGACTTGCCCGAGCGAAGCCAGACCCACTCGGCCGGCGAGGTCCTGCAAGCCGCGCGAGCCGTTGCGGATGTTGTCGAACACCAACTCGCGCGCACTCGACATCGCGAGCAGCGACCCGACGGCGAGCGCGGCCCAGGCCAGTCCGGCCAGCAGCGAGAGGCCGAGCACCGCGACGAGGCCGCCGCCGCGCCGCTTCACGGTCCCGATGATGGCGCCCATGGTGGCCGAGGCCACCAGCACCGTCGCCGAAGCCAGACCGGCCGCGACGAAGGTGACCAGCGTGGCGGCGATGGTCGCGGTGACCAGCGCTCGCGCTCGGAAGCGGTGCGCGATCAACCCGATCGGGACCGCGGCGACCAACTGCAGCGCGCCGGCGAACGGGACCACCGAGCCGATGGTCACCAGCCCGACGGTGGCTCCGCCCAGCACGGCGCCGGTGGCCAACTCGAGGGGCCGCAGCGGCCCGCGTTCGGCCGATGCGCCCGGACGGGCCAGTTCATTCACAGCACAAGTCTGCCAGCCCGGCGGGTGATGCCGGGCGGAGGCGAATTCGAGCGGGCCCGCACGCCGCGCGATCGGTCACCCGACGGGGGTGAGCGTGTAGTGGACTGGATCGAAGCGCCGGGTGCGGCGACGGTAGCTGGTCTGCGAGCCCGGCCAGTTGTTGGTGATACGACCGGCGGCATTGCGATACCAGCTCGAGCAGAAGTTCCACGGGGTGCGGGCCAAGCGGCGCTGGAGCGCGGTGTTGTAGTCCTCCTCCGACTCCGCGCGGACCTCGACACAGTGGCGGGGGTGGTCGGCCAGCCACTGCACGGCTTGACGGATGTAGCGGGCCTGCGACTCGATCATGTAGATGATCGAGCCGACGCCGAGATTGGTGTTCGGCCCGTAGACCAGGAAGAGGTTCGGGAAGTCCGGCACCGTGATGCCGTAATACGCGTGCGCGCCGTCGGCCCAGGCGTCGGCCAGCCTGCGGCCGCCGCGGCCCCGGATCTCCATCGGCCAGAGGAACTCCGTGCCCTTGAAACCGGTGCCGTAGATGATCACGTCCACCTCGTGCGTCGCGCCGTCGGCGGTGCGCACGCCCTGCGGTGTGATCTCGCTGATCGCGGCCGTCTCCACCCGTACGTTCGGTTGGGTGAGCGCGGGATAGTAGTCGTTGGAGAACAGCGCGCGCTTGCACCCGATCGGGTAGTCCGGGGTGAGTTTCGCACGCAGCTGCGGATCCTCGACCTGCTCGGCCAGGTGCCGGGAGGCGATGCGGGCCACCCAGCGGGCGATGGCGGGGACCTCGACCAGCCCGAGCGAGACGAATTCCGCGATCGACCACCACCCGAACCGTTCGGCCAGCAGCGCGCCCGGCACCCGTGCGAACAGATTGTGCTGGATCGGCGAGTAGTCGGTGTCGAACTTGGGGATCACCCAGGCCGGTGTGCGCTGGAACAGCGTGAGGTGGGCGGCCTCGGGCTGGATCTCCGGGATGTACTGGACCGCGCTGGCCCCGGTGCCGACGCAGGCGACGCGTTTGCCCCGCAGGTCGACGTCGTGGTCCCACTCGGCGGAGTGGAACGAGGGGCCCGCGAAGGTGTCGATGCCGGGTATGGCGGGCAAGGACGGACGCGACAGCTGGCCTACCGCCGAGATCAGCACATCCGCGACCCGGCTGTCCCCGTCGGCGGTGCGGACGGTCCATCGGCCGGTGGCGTCGTCGAATTCGGCGTCCGTGACGCTGGTGCCGAAACGGATCGCCGACAGGATGCCGTGGCGTTCGGCGACACCGCGCAGGTAGGCGTGGATGGCGGCGCGGCCCGAGTATCGCTGCGGCCAGTCCGGCTTGGGTTCGAACGAATACGAGTACAGCGGGGACGGGACGTCGCAGGCCGCGCCGGGGTAGGTGTTCTCTCGCCACACCCCGCCGAGGTCGGCGGCCCGCTCCAGGATGGTGATGTCGTCGAAGCCGTTGCGCCGCAGCTCGATCGCCATGCCGATACCGCCGAAGCCCGCGCCGATGACGAGGATCGACGGCCGATCGCGCCCTGTCATGTGAGACTCCTCACTCCGACCGTAGATGACTCCACTGTAGAGCCGCCGTGCCGTCGCATAGAGAAATTCGGCCATAATGTCCGCGTGGAACGGGTGCAGGATCCGGATGTCCGCGATTGGAATTTTCCGCGCGGCGTGGCGAGCGTGGCGCTGATGGTCGGCTACGCGGCCGAACACGGTGTGCCCGCGGCGCGGATGCTGCACGGCACCGCGCTCGGCGAGCGGCAATTGCGCGATCCGGACGCGCAGATCGACGCGCACACCGAACTGGCGGTCATCCGCAATCTCGTCCGCGAACTCCGCGACCTGCCCGCCCTGGGGGTGGAGGTCGGCCGCCGCTACCGGATCACCACCTTCGGCATCTTCGGCTTCGCCTGCGTCAGCAGTCCGACACTCGGGGAGGCGATCAGTTTCGCGCTGCGCTACCTCGATCTCAGCTTCACCTTCTGCATACCGGTGGCCGAATGGGGCGAGAGCGAGTTCGTCGCGGTGGTACACGACGAGTCGGTGCCGACGGACGTGCGCCAGTTCCTGGTCGAACGCGACGTCACCGCGATGCATCAGGTGATGAGCGATCTGCTCGGCACGCGCCTGCCCTTGACCAGGGCCGAATTCCGTTTCCCCGAGCCCGCTTACGCCGAGCGGATCGCGGAGGTCACGCTCGTGCCACCGGATTTCGGCATGCCGCGCAACCTGTTCGCCATCGAGCCCATGCTGTTGGAGAAACCGCTGCCGCAGGCCAACGAGCACACCTGGGCCATGTGCCTGGCGCAGTGCCGGGAGCTGGTGCACCGGCGCAGGGCCCGCACCGGCATCGCGGCCGAGGTGCGCGAACGTCTGGTTCCGCGCGGCGGCGCGGACGGATTCGCCGCCCCGCCCGGCATCGACGCCGTGGCGAACGATCTCAACATGAGCACTCGCACGCTACGGCGGCACCTCGATGCCGCGGGGACCAGCTATCGCGCGTTGCTGGATGAAGTGCGGCGCGCTTTGGCGGAGGAAATGCTCACGGCGACACCGCTATCGGTGAGCGATGTCGCGATCCGTCTCGGCTATGCCGAAGCTTCGACCTTCATCTTCGCGTTCAAGCGGTGGACCGGTAACACCCCGGCGGCCTACCGCCGCGAACGCGCCGTCCGGCGTTAGGTCTCTTCGCCCCGACCGCTCCTGCTGCCTGTGTAGGCCAGCTCGCGGATCTTGCCGATGGCCTTGGGAAACAATTCCACCTCGGCCGGGTGGTTGAGCATCGGGTCGAAGTAATCCGTGCGGTACTCGGCGGTTTCGGCGAGTCGCAGCGTGAGTTCGGCGACCCGCCAAGTCGGCCCGCCGAGGCGGCCCGCGGTAAGTGTGAAGCTGACCAAGTCCTCGTCCAGGTGAGCTTGCATCGCCTCGAGCGACGCGGACGAGGGCTGGACGCTGTCCGGCTCGGCGAAGAACCAGGTCGGCGCGGAATTGCCGATTCGGTAGGGCATCAGGCAGCCGTATCGTGCACTGGCCCAGCCGCGCGCCGGGGTGATCACCAACCGGCCCAGCGGTCCCCGGCCGGTGGTGGCCAGCGCGAAATCCCAAGGCTGATCGTCTCGGTCGAGCACGCGGAACGCCAGGCCGAGCACGTCGGGCAGGCCGTCGGGCAGGCCGATGCCCTTGGACACCCGCGCGATGACCGCGCGATCACCGCCGCCGAACAGCGGCTCGAACTCGGGCTCGGCATGCAGACGACCGGCCAGGTGCAGGCCCGCGGGATGGAAAACCCGCGCATGCCGGATCCGCGCACCGGTCGCGAACGCGGTCCTCACCACTGCGGCTGGTAGGTCGACCATGGTGGTCCTCCCGGGTAGGCGTCGTGTGCCTCCCGATTGCCCCGGCTCGCACCGGGTAAACCGCGCTCAGGCCGGTTGCACGCCGATCCGGCCGCCCATCGGAACCGTCCGGAAATGGGTGGTCAAGCGATAGTCGTCACCGAAGACGTGCAGCGCGACCGCCGGGTCCGGCGCGTAGTCCATGACGTGATCGGGCGGGTCGAGTTCCCATTCCCCGCTCAGGACCGACGCGGTGCTGGGAGCCACCAGCAGCGGGCGGCCGCCGAACGTGGAGGTCGCGGCGGAATGCGCGTGCCCGGTGAGGACGGCGGCGATCCGGTCGTCGCCCGCCACCAGGTCGGCGAGCCGCTGCGGATCGGCGAGGGAGATCCCGTCGACGATCGGGCTGAACAGGTGTGCGGGCGGGTGGTGCAGCGCGAGCAGGATCGGCTTACCCGGGGGCGCCCCGCCGAGCACCTCGCGCAGCCAGTGGTAGGTCTCGTCGGACAAGTGTCCGCCCGGCTCCCCGGGAACGCTCGAATCCAGCAGTGCGACGGTGAGATCGCCGATGCGGCGCACTTGGTTGATGGGGGCGCCGGAGGATGGCTCGCCGAGCAGGGCGGTACGGAAGCCCGCACGGTCGTCGTGGTTGCCGGGGAGGACGTACACCGGGATGTCGGTGTCGAACGCGAGCTTGGCCTCCGCGTACTGCTCGGGTTTGCCGGAATCGGTGATGTCGCCGGTCACCAGGATGGCGTCGGGCCTGCGGCGCAATCCGGCGAAGTAGTCCATCACCCGTCGTACCCGCTCGGCGTTGCGGGCGCCGAGATCGAAATGGGTGTCGCTGACCTGAGCAACCAGGATCATCGGCATTCGCTTTCGCTAGGGTTCGCTGCATTGCGTCAGAGGGTGCGCGGGTCGCGTCCGCCGCCCGTCATCAGGCTAGTTGACCTGCGTATACCGCGTCGCCATGACGCTCGCCACCGGGCGGAGGGCACTCATCGATTTGTGTCTGAAGTCACAATGCGGTCGGATTGCGGGTCAGAACTCGGAGCGTTCGGCGACCGAGTCGGAGAGCGTGCGCAAGGCGCGCAGGAAGACGCGGCGGTCGGCTGCGGGGAGCCGCTCCAGCAGTCGCTCCTCGCCGGCCTGGATGTCGCGCTGGGCTCGGTCGCGCAGGTCGCGGCCCGCGTCGGTGAGCGCGACCAGGTTGACCCGCCGGTCCGCCGGATCCGGTTCGCGGGTGATCAAGCCGCGGCGCTGGAGTTCGTCGAGCACGCCGATGATGCGGGTCTTGTCGGCGCCGATCGCCTTGGCCAGCGCCGCCTGGGTGTAGACGGGTTCGCCGCCGAGGCCGAGCAGCACGGCGTAGCCCCACATCGACAATTCGTGGCGCTCCAGGATGGGCAATTCGGCGGCGATGAGCGCCCGCCCGAGCGGCGCGATCATCGCGGCGAGATCGGGGCGGGCGTTCGGCATGGGACGACGATACTGGTTGGCAAATCGTAAGCTTGCACATACGATATGCAGATGCTTACTGATTCCCGGAAAGATCTGCGTGACCGGCATGCCCGTTCGGTTCGGCTGAGTGTGGACGCCGTCTCCCGCGTGCGCCCCGATCGGCTGGACGCCGAAACCCCCTGCGCTGGTTGGCGCCTTCGTGACCTGCTGGAACACATGATCGCGCAGAACCACGGTTTCGCCGCCGCCGCGCGGGGCGGCGAGGACACCGAGGTCTGGAGCGTCCGCGCGTCCGCGGATCCGGTCGCCGACTATCGCGCTTCGGCCGACGACGTGCTCGCCGCCTTCGCCGCCGAGGACGTCTTCGAGCGCGCGCTCCTACTGCCGGAAGTGACCGATCAGCGGATTCCCGCCACCCGCGTGATCGGCTTCCACCTCGTGGACAGCGTCGTGCACGCCTGGGACGTCGCCCGATCGATCGGAGAGACCATCACCGTCGACCCCGACGTGGCCGCAGCGGCGCTGGAGATCTCCCTCGCCGTTCCCGACGGCCCTGAACGCACGGCCCCTGGTGCGGCCTTCGCCCCGGCGCTGTCCGTCCCGGAACAAGCGCCGACCCTCGACCGGATCCTGCTGCTTCTGGGCCGCTCCCCGAACTGGCCGAACTGACTATGGTTCCGTGCGCACGGCTGCCACTCCGGTCGTGCGCACTCGGATGATCTGCCTGGGGACGACTGTGGATGAATCGCGAACGGAGGTTCACCGTTCCGGTTTCTCCTGCTGTGCCGGGACGACAGCCGTGCGAAGCGGTGGGTAGCCGCGACATCCGTGCGTCGTGACCTGGCCGCTCATCGGCCGGGCCAGGCGCTACGCACATCGGCAGCGCCGCGGTCAGGCGAACGCCCAGCAGCAGGTCGACGGTGCCGAGGTGGCCTGTCGCATCCTGGAGAGCGGGAAACGTCAAGATCGTGACCGGCAGCGTCGCCGCTGCCGCCGACCAGGCCGGCGCGATTTCGAAAGCGCGCCGGACGTTTCCTCGGCGTGGTCCCTCGCCAAGGGTGCCCGACGCGGAGAAGATCGCGCGGCTTCGCGCCAAGGCGCGCGTCCGGCGCCTACTCGGTTTGGCACGCGAACTCGAGCACGGCGGCCGTCGAACCGCGTCCTGTGCGTCGTCCACAGCCGAGACCACCCGGACGCGGCAGGGACTCTCGGCACACCGACCCCGTCCTCAGGTGCGGTCAGCTCGGCGTCCAGCCCCGCGTCGGCCGCGCCGCTGTCGGCCGCACCCGGCAATGCCCGGTGCGGTGGGGAAACGCGCTAGTCGAGGGTCCGCAGCGCGTCGGCGGCGCGTTCGAGGGCGTCCGGGGCGGCGGATGCGGCCAGTGGGCGCCAGAAGTCGGCGTCCGGCTCGGCGGTCAGCGTGAGTTCGGGCGGGGTGCGCCACGAGGCGGCCAGGCCCAGCCGCCAGGAGTGCAGGTAGGCGCGCGGTTCGGCGCCGGAGCGGTCGAACAAGGGATCGCCGACGATCGGATGCCCGGTCCAGGCGAGGTGGACGCGAATCTGGTGGCGACGGCCGGTGACGGGGCGCAGGGCGAGCACGGTGTGCGCGGGGCCGCGCAGCACCGTGACGAACCGGGTGAGCGAAGGGTAGTTCTTGGCGGGCAGCAGGTCGGCGGCATCGACGAACCAGCAGCCCCCCTCGTGCCGGATGCGTTCTCGCGGCGCCGCGATCCGCACCCGGTTCTTGCGTCCCACGCTGAGCGGCAGATCGAATACGCCGGTATCGGGCAGGCCGGTGGCGGCGACGACGGCCAGGTACGCCTTGTTCGCCGTCTGCTTGTTGAACTGCCTGGTCAGCTCGCCGTGGGCGCGCAGTTCCTTCGCGAACAGGATCAAGCCGGAGGTCACCTTGTCGATCCGGTGCACCGGATACAGCGTTTCCCCCGCGGCGGCCGCCAGTTCGACGAGATCGGTGTCGTGGCGCTCACCGGTGACGGAGATGCCGGGGGGTTTGCGCAGGGCCAGGATCGCCGCGTCCTCCTCGACCAGGCAACGTGCGCGCAACTGTGACCAATCCTTGTCCACCGGACGAGCCTAGGGTGGCGGGTGGCGGGCGGTGTCGGCTACCTGCCGTTCTTGCCGTTGCGGCGCAGCAGATGCGGGCGCAGGCGGTTGAAGCCGCGCACGCGCACGCTGCGCAGGTGCTTGATGGTGAAGCCCGGGTCGCCCTCCAGTGCGGTGGCGGCTCCGTCATCGATCAGGACGGTGCCCGGTCGCGCGACGCCGGTGAGCCGGGAGGCGATGTTCACGACCGAGCCGTACAGGTCGCCGAAGCGTTGCAGCACCGGGCCGTAGGCGAGCGCGACGCGCAGGTCCGGGGTACCGCCGACCATCATGGTCGACTCCTGGATGGCCAGCGCGATGCGCGCGGCCTCGGTGGCGGTCTCCGTGGCGAACATGACTTCGTCGCCCACGTTCTTGATAACCCAACCGCCGTTCTCGGTGATGGCGGCGGTGGTGGTGGACTCGAACGCCTCCAACAGAATGGACAGCTCGTCCGGATGCAGATGCCGGGTCAGCCGGGTGTAACCGACCATGTCGGCGAAACCGACGGCCAGCTCGCGCACGGACTCACCCGCGCTGGTCCCCGGGTCGAGCGAGCGTGACAGCGCCGCGGCGAGATGGCGCCGCCACGCATAGTTGTTCAGCTCCTCCAGGGTGGCGATGGCGCCTTCGGTGGCGGTGCGCACCGTCTCCTCGGCGTCGGCTCCCGGGTCGGCCCGGGCGATGCGCTCCTCGATCTCCGCCAGCACCAGGTCGACCTGCCATTCCGCCAGGCGCGCCATGCCCTGGCCGAGCGTGCGCGCGGTCGCCGACTGCTGCCGGGTGTCGGCCGAGGACAACACGGTCAACTGCTCGAAGTTGCGTACCGCCGTGACGTCGGCATCGGCATAGTCGACCGCGTCGTCACCGATGCTCGACGGAAAACCGAGCGCCGTCCACAATCGCCGCGTGAGCGCCGTCGTCGTCCCCGACTGCTCGGCGACTTCGGTGCGGTTGTACCGCCGCGCTCCGGCGAGCAGATAGGACTCGACGACCGAGCGCACCAATTCGGACCTATCGGTGGGCACCATGATCGGTACCTTACGGGCCGGATCCGGCCGCTCGGCTTCCATTGGGAGGGTTCACATACCTTCGCGCATGCCACGTCGATTCCGGTGCCGCACCGCAGGCGCCCAGCCACCGCGACCCGTTCGGGGCGCCGGGCGCGGCCGGTCCCGGTTCGGTGCGTTCGCCCACGCTCGCACTCCGGTGCCTAGCGGGATCTCGTCGCCTCTTGCCTCATTGCCCAGTGAGGCTCGCACGCGGCGTTCGATGCTGACGCGGGTGGATTCTCGTACCCGACGAAGGTGATGCCGGTGCGGGCCCCGATGGGCTGCTGCGAGTCCGGCGATCGCGTCCGCGGATAACGGTGGTTGTCGGCATAGGTGCGGATCGGATCGAACGACGTGGGCTCCGGGCCGGCGCCGATGTGGATGGCGTACAGCGCGTCCGCGTCCTTCGAACGGCCGAGCGTCGCGGTCATGCGGGCGTGCCAGATGTCGGCGATGCTCCAACCCCTCCGCGTCCGGAGTGACCGCACGGTGCGGCGACGACCGGTTTTCCGAGGTCACCGGATCGGTGCGCAGGGTCATGGTTTGGGCGTGGGGGTCCAGTAGCCGGAGCGGTGGTTGTCGGCGGCGGCGCGGACGGCCGCGTGTAAGCGTGCGACCAGGCGGGCGGGAGCGGCGAGATCGTCGCCGGTCCAGCGAACGACCGCCCAGCCGAGGGCGCGGAGCCGGTCTTCGCGCTCCTTCTCCGCCGCGACCACCCTATCGGCGGAAAATGCGCGGGAACCGGTTCGACGGTCGCTCTGCGTGCGGAACTCGCCGATCACGCCGAGCTCGGGGAACAGGAAATCGACGCGGCCGACGCAGATTTGGTCGTCGGAGAAGACACGTGCTTGTACCTGCGGCGCGGGGAAACCGGCTCGGTGCAACAGGATCCGGATGCGCGATGCGCCTGCGCTCGTGCTGCGGCCGTCGAGGAGATCGAGGACCAGGGCGGCCCGGCGGCATCCGGGACGGTGCCGGGCCCGGCGGAGGTGTTCCCGCAATTCCGCGGTGGTGGTCAGTCCCTGGCGCAAGGCGGAGTCCCCGAGTGCGACCGATTGGTCGAACCCCTCCGAGCGGGCGATGTCGAGCACCGTCCGAGCCGGAGTGGTCACTCGAATGTCATCGACCAGGGTGACCTCGTCCGGTTCCACCTGGGCCGAATGGACCACGACCCGTCTGCTCAGCCGCCCGCCGTTGATCCGATTCCTGGTGAGATGGACGCGGTCGAGCGCAATGCCCCAGGTGGTCATCCCGTGCAGCACCGCCGCCGAACAGTGGCTCGTGATGGCGGAGTCGGACGTGGATTCCGCGGTCGCCAGCGTCATCAGCAGATGCCGGCCGGTGGCGCCGAGCGCGGAGCCGGGCGCGTTCAGATAGTGCCCGGCGCGCAGCCGCTGCCATTGCCCGGAGCTGCACAGCCTGCGCAATGCCTTGTCGGACAGTCCGGAGGCCAGCGCTTGCCGGCGCGAGATCAGTTGCGGTGCTTCCATACCGACGATCGTGATCGACCGGCGCCCGCGAGACACTCGGCCGGGCAGCGTATGTGCACAACCCACGGGCTGTGGAGAACTCGCGGGGTCAGCCCAGTTGGGCCATCCCGGCTGCGACCACCTGGGCCACGTTCAGCACTTCGTCGGCGGTGGGCAGCGGCACGCCGTCGAGCGCGTGCAGCCGGTCGGTGCTGGCGATGGCGAACATCGCCGAGACCCAGGCCGCGGCGCACGCGCGCAGGGTTCCCGGCCGGACCGGGGCCGGGGCGCTTGCCTGCAGCACCTTGGCGGTGACCTCCAGCATCTGGTCGCGCAGGCGGCGCAGCTGTCGTCGCACGTCCGGATGGGTGTCGGCCTCCCGCCAGAGGATCACCCGCAGCACCGACGAGTGGTGGTCGCGCAGGTTCAACGCGGCGTCGAGGTTGACCAGGCTCGCCGCCGGGTCGCCCGGGGCCACCACCGTGCCGATGTCGTCGATCGGCTGCGCGGGAATCCGCTCGGACATCAGTGCGGACAGGATCGCGTCCTTGGTGGGGAAGTAGTAGAAGACGAGTCCTTTGGGGACCCGGGCCGCGGCGGCGATGGCCGCCGTCGCGGTGGCGTCGTATCCCTGTGCCGCGAAGAGCTGCTCCGCGGCGTCGAGAATGAGCTGCCGGGCGTCACCGTCGGCTTTCGCGCTGCGGCGACGCCCGGCGCGGCGGGTTTTCGGCATCTGCATCAGTGATGCGGAGCCATGTCGTGCAGACGTCCCGACACGGTCGGCAGCGCCGCCACCGCGACCACCGCCGTCACCACCCCGACTACCCATGCGGTCCAGGATGCGCTGCGGTACTCCGTGAAGTCCATGACCCACGGGGAAAGGAACAGCAGGACGCCGAACAGGCCCATCGCGTAGTCCGCCGCCGCCATGTCGGGGCGGGCCATCTGGGCCAGACCGGTGAGCGCGATGAGCACGCCGAGCACGATCAGCGACCACATGGCGTTGTCGTTGGTGTCCACCCAGAGGGGGGACAGCGCGGCGAAGGCTCCGAGCACGACAGCGAGGAAATCCTGCGCGCGGCTCTCGGTGAACATGGGTACCTCCTCAGGCTGTGAGTGTTGCTGTCCTCGGTATATCCCTGATTGACCGCCCGATCAATATCGAAACGAATACGATTGCGCGGCTGTTGTTGTCTTACTTCGGCGTGATGGCTGTCACAGAGGAATGGACCAAGCAGAGGTTAGGGTGGGCTTTCGTCGCGCCGCCGGTTCCGTGGAATCGGCCGCTGGGTTCCAGAGAAGGGATGGCCGGATGACCGCGCCGATCGTGATCGTCGGAGCTGGCCTCGCCGGCCTGCGCACCGCGGAGGAATTGCGCCGCGCGGGCTATGCCGGTGAACTCGTGCTCCTCGGTGACGAGTCGCGGTTGCCGTACGACCGGCCGCCGCTGTCCAAGCAATTCGTGCGCGGCGAGACCGACGACACCACGCTGCGTCCGAGCGAGTTCTACGCCGAGAAGCAGATCGATCTGCGATTGAGCACCGAAGCCGTCGGGGTGGACACCGCCGCCCGCCGCCTTCGCCTCGCCGACGGCACGACCCTCGACTACGACCAGCTGATCATCGCCACCGGCCTGCGTCCGCGCCGCTTGCCCGGCCTGCCCGAGCTCGGCGGCGTGCACGTGCTGCGCGGCCATGCCGACGCCGTCGCCCTGCGCGCCGATCTGGCCGCCGCCGCGACGGCGCTCGTCGTCGGCGCGGGCTTCATCGGTTGCGAGCTCGCCGCGAGTTTCCGGGCGCAGGGAGTGGACGTCGTGCTGGTCGAACCGCAGGCGACGCCGCTGGCCACGGTGCTCGGCGCGGAGGTGGGCGAATTGGTCGCGCGGATGCACCGGGCGGAAGGGGTCGATCTGCGCTGCGGCGTCGGCGTGGACACCCTCCTCGGTGACGATGCGGGACGGGTGCGCGGCGCACGCCTGTCCGACGGCGCGGAGGTGGCCGCCGATCTCGTCGTGATCGGGGTCGGCTCGCGGCCGGTGACCGATTGGCTGAGCGAATCCGGAGTCGCGCTCGCCGAACCGTCGGCCGGCGGCGGCGTGCTCGCCGACGAGGTGGGCCGGACCTCCGCCGAAGGCGTGTGGGCGGTCGGCGACGTGGCGGCCTGGCTGCACGAAACCGGTTTGCGCAAGCGTGTCGAGCACTGGACCAACGCGGGGGAGCAGGCCAAATTGGTGGCCTGCGCGCTGCTGGGGGCGCAACCGCCCACGGCCGCTCGCGTCCCGTACTTCTGGAGCGACCAGTACGACGTCAAGATCCAGGCCCTCGGTACCCCGGGCGCGACCGACGAGGTGCACATCGCCTCCGACGACGGTCGCAAGTTCCTGGCCTACTACTCCCAGAGCGGCAACCTCACCGGCGTCGTCGGCGCGGGCATGACCGCCCAGGTGATGAAGGCGCGCGCGAAGATCGCGGCCGGTGCTCCGGTGACCGAATTGCTCGCGCCCAGCTGACCGCGTGCCGGGGCCGGGCGCGGAAACTCGTACCGGTGCGGTCGGGTGCGGAGAAGCAGATCGATCTGCGATCGAACGCCGAAGCCGCCGGGTGGGACATGGACGATCGCGGGTTCAGGGGCACTAGCCTCCCGTCGCGGTGCTGCGGTGCTGCGGTGCTGCGGTGCTGCGGTGCTGCGGTGCTGCGGTGCTGCGGTGCTGCGGTGCTGCGGTGCAGCGGTGCTGCGGTGCAGCGGTGCGGCAGTGCGGCAGTGCGGCAGTGCGGCAGTGCGGCAGTGCGGCGAGTTTCCCGCGCCCGGGTGTGCGGCGGCAGGCGTGCCCGCGGTTGTTGCGGAGCATGCGCCGGGGCGCGCACGGCGTGCGGCGGTGTCATGAGGCTGTAATACGGTGGTGCGGTGATCGTCGCGCTCATCGACTCAGGTCTGGGGTTGCTGCCCACCGCCGCTTGGTTGCGCAAGTTGCGGCCCGATGTGGATCTGCTGCTGCAACTGGACCCGGAGGGCGCGCCGTGGGGGCCGAAGCCGGAGGACTGGGTGGTCGAGCGCGTGGTGAACGCCGCGCGGACCTCGCTCCGCTCGGGCGCCGAGGTGATCGTCCTGCCGTGCAACACCGCCAGCGTCACGGCGTTGGAGCACGTCCGCGCCGACGTCGGGCCCGACGTGCCGGTGATCGGCACCGTGCCCGCCATCAAGCCCGCGGCGGCCGTCTGCCGGTCGGTGGCGGTCTGGGCCACCGCGGCGACCACGGCGAGCCGGTATCAGGCCGACCTGATCGCGAAGTTCGGCGGGGACGCCGACGTGGTGGGAGTGGCTTGCCACGGGTTGGCGGACGCGATCGACCGCGGTGATCTGGTCGCCGCCCACGAAGCGATCGCGGGCGCCGCGGAGCGGACGCCGCCGGACGTGGAAGGCGTGGTGCTCGGCTGCACGCACTACCCCCTGGTGACCGACGCGATCGTGGCCGCGCTGCCGAACGGCGTCCGGCTGTTCGACAGCGCGCAAGCCGTTGCCGCGCAGACCATTCGGCGCATCGAGGCACTGGGGCGCCGGAGCACCGGCAACGGCGAGGTCAGGGTCCTGAACAGCGGACGCCCCGGTGCGCTGCCCGCCAGTGCGGCCGCCTTCGAGTCGGGACGCGTCCTGGGCGCGCAGGGATGACGCGCTGCCCGGTATCGCGTTCGCGTCGCTGAAGGGCCACTCCACGCCGACGGTCGTGCCGGGACGATGGGATGTCGAAGCGCGCGACGCCGAGTGAGCGCCGTAGCGGCCGGTCCGTTGCCGTTGCTTGCGGCTCCGCAGCCGAGGCCGTCGGCGCGCCGACGGCCGCGGGAAGACTTCGCCTGATCAGGCCGTGCAACGGCGGCTTTCGGTGTCACTTCCGAGTGTGGGACCGGTTTCGCCGAGATGTCGTAGCCCGCCGGTACCGTCCGTCGTAACCGCCTCAACAGAGGTATCCGTCGCGACCGGGCCCCGGCGCGGCGGCAGTCCCGGTGACATCATTCCACTCGCGCGCAGCGCAGTCCGGAACAGGAGCGTGGTTCGATGAGCGACTCGGTGACCGCTGCCGATGTGCAGGCCGCGTTGCGGGAGCTGGCGAATCCGGCCGATGCGGCGAACCTGCAGCGGTTCTTCAAGACCGGACCAGGCGAGTACGCCGAGGGTGACGTGTTTCTCGGGGTCCGGGTCCCGGCGAGCCGCGGTGTCGCGAAACGCTTTGCGGCGCTCCCGCTCGACGAGATCGACCGGCTGCTCGACAGCGACGTGCACGAGGACCGCTTCACCGCGCTGGTGATCCTGAACGCGCGCTTCGCCGCGGCGTCCCGGCCACGCTCCTTCGACGACGCCGCCCGCGCGGCCATGGTGGAGCTGTATCTGGCGGCGGTGCGTCGCGGCCGGGTGAACAACTGGGATCTCGTGGACGTGTCCGCGGAGAACGTCGTCGGCCCCTGGCTGCTGGACAAACCGCGTGACTTGTTGTTCCAGCTGGCGCGGGCCGAGTCGCTCTGGGAGCGGCGGGTCGCGCTGCTGTCCACTTTCGCGTTCATCAAGGCGGGCGACGCCTCGACCACCTTCGCGCTGAGCGAACTGCTGCTCGGCGACCGCCGCGATCTGATCCAGAAAGCGGTGGGCTGGATGCTGCGCGAAGTCGGCAAGCGCGTCGACCGCAGCCTGCTGACCGAGTTCCTCGACCGGCACGCTGCGGCCATGGGGCGTACCGCGTTGAGCTACGCGACCGAGCACCTGCCGCCGGAGATCCGCGCCGACTACCGCGCGCGATGAGTCACCGCAATCGTTCGGCTAACGGCGCGAATTCAGAACTGGATCTTCAGGTGGTCGGTCACCGGATGCGCCTGGCAGCCGAGGATGTAACCGTTCTCGATATCCTCCGGGTCGAGGATTTCGGCGTTGTCCATTTCGACCTTGCCCTCCAGCACCGTGCAGGCGCACGAGCCGCATTCGCCTTCCTGGCAGGAATAGGGCACGTCCAAGCCCTTGGCCAGCATGATGTCCACCAGCGTCTGCTTGCGCGGCCACTTCAGCTCGTGCACCTCGCCGTCGAGTTCGACCTCGACGGTCGCCGCGTCGGCCGCTTCCTCGTCGGAGACCTCCACCGGCTCCTGATCGGCGAACGGATCGCCCGCCAAGGAGTTGAACACCTCCGCGTGCGTGCGCGAGCGGGGGACGCCCAATTGTGCGAGCGCGTCGTGCACCCGGTCCATGAACGGCTTCGGACCGCACATGAACGCGTCGTAGCCGCGATACGGGGCGACGAGAGTGGCCAGCGCGTCGGCCGTGGGCAGGCCCTGCAGATACTCCAGCCAGTGGATCACGGTGAGACGCTGCGGGTGTTTGTCGGCCAGCTCGCGCAGTTCACCGGCGAAGATCACCGACTCGTGGTCGCGGTTGGCGTAGACCAGCACGATGCGGCCGGTGCCGCGGGCCAGCGCCGATTTGAGGATGGACATGACCGGCGTGATGCCGCTGCCCGCGCCGAACAGCAGCAGGTCCTCGTCCAGGTCCTTCGGGGTGAAGACGCCCGAGGGCGGCAGCACCTCGATCCGGTCGCCCGCTTTGACATTGTCGCACACCCAGTTAGACCCGTAGCCGCCCTCGGTCCGCTTGACGGTCACCTTGGGGCGGTCGTCGGTGTGGGGCGAGCTGGCCAGCGAGTAGCACCGTGCCACCGAGCCGGTCCGCTCGCTGGGGATGCGCAGGGTGAGGAATTGTCCGGGTTGGTAGCGGAACTTCTCGGCCAGCTCGTCGGGAACGTCGAAGACCAGCGAGCGGGTGTCGGCCGTCTCGGTGATGACCGCGGACACCCGCAGCACGACCGAGCGCGAGCCGTGGGGAACCTCGACAGTGGTCATGTCGTCCTCTCGAACCTGGCACGGGCGAGCCGCGACGCAAAAACTAGAACGTGTTTCAGTTTCATCGTACGTCGGGCGTCGCCTGGCGGACAAGCTGGGCCTCCAGACCGGCGATCAGCACCTCCATGCCGAAGTCGTAGGAGTACCGTCCGCGCAGGTCGCCGATGTACCGCGTGGCCCGCTCGACCACGGG
Organism: Nocardia sp. CY41; assembly: GCF_009829325.1. GTDB lineage: Bacteria > Actinomycetota > Actinomycetes > Mycobacteriales > Mycobacteriaceae > Nocardia. Next base: position 124,397 of record NZ_VUOS01000017.1, read on the forward strand.
GGGCAGCGTGACATCGGCCGGCGCCGAGCGGTCGCGTGGATTCACCCGGCTGCGGCCGAACAAGTAGGTGTGGATGGTCGCGTAGGCGGCCAGTATGTTGCGGTCGCCGAAACCCGCGTCGTCGAGGATGTCCATGATCGCGGCGATCAGGTCGAGCTGTTTGCCGAGCATCTGCTCGATGAGGATGTCACCGAGGCCGGGATGCTTGCGCAGCTTCTCGTCGATCTGGTCGACGAGATCGCGCAGCCGGTGTTGCCATGGTCCGGATTCCGCTGGCGGAGTGCGCACTCCGGTCAGCGCGGCGCTGGCGACGAGGTCGAGCAGCTCCCGTTTGTCGGCGACGTAGTAATAGGGCGCCATGGGGGAGACGCCGAGTTCGCGGGACAGTCGCCGCATCGACAGTTTCTCCACGCCGTCCTCGCGCACCACGCGCAGTGCGGCCTCGACGATCTCGGACTCCGACAGGGTTCGATTCGTGGTGCTCGCGGGCCCTCCGTGGTTACGCAAGCTTCCGCCTCCGGGCCTGATGTGCGCACCGCTGTGTTCGAGGTGCGGCGCTCCCGGGCCCTGCGTGGTTACGCAAGCTTCCGCCTCCGGGCCTGGCGCTCGCACCGCGTGCGCTGCCGCCCCCGTTCGCCTGCATTCGTCCGACTCCCATGCCACCTCGACCACCGCGGGCGTGTGCTGCCCGTCACATTCTGTTCAGCTGCTTGCAATGCGCAGTCTAGAGCGCCGGGTATCGGCCCCGTCGCCGCCTGTTGCACTCGGCTCGCCGCCGAACGCCCGGTCGAACGCGTCGTGGGGTGGCCGGACCCGCGGGCCATCGATTCGATGACTGAAACCTGTTCTTTTGTCAGTTGATGACGTTATTGTGTGAGCACGGACTGCGCCGTGCAGTCCGCACACGGATCGTCCTCGCGGAGGTAGCCATGCCGGAATACGGGTCCATCGGACACGCGGAAACCGACAACACCGGACGGATGGAGACCGCCGCCGCGCGGTCGGCCGAAGAGGCGCCGCTGGTCGAGGAGAGCCTCATCGAAGAGGTGTCCATCGACGGCATGTGCGGCGTCTACTGACGGGCGGTCGACGACGATGTTCGATCTCGATACCCGCTGGCAGCTGCACCCGCGCGTGGCGCTGCGTCCGGAGCCGTTCGGCGCGCTGCTCTACCACTTCGGCACGCGCAAGCTGTCCTTCCTGAAAAATCCGCGGATCGTCGAGATCGTCCGGTCGCTGCCGGAGCACGCGTCGGCCCGCACCGCCCTGCGCGCGGCGGGCGTACCGGAGGCGAGTGCAGGCGCGTATCTGAAAGCGCTGACCCAGCTCGCCGATTCGGACATGATCGTCGGCGCGCCCGCCGGTGCGCCCGCACCGGCTGCCGGGACGCGCGAGCCTTGGGGGGCGGTGGCGCCGTCGGACGCGGCCGTGCGCCTGGTGGATCGCTTCGAGTCCGGCCTCGCCGCGCCGATCTGCCTGACCTGGGAGCTCACCTACGCCTGCAACCTGTCCTGCGTGCACTGCCTGTCGTCCTCGGGTCGCCGGGATCCGCGCGAGCTGAGCACCGAGCAGTGCAAGGCGCTGATCGACGAGTTCGAGCGCATGCAGGTGTTCTACGTGAACATCGGCGGCGGCGAACCCACGGTGCGCCCGGACTTCTGGGAGCTGGTCGACTACGCGACCGCCCACCACGTGGGCGTGAAGTTCTCCACCAACGGGGTTCGCATCACGCCCGAGGTCGCGGCCCGGCTGGCGGCCAGTGACTACGTCGACGTCCAGGTGTCGCTGGACGGCGCCGACGCCGCGGTCAACGACGCCGTGCGCGGCCCCGGCTCCTACGCCATGGCTATCCGAGCGCTGGAGAACCTCGCCGCGGCCGGTTTCCGGGACGCGAAACTCTCGGTGGTGGCGACCAGGCACAACATCGGGCAGCTCGACCAGTTCCGCGCCATCGCCGAGCGGTACGGCGCCACCTTGCGGTTGACCAGGCTGCGGCCCTCGGGGCGGGGCGCGGACGTATGGGACGAGTTGCATCCGACGCCCGACCAGCAGCGCGTGCTCTACGACTGGCTGCTGCGCAACGGCGAGGGCGTGCTCACCGGCGACTCCTTCTTCCATCTGTCGGCATTCGGCCAGGCGCTGCCGGGCCTGAACATGTGCGGCGCGGGCCGGGTGGTCTGTCTGGTCGACCCGGTGGGCGATGTCTACGCCTGCCCGTTCGCCATCCACGACCGGTTTCGTGCCGGAAACGTGGTGACCGATGGTGGTTTCGAGGCGGTCTGGCGCTCCTCGGAACTGTTCGGCGAGCTGCGTGAGCCCAGCGGCGGCGGCGCGTGCGCGTCGTGCAGCCACTACGACGCCTGCCGGGGCGGCTGCATGGCGGCGAAATTCTTCACCGGGCTGCCCGCCGACGGTCCGGACCCGGAGTGCGTGCAGGGCTACGGCGAGGCGGCGCTGGCCGACACCGAGCGGCTGATCCCGCGTTCGTCGGTCGACCACTCCCGCCGGGTCACACCGCGGGCGGGCGGGCGCGGGAGCGGGCCGGTGCCGTTGACCTTGAGCGCGACGCGCCCGGCCGGATTCACGCCCGAGCGCCGCCCGGCGCGGGCCTGCGACGAGAATCCGCTGGCATGACGCCATTCGGTTTGCCAAAAGTGTGCTGATGGTGTGGAAATGGCCACTGTCCGCTCGACGACCTGGCGGTAGCCGTTGTGTTGCCGGATGCTGGGGATTGGTGCCGGGCGAACTCTCGGCATCCGGCGCGGCGCGAGTCGCTTCCGGTGCCGGGCCGGTTTCGCCCGGAAATCTGCCGTTTTTTCCGGACTGTTGATGTCTACCCGCGAAAGTCCGCCTAGCATGCCAGGAATGCGCCATGATCGCCTGCCCGACGGATTCGGGGTGCGGATCGATCCTCGGGTACGCGCATACTCCGGCGGGCGGGTCCTGATCGGCGGTTCGCCGGCCAGGTTGCTGCGACTTGCCCCGGAGGCCGCCGAGATGATCGGCGACGGGTACCTCGAGGTGACCGGCCCGAAGTCCGCCGTCGTTGCCAGACGGCTGCTCGACTCCGGAGTGGCCAATCCCCGCCCGCGGCTGCTGCCCTCGCCGGAGGACGTCACCGTCATCGTGCCGCTGCACAACAACGCCGAGGGGCTGGCGCGGCTGCTGGCCGCGCTGCGCGGGCACAACGTCATCGTGGTCGACGACGGGTCCGACCAGCCGGTGCGGATCCCCCGCAACCGCGGCACCCGGTGCCGGGTGACCGTGCTGCGGCACGACCGCAAACAAGGCCCCGCTGCCGCCCGCAACGCCGGTTTACGGGCGGCGACAACCGACTTCGTCGCCTTCCTGGACTCCGATGTGGTGCCGCGCAGCGGATGGCTGGAAGTGATGCTCGGTCACTTCAGCGATCCGGGGGTGGCCCTGGTCGCCCCGCGCATCGTCGCGCTGGACCCGGAGTCCACCGCGCTGGCGCGCTACGAGCACACCCGCTCCTCGCTCGATCTGGGCAGGCGGGAGGCTGCCGTGCACTCGCGCGGACTGGTGTCCTACGTGCCGAGCGCGGCGCTGCTGGCGCGGCGCAGGGCGCTGCTGGAACAAGGCGGCTTCGACGACTCGATGCATGTCGCCGAGGACGTCGACCTGTGCTGGCGGCTGGAGCGGGCGGGGTGGCGGCTGCGCTACGAGCCCGCGGCACACGTGGCGCACGACCACCGGGTCTGCTTTCGCGCCTGGTTCGACCGAAAGCTCTTCTACGGCACCGGGGCCGCGCCGCTGGGTGAACGGCACGCGGGCACGGTGTCACCCCTGTCGGTGCCGTCCTGGACGCTGCTGGCCGCGTTCCTGTTCGCCACGCTCACCAAGTGGGGACTGTTCGGCGGCATCATCACTTTGATCACCGCGTTGGCTCGGTTGCGCCGCGTCTTCGCCGGGCTCGACAACCCCACCCGGATCGCCGCGATCTATCTGGCCCGCGGTTTCTTCGCCGGGCTCTGGCGTTTGGCCTCGGCGATGTGCAGGCACTACTGGCCGATCACACTGCTGGCGATGGTCTTCTCGCGGCGCGTCCGCCGCATCGCGATCACCATGGCCGTGGCGGACGGCTTGGCCGACTGGTTCACCCACCGCGACGCGGGCGGTCTGGATCCGGTGCGCTACGTGGTCTACAAGCGCCTCGACGACATCGCCTACGGCACCGGCCTGTGGCTCGGCGCGTACCGAGCGCGCAGCGTGGAAGCGCTGAAACCCACCACACCGTCGCGCTGATCGACCCGGACCGTCCACGATGACCTGGATCTTGCCCGCACCCTCGCCCAGCCGCCCGGCGCAGCGGACCGGGCCGAGACACTGAACGGGAGTCCGAATGGCCGACACGCTCATCGTCGGGGGCGGTACCGCCGGGTGCGTCCTGGCGGAGCGGCTGAGCGCCGATCCGGCGCAGACGGTGCGGGTGCTCGAGGCGGGCCCGCTGTGGACCGGCCTCGACGCGATGCCCGCCGAGTTGCTGGACGCGGCGGCACTGCCGATCGGCCCGGAAGCGGGGTGGCTGTGGCGCTACGAGGTCGTTCTCGCCGAGGATCCGCCGGTGCCGGGAACGATCGTGCGCGGCAAGCTGATCGGCGGCTCGGGGGCGGTCAACGGCGGCTACTTCGTCCGCGCCCTTGCGGCGGATTTCGACGCCTGGGGGCGGGTGCTCGGCGGCTCGGACAGCTGGTCGTTCGAGTCGGTGCTCCCGTACTACTGCCGGGTCGAACGTGACCTGGACTTCGGCGATCGGCCCTGGCACGGTGCGCACGGTCCGATTCCGGTGGCGCGCACCTCGACTCCCGCTCCGGTCAGCGCGGCGTTCATGGACGCCTGCCGCGCCGCCGGGTTCGCCGAGGTGTCCGATCTCAATGCCCCCGACAGCGGGGAAGGGGTCGGCTTCGTGCCGTGCAATTGCGACGGAGGAAGACGCATCGGCCCGTCGATCGGCTATCTGCTGCCCGCGCTGACCCGCCCGAACCTGACCGTCGCCGGCGACACGTTCGTCACACGCATTCGCTTCGACGGCACCCGGGCGGTCGGCGTGGAGTGCGTGCGCGACGGCGAGAGCGGCGTGGAGTGGGCCGATCGCATCGTGCTGTGCGCCGGGGCGATCGAGTCGGCCGCGTTGCTGTTGCGCTCCGGCATCGGCGACCCGGGGCAGCTTCGCCCGTTGGGCGTCCCGGTGGTGCACGCCGCCCCGGTCGGCGCCTGGCTCGGCGACCATCCGGAAGTGGGGATCTCCTACCTGCTCGAACTGGCCGAGCCGCCCGCCGTCCCGCTGGAGGCCGTGCTCGAGCTCGATGACGTCGAAATACGCCCGTACGCCGTATCGTTCACCCCCGGCGTGCACAGGCTGGGGGTCACGCTGATGCGCCCGTGGTCGGCCGGAGTGCTCCGGTTGCGATCGGCCGAACCGGACGTCGCGCCGCTGATCGATTACCGCTATCTCACCGCCGAGCCGGATCGCGCGCGGCTGCGCGACACGGTGGCGACCGCGGGCGGGTTGCTGCGACGAATGAACGCGCGGCCGGTGGACCCGATACCGCAGCCAGGAGAACTCGACGCGTGGTTACGCGCGAATCTCGCCACATCGCAACATCTGTCCGGAACCTGCCGGATGGGCCGGGAGAACGATCCGGCGGCCGTGGTGGACGAGTTGTGCCGGGTGCACGGCGTCACCGGGTTGTCGGTGGTGGATCTGTCCATCGTGCCTGTGCCACTGAGCCGCGGACCGCAGGCTACGACCATGATGATCGCGGAAAAGGCAGCCGCACACCTGGCCGAGTGAAGCGAAAGAAGGGTCGGTCACATTCTTCCGGGACGCGGACCGGGTGTGACCTGGCGGACAAAGCCGAACATCGCTCGTTACCGCCCTATCGGCGCCGGTACAGTTTGGGGCGGAAAGAAAGGCAAATGGTCAGCAACATCGCAGGTGGGCGACCCCCACGGCCGGGCGTCGAGCCGGGCGCCCAACTCGGTGCGCTCGAAGCCTACGCCGCGCAGGCGCACGGATATCTCAGTGCGGGCGGCGATCAACTTGCCCGGCTCGCCGGTTTGCTGCGCCCTGCCGTACTGGAGTCCTGGCTGCGTAGCGTTCGCGGCGGCGTCGACCCGATGGACGCGGTCGACGGGCGCGGTCTGCGCGGCGCCGATCTGCAGCGCTATCTGCAGGCCCATCCGATCGCCGCGCTGATGCCGCTGATCGACAAATTGCTCGTACAGGACACGGCCAGAACGGGTTTGATCGTCGTGATCGCCGATCAGTTCGGCCGGGTGCTCTCGGTGCACGGCGGAGCCGAGCAGGTCGCGGCCGCCGCGGAGATCGGCCTGCGCGCCGGCGACGACCTCAGTGAACGACGCATCGGCACGAACGCGGTCGGCCTGGTGGTACGCACCGGGCGCGCCGCGTGGATTCACGGCCCGGAGCACTTCCTGCATCGGATGCACCAGCTCACCGGTGCCGCGGCGCCGGTGCACGACCCGGACGGCAGGCTGGTCGGGGTGCTGATGATCGCTGGCGGTGTCCGTGTGGCGAAGCCGGAGATCCTCGCGCTGGTCAAAGCGACCGCCACGGCCGCGGAAATGGACTTGCTGCTCAGCGCCATGCGCGCCGGGGAGCGCGGAACCGACGGTCACGGGCGGCGCGACGCCGCCCGGCCGCATCCGGCGGGCCGGCTCGGGCTCGACGTGCTGGGTCTCGGGCAGCCACAGTTGAGCGTCGCGGACGATCGGGTGCCGTTGTCCCAGCGGCACGCCGAGATTCTCCTGCTGCTGGCCGAACACCCCGAAGGGCTCGGTGCCGATCATCTCGCGCTGCTGCTCGACGACACCGATCTGGACAACGGCACCATCCGCGCGGCCGTGTCCCGGCTGCGGGCGGTGGTGGGCCCGAGTGTCTTCGGCTCGCGGCCTTACCGTCTGTGCGTTCCGGTCGCAACCGATGTGGAGGCGTTGCGCGCCGCGCTCGATTCCGGTGATGTCGACTCCGCATTGCGCCTTTATGCCGGGCCGGTGCTGCCGCGCTCGACCGCGCCGGGCATCATCGACATTCGCGACGAGCTCCGAGTCCGATTGCGCACCGCGGTGCTGGCGTCGGGCGACACCGCGGTGCTGCGCCGATGGACGGCGGGTCCGGAGGGGCGCGACGACGCCGCCGCGTGGGCGGCCTATCGAGCCACGGTGGATCGGGATTCGCCGCTGTATGCGCAGATCGAGGCCAAGATCCGGGTGCTGGACCGCCGCCTGGGCGCCGATGCAACGCGAATGCAACGTTTCGGCTCATAATCTGCACAGCCATCGGCGTGGCAGCGCGTCGCCGCGATCGTGTGCCGATCGCACGGGGCGGTGTGCCTCCGCTTCCGGCCCTGGTAGCCGCGTTGGACGTCCGTCCAGAAGTTTTTAGTGCAAATAGTTCCTTTTTATTAACGAAGCGCCTAATGTTCGCACTGCACGGATGAGGACCGTGTGACGTAGCTGACATAGCCGTGGCGCCCGCTCCACGGCGATGACGTTGGAGGATTGGCGGCTTTCGCGCGAGTGCGCTTCGCATCGCTCGCGCTCTCATCGAATCGCACGTGGTGGTCGACGCCATGCGCCCGGCCTGGGCAGCCGGGTGTGGCGGCTTCTTCGTGCTGCCCAAAAGCGTTCGGACAGCCGTTGTTCCGCCGGGTAGGAGGCTCTGGTGCACGATACGGAGTTGGGTGGGTTCAGCGCGTTGCCGCAGCGTTCCGCACAGCCCTCCCAGGACGCACCCGAGCCGTTCGCCCTGGCGCCCGCGCAACTCGGTGTCTGGTACGCGCAGCTGCTCCAGCCGGACGTGCCGATCAACGTCGCCCAGTACGTGGACGTGCGGGGCGAACTGAGCGCCGAGCTGCTGCAGGAGGTCTCGGTCGAGGCGGCGCGCGAGTACGAGTCGGTGCTGGTGCGGCTCGGCGAATCCGGCGGCGTCCCGCACCAGTGCGTCGACTCCGGGCTGTCCGTCGACATCCCGCTGATCGACCTGCGCGACCAGGGGGACCCGGTGGCGGCCGCGCACGCCTGGATGCGCGCCGACGCGAGCGCGCCGGTCGACCTGCTCGCCGACCGGCTGTTCGCGGGCGCCGTACTGCGCGTCGCCGAGCGCCGGTACTTCTGGTATCTGCGGGCCCATCACATCGTGCTGGACGGCTACGGCGCGCTCACCAACACCACGCGGGTGGCCGAGCGGTACACCGCGCGGATCCTCGGCACCGAACCCTCGGCCGTGCGGCCCGAGCCGCTCGCCGCGCTGACCGCAGCCGAACTCGCCTACCGCGACAGCCCCCGATTCGAGTCCGATCGCGCGCACTGGGCCGCGCGGGTGCCCGGACTGGACGGCGCGGTCGGCCTCTGCGGTCGCGCCGCGCCGCGGCGCGCGGCCAATATCGTCGCCGGCCGAGCGCTCGCGCCGGAACTGGTCGACCGGATGAACGCGCTTGCGGCCGAGCATGATTCGACACTCGCGGTGGTGCTGCTCGCGGCGTTCGCCGCTTACCTCGGCCGGCTGACCGACCGGGACGAGGCGGTGCTGAGCCTGCCGGTGACCGGGCGCACCACCGCGGCGCTGCGGCGCTCGGCGGGCATGCTGTCGAACATCGTGCCGCTGCGGGTGCCGGTCGACGGAACCTGGGGCGAACTGTTGCGCGCCACCCGCGTCGAGGTGGCGGGCGCGCTGCGCCACCAGCGCTACCGGCACGAGGACATCCGGCGCGACGCCGAGCGCGCCGCCGGTCTCGCACACCGCGGGCTGTTCGGGCCGCTGGCCAACATCATGCTGTTCCGCAGCGATCTCACCCTCGGCGCGACCGTGGGCCGCTATCACGTGTTGTCCACCGGTCCGGTCGAGGACCTCGGCCTCACTGTCTACTACGGCGACCGGGACCGGGTGCACGTCGACTTCGAGGCCAATCCGTACCTGTACACCGCCGACGATGTCGCACGGCAGCACGCCCGGTTCCTCCGCTATCTGGAGCGCTTGGCCGCCACCGAGCCGGATACCGCGCTCGCCGCCGTCGACGTCGCGACCGAGCTGGAACTCGAGGTCAGCACCCGGATCTGGAACGAGACGGGATTCGACGTGGAAGCGCAGCTGCCGGGTCGCTCGGCGGGCTTCGCTCCCGTGGCGACGCTGGTGTCGATGTTCGAGGCGCAGGCGGCCCGCACGCCGAGCGCGGTGGCGCTGCGGGCCGCCGGTGCGCCGGACCTGACCTACCGCGAACTCGCCGCGCGCAGCAACCGGCTCGCCCGGCGGCTCATAGCGCTCGGCGTCGGACCCGAGACACTGGTCGCGCTGCGCCTGCCGCGGTCGCCGGAACTGGTGATCGCCATGTACGCGGTGCTCGCGGCGGGCGGCGCCTACCTGCCGCTGGATCCGGACCATCCGCCGGAGCGCACCGCGCACATTCTGGCCACGGCCCGCCCGGCCTGCGTGCTGACCGCTGGGCCGGACCAGCCGCAGGAGCTGTCGGGTTTGCCCGCGGTGCGGGTGGACCAAGCCGACGGGACGGTCGGAGCGGGGCCGATCTGGGACCGGGAACGCGTCGCGGCCCTGCGGCCGGAGCATCCGGCGTATGTGATCTTCACCTCCGGATCGACCGGTCTGCCCAAGGGCGTCGCGATCACCCACCGCGCCATCGTGAACCGGCTGGTGTGGATGCAGCAGACCTATCGACTATCCACCGAAGATGTTGTGCTGCAGAAGACCCCGGCTACGTTCGACGTGTCGGTGTGGGAATTCTTCTGGCCGCTACAGATCGGCGCGACGCTGGTGCTCGCCCAGCCGGACGGGCACCGCGATCCCGCTTATCTGCGCCGCGTCATCGACGAATACCGGGTCACCACAGCGCATTTCGTGCCGTCGATGCTCGAGGCGTTCCTCGCCGATCAGGACGCCGTGCTCCGTACGCCGCTGCGCACGGTGTTCGCCTCCGGGGAGGCGCTGCCCGCCGCGCTCGCCCAGCGGCTGCGCGCCCTGACCGGCGTTCGCCTGCACAATCTGTATGGTCCGACGGAAGCAGCGGTCGACGTCACCTTTCACGAAGTCACCGACACCGATACCCTCTCGGTGCCGATCGGCGCGCCGGTGTTCAACACCAGGCTCTACGTCCTCGATTCGCGGCTGCGGCCGGTACCGGTCGGGGCGCCGGGTGAGCTGTATCTGTCGGGGGTACAGCTCGCCCGGGGCTATGTCGCGCGCCCGGAGCTGACCGCGGCGCGTTTCGTGGCCGACCCGTTCGGCGGACCGAACGGGCCCGCACGGGCGGGGGACCGGATGTATCGCACCGGTGACCTCGTGCGCTGGACCACGCACGGCGAACTGGAGTACCTCGGACGCACCGATTTCCAGGTCAAGCTGCGCGGCCTGCGCATCGAACTCGGCGAGATCGAGGCCGTGCTGGCCAGGGTGGACGCGGTGGCGCGCGCGGTGGTCGTGGTGCGCGACGACGCGGGGGTCGGCGCGCGGTTGGTGGCCTACGTGGTGGCGGCGGAGCCGGACGCGGTGCGGCCTGAGCTGCTGCGTGCCGCGGCGGCGCGGGCACTGCCCGGGTATATGGTGCCCGCGGTCTACGTGGTGCTGGACACACTGCCGGTGAACGCCTCGGGGAAGTTGGATCGCCGTGCGCTACCCGCTCCCAGCAGGGTTTCGTCCGGTTACGTCCCACCTGCCACACCGGTGGAGTGGGCGGTCGCGCGGGTGTTCGGCGAAGTGCTCGGTAACAAGCAGGTCGGTCGCAACGACGACTTCTTCGCACTCGGCGGAAACAGTCTGGTGGCCACGCAGGTGGCCGCCCGGCTGTCCGCCGACCTGAACTGCCCGCTCGGGGTCCGTGACGTATTCGCCGCCTGCACGGTGGCCGAACTCGCCGGATTCGTCGAGCGGGCCGGTGGATCCGGCGGCGCGTCCTTGGTCGCGCAGCTGCGGGCACGGCCACGGCCGCCGCTGGTTCCGCTTTCCCCGGCGCAGCAGCGCATCTGGTTCCTCAACCGGTTCGAGCGCTCCGGCGCGAGCTACAACATGCCGTTCGTGGTGCGGCTGCGCGGCGTGGTGGACGCCACGGCCCTGCGTCAGGCGCTCGGGGACGTGGTCATCCGCCACGAGGTGCTGCGCACGATCTTCCCCGCGCTGCCGCCCGGCGACGGCGGTGGCCCGACCGCACAGCAGGTCGTGCTGTCGGTGGCCGAGGTGGCAGGCGCACCGGAGGCGATCACCGCCGACGAGCTCGGCGCGTGTCTGCGCGCGTTCGCCGCGCGCGGCTTCGACTTGGAGCGCGAGATCCCGATCCGGGCCCGGATCTTCGCGGTGGACGACGGCAGCCACGCCTTGGCGCTCGTCTTGCACCACATCGCCGCCGACGGGTTGTCGCTGCGGGTGCTCGCCCGCGACGTGATGACCGCCTACGAGGCGCGTCGGGGCGGTGTCGCGCCCGCGTGGGCCCCGCTGCCGGTCCAGTACGCCGACTACAGCCTCTGGCAGCTCGAACTGCTCGGCTCCGCAGGCGATCCGTTCGCCGCCGCCCAGCTGTCGTTCTGGACCGGAGCGCTGGCGGGCGCGCCCGACCAGCTCGACCTGCCCGCCGACCGGCCCCGCCCGGCGGTCGCCTCCGGCCGGGGCGCGACATTCGGCTTCGAGCTGCCCGGCGAAGTGATCTCGCGAATGGGCGAACTCGCCCGCGCGCAGGGCGTGTCGACCTTCATGCTGACGCACGCCGCACTGGCCGCGCTGCTGTCGCGCCTGTCCGGCAGCGCGGACATCGTGATCGGTACCCCGGTCGCGGGCCGGGGCGACCGCGCGCTCGACGAGCTGATCGGCATGTTCGTCAACACCCTGGCCCTGCGCACCCGGGTCGACGCCGCCGCGCCGTTCACCGAACTGCTCGCCCACGTGCGCGAGCGGGATCTCGCCGCCTTCGGCCACGCCGAGCTGCCGTTCGAGCAGGTGGTCGCGGCGCTGGATCCGCCGCGCTCGCAGGCCCGCCATCCGTTGTTCCAAGTGCTGCTCGCCTTCGACAACGCCGAGGCAATCGCCGTCGAACTGCCCGAACTGTCGGTCGCCACCAGTACCCTGGAGACCGGTGTGACCAAGCTCGATCTCCAGCTCACGGTCACCGAGAACTCCGCCGGCGCCGGACTCGGGGAAGGTTCGGCACCGGCGGGGGTTCCCGCCGAATTCACTTACGCCACGGATCTGTTCGACTCGGCCACCATCGCGGGCTACGCCCGTGCGCTGATCGGCTTCCTGGACGCCATCACCGCCGATCCCGGGATCGCGGTGCGCGATCTGCCGCTGCTCGACCACGACGGGCGAGCGCGCGCTCTCGCGGCAGGGCAGGCTCCCGTCGGCGTCCAGGACCCGGCGGAGACGGTGCTCACCGCCTTCGAGACACAGGTGCGGCGCACGCCGGGCGGGGTCGCGGTGCTCGACGACGAGCGGCAGTTGAGCTATGCGGAGTTCGCGGGCGCGGTCAACCGGCTGGCGCGCCGGTTGATCGCCGCGGGTGTCGGCCCGGAGCGGACGGTCGTGCTCGGTATGCGGCGCTCGATCGATTTCGTGGTGGCGGCGTACGCGGTGCTGACCGCGGGTGGCGCGTACGTGCCGGTGGATCCGGACCAGCCCGCGGCCCGGATCGCGCAGGTGATCGCCGCGGCGCGCCCGGTCTGCCTGCTGGCCCGCACCAGTGACGGCCGGACGGAGGAGTTCGCGGAGCGTAGCGTGCTTCCGGTCGTTGTGGTCGATGCCCCGGACGTCACGGAGTACTCCGACGCGCCGGTCGTCGACGCCCACCGCACCGCGCCCTTGCGCGCATCCGGTATCGCGTACGTCATTTTCACCTCCGGTTCGACCGGCCGCCCCAAAGGCGTCGCGGTGCAGCACGACTCGGCGGTCAACCAGATCCGATGGCTGGCGGACGAATACCGGATCGATGCGAACGACGTCGTGCTGTTCAAGACCCCGGCCACCTTCGACGTCTCGGTGTGGGAGTTGTTCGCGCCGCTCACCCGCGGCGCGCGGATCGTCGTCGCCGACCACGACGGACATCGCGACCCCCGCTACCTCGCGAAGGCCATCGCCGCGCACCGGGTCACGATGACCTCGTTCGTCCCGTCCATGCTCACGGTGTTCGCCGCCGCCGCGCCGGAGGCGATCGCCTCGCTGCGCACCGTGCTGGTCGCGGGCGAGGCGATGACCGGCGAGGCCGCCGCCGCGTTCGCCGCGGTGAGCCGCGCGCGGCTGTACAACCTATACGGCCCCACCGAATTCACCGTGCACGCCACGCATGCCCCCGTCGACCCGGCCGTTGGCGGCCCGGCGCCGATCGGGCGTCCGGTACCGGGTAGCCGGGCCGTGGTCCTCGACGCGCGGTTGCGACCGGTTCCGGACGCCGTGGTCGGCGAGCTGTACCTGTCCGGCGTGCAGCTGGCGCGCGGCTACCACGGCCGCGCCGGCCTGAGCGCGGAGCGTTTCGTCGCCGACCCGCACGGACCGGCGGGCAGCCGGATGTACCGGACCGGAGACCTGGTGCGCCGTAGGGACGGCGCGCTGGAGTATCTGGGCCGCAGCGATTTCCAGGTGAAACTGCGTGGGCAGCGGATCGAACTCGGTGAGATCGAAGCCGCCCTGCTCGCCATGGACGACGTGCGCGCGGCGGCGGCGCGGGTCGTCAGCCTGCCCTCCGGCGAGACGCTGGCCGCCTACGTGGTCTGCGCCGTCGCCCCGGATCGCCTGGCCGCCGAGCTGGAGCAGCGGCTGCGCAAGGTGCTGCCCTCGTACATGGTGCCCACCGCGTACGTCGCGCTGGCCGCCATGCCGCTCACTTCCTCCGGCAAGCTGGACCGCACGGCACTGCCCGACCCGCAACCGGTCACCAAGACCTTCCGTGCGCCCGGCACGCCGGGGGAGCGGACCGTCGCCGCGGTGTTCGGGCAGGTCTTGGGTGTCGACCCGGTCGGCTCGGACGACGACTTCTTCGCCTTGGGCGGAAATTCGCTGGTCGCCACGCAGATCGCGGCCCGCTTGGCGGACGCCATGGACACCGAGGTGCCGGTGCGGGCGTTGTTCGAGTATCCGACCGTGGCGGCGCTGGCCGCGCACCTGTCCGGCGGCGGCCGGGCGCACAACCGGGCGCCGCTGGTCGCGGGGCCGCGTCCGACGCGCGTCCCGCTGTCGTACGCGCAGCAGCGTATGTGGTTCCTCAACCAGTTCGACACCGCGTCGGTGGCCGACAATTTGGTCGCCGCCATCCGGTTGCGCGGGGCGCTCGATCGGGCGGCGCTGGCCGACGCGGCCGCCGATGTGCTGGCCAGACACGAGTCACTGCGCACCATTTTCCCTGCGGCGGAGGGCATTCCGTATCAATTGGTGCTCCCGGTCGACGAGGCGCGCGTCGAGCTGGTCGCGGAAACGCTCGACGAGCGGCTGTTGCCGGAGCGGATCCACGAACTGGTGGGAATCCCCTTCCGGGTGGATGCCGAGCCGCCGGTGCGCCTCGCTCTGCTGTGTCTCGGCGACGACCATCACGTGCTCGTCGTCGCACTGCACCACATCAGCGCCGACGGCTGGTCGCTCGCACCGCTCACCCGTGATCTCATGCGCGCCTACAGCGCTCGTCGCGCGGGCGCCGCACCCGACTGGACGCCCTTGGGCGTCCACTACGCCGATTACGCGTTGTGGCAGCGCGAGACTCTCGGGTCCGAGGACGATCCGGATTCGGTGCTGGCCGGACAGATCCGGTTCTGGCGCGGCGAGCTGGCGGGTCTGCCGGATGTGTCGGCGCTGCCTGCGGATCGGCCGCGTCCCGCCGTCGCGTCGGGTCACGGCGCGCGCCACGCGTTCACCATCGAGGCCGCGACGCGGCGCCGGTTGCGGGAGATCGCCGACGCGGCGAACGCCTCGCTGTTCATGGTGTTGCACGCGGCGTTCGCCACACTGCTGGCCACGTTGTCCGGGCAGCGGGACATCGTGCTCGGCACCCCCGTGGCCGGTCGCGGTGACCCTGCGCTGGACGAGCTGGTCGGCATGTTCGTCAACACCGTCGTGCTGCGCGCCGACGTCCGGCCCGAGCTGACGTTCACCGAGTTCGTCGCGGCGATCCGCGAGCGCGATCTGGCCGCCTTCGCCCACGCCGACGCCCCGTTCGAGCGCCTGGTCGAGGTACTGGCGCCGGAGCGGTCGGCGTCCAGGCATCCGCTGTTCCAGGTGATGCTCGACTGGCAGAACACCGCGCGGACCGAACTCGAGCTGCCCGGCCTGGCCGTATCGCGGCTCGATGCCGACACCCGGACAGCGAAATTCGACCTGCACCTGTCCGTGGCGGAAGCGCCGGACGGTGCCCTCACCGCGAGCTTCGAATATGCGACCGACCTGTTCGACGCGGCCACCGTCGCATCGTTCGCGCTGCGCTTGCGCCGGGTGCTGGACGCGGTGGTCGCCGACCCGCAGGTGTCGCTGGAGGCGATCGACGTGCTCGGCCCGGGGGAACGCGCCCTCGTCCTGGACGCCTGGAATGCCACCGGCCACCCGGTGGATCCGGAAGCGACGCTGGTGTCGCTGTTCGAAGCACAGGCGGCGCGGACGCCCGACGCGATCGCGCTCACCTTCGAGGGCGAATCGCTCACCTACGCCGAGTTCGCGCACCGAGTGCGCCGGCTGGCCAGGCTGCTGGTGTCCGTCGGCGTGCGGCCGGACACGCCCGTGGCAGTGGGCATGCAGCGGTCGATCGATCTCGTCGTGGCCCTCTACGCGGTGCTCGCGGCGGGCGGGACCTATGTGCCGATCGATCCGGGACATCCGGCCGAGCGGGTTGCCGACGTGCTGCGGACCGTGCGTCCGGTGTGCGTGCTGACACGTTCCGAGGACGGGCTCGAACTGTCCTCTTCGGCCGAGGGCAGCGGGCTGTGGGCGGTGCTGGATGTCGACCTGTTCGATACCGAGGACTATTCCGGCGGACCGCTGACCGATGCGGACCGGCTCGGGACGCTCACGCCGTCGAACACGGCGTATGTGATCTTCACGTCGGGTTCGACGGGTCGTCCGAAGGGTGTGGCGGTCTCGCATGCGGCGATCGTGAACCGTCTGGTGTGGATGCAGACCGTCTACCGGTTGACCGGCGCCGATGTGGTGTTGCAGAAGACGCCTGCCACGTTCGATGTGTCGGTGTGGGAGTTCTTCTGGCCGTTGCAGGTCGGCGCGCGCTTGGTGGTGGCGAAGCCGGATGGGCATCGTGACCCCGCGTACCTGGCCGAGGTCATCAGCGCCGAACTGGTGACGGTCACCCATTTCGTGCCGTCGATGCTGGCGGTGTTCGTCGCGGATGCGGCTGCGGCGCAGTGTGTTTCGTTGCGGCTGGTGTTCGCTTCGGGTGAGGCGTTGGCGCCCAAGCCCGCGCATCGTTTGCGTGAGTTGACCGGTGCGGCGTTGCACAACCTCTACGGTCCGACCGAAGCGGCGGTCGATGTCACGTTCCACGAGGTCGTGGATGCTGATATCGAGTCGGTGCCGATCGGTGCGCCGGTGTTCAACACGCAGGTGTTCGTGTTGGATGCTCGGTTGCGTCCGGTTCCGGTGGGTGTGGCGGGTGAGTTGTATCTGGCGGGTGTGCAGCTTGCGCGGGGTTATGTCGCGCGTCCGGATCTGACGAGTGACCGGTTCGTGGCCAACCCGTACGGCGAGCCGGGTGCGCGGATGTATCGCACGGGTGACTTGGTGGCGTGGACCGAGCACGGTGAGTTGGAGTATTTGGGCCGCACGGACTTCCAGGTGAAGTTGCGTGGTCTGCGGATCGAACTCGGTGAGATCGAGCAGGCGCTGACCGGGCTGGACGAGATCGCGCAAGCCGTCGTGGTGGTGCGCAACGACTCCGGAACCGGTGAACGCCTCGTCGCCTACCTGATCGAGACATCCGGGACGAGCCTGGATCCGAGCGCGGTCGAAGCGGCGCTCACCCGGCGACTACCGGCGTACATGGTCCCCTCGGCCTACGTCGTGCTGACCGAGTTCCCGCTCAACGCCTCCGGCAAGCTGGACCGTCGCGCGCTACCGGCGCCCGTGGTCGCGTCCGCGCGGTTCCGCGCGCCTGCCACACCGGTACAGCACCTCGTCGCCGCCACGTTCGGTGACCTGCTCGGCGTCGACCGGGTGGGCATGGACGACGACTTCTTCGCCCTCGGCGGCAACTCGCTCACCGCCGCCAGGGCGGCGGCCCGGCTCGGCGCTGCGCTCGACACCCAGTTGCCGGTGCGAATGCTGTTCGACGCGCCGACCGTCGCCGCGCTGGCCGCTCGCGCCGAGGCACATCGCGGCGACGGCGGACGCGCACCACTGCGCCCCCGCCCGCGGCCGGACCGGATGCCGCTGTCCCCGGCCCAGCAGCGCATCTGGTTCGTCAACCGTTTCCACGCCGACGAGCAAGCCGGTCCGGCCGACGCGATCGCCAACATCCCGGTCGCGTTGCGGCTCTCGGGTGAGCTCGACCTCGCCGCGATGACCACGGCCCTGGCCGACGTGGTGGCCAGGCACGAGACCTTGCGCACCGTCTACCCCGACGGCCCGGAAGGCCCGGAACAACTGATCCTGGCTTCGGCCGACCCTGACCTACCGGTCGTGCGGGTGACCGAAACCGCGCTGGCACACCAGCTCGGGGAGCTGGCGGCAACCCCCTTCGACCTGACCACCCAGACCCCGTTGCGCGCGATCTTGTTCGCGATCGACGACGCGCCGCAGACGGAGTACGTGCTCGCCCTGGTGCTGCACCACATCGCCGCGGACGGCTTCTCCCTCGGACCGCTGGCCGAGGACCTGATGACCGCCTACTCGGCGCGTCGCGCCGCCGCCGCGCCGGCCTGGGACGCCCTGCCGGTGCAGTACGCCGACTACGCGCTCTGGCAAGCCGAATCCGCCGACCCGGAGCGGCAACTCGACTACTGGCGGCGCACCCTGGACGGCCTGCCGGAGCAGCTCGAACTGCCCGCCGATCGCCCGCGTCCCGCGATCTCGTCCCATCGCGGCGCGACCCACCGCCTGCGCATCGACTCCGATCTGCACAGCGAACTGGGCGAGCTGGCGCGCAAACGGGAGACCACGCTGTTCAGCACCGTGCACGCCGCGCTGGCGGTGCTGGTGGCCCGCCTGTCCGGCGGCTCGGACATCGCGATCGGCACCCCGGTCGCCGGACGCGGCGACGCGGCGCTGGACCGGCTCGTCGGCATGTTCGTCAACACGCTGGTATTGCGCACCGCCGTCGACTCCAGGGCGCGGTTCGAGACCGTGCTGGACGCGGTGCGCGACCAGGACCTGGACGCGCTCTCGCACGCCGACGTGCCGTTCGAACGACTCGTCGAGGCACTCGCGCCCACCCGCTCGCGCAACCGTCATCCGCTGTTCCAAGTGGCGTTGACCTTCCAGAACTTCGCCCTGCCCGACCTCGAGCTGCCGGGCCTGCGGGTGCGCGCGCAGGAGTTCGACGCGCCCGTGGCCGAATTCGACCTCCAGTTCACCGTGCTGGAGTCCAACGACCGGGACGGCCGCGCCGACGGCATGCGGGTCGAGATCCGCTACGCCACCGACCTTTTCGACGCGCCGTCGATCGAGTTGCTCGGCAGGCGGTTCACCCAGGTGCTCGCCGCCATCGCCGCCGACCCCACCGTGGTCGTGGGCGACATCCAGTTGCTCAGCGCCGAGGAACAGCACCGCGCGCTGTACGAATGGCCGGTCGGCGGGGACGACGTCGCCGACGTCACCGGCAGTGTGGCCGAGCGTTTCGCCCGCGCCGCCGCACTGGACCCGCACGCCGTCGCGGTTCGAGACGGCGCGCGGTCGCTGGCCTACGCCGAACTCGACGACTGGTCCAACCGATTGGCGCGGCGGCTGGTCGCCGCGGGTGTCGGCCCGGAGACGCTGGTCGCCGTCGCGCTGCCCCGCTCGGCGGAGCTGGTGGTCGCACTGCTGGCCGTGCTCAAAGCAGGAGGCGGGTACCTGCCGATCGACCCGGCCTACCCGGACGACCGGATCGAGTACGTCCTCGACGACGCCCGCCCGATCTGCGCGATCGCGGGCGCCGCCACCGAGCTGCCGCGCGGCTGGTTCGGCGGACCGGTGATCGACGTCGACGCGCCGAACCTCGCGGAGTTCAGCGGCGCTCCGATCACCGACGCCGATCGGCGCGGCCCGCTGCGCTCCGCGCACGTCGCCTACGTCATCTACACTTCCGGCTCCACCGGCAGGCCCAAAGGCGTCGTGGTGCCGCATCGCAACGTGCTGCGGCTGCTGGACAACACGCGGCGGCGGTTCGGCTTCGGCCCGGCGGACGTGTGGACCCTGTTCCATTCGTACGCCTTCGACTTCTCGGTGTGGGAACTGTGGGGTCCGCTGCTGTCCGGCGCGACGGTGGTGGTGGTCGACTACTACACCTCGCGCTCCCCGCAGCAGTTCCGGGAACTGCTGATCGCCGAGCGGGTCACCGTGCTCAGCCAGACCCCGTCGGCGTTCTATCAGCTGGTCGCCGCCGATCTCGCCGAGCCGCAACCCGCGCCGTTCGCGTTGCGCACCGTCGTCTTCGGCGGTGAAGCGCTGGAGCCGCAGCGCCTGGCGGGCTGGTTCGCCCGCTACCCGGACGCGCCCCGCCTGGTGAATATGTACGGCATCACCGAGACCACGGTGCACGTGTCCTATCGCGAGATCGACAAGCGCACCGGCTCCGCGAGCGTGATCGGCGGCGCGCTGCCCGGGTTGACCGTGCGCCTGCTCGACGACCGGCTGCGGCCCGTACCGGTCGGGGTGCCCGGCGAGATCTACGTGTCGGGCGGCCAGTTGGCGCGCGGCTACCTGCACCGCCCCGCCTTGACCGCGGGCCGCTTCGTCGCGGACCCGTACGCCGGCGACGGATCGCTCGCCTACCGCAGCGGC
Source organism: Nocardia sp. CY41 (assembly GCF_009829325.1). Classification (GTDB taxonomy): domain Bacteria; phylum Actinomycetota; class Actinomycetes; order Mycobacteriales; family Mycobacteriaceae; genus Nocardia. The sequence goes on from NZ_VUOS01000017.1 coordinate 144,339, forward strand.
GATCTGGCCCGCTGGACTCCCGACGGCGATGTGGAGTACCTCGGGCGCGCCGACCAGCAGGTCAATCTGCGCGGCTTCCGCATCGAGCTGGGCGAGATCGAGGCCGCGTTGCTCGACGCGTCCGACGCGGTGCGCGAGGTCGCCGTGGTGGTGCGCACCGACCTGGTGGACGAACCGCGCATCGTCGCGTACGTGGTGGCCGCCGACGAGCCGATCGATACCGTCGCGTTGCGGCAAGCGCTGCTGTGCCGCCTGCCCGAGCACATGGTGCCCGCCGCGATCGTGCCGGTGCCGCGGATCCCGTTGACCGTCAACGGGAAACTCGATCGTGCGGCGCTGCCCGCACCGCGGTTCGAGTCGACCGCCTACCGGGCGCCGTCCACCTCGAGCGAACGCGTGGTGGCCGAGGTGTTCGCCGAGGTGCTCGGGTCGGACCGGGCGGTGGGCGCCGACGACGACTTCTTCGCGCTCGGCGGCAGTTCCCTGCTGGCCGCGAAGGCGGTCGCCCGGATCGGCGCGGCGCTGGGCCGGACGGTCGGGGTGCGGGCGCTGTTCGAAGCTCCCCGGGTCGCGGACCTCGCGGCCGTGGCTAGCGCGGTCGCCATGGGCGGCGCCCGGCCGCCGCTGGTGGCCGGGCCGCGTCCGGCGCGGATACCGCTCTCGCCAGCGCAGCAGCGGATGTGGTTCCTGAACCGGTTCGACCAGTCGTCCACCGCGTACAACATCCCGGTGGCGCTGCGGCTGTCCGGCCGGCTGGATGTGGCCGCGCTGCAGGCCGCGCTCGCCGACGTGATCGCACGGCACGAGGCGCTGCGCACCCGGTATCCGCAGGTCGACGGTGAACCGGTGCAGTTCGTCGACGCCGCTGACGCGGCCCCGGTAGTGCGGCCGATCGACATTCCGGAATGCGAGATACCGCAGCGTGTCCGGGAATTGGCGGAGACGACCTTCGACGTCACCGCCGAGATTCCGGTGCGGATACGACTGTTCCGTGTGCGGCGAGCGGACGAACGCCCGGAGGATGGGCACAGCGAATTCGTGCTCGCCGCGGTGCTGCACCACATCGCCGCCGACGGCTCGTCCATCGCGCCGTTCGTGCGGGACCTGATGGTCGCCTATACCGCGCGTCGCGACGGCGCCGCACCGGAATGGGCGCCGCTCGCCGTGCAGTACGCCGATTACGCCTTGTGGCAACACGATCTGCTCGGCGCCGAGGACGACGCCGGATCGGTGGCGGCCCGCGAGATCGAGTTCTGGACCGAGACCCTCGCCGGGCTTCCCGACCAACTGGCGCTGCCGACCGACCGCCCGCGTCCGGCGACGCAGAGCCTGCGTGGCGACCAGGTGCCGTCGACGATCGGCGCGCGGTTGCACGCGGATCTCGCCGCCCTCGGCAGGCGGCACGGCGCGACGCTGTTCATGGTGCTGCACACCGCGTTCGCGGTGCTGCTCGCGCGCTGGTCCGGCGCCGGCGACATCGCGATCGGCACGCCGGTGGCCGGACGCGGCGCGGCCGAACTCGATGACGTGGTCGGAATGTTCGTCAACACCCTCGTCCTGCGCGTCGGCATCGACGGCGGCGAGTCGTTCGCCGGGCTCCTCGCGCGTGCCCGCGCCGCCGACCTCGCGGCGCTCGAACACGCGACCGTGCCGTTCGAACGCCTGGTGGAAGTGCTCAATCCGGTGCGCTCGACCGCCCGTCATCCGCTGTTCCAGGTCGGCTACTCGTTCCAGAACCACGAGCGCGGACAACTGCGCCTGCCCGAACTGGAGGTCCGCGAACTCGACTTCGACCAAGGCGTGGCGCAATTCGACCTGCACCTGTTCGCGGTGGACGCCTATGACGCCGACGGCATGCCCGACGGCGTCGACTTGGCGTTGCGCTACGCCACGGATCTGTTCGAGCGGCCGACCGCGTTCCGTTTCGCCGCCCAGCTGCGCCGGGTGCTGGAGACGGTCGCGGTCCGGCCCGACCTCCCGGTCGGCGACATCGATCTGCTCGGCACCGATCGGTCGCTGGTGCTCGCCGAATGGAACCGGACCCGGCAGCCGGTCACGCGGGCCACGCTCGCGGATCTGATCGACGCGCAGACCGCGCGCACCCCGAGGGCGGTCGCGCTGGTGGACGCGACGACCGGAGCCGAGCTGAGCTACGCCGAGTTCGGTGACCGGGTGAACCGTCTGGCCCGCAAACTGATCGCGGCCGGAGTCGGCCCGGAATCGACGGTCGTGCTGGCGATGCGCCGCGCACCGGACCTGGTCGTCGCGATGTACGCCGTGGTGAGCGCGGGAGGGGCGTATGTGCCTCTCGATCCCGACCATCCGGCCGAACGGATCGCCCACATCATGTCCGTCGCCGCGCCCGCGGTCGTCCTCACGACCTCTCGCGACGGTGTGCCCGCCGGAACCCGCTGCGCCGCGTGGGACATCGATCGACTCGACCTCGCCGGGTGCGCCGCGACGCCGATCACGGACGCGGAGCGGACGCGGCCGTTGCGTCCGGAGCATCCGGCGTACGTCGTCTTCACCTCCGGATCCACGGGTCGGCCGAAAGGCGTGACGATCCCGCACGCCGCGATCGTGAACCAGCTGGCCTGGCTGGCCGAGCGATTCGGCCTCGGCGCGGACGATCGCGTGCTGCTGAAGACGCCCGCGACCTTCGATCTGTCGGTGTGGGAGTTGTGGTCTCCGCTGGTCACCGGAGGGCGCCTGATCGTCACCGCGCCCGGGGCCGAACGCGACCCGGATCTGTTGCGCGCGTTGTTGCGCCGGCACGGCGTGACCGTGCTGCACGCGGTGCCCGCCCTGATCGGCATGCTGCTGGCGGCGGAGCCGGGCGCCGCGCTGCCGGAGACGCTGCGGCATGTGCTCGCCATCGGTGAGGCGTTGCCGTCCGCGACGGCCGCGGACTTCCTGCGCCGCCACCGAGCCGCAGCCACGTTGGAGAATCTCTACGGCCCCACCGAGGCGGCGGTGTCGATCACCGCGTTCCCGGTACGCACACCGCCGGAGCACACCGTCCCGATCGGGTCACCCGCCTGGAACAGCCGGGTCTACGTGCTGGACGCGCGGCTGCGGCCCGCGCCGATCGGGGTGCCGGGCGAGTTGTATCTCGCGGGTGCGCAGCTGGCCCGCGGCTACCGGCGCCGTCCGGCGCTCACTGCCGACCGTTTCGTGGCCGATCCGTTCGCGGTGGAACTCGGTGCGGCGGGCGAGCGGATGTACCGCACCGGCGACATCGTGCGCTGGCGTCCCGACGGCGCCTTGGATTACTTGGAGCGCGCCGACTTCCAGGTGCAGATCGGCGGCTTCCGCATCGAACTCGGCGAAGTCGAGGCGGCACTGCTGCGGCAGCCGGGGGTGACCGCGGCGGTCGCGGTGGCGCGCGCCGACGAGCGCGCCGGAACGCGGCTCATCGCTTATGCCGCGCTGCCGGAAGCGGATCCGGGAACGTACGCCGAACGCGCCGCGTCACTGCGCGCGGCGGTGGCCGCGCTGCTGCCCGGCTATATGACGCCTGCGGCCGTCGTCGTGCTGGTGGCGTTGCCGCTGACGGCCAACGGCAAGATCGATCGCGCCGCGCTGCCCGAGCCGGTGTTCGCGGAGGCGGGCTTCCGCGCACCGGCCGGTGCGCTGGAGCGACTGGTCGCGGAAGCGTTCGCCGAGGTCGTCGGCGTGGACGCGGTGAGCGTGGACGACGACTTCTTCGCCAGGGGCGGCAATTCCCTGATGGCCACCCGGCTCGCGGCCCGGCTCGGCGCGGCACTGGGCGGACATGTCCCGGTGGCCGCGGTGTTCGAAGCACCGACACCGGCGGCGCTCGCCGAGCGTCTCGCGGTCACCGAGCGCGGCGCGGCCCGGCCCGCACTGGTCCGCCGCGCCTGCGCCGGGCCCGCGCCGCTCGCTCCCGCGCAGCAGCGCATGTGGGTGGTCGACCGGCTCGCGCCGGATTCGTCGGCCTACCACATTCCGGCCGCGCTGCGGTTGCGCGGCGAGCTGAACGTGGCGGCGCTGGAGGCGGCCGTCGGCGATGTGCTCGACCGGCACGAGACGCTGCGCACGAGGTACCCCGATACCGAGGCGGGACCCGTGCAAGAGGTTGTGCCCGCATCGCCGGTCGGCCTGACGCCGATCCCGGTGCCGCGAGCGGAACTGGACACGCGGATCGCGGAGTTCGTGTCCCTCCGCTTCGACCTCGCCACCTCGCCGCCCGTGCGCGCCGCCCTGTTCGGCACCGACGCCGACGACCACGTCCTGGTGGTCGTGCTGCACCACATCGCTGCGGACGGGTATTCGATCGCGCCACTGACCGCCGACCTGGTGCGCGCGTACGCGGCCAGGTCCGCCGGACACGCGCCGGAATGGGATCCACCGGCGATCCGATACCGCGACTACAGCGCCTGGCAGCACGAGATGCTCGGCGACGCCGCCGATCCGGACAGCCTGGCGGCGCGCCAACTCGCCTTCTGGCGAACCGAATTGGCCGCTGCGCCGGAAATCCTGGCCCTGCCCACCGACCGTCCGCGCCCGGCACGCCGAAGCATGCAAGGGGCAAGCGTTCTCCGCGAGATCGGCGCCGAGCGCACCGTCCGGCTGGAGCGGCTGGCCCGCGAACACGGCGGCACGCTGTTCACCCTGGTGCACAGCGCGCTCGCGGTGCTGCTGGCGAAACTGTCCGGCTCGGGGGACATCACGGTCGGCGTCCCGGTCGCCGGACGCGGTGCCCGCGAGCTGGACGAGCTGGTCGGCATGTTCGTCAACACCGTGGCGTTGCGCACCGAGGTCGACCCGCGCGCGAGCTTCGCCGAACTGCTGCGCCGGGCCACCCGGCGCGACCTGGCCGCGCTCTCGCACGCGGACGTGCCGTTCGATCAGGTGGTCGAGGCGCTGGGCGTCATCCGTTCCGGGTCGTACGCGCCGCTGTGCCAAGTGTTGCTCACCTTCCAGAACATGCCGCGGGCAGAGGTGGAACTGCCCGGCCTCGCGGTCGAGGCGGTCGATCTCCCGCTCGCGGACGCGAAATTCGACCTGCAGGTCACGGTGCTGGAGCGGTTCACCGCCGACGGCGCGCGCACCGGTCTCGAGCTGCGCTTCGGCTATGCGACGGACATCTTCGACGAGCCGACCGCGCAGGCGTTCGGTGACCGATTGCTGCGAGTGCTGGAGACGGTCGCCGCGGATCCGGCCGTGGACGTGCGCGCGATAGACATCCGTTCCGCGGACGAACGGCGGCCCCGGCCCGCCCCGTCGGTGGCCGACCTGCCCGCGCTGATCGCTCGCGCGGCGCAAGTCGCCCCCGACGCGCCCGCGTTCGAGCACGGTGATCGGCAGGTCCGCTTCGGTGAACTCGACGCGAAGCTCGCGGCCGTCGCCAGGGCGATGGGCGCGGCGGCCAAACCCGAAGCCCTGATCCATGTCTCGCTCGCCGGGCTGGTGCCCGGCTTGCTCGCCGCGCTCGGCGGCAGCGGCCTCGCGGCCTTGCTGCAGACCTTGCCCGCCGCCGCGGAGGCGGTGCTCGCCGACCCGGCGGCGGCCCTCGATTCGGAAGGAAACCGCTGATGACCCACGCAGACGCCGTGCGCCGCGCCTACGGCATCGACGACCTGCCCGGCCTCGTCGCCATGGTCGCCGGACGGGAGCCGCAGCGGGTGGCGCTGCGCCACGGGGAGCAGACCGTCACCTACGCGGAACTGGCCGCGGACATCGCGGCGCTGTCCGCGGTCATGGGCGCGGACGCGCTGGTCCCGGTAGTGGTGTCCGGTCGGCTGCCCGCGCTGCTCGACTCCGGTGACGGCGCGCTCGGCGCGGTGCTGGACGCGCTGCTCGACGATGCGCTCGCGGCCGCGCCGGACGCCCCGGCCGCCGCCGCGCCGGTGGAGACGCTGGTGAGCGTGTACGAGGAGCAGGTGCGGCGCACCCCGGACGCGATCGCGCTCGACTACGCAGGGGCCACCCTGACCTATGCCGAATTCGACGGCCGCGTCAACGCGCTGGCCCACCACCTGGTCGGACTCGGCGTCCGGCCGGACACGCCGGTGGGTCTGGCCGTCCGCCGCTCGATCGACCTGGTGGTGGGCATGTACGCGATCCTGAAGGCGGGCGGCGCGTACCTGCCGATCGATCCGGACCATCCGGCCGACCGCATCGCCTATGTGCTCGCGGTCGCCGCGCCGGTGGTCGTGCTGACCACCACGTCCGACGAGCCAGGCTTCGGGTCCGCGATCGCCACGCTGCGGATCGACGAATTCGCGAGCCCGCCCACCGCGGACGCGCCCGCGGTCGCCCGCTCGGCCGATCACACCGCCTACGTGATCTTCACCTCCGGCTCCACCGGCCGGCCGAAGGGCGTCGCCGTGTCGCATCGCGCGATCGTGGCGAATCTGCGCTGGCGGCAGCGGATGTACCGGTTGCGCGCCAGCGACGCGGTGGTGCAGAAGACGCCGTTCACCTTCGACGTGTCGGTGTGGGAGTTCTTCTGGCCGTTGCAGGTCGGCGCGCGGCTGGTCGTCGCGGAGCCGGACGGTCATCGGGACCCGGCGTACTTGGCGCGGCTGATCGGGGAGCGCGGCGTCACGGTGGCGCATTTCGTGCCGTCCATGCTCGCCGTCTTCGTCGCCGAGCCGCGGGCGGCCGCGGTGGATTCGCTGCGGTTGGTCTTCGCCTCGGGCGAGGCGCTGCCCGCCGCCACCGCCGCGGCCTTCCGCGACATCTGTGGCGCGACGCTGCACAACCTGTACGGGCCCACCGAGGCCGCGGTCGACGTGACCGCGCACGAGGTGACGGGCGCGGACGTGGCCGCGGTACCGATCGGCGTGGCCGCCGACGACACCGAGCTGCTGGTGCTGGACGACAGCTTGCGTCCGGTGGCGCGCGGGGTGGTCGGCGAGTTGTACCTGGCGGGCGTGCAGCTGGCCCGCGGCTATGTCGCACGGCCCGGCCTGACCGCCGAGCGGTTCGTGGCCAACCCGGAGGGCCCGGCGGGGGAACGGATGTATCGCACCGGTGACCTGGTGCGCTGGGCCCCCGGTGCGGAGGGCGGGCCGGACGAACTGGAATATCTGGGTCGCACCGACTTCCAGGTGAAGCTGCGCGGCCTGCGGATCGAGCTCGGCGAGGTCGAGGCGGCACTGCTGCGGCACCCGCGGGTGACCCGGGCGGCGGTGGCGCTGCACCGGCGGGCGAGCGGCGATCACCTGGTGGGCTACATCGTCGGCGACTCGATAGATGCCGCCGAGGTGCTCGACCGTCTCCGGCGCGAGCTGCCCGAGTACATGGTCCCCGCGCTGCTCGTCCCGCTGGACGCGCTGCCGCTGAACGCCAACGGCAAGCTGGATCGCCGGGCGCTGCCGGAACCCGAATTCGGCTCCGGCGCATCGGTGTATCGTGCGCCGGAGACCGAGGCGGAAACGGCGGTGGCCGCTGTTTTCGCCGAGTTGCTCGGCGTGGCGCGCGTGGGCGCCGATGACGATTTCTTCGCGCTCGGCGGCAATTCGCTGCTCGCCACCCGTGCTCTCGCCCGGATAGCCGCCGCCCTCGGCGCGACCGTGGACGTGCGCGACTTCTTCGACCGCCCGACCGTGGCCGCGGTGGCCGCGCTGGCGCGCCCGGTCGCGCCGCGCCCGCCGCTGGTGGCCGGTCCACGTCCGGACCACGTGCCGCTCTCACCCGCGCAGCGGCGGATGTGGTTCCTCAATCGGTTCGACGCCGACGCCGAGCAATCCCGCGACCTCGGCGCGGCCGCTGTGGACAACATTCCGGTGGCGCTGCGCCTGCGCGGACCGCTGGAGGTGGCCGCGCTGTCGGCGGCGATCACAGATCTGGTGGCCAGGCACGAAGTGCTGCGCACCGTGTACCCCCAGACGTCCGCCGGACCCGCGCAATCGGTGCGGCGGGTGCACGCGGTGTTCGACCTGACGCCCGTCGACGTACCGGAAGACAGGCTGGGCGCGGCGATCCGCCGGGCGGCGGGCCAAGGCTTCGACGTCGCCGAGGAGATCCCGGTTCGGGTGCGCCTGCTGCGCTGCGGGCCCGAGGACCACACGCTGGTGCTCGTCGTCCACCACATCGCGGCCGACGGTTTCTCGCTCGGTCCGCTGATGCGCGACTTGTCCACCGCCTACGCCGCGCGCCGCGAGGGCCGGGCCCCGGAATGGGCCGCGCTGCCGGTGCAGTACGCGGACTACGCGCTGTGGCAGCAGCGGGTGCTCGGCGTGGAGACCGATGCCGATTCCCTGGCCGCGCGCCAACTCGCCTTCTGGCGGACGGAATTGGCCGAATTGCCCGCGCAACTGGATCTGCCCGCCGATCGGCCCCGTCCGGCCGCGGCCTCGTTCCGGGGCGCCACCCACGAGTTCGCCCTCGACCCCGCCCTGCGCGCCGACGTGGAGGCGTTCGCGGCGCGCGTTCGCGCCACGCCGTTCATGGTGCTGCACGCGGCCCTGGCGGCCCTGCTGGCGCGGTTGTCGGGGACCGTCGACATCGTGATCGGCACGCCGGTCGCGGGCCGGGGCGAGGCCGCCCTGGACGATCTGGTCGGCATGTTCGTCAACACGCTCGTGCTGCGCACCGAAGTGGAGGCCGCGCGCGGCTTCGCCGACCTGGTCGCGCATGCCGCCGACCGCGACCTGCGCGCGTTCGCGCACGCCGACATCCCGTTCGAGCAACTGGTGGAGGCGCTGAACCCGGCCCGGTCGGCCGCTCGGCATCCGCTGTTCCAGGTCGCGCTGTTCATGCAGAACATCGGGCCGATCGCGCCGGCCATGCCCGGCCTGGACATCGAGCCGGTCGATTTCGATCCCGGCTTCGCGAAGTTCGATCTCCAGCTCACGGTGTCCGACGCCGCCGACGGCTATCGCGCCGAATTCACGTACGCCACCGACCTGTTCGACGCGTCGACGGTTCGCGAATTCGCGGCGAAGTTCGTCCGCCTGCTGCGTGCGGCGGTGGACGACCCGGACGTGCCGGTCGGGGACCTTCCGCTGCTCGACGCGGGGGAACTGGACTACGTCACCGCGAGCTGGAACGCCAGCGGGCACCGAGTGCCGGACCGCTTCCTGCACGAGGGATTCGACGCGCAGGTACGCCGCACTCCGGATGCCGTGGCGCTCATCACCGACACCGAGCGGTCGAGCTACGCCGAACTGTCCGACCGGGCCGACCGGCTGGCCAGGATGCTGATCGGGGTCGGGGTCGGCCCGGAAGCGCTGGTCGTGCTGGCCTTGCCGCGTTCGGTCGAGCTGGTCGTGGCCATGTACGCGGTGGCGCGGGCGGGTGGCGCGTACGTCCCGGTGGATCCGGCGCATCCGGCCGAACGCATCGGTCACATCCTCGACACCGCGCGACCGCACGCGATCCTTACCAGCAGGGCGGCCGAATTCGATGCGGGCAACGCATCCGCGCCGGTCTATCACTTGGACGAACTCGATCTGTCCACGTACCCCTCGGGCAAGATCGGCGACCGCGAGCGCCACGGCGCGCTGCACCCATCGCATCCGGCCTACGTGATCTTCACCTCCGGGTCCACCGGTAAGCCGAAGGGCGTGGCGGTGAGCCACCAGGCCATCGCCAACCAGCTGGCCTGGATGCACGCGGAATACCGTCCGCGCCCCGGCGACGTGTATCTGCAGAAGACCGCGAGCACCTTCGACGTCTCGCTGTGGGGCTACTTCCTGCCGCTGCGGGCGGGCGCCACCCTGGTGCTGGCGACGCCGGACGGGCACCGCGATCCGCGCTACCTCGCCGAAACCATCGCCCGCGAGGGCGTGACGCTCACCGACTTCGTGCCGTCGATGCTCGCGGCGTTCGCCGCGCACGCGCAACCGGGCGAACTCGACTCGCTGCGCGAGGTTTTCGTCATCGGCGAGGCGCTGTCGCCGGCAACGGTCGCCGCGTTCCGGCAGGTGTGCGACGCGGCCCTGCACAACCTGTACGGCCCGACCGAGGCGGCGGTGTCCGTCACCAACCGTGCGGTCACCGAGGTGGACGAACCGTACGTCCCGATCGGCGAGCCGGAGTGGAATGCGCAGGTCTACGTGCTGGACGGCCGGTTGCGGCCCGCCCCGATCGGCGTGCCGGGCGAGCTGTATCTGGCGGGCGCGCAGCTGGCGCGCGGCTATCACGGTCGCGTCGACCTGACCGCCGACCGTTTCGTCGCCAACCCGTTCGGCGCGCCGGGCACCCGCATGTACCGCACCGGTGACCTGGTGCGCTGGAGCCGCGACGGCGAACTGGTCTACCTGGGCCGCACCGATTTCCAAGTGAAGTTCCGCGGTCAGCGCATCGAGCTCGCCGAGATCGAGGCGGCGCTGCTGGCGGCGCCCGAGGTGCGTCAGGCCGCGGCGCGGCTGGTCTCCGGACCGGCGGGTGAGTTCCTGGCGGGCTACGTGATCGCCGCGCCCGGTTCGACTATCGATCCCGGCTCGGTGAAAGCGTTCGTGGCGCAGCGCCTGCCCGCCTACATGGTGCCCACGGCGGTGGTCGAGCTGCCCGAATTCCCCCGGAACACCAGCGGCAAGCTGGACCGCGCGGCCTTGCCGGTCCCCGAGCTCGCGGCCGAGCGCTTCCGTCCGCCCGTGAGCGCCGCGCAACGGCTGGTCGCCGCGGTCTTCGCGGAGGTGCTGCGGGCAGAGCGGGTCGGGCTGGATGACGATTTCTTCGCCCTCGGCGGCAGTTCCCTCGACGCCACACAGGTCACCGCCCGCACGGGCGAGGCCGCGGGGGTGCGCGTCCCGGTGCGCGCGCTGTTCGACGCGCCCACGGTGGCGGGCTTCGCCGCCGCGGTCGAGGGGCTCGGCGCGGCGGGGGCCGAGCGGCTCCCGCTGGTCCGCCGGAAGCGGCCCGCGCGGGTGCCGCTCTCGCCCGCGCAGCAGCGGCTGTGGTTCCTCAACCGCGTCGAGCCCCAGGACGGCGCCGACAGCGTCTACAACCTGCCGATCGTGCTGCGGCTGACCGGCCGCCTCGACGTGACCGCCCTGGAGCGCGCCGTGCTCGACGTGCTGGCCCGGCACGAGACACTGCGCACCACCTATCCCGACACCGACAGCGGCCCCTGCCAATCCGTGCTCGCCGCCGCTGACATCGGGCTGAGCCTGCATCCGGTACCGATCGACCGACGCGCGATACAGGACGCCGTGGCCGGGATCGTGCGCGCCGGATTCGACGTGACCGACGAGCTGCCGTGCCGGGTCGCGTTGCTGTCGGTCGACCGGGTGGACGAGGCGCGCGGCGTCACCGGCGACGAATACGTGCTGGTCTTCGTCGTGCACCACATCGCAGCCGACGCTCTCTCGATGGCGCCGTTGGTCACCGATCTGGTCCGCGCCTACCTCGCCCGCCTGACGGGCCGACGGCCGGACTGGGAGCCGCTGCCGGTGCAGTACGCCGACTACAGCCTGTGGCACCGGGACCTGCTCGGCGCGGAGGACGTCCCGGGTGACCTCGCCTACCGGCAACTGCGTTTCTGGCGCGCCGTACTGGACGGCGCCCCCGCGCAGCTGCCGCTCCCGGCCGATCGGCCGCGCCCCGCCGTCGCGTCGCACGAAGGAGCCGCCGTCGACTTCGTGATCGAGCCCGAGGTGGCCGCGGGCCTGCGCGCGCTGGCCCGGCGCACCGGCGCGACGCTGTTCATGACGCTGCACGCGGCCTTCGCCGCCACCTTGGCCAGGATGAGCGGCAGCGCCGACATCGTGATCGGCTCGCCGGTCGGCGGACGCGGCGAACGGGCGCTCGACCCCCTCGTCGGCATGTTCGTCAACACCCTCGCCCTGCGCACGCGAGTCGCCGCCGAGGCCTCGTTCGCCACTCTGCTGAGCGAGGTGCGCGACGCCGACCTGGCCGCGTTCTCGAACGCCGATCTGCCGTTCGAGCGGCTGGTGGACGCCATGGCGGTGGATCGCTCCGCCGGTGCGCACCCGCTGTTCCAGGTGATGTTCAGCTTCGAGACCGCGACGCACGCCTTGGACGGGAAGGCCGTGGAGGTGCCGTGGTTGTCGGTGCGTGCGGTCGAAATCCCCGATGACGGGGCAAAATTCGATCTGCACCTGGTGGTGGCGCAGCGGCCGGGATCGGCGGGACTGTCGGCCACCTTGCGCTACGCCACCGATCTGTTCGACCCCGTGACGGCCGAGTCGTACGCCGACCGCTTCCGGCGGATGCTCGTCGCCGCGGCGGTGGATCCCGGGACGCGGATCGGTGACGTCGAGCTGCTGTCCGACGCCGAACGCGGGCGGGTGCTGGAGGAATGGAACGCCACCGCGCACCCGGTCGCCGAATCGGACACGCTCGCTTCGTTGTTCGCCGCGCAAGTCGAACGCACGCCGGACGCGCCCGCGGTCACCTTCGAGGCGACGAGACCGGCGCAGACGGTGTCCGACCACCTGGCGGCGAGCCACGGCGCGGCACCCCATCGTCTCTCTTCGGCCCCGGCCCAATCGTCGCCCGGCAATCCCTCCGTGACGCTGAGCTATGCCGAGTTCGCCGGCCGGGTCAACCGGCTGGCGCGGTGGCTGGTCAGTCGTGGCGTCGGCCCGGAAACGCTGGTGGCGCTGGGCATGCGCCGGTCCGTCGATCTGGTGGTGGGCATGTACGCGGTCGTCGCCGCGGGCGGCGGCTACCTTCCGATCGATCCGGACCACCCGGCCGAGCGCACCGCCCACATCCTCGCCACGGCGGCCCCGGTATGCGTGCTGACCGCGGGCGCGGACCTGCACTGCGGTCTGCCCGAGACGCGGATCGATCGGCTGGACCTGTCCGGCTACCCGGACACCCCGCTCACCGACGCCGACCGGCGCGCGCCGCTGCGCCCGGCGAACACCGCCTACGTGCTGTTCACCTCCGGCTCCACCGGCGCGCCCAAAGGCGTGGCGATGAGCCACCGCGGCATCGTCAACCGGCTGCGCTGGATGCAGTCCGCGCACGTCGCGCTCGGGCCGGGGGATGTCCTGTTGCAGAAGACGCCCGCCACTTTCGACGTGTCGGTGCCGGAGTTCTTCTGGCCGTTGCAGGTCGGCGCGCGCATGGTGCTGGCGCGGCCCGACGGTCACCGGGATCCGGCGTACCTGGCCCGCCTGATCCGCGCCGAAGGCGTCACCGCGGCGCACTTCGTGCCGTCCATGCTGGCCGTTTTCCTCGCGGGCGAGTACGACGTGCCCTCGCTGCGGGAAGTCTTCTGCTCCGGTGAGGCGCTGCCCGTCGGCGTCGCCCAGCGGATGCGTGAACTCACCGGTGCGCGCGTGCACAACGGCTACGGGCCCACCGAGGCCGCCGTGGAAGTGACCTTTCATACGGTGTGCGACACCGACTTCGAGACCGTGCCCATGGGCAAGCCGATCTGGAACACCCGGACCTACGTGCTCGACGTGCGGCTGCGGCCGGTGCCGGAGGGTGTGCCGGGCGAGCTGTATCTCGCGGGCGCGCAACTGGCGCGCGGCTATCTGGGCCGCCCCGACCTCACCGGAGACCGTTTCGTCGCCGACCCGTTCGGCCCGCCCGGCGAACGGATGTACCGCACCGGCGATCTGGTGCGGTGGACCCGCACGGGCGACCTGGAGTTCTTGGGCCGCACCGACTTCCAGGTCAAACTCCGCGGCTTGCGCATCGAGCTCGGCGAGATCGAGTCGGTGCTGCTCGCGACGCCCGCGGTCGCCCAGGCCGCCGTCCTGGTCCGCGACGATCGCGGCGCGGGCGAGCAACTGGTCTCCTACCTGGTGGCGGACGCGCCGGTGGAGATCGCGGCGGTACGCGACGCGGTGGCCGAGCGGCTGCCCGGCTACATGGTGCCGCAGGCGTTCGTGGTGCTGGATCGGTTCCCCGTGAACGCGTCCGGGAAGCTGGACCGATCGGCGCTGCCCGCGCCCGCGATCGCTCCGGCGGTGTTCGAAGCTCCCCGAGGGGAGGCGGAGACGCTGGTCGCCGAGACGTTCACGGCCTTGCTCGGGGTGACCGAGGTCGGCGCCGAGGACGATTTCTTCGCCCTCGGCGGCAACTCGCTCAGCGCCACCCGGCTCGCCGCGCGGCTGGGCAAAGCCACCGGCGCCGAGGTGGCGGTGCGCACGATCTTCGACGCGCCCACGGTGCGCGCACTGGCGCGGCGGCTCACCGTCGACGGCCCGGCCGAGACCGGACCCGTCGCGTTGCCGCCGCTCACGCCGCAGGAGCGCGGCGAGCCGATCCCGCTGTCGATCGCCCAGCAGCGCATGTGGTTCCTGAACCGTTTCGACACCACCAGCGGCGCGTACAACATCCCGTTCGCGCTGCGCCTCACCGGCGCGCTGAACGTGCCCGCCCTGGAGGCGGCGATCGCCGACGTGATCGCCCGGCACGAAACGCTGCGCACGATCTATCCCGAGCACGACGGCGAAGCGACCCAGCTGGTGCTGCCCGCCGGGACGAAACTGGTCGAACTGGTGGCACGGCCGGTGCCGGTGACCCACGTGCCCGAACTGGTCGCCGCCGCGGCGCGCGCCGGCTTCGATGTGACCGCCGAGGTGCCGCTGCGCGTCCGCTTGCTGCGCGTCGAGGACGACGACCGGCCGGGCGAGCCGCGGGAACACATCCTGCTGTTCGTCGTGCACCACATCGCCGCCGACGGCTGGTCTTTCGCACCGCTGACCCGGGATCTGGCCAACGCGTACGTCGCGCGGTGCGCGGGCATGGCGCCCGCGCCGGGATCGCTGCCGGTGCAGTACGCCGACTTCGCCATCTGGCAGCGCGCCGCGCTCGGCTCCGCCGATGACCCGGCCTCGGTGCTGTCGCGGCAGCTGGCCTACTGGACCGATCGGCTGGCCGGGTTGCCCGAGGTGCTGACGCTTCCGTCCGACCGGCCCCGCCCCGCGGTCGCCACCAACCGCGGCGCCGCGCTGACCGGCCGGTTGGACGCCGACCTGCACGAGCAGATCCGCGACCTCGCCGCCGCGCACGGGGCGACGCCGTTCATGGTGCTGCACACCGCGCTCGCCGTGCTCCTGAGCCGCTACGGCGCGGGGCGGGACGTGGTGCTCGGCGCACCGGTCGCCGGTCGCGGCGAGGAAGCGCTGGACGAATTGGTCGGCATGTTCGTCAACACGTTGGTGCTGCGCACCGAGGTTCGCCCGGACGCGACCCTGGCCGAACTGCTGGCCTCCGTGCGTGACGCGGACCTGGCCGCCTTCGATCACGCCGCGGTGCCGTTCGAGCAATTGGTCGAGGTGCTGAACCCGGTCCGCTCGCAGGCGCACGCCCCGCTGTACCAGGTCGCGCTGACCCTGCAGAATCAGGCCGCACCGGAATTCCGGCTGCATCGGCTGGCCATCGCCGCGCTCGAGGTCGGCGCGGCGCCGATCCAGCTCGACCTGGACTGGACGCTGACCGACCGCTACACCGCCGACGGCGCGCCCGACGGCATCGACGTGCACCTGCACTACGCCGTCGATCTGTTCGACGAGCCGACCGTGTCCGGGTTCCTCGCCGCCTTCGAACGCGTGCTGCGCGCCATGGTGCGCGACGCCCGCACCGAGGTGGGCGCGGTCGAGCTGATGTCGGTGACCGAACGCGGCCTGCTGCTGTCGGACCGCAACGCCACCGCGCACGCGCTGCCCGCCGAGACGCTGGACGACCTGCTCACCGCCCGCGTCGCGGCGAGCCCGGACCGCGTCGGCGTGCGCTACGAGGACACGGCGGTGACCTACGCCGAATTCGCCTCCCGGGTGAACCGGCTGGCTCGCACGCTGATCGACGCGGGGGCGGGCCCGGAGGACATCGTCGGGCTGGCGGCGGCACGCTCGATCGACATGCTCGTGGCGATGTACGCGATCGTGCGGGCGGGCGCGGCGTATCTGCCGATCGATCCGGAGCACCCGGCCGAACGCCTGGCGCAGGTCGTCGCCGATGCCGCGCCACGGCTGGTGCTGACCGCGGGCGGAGCGACGCCGCCCGTCCCGCCCGGTGTGCCGGTGCTCGACCTCGCCGAGCTCGATCTCGACGGCATCGCCGCCGGACCGGTCACCGATGCCGAGCGCCGCGCCGCGCTGCGGCCGGACAACACCGCCTACGTGCTGTTCACCTCCGGCTCCACCGGACGTCCGAAGGGCGTGGCCGTCAGCCACCGCGCGATCATGAACCAGTTGCGGTGGCTGGAGTTCCGCTACGAAGTCACCGCGTCCGACCGCATCCTGCAACGCGCGCCGCTGACCTTCGACGTGTCGGTGTGGGAGTGCTTCCTGCCGATCGCCGTCGGCGCGCCGCTGGTGATCGCCCGTCCCGGCGGGCATCTGGACCTGGCCTATTTCGCGGATCTGCTGCGCGAGCATCGGATCACCATCGCCGAGTACGTGCCCTCGGTGCTGGCCGCGCTGATCGGCGAGGGCATGGGCGACGCGCTGCGCTCGTTCCGGCACCTGCACTGCGGCGGCGAGGCGCTCACGCCCGATCTGCTCGCCGCGCTGCGCGACAGCGTCGACGGCGCGGTGCACAACGCCTACGGCCCCACCGAGGCGGCGATCTCGGCGATCTATCACGAATTCACCGACGGCGATACCACATCCGGGCGGGACGTGGCCATCGGCCGCCCGTGCTGGAACACCAGGGCCTATGTGCTGGACCCCCGGCTGCGCCCGGTGCCGATCGGCGTCACGGGGGAGCTGTATCTCGCGGGCGATCAGCTGGCGCGCGGCTATCACGCCCGTCCCGGGCTGACCGCCGAGCGGTTCGTCGCCGACCCCTTCGGCGTGCCCGGCCGCTCGATGTACCGGACCGGTGATCTGGTGCGCTGGACTCGCGAGGGCGATCTGGTGTGTTTGGGCCGCAACGATTTCCAGGTCAAACTGCGTGGCCAGCGGATCGAGCTGGGCGAGATCGAGGCCGTCCTCGCCGCCGCGACGGGCGTGACCAACGCGGCCGTGCTCGTGGCCCGCGACCACGCGGGAGGAGAATGCCTGGTCGGCTACGTCACCGGAGCGGGCCTGACGCCCGCGGCAGTGCTCGGCTCGGCGCGTGCCCAGCTGCCCGCCTATATGGTGCCCGCCCACGTCGTCGTGCTCGACGAGATGCCGCTGACCACGGTGGGCAAGCTCGATCGCGCGGCGCTGCCCGCCGTCGCGCTCACCGGCGCGGCCGCGGAGTTCCGCGCGCCGCGGGAGGGGACCGAGGCGGTGCTCGCCACGTTGATCGCCGACTTGACCGGCTCGGCGCGGATCGGCGCGGACGACGACTTCTTCGCCCGCGGCGGCAATTCGCTGCTGGCCATGCGGCTGGTCGCCCGGGTCGACGCCGCCTTCGGCTGCGCGCTGACCGTGCGCGAGGTGTTCGAGGCGCCGACCGTGGCCGGGCTCGCCCTGCGCATCGCGGGGGCGGAGCCGCCCGACGTCGCGCGGCCCGCGCTCGCCCCGGCGCCGCGTCCGGCGCGAATCCCGTTATCGCTGGCGCAGACTCGGATGTGGCTGCTGCACCGGCTCGATCCGGACTCGGCGGTGTACCACATCCCGATCACCATCCGGCTCGCAGGCGCGCTGGACGCGGCGGCGTTGCGGGCGGCCGTGCGCGACGTGATCGATCGGCACGAATCGCTGCGCACCGTCTTCCCTGCGGATGCCGAAGGCCCTACCCAGGTGGTGCTGGCCGGAACCGACGTGCCGGAACTGCCCCTGACTGCGATCGACGTGCCCGAGCCCGAACTGCGTGCCGCGGTGCTGGCGACGGTCGCGGAGAGCTTCGATCTGCGCACCGGTATCCCAGTGCGGGCGAGCCTGTTCCGCGTCACGCCGGAGGACCACGTGCTCGCCGTGGTGGTCCACCACATCGCCGCCGACGGCATCTCCACCGCACCGCTGGCCCGCGACCTGATGACCGCCTACACCGCGCGAGCCGCCGGGCAGGCGCCGTCGTGGCGGCCGCTGCCCGTGCAGTACGCGGACTTCACCCTCTGGCAGCGCGCGACGCTGGGTTCCGCGAACGATCCGGACTCGCCGCTGTCGCGCCAGATCGCCTACTGGCGCGCCGAACTCGACGGACTCGCGCCGGTGCTGGAGCTGCCCGCCGACCGTCCCCGCCCGGCGGTGGCCTCCGGACGCGGAGCCACCGTCGAATTCGCGGTTCCCGCCGACCTCACCGGCGCCGTCGCCGATCTCGCTCGGCGGCGCGGCGTCTCGACGTTCATGGTGCTGCATGCCGCTTACGCCGCGCTGCTGGCCCGGCTCACCGGAGTGGACGACGTCGTCATCGGCACGCCGGTCGCGGGCCGCGGCGAGCAAGCGCTGGACGACGTGGTCGGCATGTTCGTCAACACCCTCGTGCTGCGCACGCCGATCGCGCCGGAAGCGTCCTTCACCGAACTGCTCGGCCGCGTGCGCGAGGTCGACGTGCGCGCCTTCTCGCACGCCGACCTGCCGTTCGAGCGCTTGGTCGAGGAGCTGAACCCGGTCCGCTCGCAGGCGCATTCGCCCATCGTGCAGACGCTGCTCACCTTCGAGCAACACGACGACACCGTGCTGCGCCTGCCCGGTCTCACCGTGTCGGCCTACCCGCTGGACAACCGCGTCGCCCAGTTCGATCTGGCCGTCGAACTGACCGAGTATCGCGCGGAGACCGGTTACGCGCTGCGCGGCGTGTTGCGCTACGCCACCGACCTGTTCGACCGGAACACCGTCGAGACGTTCGGCGCTCGGTTCGTGCGCGTGCTGCGGGCCGTGGTGGCCGATCCGTCGGCGCGGGTCGGCGATCTCGAGCTCATGGACGCCGCGGAACGAGCGCTGGTGCTCGACCGGTGGAACGACACCGCCGTCCCTGGCGACCCGGCGGCCACGCTGATCTCGCTGTTCGAGGCGCAGGTGGCCAGGACCCCGGACGCGCCTGCGGTCACTGTCGAGGGACGCACCTTGTCCTACGCCGAGTTCGCCGGACGGGCGCGGCGGCTGGCGCGCTGGCTGTGCGGACAGGGCGTCGGCCCGGACGCGCCGGTCGCGCTCGGCATGCGGCGGTCGCTGGAGTTGGTGGTCGGCATCTACGCGGTCACCCTCGCGGGCGGCGCGTACGTCCCGCTCGACCCCGACCATCCGGCCGAGCGGCTGGAGTACGTCTTGTCGACGGTCCGGCCGGTATGCGTGCTCGCCTCGGGTGCGGATCTGGACGCGGGCGCTGCGCGGCAGGTTCGCGTCGACCGGCTCGACCTGGCCGGCTACGCCGCCACTCCGCTGACCGCCCTGGACCGGCTCGGTTCGCCGGCCCCCGGCCACACCGCGTATGTGATCTTCACCTCGGGGTCGACCGGCCGTCCGAAGGGAGTCGCCGTCACCCATGCGGCGATTGTGAATCGGCTCACCTGGATGCAGTCGGCGTATCCGCTGGCCACGGACGACGTGGTGCTGCAGAAGACCCCGGTCACCTTCGACGTTTCCGTCTGGGAGCTTTTCTGGCCGTTGGCATTCGGCGCGCGCTTGGTGGTCGCGCGTCCAGATGGACATCGCGACCCCCGCTACCTGGCCCGGCTGATCGCGGGGCAACGCGTCACCACGGTGCATTTCGTACCCGCCATGCTGGGCGTTTTCTTGGCCGAGGCACACACAGGGGAGTGCATTACGCTGCGCAACGTCTTCGCATCGGGCGAGGCATTGCCCGCGGTTACCGCGCAGCGGGCGCGCGAGGTGATCGGAGCGCGGGTGCACAACCTGTACGGCCCTACCGAGGCCGCTGTCGACGTCACCTATCACGAGGTGACCGATGCGGACGTGGCGTCCGTGCCGATCGGCAGGCCGGTGGCCAACACCCGCCTGCTGGTGCTGGACGCCCGGATGCGGCCGGTGCCCGTGGGAGTACCGGGCGAGCTGTACCTGGCGGGCGCGCAGCTGGCCCAGGGGTATGTCGCTCGCCCGGAGCTGAGCGCGGACCGGTTCGTCGCCGGCCCGTTCGGGCCCGCCGGGGCGCGCATGTACCGCACGGGGGACCTCGTGGCCTGGCGGCCCGACGGTGAGCTGCGGTATCTGGGTCGCACGGACTTCCAGGTGAAGCTGCGCGGTCTGCGCATCGAGCCCGCCGAGATCGAGTCGGCGCTGCTGGCGCTGGACGCGGTCGCGCAGGCGGTGGTACTGGTCCGCTCGGACGAACGGTTGGGCGATCAGCTCGTCGCCTATCTCGTCCCGGCGAGTCGCCACGAGATCGACGTCGAGGACGTGCGCGCCGCGCTGAGCATCGAATTGCCCGCTTATATGGTGCCCACCGCGTTCGTCCCGCTCGAGCGGTTCCCGGTCAACGCCTCGGGCAAGCTGGATCGTGCCGCGCTACCCGCGCCGGAGTTCGCGGCCGTCGGCTACCGGGCTCCCGCCACCCGCACCGAGGCGAGGGTCGCGCGGATCGTCGCGGCGCTGCTCGGCGTCGAGCGCGTCGGTGCGGACGACGACTTCTTCGCCCTCGGCGGCAACTCGCTGCTCGCGACCCAGGTCGCCGCCCGGCTCGGTGCCGAACTGGACGCCGAGATCCCGGTGCGGCTGCTGTTCGACGCGCCGACCGTGGCGGCGCTGGCAGCGCGGGCCGAGCGGCTCGCGGGCACCGGCGGCAAACCCGTGCTCGCGCCGCGGCCGCGCCCGGAGCGCATCCCGCTCTCGCCCGCCCAGCAGCGCATGTGGTTCCTGCACCGCTTCGATCCCACCACGACCGTGCACAACATCGCGGTGGTGGTCCGCCTCACCGGCTACCTGGACCCGGACACCCTCGCCGCCGCCGTCGGCGATGTGGTGGGCAGGCACGAGACCCTGCGCACCGTGTATCCCGACCACGAGGGCATCGGCTACCAGCGCGTGCTCGACATCGGCCGGGTTCCGGTGGTCGAGGTGCTGGAATCCGCGGGCGCGCTGCGGGAATTCGTCGCGGCCCCGTTCGACCTGACCGCCGAGGTACCGCTGCGCATCGGCCTGGTGACCCGGTCCGATCGCGATCACCTGCTGGCCTTGGTGGTGCACCACATCGCGGCCGACGGGTTCTCCATGGGCCCGCTGGCCCGCGACCTCGCCGCCGCCTACGCGGCCCGCGCGACGCGCACCGCCCCGGTCTGGACCGAGCTCGATCTGCAGTACGCCGACTACACGCTCTGGCAGCGCGAGGTGCTCGGCGCCGACGACGACCCCGACTCGGTCGCCGCGCGCCAGCTGGCGTACTGGCGGGAGACGTTGGGCGCGCTGCCCGCCCAGCTGGACCTGCCCGCCGACCGGCCGCGGCCCGCGATCGCCTCGCACGCCGCGGCGAGCACCACCACAACATTGCCGGAAGGGATCGGCGACGGCGTCGCCGCCGTAGCCGTGCGCTACGAGGCCACCCCGTTCATGGTGGTGCACGCCGCGCTGGCCACCTTGCTCGCCAGGCTGTCCGGCACGGCCGACGTCGCGATCGGCGCGCCCGTCGCGGGCCGCGGCGACGCGGCGCTGGACGACCTGGTCGGCATGTTCGTCAACACCCTCGTGCTGCGTGCGCGGGTTCCCGGTTCGGACACCTTCGCCGCCGTGTTGCGCCGAGTGCGCGAGCACGACCTGGACGCCTTCGCCCACGCCGACGTGCCGTTCGAGCGCCTCGTCGAGGTGCTCGACCCGCCGCGCTCCCAGGCCCGCCACCCGCTGTTCCAGATCGCGCTGTTCTTCCAGAATCTCGCGCCGGTCACCCTGGACATGGCCGGTGTCACCGTGGCGGAGCACGAACTGGACTACGAGACCACGCCGTTCGACCTCCAGCTCACCGTCACCGGCGACGGGCTGCGCTGGACCTACGCCACCGACCTGTTCGACGCCGCCACCGTCGAAACCTTCGGCGACCGCTTCGCCCGCCTGCTCGCCGCGGTCACCGCCGATCCGGAACAGGTGGTCGGCGACATCGATCTGTTCGGCGCGGGCGAACTGCGTCGCGTGGTCACCGAGTGGAACGATTCCGCGCACACCGCCCTGGCCGATGAACTGCTGCTGGACGAATTCGAGGCGCAGGCCGCCGCGACGCCCGCCGAGCCGGCGCTGGTGTTCGTGCCCGACGACGCGACGCCTCCGATCACCGTGACCTACGGCGAGCTGGAACGGCGCGCCAACCGCCTGGCCCGCCACCTGATCGCGGCGGGCGTGGGTCCCGAAGCGTTGGTGGCGCTGGCGATCCGGCGCTCACCGGAGCTGGTGGTCGCGATGTACGCGGTGCTGAAAGCGGGCGGCGCGTATGTGCCGATCGACCCGGACCACCCCGCACAACGCATCGCCCACATCCTCGACACCGCGCGGCCCGTGGCCGTGCTCACCACCTCCGCCGATCGGATCGATACGGGCGAATCCGCGCCCACCGTCCTGGTGGACGCCGTCGCGCTGGACGCCTACTCCGACGACCCGATCGCGGCCGACGAGCGGCGCGCGCCGATCCACCCGGGCAGCCCGGCCTACGTGATCTTCACCAGCGGCTCCACCGGAAGACCCAAGGGCGTCGGCGTGTCGCACGCCGCGATCGTCAACCAGATGACCTGGATGCAGTCGCGCTACGGCCTCACCGCCGAGGACGTGTACCTGCAGAAGACCGCCACCGCGTTCGACGTGTCGCTGTGGGGCTATTTCCTGCCGCTGCGGGTCGGCGCCACGCTCGTGCTCGCCGCACCGGACGGGCACCGCGACCCGGGCTACCTCACCCAGGTGATCGCCGAGCGGCGGGTCACGGTCACCGATTTCGTGCCCTCGATGCTGAGCGTCTTCGCCGGGCACGTCACGGCCGCGGGGCGCGGTGCGGCGCTCGAGTCGCTGCACACCGTCTTCGTGATCGGGGAGGCGCTGCCTCCCGAGACCGTGCGGGCATTCGGCGCGGTGAGCGCCGCGCGGGTGCACAACCTGTACGGCCCGACCGAAGCGGCGGTGAGCATCACCCACCGCGACGTCACCGGCGAGCGCGACCGCGCCGTGCTGCCGATCGGCAACCCGGTCTGGAACAGTCGGGTCTACGTGCTGGATTCGCGGTTGCGCCCGACCCTGCCCGGTGTCGCGGGCGAGCTGTATCTCGCGGGTGCGCAACTCGCGCGCGGCTACCACGGCAGGCCCGACCTCACCGCGGATCGTTTCGTGGCCAACCCGTTCGGCGCGCCGGGGGAGCGGATGTACCGCACCGGTGACCTGGTGCGCTGGGACACCGGCGGCGGCGCGGCCGAACTGATCTACCTGGGCCGCACCGACTTCCAGGTGAAGTTCCGCGGCCAGCGCGTCGAACTCGGCGAGATCGAGGCCGCGCTCGCCGCCGCACCGGGGGTGGCCCAGGCGGCGGCCCAGGTGGTCACCACCGTCACCGGCGACGACCATCTGGTCGGCTACGTCAGCGCGGAGCCGGGCGCGGTGCTCGCGGATACCGAGGTGCTGCGCGCCGCCGCGGCCGCGCTGCCGTCGTACATGCTTCCTTCAGCCCTGGTCACACTGGACGTCTTCCCGCTCAACGCCTCCGGAAAGCTGGACCGCGGCGCATTGCCGGAACCGGTTTTCGACCGGGTCGCCTACCGTGCACCGGTCACGCCCGCCGAACGTCTGGTGGCCGACGCCTTCGCGGCGGTGCTGGACGCCGCGCCGATCGGCCTCGACGACCACTTCTTCGCGCTGGGCGGCAACTCGCTCAGCGCCACCCGGGTACTGGCCCGGATCGGCGAGCGGCTCGGCCGCCGGGTGCCCGTGCGGCTGCTGTTCGAGGCGCCGACGGTGCGCGGCCTCGCCGAACTGCTCGCCGCGGACGCCGCCGCGAGCGAGCGGGCGGTGCCGCTGGTGGCCGGACCACGCCCGGAACGGATTCCGCTGGCGCCGGTCCAGCGCGGCATGTGGTTCCTCAACCGGCTCGATCCGGCGTCGCCCGCCCACAACATCCCGGTCGCCCTCCGCGTCGAGGGCAGGCTGGACGCCGACGCCATGGCCGCCGCGTTCACCGATGTCGTCGCGCGGCACGAGAGCTTGCGCACGGTGTATCCGGCCGACGAGACCGGCGCGGGCCACCAGGTGATCCTGCCCGCGAACGACGCCGTGTCCCTGACGGTCGAAGCGCTCGACGGGCGCGCCGCCGCCGACCGGATCGCCGAACTCCTCGGCGCCGGGTTCGACGTCACCGCGGCTGTCCCCGTGCGCGCGGCGCTGCTGCGCGAGCACGCCACCAGCCACGTGCTGGTCGCAGTGGTGCACCACATCGCGGCCGACGGTTACTCGATGGGCCCGCTGCTGCGCGACCTGCTGACGGCCTACCTCTCCCGCGTCCTCGGCGCGGAGCCGGTGTGGCCTGCCCTCGCCGCCCAGTACGCCGACTACGCCCTCTGGCAACACGCCGAGCTGAATGCTACTGCCGCGCAAGATCTTTCGTATTGGGCCGAGACGCTACGCGAGTTGCCCGGCGAACTCGAGCTGCCCACCGACCGCCCGCGTCCCGCCGTCGCGAGCAAGCGCGGCGCGCGCGTGCGGGCCAGGATCGGCGGCGAGGTCGCCGCGCGGATCCGCGCGGTGGCGCTGCGGCACGACGCGACGCCGTTCATGGTGGTGCACGCCGCCCTCGCCGTCCTGCTGGCCCGGCTGTCCGGCTCCGACGACATCCCGATCGGCACGCCGGTGGCCGGACGCGGCGCGGCCGCCCTGGACGACCTGGTGGGCATGTTCGTCAACACCGTCGTGCTGCGCATCCGCCCGGATCAGGACCGTTCCTTCGCCGACCTGCTCGCGCAGACCAAGGCCGTCGATCTCGCGGCGTTCGGGCATTCGAGCCTGCCGTTCGACCGGGTGGTCGACGAAGTCGGCGTCTCGCGTTCCCAGGCTCGGCATCCGCTGTTCACCGTGGCGCTGAGCTACCTCGACGCCACGGACGACGCCTTCGCCGTGCCGGGTCTCGAGCTCACCGCCGTCGAGTTCGACGAGCCGGTGGCGCGATTCGACCTGCAATTCACCGTATCCGCCGACCCGGACGCCGGCGGTCATCTCGCGGTCGAACTGGACTACGCCACGGACCTGTTCGACAGCGCCACCGCAGGCGCTCTGCTGCGCCGCTTCGGCAGACTGCTCGGCGCGCTCACCGCGCGACCGGACGCGCCGATCGCCACGGTCGACCTCCTCTCGCCTGCCGAACGCGCCGACCTGCTCGCCCGCCACGGTGACGCTCCGCTGCCGCCGCGCACGCTGGCCGAACTGGCCGCCGCCGCAGTAGCGTCCGATCCCGACGCGGTCGCGCTGGTCGCGAGCGAACGGCGGCTGACCTACCGGATGCTGGACGAGCAGTCGTCACGGCTGGCGCGCATGCTCATCGGGCACGGTCTCGGCGCCGAGGACGTGGTGGCCGTGGCGGTGCCGCGCTCGATCAGCTCCGTGCTCGCGGTGTGGGCGGTGGCCAAGACCGGCGCCGCGTTCGTCCCGGTCGACCCGACCTATCCCGCCGAGCGGATCGCGCACATGCTGACCGATTCCGGTGCGGCGCTCGGCTTGACGATCGCCACCTGCCGTGCCGCGCTCCCCGGCGACGTCGACTGGCTGGTGTTGGACGCGCCGTCCACCGCCGCGCGGATGCGCCGCAACAGCGGGGCCCCGATCGAAGCTGCCGAGCTGATCCGCCCGGTGCGGGTGGAGAACCCGGCCTGGATGATCTACACCTCCGGCTCCACCGGCACGCCCAAGGGCGTGGTCGCCACGCACGGCGGGCTGGCCGGCGTGGCGCTGGCCCAGCGGGAGCGGTACGAGGTCACCGCCGACGCGCGGGTCCTGCACGTGGCCTCGCCCAGTTTCGACGCGTCCATGCTCGAACTGCTGCTGGCCCTGTCCGCCGGAGCCACGCTGGTGATCGCGCCCCCCGGCGTCTACGGCGGCGCGGAACTCACCGCGCTCATCCGCGACCAGCGGGTGACGCACGCGTTCCTCACACCCGCGGTCCTGCCCACGCTCGACCCGGCCGAGTTGAGCTGTCTGCGGCAGCTCACCGTCGGCGGCGAGTCCTATGGGCAGGACACGGTGCGGCGCTGGGCGTCCGGCCGGTCGTTCCACAACACCTACGGCCCGACCGAGACCACCGTCATCGCGACCATCAGCGCGGTGCTGCGCCCCGGCGATCCGCTCGATCTGGGCACGCCGATCCACGGCATGTCCGCGGTGGTGCTGGACGGCAGGTTGCGGCCGGTGCCGATCGGCGTCACCGGTGAGCTGTATCTGCGCGGCCCCGGTCTGGCCCGGGGATACCATGCACGGCCGGGTCTTTCGGCGTCCCGGTTCGTCGCCGACCCCTACGGCCCCGCAGGAGGACGGCTGTATCGGACCGGTGACCTGGTGCGGTGGACGAGCACCGGCGCGCTGCGCTATGTGGGGCGCTCGGACCACCAGGTCAAGGTCCGCGGCCTGCGCATCGAACTCGGCGAGATCGACGCCGTGCTCGCCGCGCACGAGACGGTGCGCACCGCCGTCACCCTCGGCCACACCGACGCTTCGGGCGCGGTGTCGCTGGTCGCCTACGTGGTCGCGGTGCCGGGCCACCCGATCGATACCGCGGCCCTGTCGGCTCATGCCGCTCGCTCCCTCCCCGCCTACATGGTGCCGAACAGCGTGCTGGTGCTCGACGAGCTGCCGTTGACTCCCGTCGGCAAGCTGGACCGTAATGCCCTGCCGCGGCCCGAGTTGCGCGCCGCCCCGTTCCGCGCGCCCCGCACCGAGCTCGAGCGGGCGGTGGCACAGACCATCGCGGAGGTGCTCGGACTCGACGGCGACGTCGGCTCGGACGACGACTTCTTCGCGCGCGGCGGCAACTCGCTGACCGCGACGCAGCTGGCCGCGCGCCTGGCCGACCGGCTGTCGATCGCGGTCGGCGTCCGCGCGGTGTTCGAGCATTCGACGGTCGCCGCGCTCGCCCGCGCACTGGGCGAGGCCTCCGGTGCGGCCGCGCGTCCCGCGCTCACCCGGCGTGCGCCGACCGGTCCGGTGCCGCTCTCGCTCGCGCAGCAGCGCATGTGGTTCCTCAATCGCCTCGATCGGCAGTCCACCGCCTACAACATCCCGCTGGCGGTGCGGCTGACGGGCGAACTGGACGTGACGGCGCTGAACGCCGCGATCGCGGACGTCGTCGCCCGCCACGACGTGCTGCGCACCGTCTATCCGCTGCACGAGTCCGGGCCGGTGCAGGTCGTGTTGCCCGCCGCGGACAGCACCCCCGTGCTCGCGCCCGTCGCCGTCCCGGCCGATGATCTCGGCGCGGCGGTGGCCGACTTCGTCGGCGGCGGTTTCGACGTCACCGAGACCGTCCCGGTGCGCGCCCGGCTGTTCGCCCCCGTCGACGGTGATGCCCCGGCGCCGGGGACCGAGCACGTGCTCGTGGTGGTCGTGCACCACATCGCGGCGGACGGTTCGTCGCTGGCGCCGCTGGCGCGCGACGTCATGGCCGCCTACGCCGCCCGAAAACACGGCACCGTGCCGGACTGGCCGCCACTTCCGGTGCAGTACACCGATTTCAGCCTGTGGCAGCGGGAGTTGCTCGGTTCCGAGGACGACCCCGCCTCGCTGCTGGCGCGCCAGATCCGGTTCTGGACCGAGACGCTGGCCGAGCTGCCCGCGCAGCTCGGCCTGCCCGCCGATCGCCCGCGTCCGGCCGTCGTCGCCACCCGGGGCAGGCATGTCGATTTCGCGATCGCCCCCGACGTGCACACGCGGCTGGCCGAACTCGGCCGGGCATCCGGAGCGACGCTGTTCATGGTGCTGCACGCGGCGTTCGCGGTGCTGCTCGCCCGCCTGTCGGGGACCTCGGACATCGCGGTGGGCACCCCGGTGGCCGGGCGCGGAGCCGCCGAGCTCGACGACGTCGTCGGCATGTTCGTCAACACGCTGGTGTTGCGCGCCCGGGTCGATGCGGGCGAGGGTTTCGCCGACCTGCTCGCCCGCGTCCGCGCCGCCGACGTCGCGGCCTTCGCGCACGCCGACGTGCCGTTCGAGCGTCTGGTCGAGGTCCTCAACCCGGAGCGCTCCACTGCCCGCCACCCGCTGTTCCAGGTCGGCTTCTCCTTCCACAACCAGGCCGAGGCCGACTTCTCGCTGGACGGATTGACCGCCACCGCCGCGGACTTCGACTCCGAGGTCGCCCAGTTCGACCTGCACCTGGTGGTCACCGACCGCTACGGCCCCGACGGGACCCCCGCGGGCATGGCGGCCTCGATCACCTACGCCACCGCCTTGTTCGACGAATCCACGGTGGCCGGGTTCACCACCCGCCTGCAACGGCTGCTGACGGCGGTGTGCGCGGACCCGCGGTCGCCGGTCGGCGATCTGGCGCTGCTGGATCCGGCCGAGACCGAGCGCGTGCTGGTCGCCTGGAACCGATCCGCGCACGCCTTCGCCCCGGCCACACTCGTGGCCGCGTTCGAGGCGCAGGTGGGCCGGACGCCGCAGGCGATCGCGATCGTCGACGACGCCGCGACGGTCACCTACCAGGAGTTCGGCGCGCGGGTCAACCGCCTGGCCCGGGTGCTCATCGCCCGCGGCATCGGCCCGGAAAAGCTGGTGGCGCTGGCCATTCCGCGCAGCGTCGACCTGCTCGTCGCGATGTACGCGGTGGTGACGGCCGGTGGCGCGTACGTGCCGCTGGATCCGGCGCATCCGCTGGAACGCACCGCGAGCGTGCTCGCCGCCGCCGAACCGCACCTGGTGCTCACCTCGGCGCGGGAGCCGATGCTGCCTGCGGTGGCGTCGGAACACAGCCTGGTGCTGGATGTCTCGTCCGTCGCCGACACCGTGGCCGATGAACCGGTGCGCGACGACGAGCGGATCGCCGCGCTGTCGCCCGCGAACACCGCGTACGTCATCTTCACCTCCGGTTCCACCGGCGTGCCGAAGGGCGTCGCGGTGCCGCACGCGGCGGTGGCGCACCAACTGGACTGGATGCAGTCGGAATACGCGCTCGGCCCGGACGACGCCGCGCTGGTGCTGACCTCGGCCGCCTTCGACCTGTCGGTGTGGGAGTACTGGTGGGCGCCGCGCACCGGAGCCCGGGTGGTGCTCGCGCCGCGTGACGCGCACCGCGATCCGGCCGGTCTGCTCGACCTGGTGCGGCGCGCGTCGGTGACGACGCTGACGCTGGTGCCCTCGCTGCTGGCGATGCTGGCCGAAGCGTCCGGCGAACACCGCCTGCCGCGTTCGCTACGCCGGCTGCTGGTCATCGGCGAGGCGTTGCCCACCGCGACGGTGCGGCGCGTCGAGACGCTCACCGCGGCCGGGATCGACAACCTCTACGGACCCACCGAGACCGCGGTGTCGGTCACCCGGTTCCGCACCGCCGCGGGCACCAGGCAAGCGCTGACGCCCATCGGCACGCCCGAATCCGGCAACCGGGTCTACGTGCTCGACGACCGGCTGCACCCCGTGCCCGCCGGGGTGATCGGCGAACTGTACATCGGCGGCGCGCAACTCGCCCGCGGCTACCACGCCCGGGCCGACCTCACCGCCGAGCGCTTCGTGGCCGACCCGTTCGGGCCCGCGGGGGGCCGCCTGTATCGCACCGGCGACATGGTGCGCTGGGCCGCCGAGGGCCACTTGGAATACGTCGAGCGGCGCGACTTCCAGGTGAAGATTCGCGGTTACCGCATCGAACTCGCCGAGATCGAGCACGCCTTGCGCTCCCGGCCGGAGGTCGGCGAGGCGGTCGTCCTCGCCTATGCCACCGACGGCGCGAACGCCGTGCTGGCCGGGTACTTCACCGCCACCGAGCGGGTCGACCCGGGCGCGTTGCGCGCCGCGCTGGCCGACGTGCTGCCGAGCTACATGGTGCCCGCGGTGCTGCGGCAGCTGGAAACGTTGCCGCTCACCGCGAACGGCAAGGTCGACCGCGCGGCGCTGCCGCGGCCGGAGCCGCACGCCCGGGAATTCCGCGCCCCCGGCTCCGACTTGGAACGTGCCGTGTGCGCGGACTTCGCCGTAGTGCTCGCCGCCGAGCGGGTCGGCCTGGACGACAACTTCTTCGAACGCGGCGGCAACTCGCTGCTGGCCACCCGCCTGGCCGCCCGCCTGAGCGCGGCGCTGGGGGAGCAGATCCCGGTGCTGTGGCTGTTCGCCGCGCCGACGCCCGCCCGCCTGATCGACCGGCTCGAACAGCACCGTTCCGGTCGCGGCCGGGTCGACGCGGCCGCCGCGTTCGACGTCGTCCTTCCGCTGCGTACCGGCGGCACCGGGGAGCCGCTGTTCTGCCTCCATCCGGCCGGCGGTGTCGCATGGTCGTTCGCGGGACTCGCGGCGCACCTGGATCCGGAGCGGGACGTGTACGGCATCCAGTCGCCGGTGCTGAACTCGGCGGCGGCGCTGCCCGACTCCATCGACGACTGGGCGAGCCGCTACGTGCGCGAGATCCGCGCCGTGCAGCCCGAGGGCCCGTACCACCTGCTCGGCTGGTCGCTCGGCGGCGTGCTCGCGCACGCGGTCGCGGTGCAACTGCAGGAGCAGGGCCAGCGGGTCGCGGTCCTGGCCATGATGGACAGCTCGTTGCAAGTCGCCGCGGACGTCACCGCGACGCCTCCCGTCGCCGATCTGCTCGGCGGATTGCTCGGGGAAGCGGCCGACGTCGACGACGCAGAACTCGACCTGGCCGGGCTCGCGCGCCGGATCGCGGAGCTGCCCGGGCCGTTCGCCTCCTTCGGCGCCGACCGCCTGAACCGCGCGCTCGACGCGGGCGCCGGGTCACTGGAGCTGATCCGGCGCTACCGTCCCCGCCCGTACAAGGGCAACCTCGTGTACTTCACCGCCGCGCTGGACGATCCGACCGGCGCCGCGGGCGCCGCGAGCTGGGCGGACGCCGTGGACGGCACCGTGCACAACCACGCGGTGCACGCCACGCACTGGCGGATGACCTCCGAGTCCGCCCTGGCACGAATCGGCCACGTCCTCACCGCGGTATTGGCCGACACCGACCGCCCCTAGATCCCCCAACACCTGACCCGACCAGGAAGAAGGAAAACCGAGATGACCAACCCGTTCGACAACGACGACGCCAAGTTCTACGTCCTGATCAACCAGGAGGGCGAGCACTCCTTATGGCCGGTCTTCGCCGCCGTCCCCGGCGGCTGGACCATCGCCTACGGGGCCGCCAACCGCAAAGCCTGCCTCGAGTACGTGGAGACCCACTGGGTGGACATGCGCCCCAACTCGCTCATCGAGGCCATGTCCGGCGAAACGAAGTGACCACCTGAATGCGCGGGGCGCGCCGGTCCACATCCCCCCTGCCGACCGGCGCGCCCCGCCCCGTCTCCGGGCTCAGGCCTTCGTGTGCGCGGAGTCGATCACCGCGTGCGCGTGCTGCCGCCATTCGCTGACCGCCTTGGTGCGCAGGCCGCCGAGCGCCGAGTCGAACTGTTTGGCGCGCTTGGTGACCGTGAGCCCGACGTAGGTGTGCGCGTTCGTGATGGCGCTGGTCGCCACCGCGCAGGCTTCGTCGATCTCGCCCGAGGCCAGCAGCGCCGTGGCGTGCTCGAAGCGCACCAAGGCCGGTTCCATGGTCTCGGACGGGTCGTAGAGCGCCATGGCGCGAGCGGCCGCCACGGCGGTCTCGTCGGCGCGGCCGAGGCGGGAATATCCGATCGCCTGATAAAAAGCGAGTTTCTCCGGCCGGAAAGAAAAAATACCGACCGAAAGGTCTTCTGGCCCGACGTCTTCCAAAGCCGATGCCGATCGTGCGATACAGCGCGCGAATTCGTCGGCGTGCCCGAGACTGGCATGCGCACGCGCCGCCATTCCCCACAACCATGCGGCTGCCGCGCCGTACGACGGATTTTCTTGCAAGCGGCCGTCGAGTAACTGCAAAACTTCCTTCGGCTTATCGCTATAGGTCGGCAAATAGGCGAGTCCGGCCAGTGCGATGTCTTCCGAATAGCGGTCGCCGATGTCCTGCGCGGCATGGATCGCGGTGGCATACCACATGCGCGCCTGACCGAAATGCCCCTCGTTGAAGAGGATCTCGCCCACCACGTTCGCCAGCCGGCCCGCCGTGCGCACCAGCCGGACCTGATGATGGGTCGGCTGCCGTTCGCCGAGGCAGCCGCGCACCATCCGGAATTGCTCGAGCCCGGTCTGCAGCAGCTCGTGCGGCGGCACCTGGACCACCCGCGTGCCGAGGACCTCGGCCGACTGCTCCAGGAACGCCAGTCTGCGTTCGCTGATCGACCCCGCGTCGAGGGTTGCCAGCATCCGTTCCGGTTCGCTCGCCACCAGGTCCGCCGCCTGGCCTGCCAGGCCGGCGCCGATGCAGGCCAGCAGTTCTCGCCTTCTCACGTCGTCTTCCTCGACTTCCTTGTCGAGCCCGATTTCCCTACCGAGCTTGGTGTGCCTTTCGGGCGCCGAATCGGCGCTTTCGTAGTCGGGGGCGGTCTCCCGGCCCGTGACGATCGCACGCTCGAATCGTTCGGCGACGACGGAATCGACCCCCGACAGGACCCTGTCGAGGAGACGCTGGCTAGCGGCGTGCATCCGGGTTGTCCGGCCGTTCTCCCACAGGACCACGGTGCGCGGTGTGACGCCCACCAGACGGGCGAATTCGTAACGGCTTCGCTTCATCGCCGTGCGAAGCGCAAGTACAGCTTCGCCCGTCCAGTCGACCTCCACCATAGGTCTCTCTTCCTCGCTCCAGGCCGCTACAAACGGAAAGTACTCGCAATTACCGCATTCGGGTCTGTTATCTACCGAATCGCAACGCGCACTGTTGAATCGCACCCGGCATCGGGGGTCCGCCCAAACCCTGTCGAGGGCGCCCATCGACCGGAACCCGGCGCACGGTCCCGACACGGCCCGATCCATCCGTGTCGAGCGCGGTCCGGCGGCGCCTTCTCGGTGCCGGGTGCACTGCGCTGATGGAGGTGGAAGATGGATGTGTTGTCTGCGGATGTCCGGGAACTGTGGCTGATCCAGAGTCGCGACTGCACCCAGGAACCGCTCGGCCTGACCTACGAGCGCGCGCGGTTCCTCTGCGCCGTGCACGCCGGGCACGGCGCGCAGTGCAGGCAGTATCTAACCGCCTCGGCGTTCTGTTTCCGGCAGGCCGCCGATCGGTGATCCGCCGTGGAACCGCTGCTGGGCATGCTCGGCGTGTGCACGCTGCTGGTGGCCGCGATCGTCGGCGTCGGGTCCTGCCTGCCGCACGGCGGCGCCGAGGACGCCCACCGGCCACCCGAGCAGCCGTTCACCATCGAACAGGCGCATCGGGTGATGCAGGGTCACCGCCCCTGCCGCGCCGACGCCTGCCCCCGCAAGCAAGCGGCCTTCCGCACTCTCGTCGCCTCCGGCCGGGTAGTTCCCGACAGCCGGGCCGACGGATACTCGCGCTGACGAGCGTCAGCGCGCCGAACTAGCTGCCTTGACGCGCGATCCGCACGACAGCGAAGTTCACCCCGTGCTTCGGGACTACGGCGAGGGAGCCCCGACAGCACCCAGGCCCTCGCATCTCCCCACCCCCGAGATGCGAGGCCCCCTCCCTCCCTCCCATTTCCGAGTCGATGTCGGAGGGGAACATCTACCCGAAGACGCGAGTGGCACACGGGTGCGGCGAATCGCGACTACAACTCTCGATGGTGTGCCGCTCGCGTCATCGTGGGCGCAGGGTGACCAGCGCGTTGTGGGCGGGACTGATGCCGGGGTGGTAGCGGCGGGGCGGTTCGACGGGGCCGGGGTTGTGGTCCAAGCGATAGTGGCGCAGGACCGTGCGGAAGAGGATGCGTGCTTCGAGAAGGGCGAAATGTGCTCCCAGGCAGCGGTGCCTGCCGCCGCCGAAGGTGAGCCAGGTACGTCCGTCGATGCGTCCGTCGAGGAAACGTTCGGGGCGGAATTCTTCCGGATTCGGATAGTGCTCGGGGGACTCGTGGATGAGCAGGATCGGGACCATCACCACGGCGCCTTCGGGAATGCGGACATCGTTGAGCACCGTGTCGCGCAGCGCCCGCCGCCCGGTGAACGGGCTGACCGGGCGCATCCGCATCGTTTCGGCGACCACGGCGTCGAGGTAGGCGTCGAGCCGCGCGTCGTCGCCCGCGTCGACGGCGGCGTCCAGTTCCGCCATCGCCCGGGGATGGGTGGTCAGCATGGCGGCGATCCAGCCGAGGGTGATCGCGGTGGTCTCGTACCCGGCCAGCAGCATGCCGCGCATATTGCGAACGAGCGTGCCGTCATCGTGCGGGTCCAGTTCGGTGCCGACGTACCGGGACAGCACGTCGCGCCTGTCGTCCGGTGCCGCCCGGCGTTCGGCGATCTCTTCGGCGATGATCGCGTCGACTTCGGCCTGCCCTCGCAGGAGCGGCCGATAGGGCGGCGTGTAGCCGCCCGCGAGCAGGGTGATCGCCGTGACGGCGAGGAAGCCGGGACTCTCGATCGCGCCGAACCAGCGGCCCAGCGCCTCCTTCAGCCGCGTCATCCGCTCCGGCGGCATGTCACCGAACACGACTCCCAGCAGCACACCCAGAGCGAGCCGGTATCCCACGTCCACGAAGGGAAACGGCTCGCCGACCGGCCAGGTCGGCAACTCGCTCCGGACCACGTCCGCCATGAGATCTTCGTATGTCTGCAAGGCCTTGCTCTGGAAGGGCGGGGCCAGCACCTTGCGTTCCCGGCGATGGTCCTCGCCGTCGAGGAAGATCAGCGTCTGCGTGCCGAACAGCGCGTCGTGCGTCGAGTACCGGCGCAGCAGCTGCCCCAGGGAAAAGTCCTCGTGCGACAACAGTTCCCGTACGTCGTCCATGTTTCGCGTGACCAGCATGGTGGGAAATCCGGGCGCCGACATGACGAACCGCTCGCCGAGCGACAGCAACGGCGAACGCTGCGTACCCGGCCGCAGCAGACCCCCGACCCGCCCGAGGTGCCGAGTTCGCAACCGCGGCAGCTCGCGCAGGGAAATCGGGGTGTTCACCGAACTCGACGTCATACTGCCGCTCCTGTGGATCTACCGGACTCATCTCAACCGCCGTCACGCCCGGCGGTCGAGCCCGCCGCGCATGACCAACGAATGTCGCTGGCCCTCAACAATCCTCGACAACCGCCACCCGCGCCATCGCCACCTATCACATTCGCCGGGAAGCATGCCCGGTCCGTCGTGCTGCCCGACAGCCGGACCGGGTCAGTTTCCGGCAGACCCGGTCGCAGCCGACAGTGCCTCGAACTCCTTGTCCGTCAGCTCGATTCGCGCGGCGGCGATGTTCTCTTCGACGTGCGCGACGCTGGAGGTGCCGGGGATCGGCAGCAGCACGCGGGAGCGGCGCAGCAGCCAGGCCAGGGCGAGCTGGGCCGGGGTCGCGCCGTGTTCGGCGGAGATGGCCGCCAGGGGGCCGCCGGGGGCGGCGAGTTCTCCCGTGGCGATCGGGAACCACGGGATGAAGCCGATGTTCTCCTGCTCGGCGTAGTTCAGCACGTCCTCGTCGGCGCGATTGGCCAGGTTGTACAGGTTCTGTACCGAGACGATGGTGGCGAGCTCGCGTGCCTCGCGTAGCTGCTCGACGGTCACCTGCGAGACGCCGATGTGCCGGATCTTGCCTTCCTGCTGGAGCGCCACGAGTTCGCCGAGCTGGTCGGCCAGCGGTACCTGAGGGTCGATGCGGTGCAACTGGTACAGGTCGATCCGGTCGACGCCGAGGTGGCGCAAGCTGAGTTCCGCTTGCTGGCGGAGGTATTCGGGCCGGGCGACCGGACGCCACTCGTTGGGGCCCTGGCGGGTCAGCCCGGCCTTCGTGGCGATCACCAGGCCTTCGGGATAGGGATGCAGCGCCTTGCGGATCAGCTGCTCGCTGACGAACGGGCCGTAGGAGTCGGCGGTGTCGATGAAGTTCACACCGAGTTCGACGGCGCGGCGCAGCACCCGTACCGCTTCGTCCGGGTCCTTGGGGTCGCCCCACACGCCGGGACCGGTCAACTGCATCGCGCCGTACCCGAGCCGATGCACCGGAAGATCGCCGCCGAGGGCGAAGGTTCCGGACGCCGCCGCGGGCTGCGCGTCGAGATCTGTGCTCATGAGGATCTTCCTTCCGAAGCCGGAAACTGCGCGAATACTCCCTGAGCGCCGCACCCGTCCGGGCACGCGCTCTTCTCTGCCGCAACAGCGCTGTCGCGAGGTCGATTCCCGCCGCGGTGTTCGCCGATGGCGTAAACCCTCCCGCGAGATCTGGCGACCGAGCCGAGGCCGCGCCTCACCTCCGGCGCATCGGCACGCCTCGGCAGAGGCACGGACCCCACCGTACCCGGACCCGGACTTCTGCCACCGTGAGCGAACCGGCACTCGAATGCGGCGGTTCGGGGGCAGCGCTACCCCGCGGGCCGGTCGAACAGGATCGTTTGCATCAAGCGGATCACGCGCCGGGGCGAGCACGCCGGGTCGGTGGAGCCGAAACGCTCGCCCAGGTCGACGACCAGCGCGAAGGCGGCATGCACGAGCAGGCGCGCCTCGGCGGCGGACAGCTCGGGTCGCACGCCGACCAATAGTTTGGCCCACTCCTCGACGTTGAGGCGCTGGATGTTGCGCAGCACGGTGCGCTCCTCCGGCGGCACGTTGCTGATCTCGGCGTAGTAGACGAAGGTCAGCTCGCGCTCGGCGAACGAACCCGCCACGTACAGCTCGATGAGGGTGTCGAGAGCTTGTTCGGGCGTCTCGGCGGCGGTGACGGCGGGTCCGATGGCGGCCGACACCCGGTCCGCCGCCCGGCGGAACGCGGCCGTGAGGATGTCGCCCTTGCCGCGGTAGAACCGGTACACCGCCGAGGAGGCGGGCAGCCCGGCGGCGGAGGCGATGTCCTCCACGCTGACGTTCGGGTATCCGTGCTGGTGGAACAGCTCGACCGCGCGCATCAGCAGCAACTCGTGCTTGAAGGTCAGCGGTATCTCGGTCGCGGCGAAGCTCTCGGTCTCGGCGCTTCCGGGCGGCGGCAGCTCACACGCGGCCAGCGCGTGGCAGGCCGCGGTCAGCCGCGCGGTGAGCGCCCGCACCGGGATGGACACGTGGTGATCGCCGATGCTGCTGAGCACGCTCAGTTCCGCCGCGGCGAGCACGGCGCGGTCGGCCTTGGACAGCGCGGGCCGGGTCGCGCCGAGCAGCGAGGTGAGCGTCGCGTTCACGCCCGCGAGCTGGCCGGCCAGGGTGGCCGCGTCCTCCTCCTCCAGGTAGCGCCGCTGCCAGCGCAGCAGTGCGGCGCTGCGCCGATTGGTGATCGCGGCCGCGATCAGGGCGTCGAGCACGCGCGTGAGCCGTTGTCCGGCGGGCAGGCTCGTGGCCTCGGGGAGCCGGGCCGCTTCCTGACTGACCGTGCCCAACCGCAGCACTTCCTCGCGGAACAGCGCGTATTTGCTCGGGTAGTGGCGGTACAGCGCCGCGGAGCTGATGTCGAGCCGGGAGGCGATGTCGTCCATGCTGACGCCGTGGTAGCCCAGTGCGCCGAACGCCTCGGCCGACGCGGCCGCGATCTGGGCGCGACGATCGCGTGGTCGGCGCCGGATCACCCGTGCCGGTGTCCCGTCGGCCGCCTTGTCCGCAGCGTGGCGATCCTGGGCACCCATGCCGCGATGGTAGCCCAACCGAACGTTTGGTACACGCAGGCGACCCTGTCTGGGGAACAAGTGAATGATAGATCACAAATAATCCGAGATTCGACTTCCAGGTCGCACTATGAATCAATCGGATCGAGAATCAGCGATAACATACGTGACTATCGCGCGGGTCGGCTGAAGAGCACCAGCTGCATCAGCAGACGCACCCGGTCCTGAGCGGCCAGCGGCTCGTTGCCGAAGGCGCGGCCCAGGTCGACGACCACCGCGAAGGCGGCGTGGACGAGGATGCGCGCCTCCGCCGGAGTCAGTTCCGGGCGCACCTCGCGCAGCAGCCGGGCCCACTCCTCGACGCTGAGCCGCTGGATGTTGCGCAGCACCGTGCGTTCCTCGGTGGGCACGTGCTGGAATTCCGTGTAATACACGAAGGTGAGGGCGCGTTCGGCGAACGATCCCGCGACGTACTGCGTGATCAACGCGGTGAGCGCGTCCTCGGAATCGGTGGCCGCCGCCACGGCCGGGCCGATCGCGCCGGAAACCCGTTCGGCGGCCCGGCGGAACGCGGCGGCCAGGATGTCGCTCTTGCCGCGGTAGAACCGGTACACCGCCGAG
Organism: Nocardia sp. CY41; assembly: GCF_009829325.1. Taxonomy (GTDB): domain Bacteria; phylum Actinomycetota; class Actinomycetes; order Mycobacteriales; family Mycobacteriaceae; genus Nocardia. The sequence continues at coordinate 182,390 of NZ_VUOS01000017.1, forward strand.
GCGGCCGAAAGCCCTGCGGCGGTGGCGATGTCCTCCACGCTGACGTTCGGATAGCCCCGCTCGTGGAACAGTTCGACCGCTTTGCGCAGCAGCAGTTCGTGTTTGAACGAGTCCGGGATCTCCACCACGGCGACCGGCTCGACCGCGCGGGTGGCGGGCAGCTTCGCGTAGGCGATCGCCCAGCATGCCGAATGCAGCAGGCGGGCAAGGGGTTTGGCCGGCAAGGCGGCGTGGTGGTCGGCGATGCTGGTGATCGTGCTGAGCAGGGCCGCGCGCAGCACGCGCACGTCGTCCTCGGCGAGTTCGGGGCGCAGCGCGGACAGCTGGCCGCCCAGCGCGCCGAGCACCGTGGCCTGTTGCTCGTTGAGCGTGATCTGGTCGTCGGGCTCGAGGTATCTGACCTCCCAGCGCACCAGCGTGACGGTAGGGCGGTTGTCGATGGTGACCGCGATCAGCGCGTCGAGCACGTGCCGGAGCCGCTGCTCGGCGGACCAGTCGGCCGCCTCCTCGGGCAGCTCGACCGATTCGGTCATCGCCTGACCGACGCGCAGCAGTTCCTCCCGGAACAGCGCGTATTTGCTCGGATAGTGGCGGTACAGCGCCGCGGAGCTGATGCCGAGACCCGAAGCGATGTCGTCCATGCTCACGCCGTGGTAGCCGAGCGCGCCGAACGCGGCCGCCGACGCCGCGGCGATCTGGGCACGGCGGTTCTTCGGCCTGCGCCGGATCTCGCGAGGTGCCGAGTCGCCGCTGCTCGCCTTCCGCGCCGTACGGCGATTGTCGACACTCATGACGAACATCGTAACGACCTGGCCGTATGGCCGGGCTCGCCGCGTCACGGGATACGGCTCCCGGGGATGAGCGGCCCCCGGGAGCTGTACCTGTTCTCCGGTGCGCGCCGGCAGGCCAGAAGGCGGTACGTGCGTGCCGGTGCGTCCGGAAGTCGACAACCGGCCTCGGCCGAGCGGGGGGCACCAGGAACGCAGAGCCGAGAATGGTTGTCGAACAAAGACAAACTTACACGAATATATGTCCAGTACAAGAGCTGATCAGACAAAGAATAATTGTTCACATAAACGCTACCCGCGTGGGGCGACCACCACCCGCGCCCGGCCGCGCGGCACCGTGGTGATGTTGCGGATCGTGTCGCGGTCGGACTTGCCGCCGACCGGGAGCGAAAGGGTGTGCCGGAGGAGGATTTCCCGCAGCACGACGGCACCCTCCAGCAGCGAGAACCCCGCGCCGATGCACCGCCGCCGAACGGCAGCCAGGTGTTCGGGGCCACCTCGCCGTCCAGAAAGCGGGCGGGGCGGAACACGGCGACGTCGGGGTAGGCCTGTCGCCTCAACGCCAGGAGAAACGCTGGCACCGGTCCATGCCGGATGGCCGCGGGCCCGGTGCGTGACCCGCAACGGAATCACCGCGCCCGGCATGCATCGGGTTGCGCGGGCGTTGGTGCAGCGCACCCGGCGCCGAATCCCGGACATGTCCGGGCGTCGATTGCGACCTGATCTCGCTGCGCAACCGGCGGTCCGCGCGTTGGCCGGCATCGCCGACCTTCGTGGACCTTTGCGATCGAATCCGCCTGTACCCGTGCGTATTCCTGGTAAGGAGTTCGTCATGGCGTTGGCTTTGCGGCCGGTAGACCCCATCCCGGTGCTGGGCGCCGTGACCGGCGCGATACGGCGGATCACGGCGCGCTATCGGCTCACCCCGCAGGAGAAGCGCAACCTGGACGCCGCCCGTGGCGCGCGGGCGGCGGTCTTCACCGCGTCCATCGGCGGACGCGCCTACCGGAGATGACTGATGCGTGACAGTCGAACTGGCGACGGCCTCGGTCGGCCACGAGATTCCCTCGACCTGGTGAGCGCGTCGACGCGTGGTCGGCGCTGGAAGATGTGCGAACTCCCGCGTCCCGGCGCGCTCGGGAGCGCGCTCACCCCTGCCCGCCGGGCCGAATCGTGCCGTACCAGTCGAGCAGGTCCGGGTTGTCGACCGCGCTGCGTTCGACGACGCGGCTCGGGTCGGCGCCCTGGAACAGCTTCTTGATCGGGACCTCGAGTTTCTTGCCGGTGCGGGTGTGCGGGATGCCGGGGGCGAGGATGATCTCGTCGGGGACGTGGCGGGGGGAGACCTCGGTGCGGATGGTGCTGTTGATGCGGGTCTTCAGCTCGTCGGTGAGTTCCGCGCCGGGGGCAAGGGTCACGAACAGCGGCATCCAGTAGCCGCCGTCGGGCTGTTCGGCGCCGATCACCAGGGCCTCGGCGATCTCGGGAAGTCGTTCGACGGACTGGTAGATGTCGGCGCTGCCCATCCGGATGCCGTGCCGGTTGAGCGTGGAGTCCGAGCGGCCGTGCACGATGACGCTGTGGTGATCGGTGATGGTGATCCAGTCGCCGTGCCGCCACACGCCGGGATACACGTCGAAATAGGCGTCGTGATAACGCTTTCGGTCCTCGTCGCGCCAGAAGGCGACCGGCATGGACGGCATCGGCGCGGTGACGACGAGTTCGCCCACCTCGCCGCGCACCGGCTGCCCCGCCGGATCGTAGGCGTCCAGCGCGACCCCGAGGTAGGGCGCCGAGAGTTCGCCCGGCCACACCGGCACGGTGCGCACGCCGCCGATGAACGCGGACACCACGTCGGTACCCCCGCTGATCGAGGACACCTGGACGTGCTCGCCGACGTTCTCGCCCAGCCACAGCGCCGAGGAGGTGGGCAGCGCGGAACCGGTGATGCCGACGGTGCGCAGGGCCGACAGGTCGTGATCGGTGCGCGGCACCGCGCCCGCTTTGATGCACGCCAGCACGTAGCCGGGGCTGGCGCCCAGCACGGTGGCGCCCACGTCGGCGGCGATCCGCCACAGCGCGTCGGGAGCCGGCGCGGTCGGGCTGCCGTCGTAGGTGACGATGGTCGCCCCTGCCAGCAGGCCCGCGATCTGGAAGTTCCACATCATCCAGCTCGGGCTGGTGTACCAGAAGAACGTATCCTCGACACCGATATCCGATTGCAGCGCAACGGCTTTGAGGTGTTCGAGCAGGACCCCGCCGTGGCCGTGCACAATGCCCTTCGGCAGGCCGGTGGTGCCGGAGGAGAACACGATCCACAGCGGGTGGTCGAAATTCACCGATTCCGTGGTGATCACCGGCGGCGCCGACTCGGTACTGGTCACCGCGTCCTCCCACGAGGTCGCGTCCGGCACCGCCAGCCCGAGCCGCGAGACCACGACCGTGCCCTTCAGTGTGTCCAGACCCGCGCGCAAGGCGGCGATGTCGTCGCGCTTGTCGTGCGGCTTGCCGCCGAAGCGATAGCCGTCGGCGGTGACCAGGACGGTGGGTTCGAGCTGCCCGAGCCGGTCCAGCGCGGCCTTGGGCGAGTAGTCCTGCCCGCAGGCACTCCAGATCGCGCCGATGCTCGCGGTGGCCAGGAACGCGACCACCGCCTCCGGGATGTTGGGCAGATATCCGGCCACCCGGTCGCCGGGCCGCACACCCAGCGACCGTAGCGTCCGCGCGAAAGCGGCGGTGTGGTCGATCAATTCGGCCCAGGAGACCTCGCGAACCGGCGCGTCCTCGCTGACCGCCTTGATCGCGGGCCGGTCGGTGCGCAGCTGCCGGATCACCTGGTCCACGTAGTTCAGCCGGGTACCGGGAAACCACTGTGCCCCCGGCATCTCGGCGTTCGCCAGCACCTCGCCCGCGATCTCGCCGAGCTGGAAGTAGTCCCACAGCGCGTGCCAGAACCCGGCGAGATCCCGCACCGACCACTGCCACAGCTCGTGATAGTCGGCCGCGCGCACGCCGGTGCGGTCGGCGACGAAACGGGCGAAGTCGGTGATCCTCGCCTCGGCGATGTCTTGTTCGGTCGGCACCCATTGCGGTTGCATCGCGGTCCTCCTGACTGTGGAAACTCGGTGCTCAGGCGCGGTCGGCGCGCCGCACGATCTGCTCGGCGTGCCGGAACACGGGGCCATCGACCATCCTGCCCTCGAAGGCGAAGACCCCGCGGTGCTTCGGCGCTTCTGCCAGCACCCGCCTGGCCCAGGTGAGCTCTTCCGCGGAGGGCGCGTAGGCGGCCCGCAGCACCGGCACCTGGCTCGGGTGGATCGCGACCTTGGCGTCGAAGCCGATCGCGACCGCGTCCTCGGCCTCCGCGCGCAGTCCGTCCAGATCGCGAATGTTCAGATACACCGAGTCCAGCGCGAACTTGCCGTACGCCTTGGCGGCCAGCAGCGTGGTGGAGCGCACGTGCACGGCCACGTCGCGGTAGTTGCCGTCGGCGTGCCTGCTCGCGGTGCCGCCGAGCCCGGCGATCAGATCCTCCGCGCCCCACATTGCGCCGATCGCGTTGCTCGCCGTCATCGCCTCGCCGACCGTGAGCGCGCCGAGCGGCGACTCGATCAGCGCGATCACCTCGTAGTCGTCCAGCGCCGTAACCTGTTCGGCGGACTCGCACTTCGGGAGCATGAGCCGCCGGTAGGCGGTGTCCGCGAGCGCCGCCAGATCGAGCGCGTGGTCCTGCGTGCCCGCCGCGTTGACCCGCACCACCGTGGTCTCGGGGTCCAGCGGGGTGGCGAGCAGCGCCTTGCGCGCCGCCGCCTTGTCGGGCGCGGCGACGCCGTCCTCGAGGTCGAGGATCACCACATCGGCCGCGGCCGCCGCCTTCGCGAAACGTTCCGGACGATCGGCCGGGCAGAACAACCACGCCGGGCCCGCCATCTGCCAGCTCACGCGGCAGCACCTCCGGTATGCGGGCGGACCCGCCATCTCCAGACCCGACCGCTCACGTTGTGGACATGTGCGACGTCCCGCGTGGTGGCGCTGCGCTGCCGACTCCGGGCCGGGCCGCTGGTGGTGTGTCGGTTGCCGGTACGCGCGGGCGTGCGCGTGGTGCCGCTGCGCTGCCGACTTCGGGCCGGGCCGTTCATGCGGTGTCGGATGCCGGTATTCGCGGGCGTGTGTGTGGTGGCGCTGCGCTGCCGACTCCGCGCGGGGCTGCTCGTGGTGTGTCGGTTGTGGACATCCCCGGCGCTATTCGTGTCGGCGCTGCGCTGTCCGCGCCGGAACGGACGGTTCATGCCGCGTCCTGCGGAGCTTTGCGCACCAGCGTCTTGCGCACAGCGGTCGCGATGACGTCGCCGTGCTGGTTGCGCCCGGTGTGCGCGAAGGTGACGATGCCCTCCCCCGGACGACTCTTCGACTCGCGCTTGTCGGTGACCACGGTCTCGGCGTACATCGTGTCGCCGTGGAACACCGGCTTGGGGAACGCGACCTCCGAGAAGCCGAGGTTCGCCACTATGGTGCCCTGGGTCAGCTGCGCCACCGACAGCCCGATCAAGGTGGACAGGGTGAACATCGAGTTCACCAGCCGCTGGTTGAACGGGGGCAACTGCTCGCTGAACGCCGCGTCCAGGTGCAGCGCCTGCGTGTTCATCGTCAGCGTGGTGAACAGGACGTTGTCCGCCTCGGTGATGGTGCGCCCGGGCCGGTGCTGGTAGATCACCTCGGTGTCGAACTCCTCGAACCACAGGCCGCGCTGCACGACCGTGCGGCGGGTCACAGGCCCAGCTCCCGGCCGATCAGCATCAGCTGCACCTCCGTCGTCCCTTCCCCGATCTCCAGGATCTTGCTGTCGCGATAGTGCCGCGCGACGGCGTATTCGTTCATGAACCCGTAGCCGCCGAAGATCTGTGTCGCGTCGCGGGCGTTGTCCATGGCGGCCTCGCTGGCCACCAGCTTCGCGATGGAAGCCTGCTTCTTGAACGGCTTGCCCGCCAGCATCAGCGCCGCCGCGTCGTAGTAGGCGGTGCGCGCGGCGTGCGCCCGCGCCTCCATCCTGGCGATCTTGAAGGCGATGGCCTGGTTGCGGCCGATGGCCGAGCCGAACGCCTCACGCTCCTTGGCGTAGCGCACGCTCTCCTCGACGCAGCCCTGCGCGGCCCCGACCGCGAGCGCGGCGATGGCGATGCGCCCCTCGTCGAGGATGCGCAGGAAGTTCGCGTAGCCGCGCCCGCGCTCGCCGAGCAGGTTCTCCTCGGGTACCCGCACGTCGGTGAAGCTGAGCGGATGGGTGTCGGAGGCGTTCCAGCCGACCTTGTTGTACGCGGGTTCGGCGACGAAACCGGGCGTGTCGGTCGGCACAAGGATGGTGGAGATCTCCTTCTTGCCGCCGGTGTTCCCGGTCACGGCGGTCACCGTGACGAGCTTGGTGATGTCGGTGCCGGAGTTGGTGATGAACTGCTTGGAGCCGTTGATGATCCATTCGCCGCCGTCGGCGACCGCGGTGGTCCTGGTGCCGCCCGCGTCGCTGCCCGCGCCCGGCTCGGTGAGCCCGAACGCGGCGAGGTTGCGGCCGCTGGTCAGCTGCGGCAGCCATTCCTGCTTCTGCTTGTCGTTGCCGAAGCGGTAGATCGGCATCGCGCCCAGCGACACACCGGCCTCCAGCGTGATCGCCACGCTCTGGTCGACCTTGCCCAGTTCCTCGAGCGCCAGGCACAGCGCGAAGTAGTCGCCGCCCATGCCGCCGTACTCCTCGGGGAACGGCAGGCCGAACAGGCCCATCTCGGCCATCCCCGCCACCACCTCGTAGGGGAAGGTGTGGTTGGCGTCGTGCTCGGCCGCCACCGGAGCGACCACCGACCGCGCGAAGTCGCGCACGGTCAGCGCGAGATCGCGGTACTCCTCCGGCAGCGTGCCGGTGGACAGGAAGTCGGTCATGCGGGGATTCCTTCTCGTTCGGTGTGATTCGTTTCGGCATGCGCGACGACGCGCGCCAGCACCTGGTCCAGGCGCACCTGGGCACCCGGCTCGACCAGTAGTTCGACGGTTCCGGCGACCGGCGCGGTGAGCGCGTGCTCCATCTTCATCGCCTCCACGACGACCACCGGATCTCCGGCGGCGACGACGGCGCCGGAAGCGACCGGCGCCGCGATCACCGAACCCGGCATGGGGGAGCGGATCTCGGCGTCGCCCACGTGTTCGTCACCGCCGCGCACGTTGGCCTCGGCCACTTCGCGCAGCGCCGCGATGCCGGACGGTCCCGCCACCCACAGCAGGCCGTCCTGTTCGGCGACCCGGTAGGTGCGGCGCAAACCGTCCAGGGTGAGCGTGAGCACGCCCGCGGACGGCGTGGACGCGGTGAACGACGCGCTCAGCGAACGACTTTCGCCCTCATCGACTCGTACCGCCCCGTTTCCTGGCGTGCCGGAGAGATAGACGTGCTCGACCCGCTCGCCGCCCGCGAGCCGGATGGGAGTGGGGGCGTCGGTCCCGATCCGCCAGCCGGACGGCACCTCCCAGGGATCGCGCGGCGCGGCCGGCCAGCGGCGCAACCAGTGCCATGCCGCCGCCGCGACGAACACGTCGTCGCCGACGGAAGCGGGCCGGAAGTCGGCGACCCGCCGATCCAGCAGGCCGGTGTCCAGCCGCCCTTCGGTCACGTCCGGGTCATCGAGCAGGACACGCAGGAATTCGATATTGCTGGTGACGCCGAGCAGGACGGTGTCGGCCAGCGCGCGATCCAGTTTCGCCAGCGCGGCCGGGCGGTCGGCGGCATGGGCGATGACCTTCGACAGCATCGGGTCGTAGTCGCTGCCGACGCGCGTGCCGATCCGCAGGCCCGAATCGACCCGCACGCCGGGGCCCTCCGGCTCGTCGAGGTCGAGCACGGTGCCGCCGGTGGGCAGGAACCCGCGCCCGGGATCCTCCGCGTACACCCTGGCCTCGATCGCGTGCCCGACCATGCGGATGTCGTCCTGCGCCACCGCCAGCTTCTGCCCGGCCGCCACCCGGACCTGGCATTCCACCAGGTCGACGCCGGTGACCAGCTCGGTGACCGGATGCTCGACCTGTAGCCGGGTGTTCATCTCCATGAAGAAGAACTCGTCGGGACGGTCGGCGGAGACGATGAACTCCACGGTGCCCGCGCCCACGTAGTCCACGCTGCGCGCGGTGTTGCAGGCGGCGGCGCCGATCCTGGCCCTGGTGGCCGCGTCCAGCAGCGGCGAGGGCGCCTCCTCGATCACCTTCTGATGGCGGCGCTGCAGGCTGCATTCGCGTTCGCCCAGGTGCAGCACGTTGCCGAACTGGTCGGCGAGCACCTGCACCTCGATGTGCCGGGGCCGGGTGACGAAGCGTTCCAGGAACAGCGTGTCGTCACCGAACGCGGCGGCGGCCTCGCGCCGGGCGCTGCGCAGCGCCTCCGGCAGCCGGGCCGGATCGTCCACCCGGCGCATGCCCTTGCCCCCGCCGCCCGCGGACGGCTTGACCAGCACCGGGAAACCGACCTCGGCGGCCGCGGCGATCAGCTCGTCGTCGGTCAGGCCGGGCGTGGCGATGCCGGGCACCACCGGGACGCCGAACGCGGCCACGGTGTTCTTCGCGGTGATCTTGTCGCCCATCACCTCGATGGCGCGGGCCGGCGGGCCCAGGAACACGATGCCCGCCTCGGCCAGCGCGGCGGCGAACGCGGCGTTCTCCGAGAGGAACCCGTAGCCGGGGTGCACCGCTTGCGCGCCGGCCCGCACGGCGGCGGCCACCACCCGGTCGATGGCGAGATAGCTCTCCCGGGCCGGAGCCGGGCCGAGGCGCACCGCCGTGTCGGCTTCGTGAACGTGGCGTGCGTCCGCGTCGGCGTCGCTGTAGACGGCCACCGAGCGAATTCCCAAGGCGCGCAGCGTACGGATCACCCGCACCGCGATCTCGCCGCGGTTGGCGACGAGCACGGTGTCGAATCCGACGGGAACGGATCTGTTCAGCATCGTCATCACATCCGGAATACGCCGTAGGAAACGGGTTCGAGCGGGGCTTGCGCGCACACCGAGAGAGCCAGCCCCAGAACGGTTCTGGTGTCGACGGGATCGATCACGCCGTCGTCCCACAACCTGGCCGTCGAGTAGTACGGGTTGCCCTGACTTTCGTATTGCTCCCGGATCGGGGCCTTGAACGCCTCTTCGTCCTCGGCCGACCACGGCTGCCCGTTGCTGTCGAGCTGGTCGCCGCGCACGGTCGCCAGCACCGACGCCGCCTGCTCGCCGCCCATCACCGAGATGCGTGCGTTCGGCCACATCCACAGGAAGCGCGGCGAATACGCGCGCCCGCACATCGAGTAGTTGCCCGCGCCGTAGGAGCCGCCGATGACGACGGTGAGCTTCGGCACGCGCGCGCAGGCCACCGCGGTCACCATCTTCGCGCCGTGCTTGGCGATGCCGCCCGCCTCGTAGTCGCGGCCGACCATGAAGCCGGTGATGTTCTGCAGGAACAGCAACGGGATGCTGCGTTTGTCGCACAGCTCGATGAAATGCGCGCCTTTCATGGCGGATTCGCTGAACAGAACGCCGTTGTTGGCGACGATGCCCACCGGATGTCCGTGGATGTGCGCGAATCCGGTGACCAAGGTCTTGCCGTATCCGGCCTTGAACTCGTGGAAGCCGCTCTCGCCCTCGGGGGTGCCGTCGACCAGGCGGTGGATCACTTCGCGCACGTCGTAGGGGGTGCGCAGATCCACCGGCACCACGTCGTAGAGCTCGGATTCCGGCGCGGCGGGCGCGATGACGGGACGCACGTCCCACGGGACCGGCGTGCGCGGTCCGAGGGTGGCCACGATGCGGCGCACGATGCGCAGCGCGTCCTGGTCGTCCTCGGCCAAGTGGTCGGTGACACCGGAGGTGCGCGAATGCAACTCGCCGCCGCCGAGTTCCTCGGCCGTGACCACCTCACCGGTCGCGGCCTTCACCAGCGGCGGGCCGCCGAGGAAGATGGTGCCCTGGTTGCGCACGATCACGGCCTCGTCGCTCATCGCGGGCACGTAGGCGCCACCGGCGGTGCACGAGCCGAGCACCGCGGCGATCTGCGGGATTCCCTTGGCGCTCATGGTCGCCTGGTTGTAGAAGATCCGCCCGAAGTGCTCCCGGTCGGGGAAAACCTCGTCCTGGCGCGGCAGGTACGCGCCGCCGGAGTCGACCAGATACACGCACGGCAGCTGGTTCTGCAACGCGATCTCCTGCGCGCGCAGATGCTTCTTCACCGTCATGGGGTAGTAGGTGCCGCCCTTGACCGTCGCGTCGTTGGCCACGATCACGCACTCCCGGCCGGACACCCGGCCGATCCCGGTGATGATCCCGGCGCCGGGGGACTCGTCGCCGTACATCCCGGTCGCGGCCAGCGGGGAGAGCTCGAGGAACGGGCTGCCCGGGTCCAGCAGTTGGTCCACGCGCTGCCGGGGCAGCAGCTTGCCGCGCGCGACGTGGCGGTCGCGCGCCTTCGCGGGCCCGCCCAGCGCCGCGGCGGCCAGCCGGGCGCGCAGGTCGTCGGCCAGCGCCGCGTGCGCGGCGCGGTTTCCGACGGCCTCTTCGGTAACGGTCATCACGCCATCCTGTCGTCCAGTTAGTCGACGATAACTGGAATTCAGGTTAGTCTTGATTAACCGAACTGTCCAGGTCGGCGGAAAGGAACGCGTGTGACCAGTGCCGAATCCGTCGCGCCTACTCGTCGCGAGCAACTGAAGGCGCAACGCCGGACACAACTGCTGGAGGCCGGAGCGCGGTTGATCGCCGACCGCGGCTTCCTCGGCATGCGCCTGGACGACCTGGGCGCCGCCGTCGGGATCAGCGGCCCCGCGGTCTACCGGCACTTCCCGAACAAAGAGGCGCTGCTGGTCGAGCTGCTGGTCGGGGTGAGCCAGCGCCTGCTCGACGGCGGCAAGGCGGTGGTGGCGGGCGCGAACTCCGCCGAACAGGCGCTGGCCGGGCTGGTCGATCACCACTTGGACTTCGCGCTGGGCGAACCGGAGCTGATCCGCATCCAGGACCGCGATCTGGACAACGTGCCCGCCGCCGCCCGTCGTGAGATCCGCCGCACCCAGCGCCGGTACGTGGAGATCTGGGTGGGCGTGCTGCGCGAGCTGCATCCGGAGCTACCCGAGGAGACGGCGCGGGTGCAGGCCCACGCCGTCTTCGGGCTGATCAACTCCACCCCGCACAGCGCGAGCGAGGCGACCGCCGCACGGGCCCGGCCGGTGCTGCGCGGGATGGCGCTGACCGCGCTGGGTTGAGCGCCCCCTCATCGAGCGCTCCACCCGCCGTCCATCGTGTAGGCCGCGCCGGTCACCATGCCCGCCTCCGGCGACACGAGCCAGCTCACCAGCGACGCCACCTCCTCCGGCTCGACGAGGCGCTTGATCGCGCTCTCGGTGAGCAGGATCTTCTCCACCACCTCCTGCTCGGGCACGCCGTGTGCCTTGGCCTGGTCGGCGATCTGCTTGTCCACCAGCGCTGTCCGCACATAGCCCGGGTTGACGCAATTGCTCGTCACGCCGTGCGGACCGCCCTCCAGGGCGGTGACCTTCGACAAGCCTTCCAGCCCGTGTTTGGCCGTCACATAGGCGACCTTGTATTCGGAGGCCCGCAGGCCGTGCACCGACGAGATGTTGACGATCCGTCCCCAGCCCTGCCGGTACATGTGCGGCAGCGCCGCGCGCACCAGCAGGAACGGCGCCTCGACCATCAGCGTGAGCAGGTCGCGGAAGCGCTGCGGCGCGAACTCCTGGATCGGGCTGACGTGCTGCACCCCGGCGTTGTTCACCAGGATGTCGACGTCGAGCGCCAGGTCTTCCAGCGCCGCGACGTCGAGCAGATCCACCGCCCACGCCCTGCCGCCCAGTTCCCCCGCCACGGTCTTCGCGCCTGCCTCGTCGACGTCCGCGACCGTGACCGTCGCGCCGCGCGCCGCGAGGGCGCGAGCGCACGCCGCGCCGATGCCGCTCGCGCCGCCGGTGACCAGGGCGCTGCGCCCAGCCAGAGCACTCATCGCACGGTCACTTCGGCCCGCGCGCCGAGCGTCGCGGCGTCGGCGTGATCGATGCTCTCCAAGGTCAGCCCCTTCGTCTCTCGGGCGACGAGCACGGCGATCGCGCTCACCGCCGCGGCGCCCGCCAGGTACCAGGCGATCGGCACCGCGGAGTGGTAGGTGTTCAGCAGCCGGACGGCGATGATCGGCGCGAGCGAACCGGCCACGATCGAGGTCACCTGATAGCCCAGCGACACACCGGAGTAGCGCATCCGGGTGGGGAACATCTCGGCCATGATCGCGGGCTGTCCGGCGTACATGAAGGCGTGGAAGATCAAGCCGATGACGATGGCGGACATGATGACCACGTTGTGCCCGCTGTCCATCATCGGGAAGGCGAAGAAGCCCCAGGTGCCCGCGGTGAGCGCGCCGATCAGGTAGACCGGCCGCCTGCCGAAGCGGTCGGACAGGCTGCCCACCAGCGGGATGGTCACGAAGTGCACCGCGTGCGCGGCGAGCAGCCACCACAGGATCACCGCGGTGTCGGCGTGCACCTGTGTCTTCAGGTAGGTGATGGTGAACGTGACCACCAGGTAGTACATGACGTTCTCGCCGAAACGCAGCCCCATCGCGGTGAGCACGCCGCGCGGGTAGCGGCGCAGCACCTCGACCACGCTCAGCGAGGTCGCCTCGAGCTGCTCGGCTTCCTTCTGCGCCGCGACGAAGATGGGCGCGTCGGTGATCTTGGTGCGGATGTAGTAGCCGATCAGCACCACGACCGCCGACAGCCAGAACGCGACCCGCCAGCCCCAGCCGAGGAACGCCTCGTCCGACAGCGTGGAGGTGAGTACGAGCAGCACCACCGTCGCCAGCAGATTGCCCGCGGGCACGCCCGCCTGCGGCCAGCTCGCCCAGAAGCCGCGGCTGCGGCTCGGGCTGTGCTCGGCGACCAGCAGCACCGCGCCGCCCCACTCCCCGCCGACCGCGAAACCCTGGATGAAGCGCAGCGTCACCAGCAGCGCGGGCGCCCAGTAGCCGATCTGCCCGAAGGTGGGCAGGCAGCCCATCAGGAACGTCGCGCTGCCCACCAGCACCAGACTGAACTGCAGCAGCTTCTTGCGGCCGTACTTGTCACCGAAGTGCCCGAAGACCACGCCGCCGAGCGGGCGCGCCGCGAACCCGACCGCGTAGGTGATGAACGCGGCGAGGATGGCGTCCAGGTCGCTGGTGCCCTTGGCGAAGAACACCTTGCTGAACACCAGCGTGGCGGCGGTGCCGTAGAGGAAGAACTCGTACCACTCCACGACGGTGCCCGCCATCGACGCGGCCACCACGCGGCGCAGGCCGCTGGTCGTCCCGCCGGAATCCGCCGCCGCTGTCGTCGCGGCGCTGTGCTCCCTCATCGCACTTCTCCTTCGTGCCGGCGGCCACACTTCGATCTCGATGTGACGGCCCCCACATTGCTCGGCTGCACCGAGTATTAGTGCAGACGATTTGCGCCGCAATGACCATTAATGCAGTTCGGCTCTGCAAAGATGCAGATATGCGTCCGGCCTCTGCTGGCCGTCCCAGCGCGGACGACCTTCTCGTGCTCTTGGCCGTCGGGCGCTCCGGCCGATTCGTGACCGCGGCCGAAGAGCTCGGCATCAACCACACCACCATCTCCCGGCGTATCGCCGCGCTGGAGCAGACCCTCGGCGGCCGCGTGCTCACCCGGGTGGCCGGTGGCTGGGAACTGACCGATCTCGGCCGGGAGGCCCTGGCCGCGGCGGAGGCGGTGGAGTCGGCGGTGAAATCACTGGCCGCGGACGAGAGCGGCAACCGGGTGCTGGAGGGCGTGGTCCGGATCTCGGCGACCGACGGGTTCAGCGCCTACATCGCCGCGCCCGCGGCCGCGGAGGTGCGGCGGCGGCACCCGAAGATCTCGGTGGAGATCGTGGCGACCACCCGGCGCGCCTCGCAGCAGCGGTCGGGACTCGACCTCGAGATAGTGGTCGGCCGGCCGCAGGTGCATCGCGCCACCGCCACGCATCTGGCCGACTACTGCCTCGGCCTCTACGGTTCCCGCGAATATCTGCGCGAGCACGGCGCGCCCGCGACCATCGAGGACCTGGCGCGCTATCCGTTGGTCTACTTCATCGATTCGATGCTGCAGGTCGACGATCTCGACCTGGCCTCCAGTTTCGCGCCCACCATGCGCGAATCCGTCTCCTCCACCAACGTTTTCGTGCACGTGGAGGCCACGCGCGCGTCGGCGGGCCTCGGTCTGCTGCCCTGCTTCATGGCCGACCGTCACGCGGATCTCGTTCGCGTGCTGTCCGATTCGGTGACCGTGACCCTCGGCTACTGGCTCGTCGCCCGCACCGAGACCCTCCGCCGCCCCGAAGTAGCCGCCGTCGTCACGGCGATCCGCGCCATGGTCGCCGACCAGCGCGACACCCTCCTCGGTCGCGGTCGTTGACGGTCCTCGGCTCGACCACCCAGGGAAGACGGGCTCGGCCCGTGCGTCGTGCGACACCATAGAACTACGTCGACCAGGCGGCGAAGGAAACGAAATCGACCAGGAGGGCCCCGGTGGAGCTCAGGGACATCGAGATCTTCTTGATACTGGCCGAGGAACTGCACTTCGGTCGCACCGCACTACGGCTGCACCTGTCCCAGGCGCGGATCAGCCAGTCCATCAAGAATCAGGAACGCCGCATCGGCGCCCGTCTCGTCGATCGCTCCAATCCACGCAATATCCAGCTGACTCCGATCGGGAGCCGGCTGTACGCCGAACTGCTGCCGAACTATCACGGCGTGGTCCGAGCCATCGAACACGCCCGCCAGAGCGCGCGGGGTATCTCCGATGTGTTGCGGGTCGCCATGATCGGCTACAACCCTTCCGACTATCAGCCGTTCTGGGATGCGTTCCGTCGTAACCATCCCACCTGGGAACTGCGTATCCGCAGTAGCGAATTCGGTGACCAGTTCGGCCCGCTGCGCCGCGACGAAGCCGACATCGTCATCGCCTGGCTCCCCGTCGAAGAACCGGGCTTGACTGTGGGGCCGACCATCTTCACCGAGCGCATGGTGGCGTTGATGCCCGACAATCATGAACTGGCGGGTGAAAAATGGATATCGATGGAGACTTTCGGCGATCGCGGCGTACTCGCGCCTGCCGACCCTCTGCCCGATTACTGGGAGGACGCGGTCAGCCCTTTCCACACTCCTTCCGGGCGCCCCATCCACCGCGTCGCGCCCATCTCGACGTTGGAAGACATCCTGGTCAGCGCCAGCACAAGCGAGGTCTTCACGAGCTGCATGAGTCATATCGCTCGGTACTATCCGCGCCCGGGCATCACCTATACGCCGATCAGCGATTCCCCGCTGGTTCGCTGGGCGTTGGTCTGGCGCACGGAGTCGGAGACCCAGCAGATTCGCGCTCTCGCCCGAGTAGTCCGCGACCTGGGTGCGCTGGAACGGGGTTGAGAAAGCCGCCTCTCACGCTCGATCCCAGCGCTTCAGCAGTTCCGCGCGGGCGCTGCGAGGCAGCATCAGTTGCTGTTGTTCCGCGACGAGCCCAGCCGCTTGCATCGGAGGTGGCGTCCCGGTCGGGGGACCGACGGGCGAGAACCCCAACTTCAGATGCGCGGCATAGGCTTCGGTGCGGATCGTCGTATTGGAGTGGACATCGACATCACCGAAGAATTGCAGCGCTTCGCGCATCAAGGCGCGCCCTATGCCCATGGCGTGATACTCCGGCAGAATGTGCCACGCGTAGAGCTGCCCATCGCCATTCGGTCGCCGCGCGGCCTCGACGAAGCCGGTGATCTGCCCATCGGGGGCGCGATGCACGAAGAAGGTTCGCCCGTACTCGGTAAGCGATGTCGTGAGCTCTCGATGTTTTCGCGATGCCATGTCGGCGATGAGCCGCTGTACTCCGCCGGTTTCGGCGCCGGGCAGATTCTCATAGGCCTTCTCACATCCCCGCAGTAGTGCGTTGACCAGACCCGGCACATCCGCCACAGTCGCGTGTTCGATGGCCGACTGCGGGATCTCGCGCCGTCTCCCCTCTGCGGCGCGATCTGATTTGTGCGACGACAGGACCTGTCGCGCTGCCGAGGCATCGGTCGCTCCCGACACTTCCCCGTGTTTCCGGAGTCCGTGAGCGATTGTGCGGTATCCGCTCCCCGCTCCGGCACCGGCTGCCTTCGTTGTCTTCGTCAAGCCGGCTGCGATCCGGGCCAACAAGAGACGTAAGTCTTTCAGCGGAACCACCACAGATCGGCCGAAAGTATTCCCGCCACGACTCGGGCGGATCGGCGAAGCTGCGGAAGGGGCGGGATCTCGGACAACAACGCTCCAGGAGACAAGATCGGATGTGTATCCCAAGCGTGTGATGACCCACCAGCGCAGAACAACGCCGAATCCGGGCGTAGACGATCACTCATACTTATCGGTCGGGACGCGCCCGGCGACAACCACAGGCCGACCGCGCCGTGCCGCACGGCCCAGCCGCTGCGAAGTCACAGGTCTGGTCGAGACCCTGTTGTCATGCCGTGCGGGCGGTGAGGGTGTCGAAGCGGTGGCGGAAGTGTTCGGCGTCGTCACCGCGTGTGCGGGTGGCGGCGACGCGGACCGGGCGGAGTTCGGCGAGGAGGCGCGGTGAATTCACCTGGGTTTCCAGCAGGTTCAGGGTGGTGTGTGCTTCGGTGAGGGCCGAGGTGGTATCGCCGAGGCCCGCGAGGGCGGCGGAGTAGTAGGCGCGGTAGGAGGCTTCGTCGCGGGGGAAGAAGTCGGCGTGGGCGATGCTCTCGCGCCACAGAGCCACCGCCCGGCTGTGGTGGCCGAGCATTCGGAGTCCTCGTGCCTCGTGGGCGCGCAGCTCGGCCTCGGTGACGTGATCCAACCATGCCGGGTCGTCCGGGCTGTCGAGACCGTGGTCGGCTTCGCGCCAGACTCGTGTCATCGCGCGATCGAATTCCCGCTCGTCGCCGACGGCTGCATACGCCGTCGCCTCTTCGGCGGCCTTCAATGCGTTCATGCGGGCCGAAGGAATGCCCCTGACCAATTCGGTCGACCGCCGAGCCAGGCGCACGGGCTCGGCGAACGAGGCTGGTGACGAAGCGGCGAGATTCGCGAGGTCTCCGAGGGCGGCGGCCAATAAAGCATTGTCGCCGCACTGTTCGGCGAGCAGAACCGATTCCGTCAGTCGGCGTCGAGCCGTGCCGGGGCGATTATTATCGCGGGCCAGCCACGCAACGGTATTCGACAACCATCCCGTGGCGCTCACCAACTCGACGCCAATGCGCTGGCCGTACGACCGCGAGTCCAGTAGCCGTCGAACGGAGGCGTATTGCCGTGCTGCGTAGTGGAACACTCCGCCGCCTCCGTGATGGTTGTCGTGCTCCCACAGCCGTTGTGAAAGCGCACGGATGTACGTGACATGACCGGTGCCGACTCGAATCGGTTCCGCCGCCCTGCTCGGCGGTATCGCGACACCCGTCAGTGCCGTCATTGTCGCTGCCAGGCCGAATTGTCTGCGATCCACGTCATCGACTCCTTCGCCAGCCCCGTTGTCGATGGTCCCCGTCTCGGGTGTCGCGAGCAAGAGAGGAAGCAGCGCGGAGCGGGGGATGCCGAGCGCGTCGGCGGCGCGGACCAGTTCCCGCACATCGAAGATGGTCCCGACTTCTCCGCGTTCCACCCGCCCGGCGTGGGTTCGGTCCCAGTGCAGGAGTGCGCCGAAGTCGGCCTGCGAGAGGCCCATTTCTCTACGGACGAGGGCGAGGGCTCGGCCGGGCTGTCCTTCGGCGAGCAACTTGCGGAATTGCGGTGACTTCCACGCGCCGTCGATCTCCTGGTCCATGATTTTTCGCCCCCTGCTCGAAAGTCACCCTGTGGAGCGAACTTAAGCACGATCGCCGAGGTTGTGGCGTGCAACCGCAGATATCGCACACCTGCTCTGGCGCGCTTGACAGCGTGGAGATACGGCTTGCTTTCCTCGAGGCTCGATGTGCGCGCCGCCGGGGTGATGCCGTGCTCGGCACTCCGGACGCGGTGAGCCGCGAACGGTGGCGAAAGCCCCCGGCGGCGGGCGCTCCCGTCGAACGAGAGGTGATCATGAAGCCGAAAGTGGTCGGATATCTGCGCCGCGACATCTCCGGACGCCGCACGCGCAGGCATGAAATGGAAATCCGCGCGCTGGCGAAGGCGTCCGGCTTCGATCTGGCGCGCACCCTGGTCGCCGGGCCGACCGCGCCCGCCTCGCTCACGGCGCTGCTCACCGTGATCGGCCGCGTCGGCGCGATCGCGGTGATCCCCCCTCTCTGTGCCATCTGGAAGACCGCGCGGACGTGATCATGTCGGTGTGCGGGCTGATCACCCTCGATTCCGGGCACATTCCACCGCAGGGCAGGGGACAGCCCGCCGCACCGTGGCCCGGTCCTCGCACGGGCGG
Organism: Nocardia sp. CY41; assembly: GCF_009829325.1. Taxonomy (GTDB): domain Bacteria; phylum Actinomycetota; class Actinomycetes; order Mycobacteriales; family Mycobacteriaceae; genus Nocardia. The sequence continues at coordinate 200,615 of NZ_VUOS01000017.1, forward strand.
TCGAACGAGCGTCTGACCTGATCCTGGGTTGTCAAGCTTCGCTTTTCGCGGGTCGGGCTGGTACGGTCCAGTTCGTTGAATGATCGTTCAATCAATGGAGTGTCGTGGGAAGTCGACGAGAACAGGCGCAGTGGCGGCGCGAGCGCTTGCTCGACGCGGCGTTGGAGGTGTTCGCCGACAAAGGGATCGACGGGGCTTCGGTCAAGGACATCGCGGCTGCCGCCGGGGGCGCGCCCGGCCTGCTGTATCACTATTTCGCCGGAAAAGAGGCGCTGGTGACCGCGTTGTTGCGGGAGCGCGGATTCTCGCGGCAGCTGCGCGAATCGCTGGAGCAGGCGGAGGGCGAGCCGGCGACCGAGGTCTTGCCCCGGGTCATGCGCGAGTTCGACGGCGTCCTGGCCGCCAATGCCAAGCTGATCAGATTGTTTTTTGCCGCCGGGCATTCACACGAGAACGTGCGGGCGGCGCTGGCGGAATTCGTCGGGGAAGGGCAGGCGGTGATGGCCGAGTATCTGCGCTCCCGCGTGGCCGCGGGGGAATTGCGTGACCATGACGCGCGCACGACCGCGACCGCTCTGTTCGCGACTCTCGCCGTCGGGCGCAGCACCGGCATCCCGGTCGATGTCGCCGAACTGGTGGGTCTCGTGCTCCACGGACTTGTTCGTAGCGCGCCATTCGAAGAAGGAGAGATCGCCGGTGCATGACATGAACGTGCAATGCTGCGTGGTAGGCGGCGGCCCCGCCGGGATGATGCTGGGCACGCTGCTCGCCCGGCAGGGTGTCGAGGTGGTGGTGCTGGAAAAACACGCCGACTTCCTGCGCGATTTCCGTGGCGACACCATCCATCCGTCCACTCAGGAGCTCATCCACGAACTCGGCTGGCTGGAGGAATTCCACCGCCTCCCGCACAGCACCATGGATCGCGTCACTGTCGCGGTCGGCGGCGAGCCCGTGACCTTCGCGGATTTCCGGAAGCTGTCGGTCCGCAGCCCGTACATCGCGTTCATGCCGCAATGGGAATTCCTGAATTTCCTGGCGACCAAGGCCGCGGCCTTCCCCGGCTTCCGGCTCCTGCAACCCACGAAGGCAATCGATCTGCTCATCGAGAACGATCGAGTCCTCGGTGTGCGGGCGGCCACCGACACCGAAAGCTTCGAAATACGAGCCGATCTCGTCGTGGCCGCTGATGGCCGCCACTCGCGTATGCGAGAAGCGGCCGGTTTGTGGGCAGCGGCGAGCTCGCCACCGATGGACGTCCTGTGGTTTCGGCTGTCGCGGCGAGCGACGGACCGGGTCGAGTTCTTCCAGGGCGGCAAGGGGGCGATGGTCGCCATCGACCGCGGAGACTACTGGCAAGTGGCGTACACCATTCCCACGAACGCCTACGAAGATCTACGCGCACTCGGCATCGGCGAACTACGCGACAGAATCAGCGCGCTCGCCCCCGCATTGCGAGACCGCGTTCACGAACTCACCGATTGGGCCGACGTTCACCAGCTGACGGTTCGTGTCGACCGGCTCGTCAAGTGGTATCGACCGGGCCTGCTCTGCATAGGCGATGCCGCCCACGCCATGTCACCGGCGGGTGGCGTCGGCATAAATCTGGCCATCCAGGACGCTGTCGCAACCGCGAACATCCTCGGCCCGAAACTGCTCGCGCACAACCTGACCGACGCCGATCCGCCTCGCGTGCAGGCCCGCCGCCAACTGCCCGTCAGACTGACCCAGCTGTTCCAGTTGGCCATTCTGCGCGACCTCTACCCCAAAAATCTGCACGACGACACAGCCACTCACGTCCCGCCGATCTTCCGCGTCTTCCGGCGGCTGCCGGTGCTGCGCCACGCGGTGGGCCGATTCATCGGAATCGGCGTTCGCCCGGAACACATCCGCCCCTGAACACCGCCCCAGACGAGCCCGGGCTCGCCCTGGCAGTAAGGCATGGGAGAAATCGGGCCGTCGCTTTCAGAACGTGCGGTGATGGCTCGTCCGAGCGCAGTTCGAACCCTTCCGTTATGTCGATGGTGTCGTCCACAGAGCGCTGATCTGCAATAGCGGAGTTCGACGGCATGCCCCCTGATCCGCACACCAGCGGCGGGGCATGGTTTTCGTCGTTTCGCCGGAGGGTCGAGAGTGCAGGACTATGGGGACGTGAGTACTCCTGCACCCGGACCTGTCTTCGACGTGATCGCCGTGCTGAACGGCGTGGTGGACCTGCACTCCTATCCGCGCCGGAACCTGGTCCTGAGCTCGCCGCTGCGGCTGGAGTTCCGCGCTCTGGGGGACAACAGGTCCACGATCTTCGAGCCGGTTGTCCACCTGCTCAATGGCATCGAACTGCTCGAATCCCAGGGTTGGGAGTTGGTCAGTGTGATCGAACGGAGCGTCGACAGCTCGGACACGAGGGAGTGCTGCGTGATGGCGTTCATGCGCCGCCCCTGATCAAGACCGGTCGGCCGGACGTCTCCGGGCCGCCGAAATCTTCCGGAGCAGTGGTCTGACCGCTGATCCGGTGCACGGCCGCGTATGGGTCATCCGGCCTGGGGGTGCGGGCGCAAGTCGATCGTGTCGCGCGCCCGTGCCCACACGCCCTGGGCGTCGAACCCGGCGGCCTGCCACGAGTCGGTGGCGAGACCGACTCGGGCGCGCCACTTCCGCATGATGTCGGCGTGCACCGGCCAGCGCACGAACCGTCGCATGTCCTGCTCGGTCTCCCACACCGAGATCGAACCGCCGCGCGCTTCCGACGGCCGCGCCCACAACCACAGGCCGACCGCGCCGTGCAACCGCAGATATCGCACACCTGCTCTGGCGCGCTTGACAGCGTGGAGATACGGCTTGCTTTCCTCGAGGCTCGATGTGCGCGCCGCCGGGGTGATGCCGTGCTCGGCACTCCGGACGCGGTGAGCCGCGAACGGTGGCGAAAGCCCCCGGCGGCGGGCGCTCCCATCGAACGAGAGGTGATCATGAAGCCGAAAGTGGTCGGATATCTGCGCCGCGACATCTCCGGACGCCGCACGCGCAGGCACGAAATGGAAATCCGCGCGCTGGCGAAGGCGTCCGGCTTCGATCTGGCGCGCACCCTGGTCGCCGGGCCGACCGCGCCCGCCTCGCTCACGGCGCTGCTCACCGTGGTGGTTCGCGTCGGCGCGGTCGCGGTGCTGACTCCGACGCTGGAGCACGTGGAATTCCGGGCGGACGAGATCATGTCGGTGTGCGCGCTGATCACCCTCGAATCTCGCCACTTCCCGCCGCAAGGGAGGGCCGCACCCCGCCGTGTCATGGACCCTCGGGTCCCGCATCGGCCGTCGGATAAGCCTCGGCCACCGTGATCCGCGCCAATGGTCACCGAGCTTTTCGGCCGACCCATCGATGTCGTCACGAAGGTGACTACCGCAGGCCTCCAGTAGAGCCGGAGGACCGAAGCCGACGGGAGAATCCTGCGGTGGTCCCGCGATGAGTTCCAGTGCTCCAGCACGTCTAACTCTTCGAGGCCGTGTCGGTCTCGCAGGGATAGGAGAGCTCGATGTCTGAAACGAACCAGGAATCATCGGGACCGCGACGGCTGGCCCAGCATCCGACCGTCCAGCGGATGGCGCAGCGGCCGCGGACCACGCCTGACCCGGTGCTGTCCACCGCCCGGCTGCGCGAGATCTGCCTTGCCGCAGGCGCGGACGACGTGGGCTTCGTTCGGGTCGACGACCCGCGCGTGGCCGAAGAACTCGAGCATGCGCGCGGAATACTTCCCACAGCACGGACATTCATCGCCTTCTGTGTGCGGATGAATCGCGATAATCTACGCAGTCCCCAGCGCAGCCTGGCCAATACCGAGTTCAACCACGCCGACGACGAAACCAACGAGGTCTCGCGCCGGATCACGCGGGCACTCCAGGACGCCGGCTATCGCGCCGTGTACCCGGCGCCGGGATATCCGATGGAGGTCGATCAGTTTCCCGGGCGCGTCTGGGTGATCGCGCACAAGGTGGTGGCGCAGGCCGCGGGTTTGGGGGTGATGGGTATTCACCGCAACGTCATCCATCCGAAGTTCGGCAACTTCATCCTGCTCGGCACCGTGGTGACCGATGCCGTGGTCGACGAGCCGAGCGCCGCGCTGGATTTCAACCCGTGTCTCGAGTGCAAGCTGTGCGTGTCCGCCTGCCCGGTCGGCGCGATCACCGACGAAGGCGGGTTCGATTTCCAGGCGTGCTACACGCACAACTACCGGGAGTTCATGGGCGGCTTCACCGATTGGGCCGAAACCATCGCAGACAGCGCCGACCGTGCCGAGTACCGCGAACGCGTGACCACGGGTGAGTCGTTCTCGATGTGGCAGAGCCTGTCTTTCAAACCGAACTACAAGGCCGGCTACTGCATGGCCGTTTGCCCGGCCGGCGAGGATGTGATCGGAGCTTTCCTCGACGACCGGAAGGGGCACTTGGCGGAGGTGGTGCGGCCGTTGCAGAACAAGCCGGAACCCGTCTACGTGCTGCCGGGCTCCGCCGCGGAGGAGCACGTCACACGCCGTTTCCCGGCCAAGACCCCGAAGCCGGTCACCAACGGCTTCCCGGACGAGGTGAACACGCTGCTCGATCAGATCGGCCCACGGCCTCGCCCGCGCGGCGCCTCGGACTGATCGGGGAGCGAGTTCTCCGCCGCTGAAGCGGGCTCGGCCAGGCGCCGGGCCCGCCGGGCGCATGATTTCCGACCCGGGCCGGGCAGCAGCGCGGTGCGGTTGTCTGGAGCCTGCCCTCGTCCGGAGAAACCGACCGATCGGTAGTAAATTCCCTTCCTGAGACGTCGACCGTCCGTCCCGGATCTCCGCCCGGGCCGGACGTCGAACCGCTGCCGGGTGGTTGTCGCAGGTGAAGGTGAGGGATCATGGCCGAGTACGCGCCGACTCTGGTCGCAATCTATGACGTCGGTCATGCGCGACCGCGCCGAGTAGCCGAATTCGGGTCGAATCCAGACGGTGGCGTGACGCTCACGGTGATCGATCCCGACGGATGCCTCGTCGCCGAACGGCTGTACGAGCGCGGTATCAAAGTCTTCGACCCGCCAGGCCGAATAATGCCGGACGAGGGTCCGCCTTTCCTGCGCGCGTTGCTCGATTCGCAAGCGATGAGCTACTACCGCGTTGTCGATGAGAGCCCGGACGAGCCGCAACGGCCGAGCGGTCGCACGCCTTGGTCCCGGAATCCGGCATCGGGTTCGAATGGCGCGTCGGCGCCGCCCGCTCGGTGAGGGACGCTGTCACCCCGCTACTTCGCAACATCACCCGGCGCCTGACCAGAACCCTCGATCTGGGGACTCGCACCGCCGCGGGCACGTATCGGCGCACCAGCGGCACGCTGGACCTCGGCGCCCGCACGTTCCGGGACGTGGACGAGCGGTCCTCGCACCTGGTGGAAGAAGCGCGCACCCGAGTGCAGCCGCATCCGGCGCAGGCGGCTCGGCAGCGGGTGTGGGACTACCAGCCCAGTGCGGCCGAATCCGCCATGCGCGCGCGCAGGCTGACCACGGATGTCGAGTTCGAAGGCGACATGAAAGTAGCGGTGGCGAAAAGTTCCACCACAGTCCGGAAGATGCGTTCCGCTGATGGGGAATTGAATATCTACAAGCCTATCCACGGTGAGCAATACGACGCGGGGCTGCCATTCGTGCACGCTCCCGGCGCGCTGACCAGCCGGGAGATCGCGGCCTATCGGGTCGATGAACTACTCGGTTTCGGCAGGGTGCCTCCGACGGCCAGAACGGACGGCGTCATCGGACCGGATGGCAGAGCGTCCGGGCCCGGCATGATCCAGCAGTTCGTCGAATCCAAGCCGTCGAGGCCGGTGGCGGACTATCCCAAAGTCCAGCAGCAACAAGTCGCGGTACTCGACTACGTCATCGGCTCCATGGATCGCCATCCCGGCAACTATCGCACCGTGGAACGTGACGGACAGCTCGAAGTCGTCGCCATCGATCACGGCCGATCATTCCCGCTGTCGACTCGACCGCTCGAGATCAATATCGATTCCGACTTCGCCATGGCGCAAAAGGGCGAGCGCCTCGACGCGGAGGTGTTCCGCGCGGTCGAAAACGTCGACATCTCCCGCTTTCGCGCGGCGCTCGGTGACGCCGGTCTGCACGACAATGCGATCGACGGCGCGGTGGCGCGGCTGGAGAAGATCCGGGAACTGGGCATGATCCCGGCCGACGCCAGGGTCCTGCCACCTTGATCCGCTGGTCACCCGGCCTGGGGGTGCGGGCGCCGTTCGATGGTGTTCCGCGCCCGTGCCCACACTTCCTGGACTTCGAACCCGGCGGCCTGCCACGAGTCGGTGGCGAGACCGACTCGGCCGCGCCACGTCCGCATGATGTCGGCGTGCACCGGCCAGCGCACGAACCGTCGCATGTCCTGCTCGGTCTCCCACACCGAGATCGAACCGCCGCGCGCTTCCGACGGCCGCGCCCACAACCACAGGCCGACCGCGCCGTGCATCACCGGCCAATTGCGGCCCAGTCGCATTCCCGTCTTGTAGATCGCCTGAACGTCCTCGTCGGAGGCGGCCAGGAAGTCGGTCACGCTGACGAACACCGGCCCTCGGGTGTCGTGTCGCGGCCCGGCTTGCCAGGGCATCAGCACGGTGCCGTCGGAGAACGGCTGTTCATCCGGTCCGCCGGGCTGGTCGTCGGAGGGTCGAGCCGCAGAGTTTGTAAGCATGTGTAGATGATATGCACAAGCTTATGGAAATGTCACTGTGCGCCGCCTCCGACCGGTCATCGGCACGGAGCCGTATTTCCGACCAGCCCGAGACGGGCATAGGTGGAGGCTTTCCCGCCGACTGGGCGCAGCGGTGCCGCTGTGGCTCGTCGTATCGGCCGAGTTCTCCTGGCGAAGTCGGCGTCAGTGAGCCGTTGCGCCCTCGAAGCTCGGCGGCGAATCCACGGCCGGAACTGTTTCGGGAGCGAGGCGTCCGTCGACCATGCGGTAGACCGCGTTCATCCGGTGCAGGTGGGAGCGGTCGTGGGTGACCAGGAGGGTGGCGGCCGCGTGGTCGTGAGCGACCGACAGGATCAGGTCGATCACCGCCGCGCCGCGTTCGGAGTCCAGCGCGCTGGTGGGTTCATCGATCACCAGGAGGGACGGGGTGTTCATCAGAGCGCGGGCGATGTTCACTCGTTGCCGTTGCCCGCCGGACAGTTGGGCGGGGCGTTTGTCTCGTTGCTCGGCCAGGCCGACGGAATCGAGCAGAGCCAGCGCCCGGTCGCGAAGCTCGCGGCGTCGACGGCGCGAGGTGCCGATTCGTTGCCCGAGATGTCCCATGACCTCGAGTTGCTCGACGGCGGTGAGCGCCGGGATCAGGTTCGGCTGCTGGAAGACGATGCCGATGGACGAGCGGCGCAGCGCCGCTGCCTCGCGGCGCCCCACGGTGGCGAAATCGACGGGTCCCTGCGGCGTTTCGAGTCGGATGTGCCCGGAGTCCGGGCGGATCAGCGTGGCGGTGACGGCCAGCAGGCTGGACTTGCCGGAGCCGGACGGGCCGGTGATGGCGGCGATCTCGCCCGAGGAAACGCGCAGGCTCACTCGGTCCAGCGCGGTGAGGCGGCCCCCGCCGTCGGGGTAGGTGAGCGTTACATCCGCGAGGGTGAGGGTGGTACTGGCTGGGGTCATCTCGGAACTCCGGTGTTGTGGACGGTCGGGCGGTTCGGATGCTCCGACGGCAGGTCCTCCGGCGGTGTCGGTAGCGGGTCGTGATCGTTGGCCGGGTTCCGCGCCGGTGCCGTTCGGCGTGATTGCTGGGGAGAGCATCGCGCGGGTGTTGCCCGACGTGACCGTCGATGAGGCGGTGCGCTCCGGGGCGGCAATGCGTAGTGCGGGGCGGTGCCGCGCAGGAGTCAGCGGCCCGCGCCGAGCGCGGTGAGCGGGTCGGCGGTGAACAAGAAGCGCAGGGCGAAGGCCGCGCCCAGCAGACCGAGCAGGATCAGGACGGCGGACGGGAGCAGCGTGGTGGCCGGGCTCAGTACGAAGGGCACCGCGTCGCCGAGCAGTGCCGCCGTGGTGACGGTGATTCCCAGACCGATCGCGATACCGGTCGCGAGTACCGCCGCGGCTTGGCAGAGGGCGTCGCGGACGAGCGATGCCGACGTCGCTCCCAGAGCTTTCAGCGTCGCGATATCGGGCATCCGCTGGATCGTCCACACGGTGAAGAACGAGCCGATCACCAGCGCGGAGATGGCGAACAGCAGAACCGTCATCAGGGTGAGCGAGCCGTTCTCGGCCCGGTAGGAGCCGATCGCCGACCGGGCTCCGGACAAGTCGGTGGTCCGGGTGTGCGCGGTGGCGTTCAGCCCGTCCTGATCGGTCGCCCCCGAAACCGCGAGCACGGTCGCCGCACCGGAACGAGGATTGAGCGCCCGCCAATCGGCGAGCGTCATCCAGACGACAGGAGTGTGGCTGTACCAGTCGTCGCCGCGCACGGCCGCCACGGTGAAGACGCGTCCGCCGATGGCGACCGGATCACCGGGCACGGCAGCGAGATCGGCGGCCGCGCCGATACTCAGCACCACGGTGCTCGCTTCGGTCGCCCAGCGGTTGCCGGAGTCGGTGCCGGACCGCGTGGCGCGGGCGGGCGAGCGGCCTTCGGCCATCGCGCGGTCGCCGGAGTCCGTGCCGAACAACGCGACCTGCGCGGGTGCGCGGCCTTCCCGTCCGGCCTCGCCGCGGGCGACGCCCACCGGTGTCACGCCGCCGTCGGCGGCCAGCCAAGTCGCGATCTGGTCCTCGGTCAGAACGGACCCGTCGAACGAGGGAGCGCCGCCCGTGTCGGCGAAGACGACGGTGTCACCGGGCAGGGAAGCTATCGCCGACACGTTTTGGTGTGCGAGCCCGGCCGTGAGGCCGCCGAGGAAGCTCACCAGCACCGCAACCAGCGTGACGACGAGTGTGATCAGCGAGAACCGGCCGCGGGCGGCGCGGAGGTCTCGGAGTGCGACGAACATGTCTCCACCCTCACGCCGCACCGGGTCGTTTCCATCGCACCGGGGGAGGAAGCGCGGATGACCGGAAGTCGGTGGCGGTTTTCCACCTTTCGATGGATGCCCCGGCGATAGCCGTACATAAGCTGACACCGTGCACGCGTCCCCGCTGACCCCCGTTTTCACCACGTTGCGACTGGGCCTGCACGTGCTGATGACGGGCTTGGCGGTGGTCGTCGCCGTGCGCGCGATGCTGCCCGGCGCCGCGCACCCGGGCGCGACCGTCGTCTGCACCGCGGCCTTTCTCGCGACCTATCTCGCGGGTGCCGCGCTCGCCGGGAGACGGCGCGCGATCCCGGTATGGCTCGGTGCGCTGACGGCGCTGTGGCTCGGGCTGGTCGTGCTCGCGCCGGATGCGGGTTACCTCGCCTTCGGCCTGTTCTTCCTGTACCTGCACCTGCTGCCGCGCCCGTGGAATCTCTGCGCCGTCGCGGCCGCGACCGCCGTGGCGGTGGCGGGTTTCGGGCTGCATCGGGGCTGGTCGGTGGCCGGCGTCGTCGGACCGGTCATCGGAGCCGCCGTGGCGGTCGGCATCGGGCTCGGCTATCAGGCGTTGTTCCGCGAGGCGGCCGAACGGCAGCGGCTGATCGACGAATTGCTCAGTACCAGAGCGGCTTTGCTGGATCGCGAGCGTACGGCGGGCAAGCTCGCCGAGCGAGAGCGGCTGGCCGCCGAAATCCACGACACGGTGGCGCAAGGGTTGAGTTCCATCCAACTGCTGCTGCACGCCGTCGAGCAGGAGGCGCCGGATCACCCGGCGCTGCCGAGGGTGCGGCTGGCCAGGGAGACGGCCGCGGAGAACCTCGCCGAGACCAGACAGCTCATCGCCGAGTTGACTCCCGTGGCGCTGGAGGGAAAGTCGCTGGCCGAGGCACTGGAGCGGATCGCACTGCGCGCCGCGACGCCGGGCCTGGACACCGAATTCGTGGTCGAGGGTCCGGCGGAACGATTGCCCATGCCGATCTCGGCCGCGCTGGTCCGGATCGCGCAAGGCGCGGTCTCGAACGTGATCCGCCACGCCGGAGCGAGCCGGATGCGCGTGACGCTCACCTACGGGGACGACGCGGTACATCTCGACGTGGTGGACGACGGCGTGGGCATCGCTCCCGCATTGCTCGAGCGAAATCCGTCGGGGTCTTTCGGACTGGCCGCCATGTGGTCGCGAGTCCATGAGCAGGGCGGCGTCATGTCTGTCGAGTCGGAACCGGGACATACGGCGGTCACGGTGTCCTTTCCGCTCGAATCGCGCTCGGGTGCGGTCGGTTCGGAAGCGCCCGCAGCCGATGCGCCGAGCGAGCGAGACCCCGCGCCGGATGCCTCGGCGCTCGGTACGGCGCATCCGCCGCGCAGGGGGCCAGTCGCCCGAGCCCGTACAGAAGCGGCTGCGTCGGACTTGGGCGGGCCGGTGTCCGGCCACGACGGAACAGACACCCGGCCGCGGGACAAGGGCGCGGAGGGGCGCGAGTGATCCGACTGCTGCTCGCCGATGACCATGCGATCGTTCGCGCCGGCCTGCGCGCGCTGCTGGAGGTAGCCGACGACATCACCGTCGTGGGCGAGGCGGCCACGGCGGAGGCGGCCGTCGCGTTCTGTGCGACCGCTCCGATCGATGTGGTGCTGATGGACTTGAGCTTCGGAACCGGTCGGTCGGGAGTCGAGGCGACCGCGCGGCTTCGCGAACTGGCTACCCCGCCGAACGTCCTGGTGGTGACGAACTACGACACCGACGCCGACATCCTCGGCGCCATCGAGGCGGGCGCTTGCGGCTACATCCTCAAGGACACGCCACCCCCCGACTTGCTCTCCGCCGTCCGGTCCGCCGCGGCTGGGGACAGCGTGCTCTCGCCCGCGGTGGCGTCCAAACTGATGACCAGGGTGCGTCGCGCCGACACCACATTGAGTCGGCGCGAACTCGAGGTGTTGCGGCTGGTCTCCGACGGCCGGTCCAACCGTGAGATCGCCAAAGAGCTGTTCCTCAGCGAGACCACCGTCAAATCCCACTTGGTGCATATATACGGAAAACTCGGCGTGCGTTCCCGCACCTCAGCGGTGGCGCGCGCCCGCGAGCACGGCGTCCTGTGATGTGCGGGCGCGACGCCTCCGGCCTCGAACACGGCGATTCGTCCCGTGCTCCGTGCTCTGCCGCGACCTAGGGTGGGCGGATGGCCTCTCTTTCCGATCCAGAAGTGCGCGAGTTCCTCTCCCACGGCACCCGTACCGGCAAGGTGGCGTTCGTGGCCGCCGACGGCAGTCCGATGGTGACGCCGGTGTGGTTCGTCCTCGAAGGGGATTCGCTGGTCTTCAACACCGGCAAGTCCACCGCGAAGGGCAAGGCGTTCGCCAGGGACGGGCGCGTCTCGGTGTGCGTGGACCTGGAGGAGCCGCCTTACGCGTCGGTGCAGTTGCGGGGCACCGTCACGCTCTCGGAAGACCCCGGCGAACTGCTGCGCACCGCCACCGAGATCGGCGGCCGTTACATGGGCGCGGACCGCGCCGAGGAATTCGGCAAGCGCAACGGCGTCCCGGGCGAGCTCGTCGTCCGTCTTCGCCCGGACAAGGTGATCGCTCACTTCGACGCCACCGCCTGAGCGGCGGGGGGCCGCGCCGCGGGGACCATCGCGACGACCCTGCGCCGAATACCGTCGGCGGTCGGGCGGCCTCCGCTCCGGCCTCGGGCCGGTGTCCGGTTGGGAAGCGACCGGATCGGGGGACCGGCGCGAGCGAGCCGAGGAACTGGTCGGCTTTGGCGCTCGGTCGCCGACCGCGTGGCGACCGGCGGTCAATACACTCGCGCGCATGACCGTGCATTTCATCGGGGCCGGGCCGGGGGCGGCCGATCTGCTGACGGTGCGCGCGGTCGAGTTGCTGCGCGCGTCGCCGGTGTGCCTGTACGCGGGGACCTATCTGGATCCAGGGGTGCTGGCGCACTGCGCCCCGGACGCCGAGTTGGTCGATACCCAGCATCTGGACCTCGACCGGATCACCGAGCTGCTGGTGCGCGCGGACCGGGCGGGCCGCGACGTGGCCCGGCTGTGCTCGGGCGACCCGTCGCTGTATTCGGCGTTGACCGAGCAGACCCGCAGGCTCGACGCGCACGGGGTGGCGTGGGATGTCACGCCGGGCGTGCCCGCCTATGCCGCCGCGGCCGCGGTGCTCGGTGCGGAGCTGACGGTGCCCGAGCTGGCGCAATCGGTCGTGCTGACCCGCACGCAGGCCCGCTCCACCGCGATGCCCGAGTCCGAAGCGCTGGCGAACTTCGCCGCCACCGGCGCAACGCTCGCGCTGCACCTGGCCATCACCCGCGTCCGCGCCTTGGCCGCCGAACTGTCCGCCGACTATGGCCCGGACTGCCCGGTCGCCGTCGTCTACCGCGCCAGCCAGCGGGAGCAACTCGTCCTGCGCGGCAGCCTGGCCGACATCGCCGACCAGGTGGAGGCCGCCGGACTGCGGCAGGCCGCGGTGATCCTGGTGGGCCGCGCGCTCACACCCTCGGTGTCGTGCGCGGAATCGCATCTCTACGACCCGGCGCGCGTGCGTGGGTCCTGACGGCGGGTGCCTCAGGCGCCCGCCCCCCGGTGTCGAAGCGCCCGAATTGGTGCCGCGGTGACTCATGTGAGAACCGCAACATCCTTCCGGCAAACATTTGCAAAGCCCCTGCCTGCGGTGATGTTCGCCCGCTATGACCGATGGTTGGTTGCCTGCCGGGGGCGACGGTAGATTGATCCGGTGATTCGCAAAGAAGGTCCCGGCGGAGCCGGTCGGTGGGTTCTGGGCACGGTCGAGCTCATGTAACAAGCCCGGCACGTTGGACAGATAGTTCAATTGAACATTTTTTGCCTGATTTGATGTGAGAACTCAACCCGGAGACGCAGGCGCCACGCTCGGACAGGTGTGCGCCCCCTCCGGGTGTGGTCGGGGAGCGCTTGCGTGGTGTTCCGGAAGCGAGGTTACGGTTGGACCGGCTGGATTTCGGCGGAAACGGCGAAACTGGTGGCGAACGGGCACACGCTGGTGCTGGGGCAGAACCCGGCCTGTCCGGCGCGTTCCCGCTGTCTCCCGCTCAGCTGGGCATCTGGTACGCGCAGCACGTCGACCCGCAGGTGCCGGTCACCATCGCGCAGTACGTCGACCTGCACGGTGAGCTGGATGTCGATGTGCTCGAGCGCGCCAGCATCGATGCCTCGCACGAGCTCGGTTCCGGCTTCCTCCGGATCATCGAGCGCGACGGCGAGCCGTTGCAGTACGTCGACCACGCCATCGCCGAGTACGACAAGGTCGTCTACGTCGATCTGCGCGGCGAGGCCGATCCGGCCGCCGCTGCGATGGCGTGGATGCGCGCCGAGTACAGCCGTCCGTTCGACCTGCTGAACGACCGGTTGATCATGATCGCGGCGCTGCAACTGGCCGACGATCATTGGTACTGGTACTCCCGCGCCCACCACATCGCGCTCGACGGCTTCGGCGCGATGACCAACCTCAACCGCATCGCCGAGCTCTACACCGCGTATGTCACCGGCGCCGAACCCGCCGCGTCCAAGGCGACCGATCTGTACACGCTGTACGAGCAGGAGATCGCCTATCGGGAGAGCTCCCGCTTCACCTCCGACAAGGAGTACTGGGCGCAGCGCGTGGACGGGCTGGAAGAGGGCACCAGCCTGACCGGCCGCTCCGCGCCGCCCGCCGCGATCAACGGCATCGTGAGCGCGGCGCTGTCGGACGAGCAGAACAGCTTGCTGGAGGCCGCGGTCGCGCGGCACGATTCCTCGCCCGCCGGTCTGCTGCTGGCCGGTTTCGCCGCGTACCTGGCGCAGTGGAACGGCGTCGAGGACGTCATCCTCAGCCTGCCGGTGACCGCGCGCACCACCGCCGCGATGCGCCGCTCGGGCGGTGTGTCGTCGAACATCGTGCCGCTGCGGCTGCACGTCGGCCACGACACGACGGTGTCGGAGCTGCTCAAGCAGGTGCAGGTCGAGGTCTCCGGCGCGCTGCGTCACCAGCGTTACCGGCACGAGGACATCCGCCGCGACGCGGCCGGCGACGGCGTGGTGACCACGGAGTTCTTCGGGCCGTGGGTCAACATCATGCTGTTCCACGACGAGCTGGTGATGGGACCGATGGTCGGCCAGCTCAGCGTGCTGTCCACCGGCAGCATCGAGGACCTGGGCGTCAACTTCTATCAGTCGGTGGCCGGCACCCGCTCGCACATCGATTTCGAGACCAACCCGAACCTCTACACCGAGGACGAGGCTCGCCGCCACCACGGCCGCTTCCTGGAGTTCTTCGACCGTTTCCTCGCCGCCGAGGTGGACGCCACGGTGTGGGGGCTTCCGGTCGCCACCTCCGGCGAGCGCGAGCGGACGCTGCTGGAGTGGAACGACTCCGAGCAGGAGGTTCCGGAGACCACACTCGCGGCGCTGCTGGACGCGCAGATGCCGTTGGCCCCGGACGACATCGCACTCGATTTCGAGGGCGCGACGCTGACGTATCGGGAGTTCGACGCGCGGGTCAACAGGTTGGCCCGTTTCCTGATCGCCGACGGCGTGGGCCCGGAGTCGCTGGTCGCGCTGGGCATGCGCCGCTCGCTGGAGCTGGTGATCGGCATGCACGCCGTGCTGAAGGCCGGTGGCGCGTACGTGCCGATCGACCCGGACCATCCGGCCGAGCGCACCGCCTACATCCTCGACAGCGCCGCGCCGGTGTGCGTGCTGACGTTGTCGGCCGACGAACTGGAGCTGCCGGAATCGGTGCGCCGGGTGGAGATCGACACCCTGGACACCTCGGCGTATTCGGCGGATCCGGTCACCGACGCCGACCGCCTCGCGCCGCTGCGCCCGGACAACACCGCCTACGTCATCTACACCTCGGGTTCCACCGGTCGCCCCAAGGGCGTGGCGGTCACCCATCACGCGATCGTCAACCAGCAGCTGTGGATGCTCGACGAGTACCGGCTGACCGCGGCGGACGTGTATCTGCAGAAGACCGCGACCACGTTCGACGTGTCGCTGTGGGGCTACTTCCTGCCGCTGCTGGTGGGTGCGAAGCTGGTCATCGCCTCGCCCGACGGGCACCGCGACCCGCTGTACGTGGCGGAGATGATCTCCCGGCACGGCGTCACCGTGACCGACTTCGTCCCGTCCATGCTCACGGTGTTCGTCGCGCACGCCACGCGCGCCCAATGCGCCACGCTGCGCGCGGTGTTCGTGATCGGCGAGGCGTTGCCGCCGGAGACCGCCGCCGGCTTCCGCGCGATCACCGACGCGGGACTGCACAACCTGTACGGCCCGACCGAGGCCGCGGTCTCGGTGACCTATTGGGAAGCGACCGCCGCCGACACGGTGACCGTGCCGATCGGCATCCCGGAGTGGAACGTCCAGGTCTACGTGCTGGATTCGCGGCTGCGTCCGGCCGCGATCGGCGCGCCGGGCGAGCTGTATCTGGGCGGGCGTCAGCTCGCGCGCGGCTACCGCGGCCGTCCCGACCTGACGTCGGATCGCTTCGTCGCCAACCCGTTTTCCCGCACGGGTGAGCGGATGTACCGCACCGGCGACCTGGTGCGCTGGAACGAAGCGGGCACGCTGGAATACATCGGCCGCACCGACTTCCAGGTGAAGTTCCGCGGTCAGCGCATCGAGCTCGGGGAGATCGAGACCGATCTGCTCGCGCATCCCGCGGTCAGCCAGGCCGTGGTGCTGGTGGTGGACACCGCGACCGGCCAGCAGCTGGTGGCCTACGTCGTCCCGGCTCCCGGCCACACCGTGGAGCCGGTGGAGCTGACCAGGTTCGCCGCCGAGCAGCTGCCCAGCTACATGGTGCCCGCGTCGATCATGGTGCTGGACGCCTTCCCGCTGAACACCAGCGGCAAATTGGACCGTAAGGCGCTGCCGGAGCCGGTGTTCAGCGCCGACGCGGGTGATTTCCGCGCGCCGCGCACCCAGGCCGAGCAGATCGTGGCGGGCATCTT
Organism: Nocardia sp. CY41; assembly: GCF_009829325.1. Classification (GTDB taxonomy): domain Bacteria; phylum Actinomycetota; class Actinomycetes; order Mycobacteriales; family Mycobacteriaceae; genus Nocardia. The sequence goes on from NZ_VUOS01000017.1 coordinate 216,594, forward strand.
CGCCGACGTGCTCAGCCAGGAGCGCATCGGCATCGATGACAACTTCTTCGACCTGGGCGGCAACTCGCTGGTCGCCACCCAGGTGGTGGCGCGCATCGGCGCCGCGTTCGGCACCCAGATCGGGGTGCGCGCGCTGTTCGAGACCCCGACCGTCGCCGGTATCGCGGCGCGCGCCGAGAACGCCGCGCCGGTGGGCGAATCGCGTCCGCCGCTGGTGGCCAAGCAGCTGCCGGAGCGGGTGCCGCTGTCGCTGGCGCAGCAGCGCATGTGGTTCATCAACCAGTTCGACCCCACCGTGCCGACCTACAACCTGCCGTTCGTGGTGCGGTTGCGCGGCCAGGTGGACCTGGACGCGTTGCAGTCGGCGCTGCTGGACGTGGTCGAGCGGCAGCAGTCGCTGCGCACGATCTTCCCCGAGTCCGGCGACGGCGGCTACCAGCAGGTGCTTCCGGTCGACCAGGTCGAGCTGGGCATCGAGGTGCAGCCGATCGACGAGGCCGAATTGCACGGCGCGCTGGCCGAATTCGCCGCGCGCGGCTTCGACGTCTCGCATGAGCTGCCGATCCGGGTGCGGGTCTTCGCGGTCACCGGCGGCCGCGGCAACGGCGTCGCCGACTACGCGGTGGCGTTCGTCGTGCACCACATCGCGGCCGACGGCTTCTCCTTCGGCCCGCTGGCGCGCGACGTGGCCGCCGCCTACCTGTCCCGCACCGCGGGCGAGGCGCCGAGCTGGGCGCCGCTGCCGGTGCAGTACCAGGACTTCAGCGTCTGGCAGCGCGAGCTGCTGGGCGCCGAATCCGATCCCGCGTCGATGGCGGCGCGCGAGATCGCCTACTGGCGTAGGGCGCTGGCGGGTCTACCCGACCAGCTGGACCTGCCCGCGGACCGTCCGCGTCCGCCGGTGCAGAGCTTCCACGGCAGTCGGGTGAGCTTCGACATCGATGCCGAGCTGCACCGCGGGCTCGTCGCACTTGCCCGCGCGCAGGGCGTGAGCCTGTTCATGGTCATGCACGCGTCGCTGGCCGTGCTGCTGGCCCGGTTGTCCGGCACCAGCGACATCGCGATCGGCACCCCGGTCGCCGGGCGCGGTGAGCAGGCGCTCGACGACCTGATCGGCATGTTCGTCAACACCCTGGTGCTGCGGTCGGAGGTGGACGGCAGCGAGCCGTTCGCCGAATTCCTCGGCCGCACCAGGGAAACCGACCTCGCGGCGTTCGCGTTCGCCGACGTGCCGTTCGAGCGGCTGGTCGAGGTGCTCAACCCGACCCGTTCGCAGGCGCGCCACCCGCTGTTCCAGGTGATGCTGTCGTTCCAGGAGATGTCGCACGCGACCCTGGAACTGCCGGGGCTCTCGGTCACCGCCGACGAGCTCGAGGTCGACATCGCCAAGTTCGACCTGCAGTGGACGGTCACCGAGGAACGCGGCGCGAACGGCGAGCCCGCGGGCATGGGCGCGGTCATCTCCTTCGCCACCGATCTGTTCGACGCGCCGACCGTCGCCGAATTCGGCCGCCGCTACCTGCGCGTGCTGGAAGCCGCCGTCGCCGCGCCGGAAAAGGCAGTGCGCGACATCGAGATCCTCGATGAGGCCGAGCGCGACCGCGTGCTCGCCGAGTGGAACCACACCGGTCACGACGTGCCCGCCGCCACCGTGCTGGAGTTGTTCGCCGAGCAGGTGCGGGGCAGGCCGGACGATCCGGCGGTCGTGTTCGACGGCGGCTCGCGCGGCGCGCAGGATTTCGGCGCGCCGGTCGAACTGACCTACGCCGAGTTCGCCGGGCGGGTGAATCGACTGGCGCGCAAGCTGATCGAGACGGGCGTCGGCCCCGAGACGCTGGTCGCGGTCGGCATCCGCCGGTCGGTGGACATGCTGGTGGCGATCTACGCCACGCTCACCGCGGGCGGCGGCTACGTGCCCATCGACCCCGACCACCCCGCCGAGCGCACCGAATACGTGCTCGACAGCTCCGCGCCGGTGTGCCTGCTCACCACCACGGCCGACGACGTCGCCGCCGCGGGAATCCCGGTGCTGACGCTGGACACCCTCGACCTGAGCGGATTCGGTGACGAGCCGGTCACCGACGCCGAGCGCCGCGCACCGCTGCGCGCCGCCAACACCGCCTACGTGCTCTACACCTCCGGCTCGACCGGCCGCCCAAAGGGCGTCGCGGTCAGCCATGCCTCGGTGCTCAACCAGATCGCCTGGATCACCGCCGAATACCGGATCGGCCCGGCCGATGTGATCCTGCAGAAGACGCCGGTCACCTTCGACGTGTCGGTGTGGGAGCTGTTCGGCACGCTGGCCGTCGGCGCCCGCATGCTGATCGCCGCGCCCGACGGCCACCGCGATCCGATCTACCTGTCGGAGATCATCGGGCGGCACCGGGTCACCATGACCTCGTTCGTGCCGTCCATGCTGTCGGTGTTCGCCGGGTCCGCGGACACCGCCGAATGCGCCTCGCTGCGTGCGGTTCTCGTCGCCGGTGAGGCGCTGCCGCCCGCGACCGTCACCGCGTTCCGGCAGTTCTCCACGGCCGCGGTGCACAACCTGTACGGCCCGACCGAGTTCACCGTGCACGCCACGGCCTGGCACGTCAACGGGTTCGCCCCCACGTCGGTGCCGATCGGCCGTCCGGTGTGGAACGCGCAGACCTACGTGCTGGACGAGGGCCTCGCGCCCGTTCCGGTCGGCGTCCCCGGCGAGCTGTACCTCGGCGGCGTGCAGACCGCCCGCGGCTACCACGGCCGCCCCGATCTGTCCGCCGAGCGGTTCGTCGCCGACCCGTTCGGCCCGCCCGGCTCCCGCCTGTACCGCACCGGCGACCTGGTGCGCTGGGTGCAGCCGCGCGATCCCGAAGTGGGCAGCGCGGGCGTGCTGGAGTACATCGGCCGCACCGACTTCCAGGTGAAGTTCCGCGGTCAGCGCATCGAGCTCGGCGAGATCGAGACCGCCCTGCTCGACCACCCGGCCGTCACCCAGGCCGTGGTGCTGGTGATGGACACCGTCGCGGGTGATCAGCTGGTCGCCTACGTGGTGACCGGAGCGGGCCCGGTCGACCTGGACAGCATCAAGAACGCGCTGCACCGCACGCTGCCCGCGTACATGGTGCCCTCGGCGATCGTGGTGCTGGAAGCGTTCCCGCTGAACGCCTCCGGCAAGCTGGACCGCAAGGCGCTGCCGGCGCCGGTGTTCGAGGTGCGCGAATTCCGTGCGCCGACCACACCGATCGAGGAGATCGTCGCGCAGATCTTCGGCGAGGTGCTGGGCATCTCCCGCGTCGGCGTGGACGACGACTTCTTCGAGCTGGGCGGCAATTCGCTGATCGCCACCCAGGTCGCCTCCCGCCTCGGCATCGCGCTGGACACCCGGGTGCCGGTGCGCATGCTGTTCGAGGCGTCCACGGTGGCCGCGCTGGCCGCGCGGGTGGAGTCGCACGCCGGGGACGGCGCGCGCAAGGCGCTGGTGGCCCGGCATCGTCCGGAGCAGGTACCGCTGTCGCTGGCACAGCAGCGCATGTGGTTCCTCAACCGGTTCGACACCTCCTCGGCGGTGAACAACATCCCGGTCGCCATCCGGTTGTCCGGTGATCTGGACATCGCCGCGTTGCAGGTCGCGGTCATCGACGTGATCGATCGGCACGAGTCGCTGCGGACGGTGTTCCCGGAGACCAAGACCGGCCCGGTGCAGGTGGTGCTGGACGCCGCGCAGATCGTGCCGGACCTGACCCCGGTGCCGGTGACCGAGCACAACCTGATCGATCACCTGGTCGAGCTGGCTTCGATGGCGTTCGACGTGACCAGCGAAGTGCCGCTGCACGCGCGGCTGTTCGAGATCAGCGAGACCGAGTACGTGCTCGGCATGGTGGTGCATCACATCTCCGCCGACGGCTGGTCGATGGGACCGCTGGCCCGCGACGTCATGGTGGCCTACGCCGCGCGCACGTCGTGGGAGGCGCCGGCGTGGTCGGCGCTGCCGGTGCAGTACGCCGACTACGCGCTGTGGCAGCGCGAGGTGCTCGGTTCCGAGGACGACCCGAGTTCGCTGATCGCCAACCAGATCCGTTACTGGACGCGCGAACTGGCCGATCTGCCCGACGAATTGACGCTGCCCTCGGACCGGCCGCGCCCGGCGGTCGCCTCCTACCGCGGCGGCACCTATCCGTTCGTGATCTCCGGCGAGACCCAGCGCGCCCTGATCGAGCTGGGCCGCAGGCACAACGCCTCGCTGTTCATGGTGCTGCACAGCGCGCTGGCGGTGCTGCTGGCGCGCGCCAGCGGCACCAGCGACATCGCCATCGGCACCCCGGTCGCAGGTCGCGGTGAGGCCGCGCTGGACGATCTGATCGGCATGTTCGTCAACACCCTGGTGCTGCGCACCGAGGTGGACGGCGCGATGACCTTCGCCGATCTGCTCGCCCGCGCGCGCGAGACCGACCTGCACGCGTTCGCGCACGCCGACGTGCCGTTCGAGCGATTGGTCGAGGTGCTGAACCCGGCGCGTTCGCAGGCGCGCCACCCGCTGTTCCAGGTGATGCTGACCTTCCAGAACACCCGGCAGGCGAGCCTGGAGCTGCCCGGTCTGTCGGTCAACGGCATCGACTACGACGCGCGGCTGGCCAAGTTCGACCTACAGCTGACCCTGTCGGAGACGCAGGACGAGCAGGGCGAATCGGCGGGCATGTCGGCCGAGTTCTCCTACGCTCTCGATCTTTTCGACGAGCCGACCGTCGCGGCGTTCGCCCGCCGCCTCGACCGCATCCTCGCGGCCGTGACCGCCGACCCGGACGTTCCGATCGGCGACATCGAGTTGCTCGCGTCCGAGGAACGCGCGCGGGTGCTGATCGACTGGAACGACACCACGCACCCGGTGGACCAGGTCGCGACGCTCGTGTCGCTGTTCGACGCGCAGGCCGCGGCCACGCCCGACGCGATCGCGCTCGACTTCGACGACGAGCGGCTGACCTACCGCCAGTTGCAGGAGCGGGCCAACCGCATCGCCCGCCAGCTCATCGGCGCGGGCGTCGGCCCGGAATCGCTGGTGGCACTGGCGTTGCGGCGTTCCACCGAGTTGGTCGTCGCGATGTACGCGGTGGTGCAGACGGGCGCGGCCTACGTGCCGCTGGACCCGGACCAGCCCGCCGAGCGGATCAACTACATCATCGAGACCGCGCGGCCGCGGATGATCCTGTACCGGTCGGCCGACGGCTTCGGCCTCGACCCGCAGCCGGAAGTGACCGCGCTGTCGGTGGAGGGCATCGAGGGCGTGCCCGGTTTCGCCGCGACCAGCGGCGCGCCGATCACCGACGACGAGCGCACGCGCCCGCTGCGGCCGGAGAACACCGCCTACGTGATCTTCACCTCCGGTTCCACCGGTCGCCCGAAGGGTGTGGCGGTCAGCCATGCCGCGATCGTCAACCGGCTGCTGTGGATGCAGCACGCGTACCCGATCGGCTCCCAGGACGCGGTGCTGCAGAAGACGCCCGCGACGTTCGACGTGTCGGTGTGGGAGTTCTTCTGGCCGTTGCAGACCGGCGCCAGGCTGGTCGTCGCGAAGCCGGACGGGCACCGCGACCCGGTGTACCTGTCCCGGATCATCGCCGAGAAGGAAATCACCACGGCGCATTTCGTGCCGTCCATGCTCTCGGTGTTCGTCTCCACGCTGGGCAACGAGAACGGCGACGGCCTGCCCGCGCCGCGGCTGCGGCAGGTCTTCGCCTCCGGTGAGGCGCTGCCCGCGCAGACGGCGCAGCGTTTGCGCGAGCTGACCGGCGCGCGTCTGCACAACCTGTACGGCCCGACCGAGGCCGCCGTCGACGTGACGTATCACGAAGCGACCGACGCCGACACGGTGTCGGTGCCGATCGGACGTCCGGTGTGGAACACCCGCGTCTTCGTGCTCGACAGCCGCCTGCACCCGGTCGCGCCGGGTGTCGCGGGTGAGCTGTATCTCGCGGGCGAGCAGCTGGCACTGGGCTACCTGGGCCGTTCGGATCTCACCGCCGACCGGTTCGTGGCCAACCCCTACGGCGCGCCGGGCGACCGGATGTACCGCACCGGTGACTTGGTGGCCTGGACCCCGGCCGGCGAGCTGGACTACCTGGGCCGCACCGACTTCCAGGTGAAGTTGCGCGGTCTGCGCATCGAGCTGGGCGAGATCGAGTCGGCGCTGCTGGCGCAGCCCGGGATCGCGCAGGCGGTGGTCGTGCTGCGCGCCGACGCGCACGCCGGCGACCAGCTGGTGGGCTACCTGGTCTGCGAACCGTATGTGGCCGTCGACATCGACGAGGTGAAGACCGCGCTGTCGGCGGCGCTGCCGGGCTACATGGTCCCGGCCGCGCTGGTCGTGCTGGACGCGTTCCCGGTGAACGCCTCCGGCAAGCTGGATCGTAAAGCGCTGCCCGCCCCGGTGTTCGAGGCCAGAGTCTTCCGCGCCCCCTCGACGCCGATCGAGGAGATCGTCGCGGAGATCTTCGCCGACCTGCTCGGCGTGCCGCGCGTCGGCGTGGACGACGACTTCTTCGAACTCGGCGGCAACTCCCTGGTGGCAACCCAGGTGGTCGCCCGCCTCAGCGCGGCGCTGAACACCGAGGTCGGCGTGCGCGTGCTGTTCGAGGCACCGACCGTGGCCGCGCTGGCCGCGCGGGTCGAGTCGCACGCGGGCAGCGGTGCGCGCCAAGCGCTCACGGCACAGGTGCGTCCTGAGCATCCGCCGCTGTCGCTGGCGCAGCAGCGCATGTGGTTCCTCAACCGTTTCGACGCAGATTCCGCCGCGAACAACATCCCGGCCGCGGTGCGGCTGGAGGGCGCGCTGGATCTGGACGCCCTGCGCGGCGCGATCGCCGACGTGGTCGCGCGGCACGAATCGCTGCGCACCATCTACCCGTCCCGCGACGGTGTCGCCTACCAGCGGGTGCTGAACGCCACGAGGGCCATCCCGGATCTGGACGTCGTCGAGGTGGCCGAGGGGCAACTGCTCGGCGTCCTCTACGAATTCGTCGAGCGCGGCTTCGACGTGACCACCCGCCCGCCGGTGCGCCTGCGCGCCTACCGGCTCGGTCACGACGACTACGTGCTGGTCGTCGTGGTGCACCACATCGCCGCGGATGGCTTCTCCATGCGCCCGCTGGTGCGCGACCTGATGACCGCCTACGTGGCGCGGACCTCCGCGGCCCAGCCGGGCTGGCCGCCGCTGGCCGTGCAGTACGTGGACTTCGCGCTGTGGCAGCGCGACACGCTCGGCTCCGAGGACGACCCGACCTCGCTCATCTCCGAGCAGCTGGACTACTGGCGCGAGACGCTGGCCGGGCTGCCCGACGAGCTGCGCCTGCCCGGTCGCCCGCGGCCCGCCGTCGCCTCCTACGGCGCGGGCACCTACCGGTTCCGGGTGCCGGGCGAGCTGATCGAGGACCTGAACCGGGTCGCGCAGACGCACGGCAGCACGCTGTTCATGGTGGTGCACAGCGCGTTCGCCGCCCTGCTGGCGCGGTTGAGCGGCTCCGACGACATCGCCATCGGCATCCCGGTGGCCGGACGCGGCGAGCAGGCGCTCGACGACCTGGTCGGCATGTTCGTCAACACCTTGGTGCTGCGCGCCGAAGTGGACCCCGGCGACTCGTTCGCCGATCTGCTCGCCCGGGTCCGCGAGCGCGACCTGCAGGCGTTCGCGCACGCCGACGTGCCGTTCGAGCGGCTGGTCGAGGTGCTCAACCCGGCCCGCTCGCAGGCGCGGCACCCGCTGTTCCAGGTGATGCTGTCGTTCCAGAACCTCGGCCGCACCGCGCTGGAGCTGCCCGGTCTCACCGTCTCCGAGCTGGGCATCGACCAGCCGACGGCGAAGTTCGACCTGCAGCTCACGCTCAGCGAGGTCCCCGGCGGCGAGGCGGCGATGGACGCCGAACTCGTCTACGCCACCGACCTGTTCGACGGCGTGTTCGCCGGGACGTTCGCCGAGCGCTTCGTGCGCGTGTTGCGCGGTGTCGCCGCCGAGCCGTCGGTCACCGTCGGTGACATCGAGCTGCTGGACGACGCCGAGCGGTCTTTGGTGATCGAGCGGTGGAACGCCACCGAGTTCGCGGTCGACGCCGCGCTCACCTCGCCGGTCGGCGACGCCGCGGCGACGCTGGTCTCGCTGTTCGAGGCCCAGGTCGCGCGTACCCCCGACAGCCCGGCGGTCACGTTCGAGGGGACAAGTCTGTCCTACGCCGAGTTCGCCCGCCGGGTCCACCAGCTGGCGCGCTGGCTCAAGGTCAACGGCGTCGGCCCGGAGTCGTATGTGGCACTGGGTATGCGCCGCTCGATCGACCTGGTGGTCGGCATGTACGCGGTGAACGCCGCGGGTGGCGCGTACGTGCCGCTGGATCCGGACCATCCGGCCGAGCGCATCGACTACATCCTGGAGACCGCGCGCCCGGTGTGCGTGCTGACCTCCGGTTCCGACCTGGAGACCACGGTTTCCCGGCAGGTGCGCATCGATGAACTCGACCTGTCGGAGTTCTCCGACGAGCCGCTGACCGACGCCGATCGGCACAAGCCGCTGCGTCCGGCCAACACCGCGTACGTGATCTTCACGTCCGGTTCGACCGGCCGTCCGAAGGGTGTGGCGGTCTCGCACGCCGCGATCGTCAACCGCCTGGTGTGGATGCACGCCGAGTACGGGCTGGCGGCTTATGACGTGGTGCTCCAGAAGACGCCCGCGACGTTCGACGTGTCGGTGTGGGAGTTCTTCTGGCCGTTGCAGGTCGGGGCGCGCCTGGTGGTCGCGAAGCCGGACGGCCATCGCGATCCCGCGTACCTGGCGCGCCTGATCGTCGACGAGCAGGTCACCACGGTGCATTTCGTGCCGTCGATGCTGTCGGTGTTCGTCGCCGAGGAACGAGCGGCCGGATGCACCAGCCTGCGCAACGTCTTCGCCTCCGGTGAGGCGCTGCCCGCGGTGACCGCGCAGAAGCTGCGCGAGCTGACCGGCGCGCGTCTGCACAACCTGTACGGCCCGACCGAGGCCGCGGTCGATGTCACCTTCCACGAGGTGACCGAGTCCGACGCGGTGTCGGTGCCGATCGGCGCCCCGGTGTTCAACACCCAGGTCTACGTGCTGGACTCGCGGTTGCGGCCGGTCCCGGTCGGGGTGCCGGGCGAGCTGTACCTCGCGGGCGCGCAGCTGGCGCACGGTTACGTGGGCCGCCCCGATCTGACCACCGAGCGCTTCGTGGCCAACCCGTTCGGCGACGCCGAGCGCATGTACCGCACCGGCGACCTGGTGGCCTGGACCGAAGACGGCGAGCTGGAGTACTTGGGCCGCACCGACTTCCAGGTGAAGGTGCGCGGTCTGCGCATCGAGCTGGGCGAGATCGAGTCGGCGCTCACGGCGCTGGACTCGGTGGCGCAGGCGGTGGTCGTGGTGCGCACCGATGAGCGCACCGGTGACCAGCTGGTCGCGTATCTGGTGACGGACCCGGACCGGGTGGTGGACGTCGACGCGGTCAAGGCCGAACTCGGGGCGCGACTGCCGGGGTACATGGTGCCCACGGCCTATGTGGTGCTCGACGAGTTCCCGTTGAACGCTTCCGGCAAGCTGGATCGCAAGGCGCTGCCGGAGCCGGTGTTCGAGGCCGAGGTGTTCCGCGCGCCCGCCACGCCGGTGCAGGAGATCGTGGCCGAGACCTTCGCCGAGGTGCTCGGCGTGGACCGGGTCGGCCTGGACGACGACTTCTTCGCCCTCGGCGGCAACTCGCTGGTCGCCACCCAGGTGGCGGCGCGGCTGGGCGAGGCGCTGAACACGCAGGTCCCGGTGCGGGTGCTGTTCGAGGCGTCCACCGTCGTTGCGCTGGCGGCGAAGGTGGAATCGGCCGCCGGGCAAGGCGGCCGGACGCCGCTGGTCGCGCAGGAGCGCCCAGAGCTGGTGCCGCTGTCGCTCGCCCAGCAGCGGATGTGGTTCCTCAACCGGTTCGACAACCGCACCGCGGTGAACAACATCCCGGTGGCGCTGCGGCTGACCGGTGCACTCGACGTCGCCGCGCTGAGTGCGGCCGTCAACGACGTGCTCGCACGGCACGAGGCGCTGCGGACGGTCTACCCGGAGGTGGAGGGCACCGGCTACCAGCGTGTCCTGCCGGTGGGCGAGGTCGCTTTCGACCTGGTCGCCGAACCCGTCGCGGGGGAGCAGCTGCCCGCGCGGATCGTGGAGCTGGCGAGCGCAGCCTTCGACGTGACCGCGGAGATCGGATTCCGGGCGAGCCTGCTCGCGCTGTCGGCGACCGACCACGTCGCGGTGCTGGTCATGCACCACATCAGCGCGGACGGTTTCTCGCTGCGGCCGCTGCTGCGCGACGTCGTGCTCGCCTACACCGAGCGCGCCCGCGGCGAGGCGCCGTCCTGGGCCCCCCTCGAGGTGCAATACGCCGACTACGCGCTGTGGCAGCGCGAGGTGCTCGGCAGCGAAACCGATCCGGACTCCGTGGCGGCCCGGCAGATCGCCTACTGGACCGAGCAACTGCGTGATCTGCCCGATCAGATCGAGCTGCCCGCCGACCGGCCCCGGCCGGAGATCGCCGCCAACGCCGGTGGCACGCACGACTTCGCGGTCGACGCGCAGGTGCACGAGGCGCTCGCCGAGCTGGCGCGCGCCCGCGGCGTGACGCTGTTCATGGTCGTGCACGCCGCGCTGGCGGTGTGGGCGGGCCGATTGTCCGGCAGCACCGACGTCGCGATCGGCACGCCGATCGCGGGCCGCGGTGAACGCGCGCTCGACGACGTCGTCGGCATGTTCGTCAACACGCTGGTGCTGCGCAGCGAGGTCGACCCGGGCGCCGGGTTCGCCGAACTGCTCGAGCAGGTGCGCCGCACCGATCTGGCCGCGTTCGCCAACGCCGACGTGCCGTTCGAGCGTCTGGTGGACGTGCTCAGCCCGGTGCGCTCGCAGGCGCACCACCCGCTGTTCCAGGTCGCGCTGACCTTCGAGGCCGCCTCGGCGGCCGCGCTCGGCGCCGTCGCGCTGCCCGGCGGCCTCGAAGTCGCCGCCGTCGACTTCGACCCGGGCACCGCGAAATTCGACGTGCAGCTCACCGTGGGCGAGGCCGCCGACGGCGGGCTGACGCTGTCGTGGAACTACGCCACCGAGCTGTTCGACCCGGAGACGGTGGCCGCGTTCGCCGATCGGTTCGTGCGTATCCTGCGTGGTGTCGCCGAGGATCCGCATGTCGCCATCGGCGACATCGATCTGCTCGGCGAGGGCGAGCGGCTGGACGTCTCGCAGCGCTGGGTGTCCTCCGGCGCCGAGAGCGTCGCCGGCTCGTTCGCCGATCCGGACATCACCCTGGTCGGGTTGTTCGACGCGGCCGTGGCCGCGCACCCCAACCGCGTCGCGGCCCGCTTCGGCGTGGAGACGCTGACCTATGCCGAACTGGACCGGCGCGCGAACGTGCTGGCGCGCAGGCTGATCAGCGACGGCGCGGGACCGGAGACGCTGGTCGCGGTGATCCTGCCGCGGTCGCTGGACCTCGTGGTCGCGCTGCTGGCCGTGGTGAAGACCGGCGCGGGATACGTACCGGTCGACCCGACCTACCCGGCCGAGCGCATCGCGTATGTGCTCGCCGACTCCCGGCCCACCAGCGTGGTGCTCGACTCCACGGTGCAGGTCGAGGTGCCCGCCGGGCTGCCGTCGGTCGTGCTCGACGGGTTCGCGGTGGAGACCGGCAACGTCGAGGACGCCGACGACGCCCCGATCACCGACGCCGACCGCAACGCCGCGCTCACCCCGGACAACGTCGCGTACGTGATCTACACCTCCGGCTCGACCGGCCGCCCGAAGGGCGTCGCGGTCGCGCACCGGAACGTGGTGCGGCTGTTCGCGAACACCGACCGCGACTTCGGTTTCGGGCCCGAGGACGTGTGGACCTTGTTCCACAGCTACGCCTTCGACTTCTCGGTGTGGGAACTGTGGGGTCCGCTGCTGTTCGGCGGCACCCTCGTGGTGGTCGACTACTACACCTCGCGCTCACCCGAGCAGTTCCTGGAACTGCTGCGCGCCGAGCGCGTCACGGTGCTCAACCAGACCCCGTCGGCGTTCTACCAGCTGGCCGAGGCCGACCGGAACGCCGCGCCCGACGCCGCGCCGCTGGCGCTGCGCTACGTGGTGTTCGGCGGCGAGGCGCTGGAACTGCGCAGGCTGTCGGAGTGGGTGGCGCGCCACGGCGACGGCACCGGCGCGTCCGCCGGACCGCTGCTGGTCAACATGTACGGCATCACCGAGACCACGGTGCACGTGTCCTACCGCGCGCTGGACGCCGCGACCATCGCCGCCGCCTCCGGCAGCGTGGTCGGCCGCGCCATCGCCGGGCTGCGGGTGTACGTGCTCGACAGCAGGCTGCGCCCGGTGCCGGTCGGCGTCGCGGGCGAGATGTACGTGGCCGGACCGCAATTGGCGCGCGGCTACCTCGGCCGCGCCGATCTGTCGGCGACCCGCTTCGTCGCCGACCCGCTGGGCGACGCGCCGGGCGGGCGGCTGTACCGCTCCGGCGACCTGGCGCGCTGGAACCGTTTCGGCGAGCTGGAATACCTCGGCCGCGCCGACGATCAGGTGAAGGTGCGCGGCTTCCGCATCGAGCTCGGCGAGATCGAGTCCGCGATCCTGGCGCAGCCGGGCATCGCGCAAGCCGCGGTCGTCGTGCGCGAGGACCAGCCCGGCGATCAGCGGATCGTCGCGTACGTGGTGTCCGAGCCGGGCGCGGAGCCGGTGCTCGACGCGGTACGCGACGGCGCGGCCGCGCAGCTGCCCGCCTACATGGTGCCCTCGGCCGTGGTGCGGCTGGAGTGGATCCCGTTGACGGTCAACGGGAAGCTGGACCGCCGCGCGCTGCCCGCGCCGACGGCGACTTCGCGCGCGTTCCGCGCGCCGGTCACCCCGGTGCAGGAGACCGTCGCGGCGGTGTTCGCCGACGTGCTCGGCCTGGAACGGGTCGGCGTGGACGACGACTTCTTCGACCTCGGCGGCAACTCGCTGATCGCGACCAGGGTGGTCGCCCGCATCGGCGCCGCGCTGGGCACGACCGTCGCGGTGCGCACCCTGTTCGAGGCGTCCACCGTGGAAGCGCTCGCCGCGCGAGTGGAATCGCACGCCGACGGCGCCGCCCGCGCCCGGCTGGTCGCGCGCGAGCGCGCGGCGGGCGAACTGGTGCCGCTGTCGTTCGCGCAGCAGCGCATGTGGTTCCTGAACAAGTACGACACCGCCTCGGCGGCCTACAACCTGCCGATCGCCATCAGGCTCACCGGCGCGCTGGACGTCGAGGCGCTGCGGCTGGCGGTGGCCGACGTGGTGCGCAGGCACGAATCGCTGCGCACCCGGTACCCGGAGCACGGCGGCACCCCGGTGCAGGTGATCGTGCCCGCCGAGGACATCGCCCTCGACCTGCACCCCGTTGCGGTCGATCCGGCGCGGCTGGTCGAGACGGTGACCGAGTTCGTCACCACCGGATTCGATGTGGCCGAACAGGTTCCGCTGCGCACCCGGCTGTACACGGCCGGGCCGGACGAGCACGTGCTCGTCGTGGTGGTGCACCACATCGCGGCCGACGGCTTCTCGATGGGCCCGTTGACTCGCGACGTGATGGCCGCCTACACCGCGCGCAGCGCCGGTAGCGCTCCCGGCTGGGCCCCGCTGGTGGTGCAGTACGCCGACTTCGCGGTCTGGCAGCGGGAAATCCTCGGGTCCGAGGACGATCCCGACTCGCTGCTGGCGAAGCAGGTCGCCTACTGGCGGCGCGCGCTCGACGACATCCCCGACGAGCTCGCTCTGCCCACCGACCGCCCGCGTCCGGCCGTCGCCTCGCATCGCGGCGCGACGCTGCACCGCGAGCTGTCCGGTGACCTGGTCGCCGCATTGGAGGAAGTGGCGCGGCAGCGCGGTGCGTCGCTGTTCATGGTGATGCACAGCGCGCTGGCGGTGTTGCTGGCGCGGCTGTCCGGCAGCGACGACGTCGCGGTCGGCACCCCGGTCGCGGGCCGCGGTGAAGCCGCGCTCGACGACCTGGTCGGCATGTTCGTCAACACGTTGGTGCTGCGGACGGGCATCGAGCCGGGCGAGTCGTTCGCCGGGCTGCTCGACCGGGTGCGCCGCACCGACCTGGACGCCTACGGCAACGCCGACGTGCCGTTCGAGCGGCTGGTGGAACTGCTCGCGCCGGAGCGCTCGCAGGCCCGCAACCCGCTGTTCCAGGTGATGCTGGCGTTCCAGAACCTGGAGCGCACCACCCTGGAGTTGCCTGGCCTTTCGGTGTCCGCACTGGACCTGGAAGAGAACGTCGCCCGCTTCGACCTGCAGTTCACCCTCGCCGAGCGCGGTGAATCCGGCTCCGGGGCCATGGCTTTGGCGCTGACCTACGCCACCGAGCTGTTCGACGAGGCGACCGCGGCGGCCATCGTGGACCGCTGGGAACGCGTGCTCGCGGCCGTGGCGGCCGACGCGTCGGTCGCCGTCGGCGCGATCGACGTGCTCGATGCCGCCGAGCGGGCCGACCTGATCGCGCGCAACGGCGCGCCCGCCACACCCGCGCGGACGCTGCCGGACCTGATCGCCGAGGCCGCCGCCATCGACCCCGAGGCGCCCGCCGTGGTGTTCCAGGGCAGAAGTGTGTCCTACGGCGAGCTGGACGAACGGTCGAACCGCCTGGCCCGCTTGCTGATCGAGCGCGGCATCGGCACCGAGGATCTGGTGGCGGTCGCCGTGCCTCGGTCGGACGAGTCGTACTTCGCCGAGTGGGCGGTGTCCAAGTCCGGCGGCGCGTTCGTGCCGATCGACCCGACCTACCCCGCCGATCGCATCGCGCACATGGTCACCGACTCGGGCTCGCCGATCGGTCTGACCGTGGCGTCGGTGCGCCCCGAACTGCCCGAGTCGGTCGAGTGGCTGGTGCTCGACGAGCTGGATCTCGACGGGTTCGACGACGCCGCGGTCACCGACGCCGACCGGGTGCGCCCGGTGCGGCCGGAGCACCCCGCGTACGTCATCTACACCTCCGGTTCCACCGGTGTGCCCAAGGGCGTCGTGGTCACCCACGCCGGTCTGGCCAACTTCCGGGATGAACAGAACGCTCGTTACGACGTCGACTCCGACACGCGCGCATTGCATTTCGCTTCGCCCAGCTTCGACGCCTCGATCCTGGAATTCCTGCTGGCGATCGGCCGCGGCGGTGCCCTGGTGGTCTGCCCGCCCGGCGTGTACGGCGGCGAGGAACTGTCCGAGCTGATCCGCGCCGAGCGGGTCACGCACGCGTTCATCACCCCGTCGGTGCTCGCCTCGCTGGATTCGGCCGCGCTGGCCGGCATGCGGGTGATCGTGGCCGGTGGTGAAGCCGTGCCCGCCGACCTGGTCACCAAATGGGGTGGCGCGCCGGACGGCTCGGGCCGCCGCTTCCACAACGGTTACGGCCCGACCGAGACCACGATCATGACCAACATCAGCGACGCGCTCGCGCCGGGCGACCGGGTCACCATCGGTGGCCCGACCCGAGGCATGCAGTCGCTGATCCTGGATGCCCAGCTCAGGCCCGTTCCGGTGGGTGTCGCAGGTGAGCTGTATCTGTCGGGCGTCCAGCTGGCGCGCGGTTACCACGCCCGTCCGGGGCTGTCGGCGGAGCGGTTCGTCGCCAACCCGTACGTGCCGGGTGCGCGGATGTACCGCACCGGTGACGTGGTCCGCTGGACCCGCACCGGCGAGGTGGAGTACGTCGGCCGCTCCGACTTCCAGGTCAAGGTCCGCGGTTTCCGCATCGAACTCGGCGAGATCGACGCCGCGCTCGCCTCGCACGAAACCGTCGACTTCGCCGTCACCGTCGGGCACAAGAGCGCCGCGGGCGCGGTGTCGCTGGTGTCGTATGTCGTTGCCGCCCAGGGCCATTCGGTCGACGTGGCGACGCTGACCGCGCACGTCGAGGACCGCCTGCCCGCCTACATGGTGCCCTCGTCGATCATGGTGATCGACCACGTGCCGCTCACCCCGGTGGGCAAGCTGGACCGCAAGGCGCTGCCGGAGCCGGTGTTCGCGACCGAGGTCGTGTTCCGCGCGGCGCGCACCCCGGTCGAGCAGACCATCGCCGAGGTGTTCGCCGAGGTGCTGGGCGTGGAGCGGGTCGGCGTGGACGACTCCTTCTTCGCGCTCGGCGGCGACAGCATCGTCTCCATCCAGCTGGTGTCGCGGGCCAAGGCGCGCGGCGTGGTGTTCACCCCGAGGCACGTCTTCGAGCAGCGCACAGTGGCCGGTCTGGCGTCGGTCGCCGAGACCGCCGAAGCCGCCGAGGCATCGGCCGCGACGCTGGCCGAGCCGCCGGGCGGCGGCGTCGGCGTCATGCCGTTGACGCCGGTGGTGCGGTTCATGGCCGAGCGGCGCGGTTCGTTCGGCCGGTTCAACCAGACGCTGGCGCTGGAACTGCCGGTCGGCATCGACCGATCAGGAATCGTGGCGACGGTGAGCGCTGTCATCGATCGCCACGACATGCTGCGCGCGAGCCTGCGCCGCGACGGCGACGACTGGGTCGTCGAGACCGCCGCGCCGGGCACGGTCGAGGTGGACGCGCTGATCGACCGCACCGGATTCGACGCGGACGCCACCGACGCGGAGTTGGTCGAGATCGCCTCAGCCGCACTGGACGAGTCGCTGGACCGGCTCGATCCGGCCGCCGGCGTGGTCATCCGGTTCGTCTGGCTCGAGCCCGATTCCGCCGAGCGCGCCGGACGCCTGATCGTCGTCGCCCACCACCTGGTGGTGGACGGCGTCTCGTGGCGCATCCTGGTGCCGGACTTCGTGACGGCGTGGGGGCAGCGCACCGCCGGGCAGACGCCCGAGCTGGTCGCCCCGGCCACGTCGATGCGGGCGTGGGCGCACGCGCTGGAGCGCGAGGCCGCCAGCCCCGAGCGGGTGGCCGAACTGGACTACTGGCGTTCGGTGGTCGGCGCGGCCGATCCGCTGCTGACCGAGCGTCCGATGGATCCCGAGGTCGACACCTCGGGCGTCATCGAGAAGCATCAGGTCGAGGTGTCCGCCGAGGTCACCAAGGCCCTGCTCACCACGGTTCCGGCGCTGTTCCACGGCGGTGTGAACGACGGTCTGCTCACCGCGCTGGCGCTGGCCACCGCGAAGTGGCGGGCGCGGCGGGTGGCCGCCCGCGGTGACGATTCGCTGCTGATTCGCCTTGAGGGTCACGGCCGCGAGGAAGACGTGGTGCCGGGTGCGGATCTGTCGCGCACCGTCGGCTGGTTCACCGCGATCTACCCGGTCCGGTTCGATCTGTCCGGCGTCGACGTCGACGCCGCGTTCACCGGCGGGCCCGCGCTCGGCGCGGCCGTCAAGGCGGTCAAGGAGCAGTTGCTCTCGGTGCCGGACAAGGGCATCGGCTACGGCCTGCTGCGCTACCTGAACACCGAGACCGCCGCCGAGCTGCCGCGCGAACTGCCCGGCCAGGTGAGCTTCAACTACCTCGGGCGCGTCTCCGAGGGCGACGTGCCGGAATCGCTGCGCGGCTTCGGCTGGATCCCCGCGCCGGAACTCGGCGCGCTGGGCGGAGCGTACGACGCGGACATGCCCGCGATGGCCCCGCTGGACGTGAACGCGATCGTGGTCGGCGACAAGCTGACCGCGAACATCGGCTACCCGTCGACCCTGCTGTCGGCCGCCGACGTGCGCGAGTTCGGTGAGCTGTGGACCGCGGCGCTGGAAGCGGTGGCGCGCCATGCCAATTCGGCCGGCGCGGGCGGGCACACCCCGTCGGACTTCGCGCTGGTGCGCAGCACGCAACGCGACATCGACGCCTGGGAGCGGCGCTACCCGGCGCTGGCCGATGTCTGGCCGCTGTCGGCGCTGCAGGCCGGTCTGCTGTTCCACGCCCGCCTCGCGGCGACCTCGGTGGACGTGTACACCGCGCAGGCGGTGCTCACGCTCACCGGCCGCGTGGACGCCGCCCGGTTGCGCGCGGCGGCACAGGCTCTGGTGGACCGGTACGAGAACCTGCGCACCGCGTTCGTCAGCGACCACGACGGCAACCCGGTGCAGATCGTGCTGGACAGCGTCCGGGTGGCGTGGTCGGAGCACGACCGGATCGAATCCGGTTCGGCCGAGGACCTGATCGAGGCCGACCGCATGCGCCGGTTCGACCTGGCCGCGCCGCCGCTGATCCGCTTCACGCTGATCCAGGTCGCGCCCGACCGCTGGCAGTTCGTGGTGGCCAACCACCACATCCTGCTCGACGGCTGGTCCATGCCGCTGCTCATGCGGGATCTGCTGGTGCTCTACGCCGCCCACGCGGATGCCTCGGCATTGCCCGCGGTGCGCTCCTACCGGCACTTCCTGGACTGGACCCGGCAGCAGGACCACGCGGCGTCGCTGGCGGCGTGGGCGCACGCGCTGCGCGGCGTCGGCGAGCCGACCCTGCTGGCGCGGCCGGACGCCGGTCGTGAGATCACCTCGCTGTCCGGCGAGTACTTCTTCGACTTGGACGAGGCGACCACCGCGCGGTTGACCGCGCTGGCGGGCTCGCTCGGCGTCACCCCGAACACGGTGCTGCAGACGGCGTGGGGCATCCTCGTCGGCCGGATGACCAGCCGCGACGACGTGCTGTTCGGCACCACCGTCTCCGGGCGTCCCGCGCAGCTTTCGGGCGTGGAGGCGATGGTCGGTCTGTTCATCAACACCGTGCCGGTGCGGGTGCGTTTCGATCCGTCGGAGCCGGTGCGCGAGCTGCTGGTCCGCACCCAGGGCGAGCAGGCCGATCTGCTCGACCACCACTACGTGGGCCTGGCCGACATCCAGTCGGTCGCGGGCATCGGCGGCTTGTTCGACACCCTGGTGGTGTTCGAGTCCTACCCGGTCGACGCCGCGGGTTTGCAGGCGCAGGCCGCGGACATCGACGGCATGGCCGTTGTCGGCCTAGACGCGGCCGACGCCACGCACTACCCGCTGACCCTGATCGCGCAACTGGATTCGCGGCTGCGGGTGCGCGCGGGCTATCTGCGCGACCTGTTCGACGAGCAGACGGTGCGCCGCATCGCCGACCGCTTGGTCCGGGTGCTCACCGCGATCACCGCGGAGCCCGACGCGGTGGTCGGTGACATCGCGCTGCTGGATGCCGCCGAGCGCGAACTCGTGGTGTCCGGCTGGAACGACACCGCGCACCCCGTGGACACCGGTGCGACTTTGGTGTCGATGTTCTACGACCAGGTGGAACGCACTCCGGACGCGACCGCGATCACGTTCGAGGGGACAAGTCTGTCCTACGCCGAGTTCTCCTGGCGGGTCAACCAGCTGGCGCGCTGGCTGATCGCGCGCGGCGTGGGCGCGGAATCGTATGTGGCGCTGGGCATGCGGCGCTCGATCGATCTGGTGATCGGCATGTACGCCGTCGCAGTGGCCGGTGGCTCGTACGTGCCGCTGGATCCGGATCACCCGGCCGAGCGCACCGAATACATCCTCGGCACCGCCGATCCGGTCTGCGTGCTGACCTCCGGCAGCGATCTGGACATTGATACCGCGCAGGTGCGCATCGACCTGCTGGATCTGAAGGGGTTGTCCGAGGCTCCGGTCACCGACGCCGATCGTCGTGCGCCGCTGCGTCCGTCGAACACGGCGTACGTGATCTTCACCTCCGGTTCGACGGGTCGTCCGAAGGGTGTGGCGGTCTCGCACGCCGCGATCGTGAACCGGCTCGTCTGGATGCAGACTGCCTACCAGCTGACCGGCGCTGATGTGGTGTTGCAGAAGACCCCGGCCACGTTCGATGTGTCGGTGTGGGAGTTCTTCTGGCCGTTGCAGATCGGCGCGCGCTTGGTGGTGGCGAAGCCGGACGGGCATCGTGACCCCGCCTACCTGGCCGAGATCATCAGCACCGAACAGGTGACCGTCACCCACTTCGTGCCGTCGATGCTGGCGGTATTCGTCGCGGATGCCGCTGCGGCGCAATGCGATTCGCTGCGACTGGTGTTCGCTTCGGGTGAGGCGTTGCCGCCCAAGCCCGCGCATCGCCTGCGGGAGCTGACCGGTGCGTCCCTGCACAACTTGTACGGCCCCACGGAAGCGGCGGTCGACGTCACCTTCCACGAGGTCGTCGACGCCGACACCGAGACGGTGCCGATCGGTGCGCCGGTGTCCAACACGCAGGTGTTCGTGCTGGATGCGCGCCTGCGCCCGGTTCCCGTCGGTGTCGCGGGTGAGCTGTACCTCGCGGGTGTGCAGCTTGCGCGGGGTTATGTCGCGCGCCCGGATCTGACGAGTGACCGTTTCGTGGCCAACCCGTACGGTGAGCCGGGTGCGCGGATGTATCGCACGGGTGACTTGGTGGCGTGGACCGAGCACGGTGAGTTGGAGTATTTGGGCCGCACGGACTTCCAGGTGAAGTTGCGTGGTCTGCGGATCGAACTCGGTGAGATCGAGCAGGCGCTGACCGGGCTGGACGAGATCGCGCAAGCCGTCGTGGTGGTGCGCTCCGATGCGCACTCCGGTGACCAACTCGTCGCCTACGTCATCCCCGCGCCGGACGCCGCGCTGGACACCGACCTGGTCCGCGAAGACCTGGGGCGGCAGCTGCCCGCGTACATGGTGCCCTCGATCGTGATGGTGCTGGAGGAGTTCCCGCTCAACGCCTCCGGCAAGCTGGACCGCAAGGCGCTGCCCGCGCCGGTGTTCGAGGCCGCGGTGTTCCGGGCCCCGACCACACCGGTCGAGGAGATCGTCGCCGCCACCTTCGCCGACGTGCTCGGCCTCGAGCGGGTCGGCCTGGACGACGACTTCTTCGCCCTCGGCGGCAACTCGCTGTCGGCCACCCAGGTGGCGGCCCGGTTGTCGGCCGCGCTGGACACCGACCTCGGCGTGCGCGAGCTGTTCGAGGCGTCCACCGTGGTCGCGCTGGCGGCGCGCGCGGAGACCAAGGCGGGTGCGGGCGGTCGTGCCCCGCTGGCGCCGCAACAGCGCCCGGAGCTGGTGCCGCTGTCGCTGGCCCAGCAGCGCATGTGGTTCCTCAACCGCTTCGACCCCGATTCGGCGGTGGACAACATCCCGGCCGCGGTGCGGTTGTCCGGCCTGCTGGACCGGCAGGCGCTGCAGATCGCCGTCGCCGACGTGCTGGCCCGCCACGAGTCGCTGCGCACCTTCTACCCCGAGGTGGACGGCGCCGCCCACCAGCGGATCGTGGCGACGGCCAAGGTCATCCCCGACCTCACGCCGATCGACGTCACCGAAGCCGAACTGCCCGGACAGCTCGCGCGGCTGATCGGCACGGCCTTCGACGTCACCGCCGAGGTGCCCTTCCGCGCCCGGCTGTTCGAGATCAGCCCCACCGAGCACGTGCTCGCGCTGGTGGTGCACCACATCTCGGCCGACGGCTTCTCCATGGGCCCGCTGACCCGCGACGTGATGACCGCCTACGGCGCCCGCGTCGACGGCGGCGAGCCCGCCTGGCGTCCGCTCGAGGTCCAGTACGCCGACTTCGCGCTGTGGCAGCGCCAGGTGCTCGGCGCCGAGGACGACCCGGCCTCGGTGATCTCCGAGCAGATCTCGTTCTGGTCGGACACGCTGCGCGGACTGCCGGAGCAGCTGGACCTGCCCTCGGATCGGCCGCGGCCCGCGGTCGCCTCCGGTCGCGGCGCCACGCACGTCTTCGAGATCGACGCCGAAACCCACGCCCAGCTCACCGAACTGGCCCGCACGCGCGGCGCGACGCTGTTCATGGTCGCGCACACCGCGCTGGCCGTGCTGCTGGCGCGGCTGTCCGGCGAGGACGACATCGCGATCGGCACGCCCGTCGCCGGACGTGGCGAGCGCGCGCTCGACGACCTGATCGGCATGTTCGTCAACACCCTTGTGCTGCGGACCCCGATCGAGTCCGGCGCGACGTTCACCGAGCTGCTGCGCGCGGTGCGCGCGACCGACATCGCCGCGTTCGGGCACGCGGACCTGCCGTTCGAGCGGTTGGTGGAGATCCTGAACCCGGCGCGTTCGCAGGCGCGGCATCCGCTGTTCCAGGTGATGCTGTCGTTCCAGAACACGGGCCAGAACAGCTTGGAACTGCCCGGTCTGACGGTGAGCGGCGTCGAGCTGCCCATCGACGTCGCCAAGTTCGACCTGCAATTGGTGCTGTCCGAACGTGACGCCGAGACCGGCGCGGGCATCGCCGCCGAGCTGATCTACGCCACCGACCTGTTCGACCCGGCCACCATGGCCGAGTTCGGGCGGCGCTTCGGCCGGTTGCTGCGGGCCGTCGCCGCCGAGCCGGACCGGCCGATCGGCGACCTCGCGCTGCTGGACGAGCAGGAGACCGCGCAGGCGCTGCGCGGCTGGAACGACACCGCCCGCGATCTCGGCCCGGCGACCACGCTGGTCGAGGAGTTCGCCGCGCAGGCCGCGGCCACCCCGGACGCGGTCGCCGTGGTCGACCCGGCCACCGGGACGTCCCTCACCTACGCCGAATTCGCCGCCCGCGTGCGGCGGCTGGCGCGCCGCCTCGTCGAGACGGGCGTCGGCCCGGAGACGCTGGTCGCCTTGGGCCTGCGCCGGTCGGTGGACTTGGTCGTGGCCGCCTACGCGGTGCAGGCGGCGGGCGGCGGTTATGTGCCGCTGGATCTGGACCAGCCCGCCGACCGCGTGCACTACGTGCTCGACTCGGCCGATCCGGTCTGCGTGCTGACCACCGCGCGCGACGCGTTCGACGGCGCGGGCCGCGCCACGCTGCGCATCGACGAGCTGGACCTGTCCGGCTACGCGGACGCTCCCGTCACCGACGCCGAACGCATCGCGCCGCTGCGCCCGCAGCATCCGGCGTACGTGATCTTCACCTCCGGTTCGACCGGACGCCCCAAGGGCGTCGCAGTGCCGCACTCGGCGGTGGTGAACCAGATCCGTTGGATCACCGGCGAATACGGCATCGGCGCGGACGACGTGGTGCTGTTCAAGACCCCGGCCACGTTCGACGTGTCGGTGTGGGAGCTGTTCGGGCCCCTGAGCACCGGCGGCCGGATCGTGGTGGCAAGCCCGGACGGGCACCGCGACCCGCAGTACCTGGCCGACGTGATCGCGGCCGAGCGGGTCACCATGACCTCGTTCGTGCCCTCGATGCTGACCGTCTTCGCCGGCGCCATCGACCCGGCCGGCGCCGACGCGCTCGCCTCGCTGCGCACGCTGTTCGTCGCCGGTGAGGCGTTCACCGCCGACGCGGTCGTGGCCATCCGCCGGGTCAGCGACGCCGCGCTGTACAACCTCTACGGACCCACCGAGTTCACCGTGCACGCCACGCACGCACCCGTCGCCGACCAGGTTGACGGCGCTGTCCCGATCGGCTTGCCGGTGTGGAACGCGCAGGCGTACGTCCTGGATTCGCGCCTGCACCCGGTGCCGGCGAACGTCGCGGGTGAGCTGTACCTCGCGGGCGATCAGCTGGCGCGCGGCTACTTCGGTCGCGCCGATCTGACCGCCGACCGGTTCGTGGCCAACCCGTACGGGGAGCCCGGCGCGCGGATGTACCGCACCGGTGACTTGGTGCGCCGGGACGCCACCGGCGCGATCGAGTACCTGGGCCGCACCGACTTCCAGGTGAAGCTGCGCGGTCTGCGCATCGAGCTCGGCGAGATCGAGACCGCGCTGACCGCGCACGAATCGGTCGCGCAGTCGGTCGCGCTGGTGCGTTCCGACGCGCACACCGGCGACCAGTTGGTGGGTTACGTCGTGCCCGCGGGCGGCGCTACGGTTGACGTCGAGGCGTTGCGCGCGCACCTGGCCGCGCAGCTGCCGTCGTACATGGTGCCCGCCGCGATCGTGGTGCTCGACGCCATGCCGCTGAACCCGAACGGCAAGCTGGATCGGCGCGCGCTGCCCGAACCCGTCTTCGAGGCGCGGGAATTCCGCGCGCCCTCGACGCCGGTGGAGGAGATCGTCGCCGACGTCTTCGCGGAGGTGCTCGGCTTGGCGCAGGCCGCCGATCGCCCCGTCGGCCTGGACGACGACTTCTTCGAGCTGGGCGGCAACTCGCTGATCGCCACCCAGGTGGTGGCGCGTCTGGGCGCCGCGCTGGACACCCGGATTCCGGTCCGCACGCTGTTCGAGGCGCCGACGGTGGCCGCGCTGGCCGCGCGAGTCGAGTCGCACCAGGGCACCGGACGCCGCCGCGAGCTGGTGGCGGGCCCGCGTCCGCCGAAGATCCCGCTGTCGCTGGCGCAGCAGCGGATGTGGTTCCTGAACCGGTTCGACAACCAGACCGCGGTGAACAACATCCCGCTCGCGGTCCGGCTCACCGGCACCCTGGACACCGAGGCGCTGCGTCAGGCCGTCGCCGACGTGGTCGATCGGCACGAGGTGCTGCGCACCGTCTACCCGGAGACCGCCGACGGCCAGGGCGTGCAGGTCGTGCTGCCCGCCGGGCACAGCGCCGTCGATCTCACCCCCATCGAGGTGTCCGAGGCCGAGATCTCCGAGCGGATCAGCGAACTGGTGCTGACCGGCTTCGACGTCACCGCCGAGGTCCCGGTGCGAGCTCAGCTGTTCCGCATCGCGGGCTCGATGGACGGCTCGCAGCCCGACACCCACGTGCTGGTGTTCGTGGTGCACCACATCTCCGGCGACGGCTGGTCGGTGCGCCCGCTGGCCCGCGACGTGATGGTGGCCTACTCGGCGCGTTCGCGCGGCGAGGCGCCGGCCTGGGCTCCGCTGCCGGTGCAGTACGCCGACTACGCGCTGTGGCAGCGCGAGACGCTCGGCTCCGAGGGCGATCCCGACTCGCTGATCGCCCAGCAGGTCGCGTTCTGGTCCGACACTCTGGCCGGGCTGCCCGATCAGCTGGATCTGCCGTCGGACCGCTCGCGTCCGGCGGTGGCGTCCAACCGCGGTGGCGTGTACGAGTTCTCGCTCGACGCGCGGTTGCTGCGCGAGCTGAACGCGCTGGCCCGCGCGAACGGCGCCAGCTTGTTCATGGTGGTGCACGCGGCGTTCGCCGCGCTGCTGGCGCGGTTGTCCGGCAGCGACGACATCGCCGTCGGCACCGCGGTCGCGGGCCGCGGCGAGGCGGTGCTCGACGACGCCATCGGCATGTTCGTCAACACGCTGGTGCTGCGCAGCGCGGTCGATCCCGCGATGCCGTTCACCGAACTGCTCGCCCGCACCAAGGACACCGATCTCGCGGCGTTCGCGCACGCGGACCTGCCGTTCGAGCGGTTGGTGGAGATCCTGAACCCGGCGCGTTCGCAGGCGCGGCACCCGCTGTTCCAGGTGATGCTGTCGTTCCAGAACACCGGTGAGGCCACCTTCGAGCTGCCCGGCCTGGAAGTGGCCGGGGTGCCGCTGGACGTGGTGACCGCCAAGTTCGACCTGCATCTCAACCTCTCCGACCGTTTCGACGCCGCGGGCGCGGCCGACGGCATGATCGCCGAATTCGCTTACGCCACCGACATGTTCGACCCCGACACCATCGCGGGCGTCGCGTCGCGGCTGGTGCGGATGCTGAGCGCGATCGCCACGGACGCGTCCGTGGCCATCGGCGATGTCGAACTGCTCGACAGCGTCGAGCGCACCGAGGTGCTGCAGCGGTGGAACGACACCGCGCACCCGGTGGACCCGGCCGCCACCCTGGTGTCGATGTTCGCCGCGCAGCTCGCGCGGACTCCGGACGCGAGCGCGGTGACGTTCGAGGGGACGAGTCTGTCCTATGCCGAGTTCGCCTCCAGGGTGAACCGCCTTGCCCGCCACCTGATCTCGCTGGGCGTCGGCCCCGATTCGATGGTCGCGCTGGGTATGCGCCGCTCGATCGACCTCGTGGTCGGCATGTACGCGGTGAGCGTCGCCGGTGGCGCGTACGTGCCGCTGGACCCGGACCATCCGGCCGACCGCACCCGGTACGTGCTCGACACCGCGCAGCCGGTGTGCCTGCTCACCACGTCCCGCGACGGGTTCGACGCGGGCTCGACCCCGGCGATCGAGATCGACGTGGTGTCGTTGGCCGGTTACTCCGACGAGCCGGTCACCGACGCCGATCGCCGTGCGCCGCTGCGTGCGTCGAACACCGCCTACGTGATCTTCACGTCCGGTTCGACCGGCCGTCCGAAGGGTGTGGCGGTCTCGCACGCCGCGATCGTCAACCGCTTGGTGTGGATGCAGGACGAGTACGGCTTGGACCACACCGACGTGGTGTTGCAGAAGACCCCGGCCACGTTCGACGTGTCGGTGTGGGAGTTCTTCTGGCCGTTGCAGGTCGGCGCGCGCCTGGTGGTGGCGAAGCCGGACGGCCATCGCGATCCGGCCTACCTCGTGCAGGTAATCACCGGCGAGCAGGTCACCACCGCGCACTTCGTGCCGTCGATGCTGTCGGTGTTCGTCGCCGAGGAACGCGCCGACGAATGCACCAGCCTGCGCAACGTCTTCGCCTCCGGTGAGGCGCTGCCCGCGCAGACGGCGCAGAAGCTCGTCGAGCTGACCGGGGCTCGCCTGCACAACCTGTACGGCCCGACCGAGGCCGCGGTCGACGTCACCTATCACGAGGTGACCGAGGCCGACGCGGTGTCGGTGCCGATCGGCGCTCCGGTGTTCAACACCCAGGTGTACGTGCTGGATTCGCGCCTGCACCCGGTGCCGGTGGGTGTCGCGGGTGAGCTGTATCTCGCGGGCGTGCAACTGGCCCGCGGCTACGTCGCGCGTCCGGATCTGACCTCCGACCGGTTTGTGGCCAACCCCTACGGCGCGCCGGGCGAGCGGATGTACCGCACCGGCGACCTGGTCACCTGGACCGACAAGGGCGAGCTGGAGTACCTGGGCCGCACCGACTTCCAGGTGAAGCTGCGCGGTCTGCGCATCGAGCTGGGCGAGATCGAGTCGGCGCTGACGGCGCTGGACTCGATCGCCCAGGCGGTGGTCGTGGTGCGCTCGGACGATCGGTTGGGCGACCAGCTGGTCGCGTACGTCATCGCGACCGCCGGACGCGCGGTGGACATCGAAGGTGTACGCGCCGAACTCGGCGGCGAGCTGCCCGCGTACATGGTGCCGTCGGCGTTCGTCGTGCTGGAGGCGTTCCCGCTGAACGCGTCCGGCAAGCTGGACCGCAAGGCGCTGCCCGCGCCGGTGTTCGAGGCCAAGGTGTTCCGCGCCCCGTCCACCCCGATCGAGGAGATCGTGGCGGGCACCTTCGCCGACGTGCTCGGCGTCGCCCGCGTGGGTCTGGACGACGACTTCTTCGAACTCGGCGGCAACTCGCTGCTGGCCACCCAGGTGACCGCGCGGCTGGGCGCCGCCCTGGACACCCGGCTCGCCGTGCGCGACCTGTTCGAGGCGTCCACCGTGGTGGCGCTGGCCGCGCGGGTGGAGCACAACGCGGGCTCCGGCCGGGACCGGCCGCGCCTGGAGGCGGCGCAGCGCCCGGCGCGCATCCCGCTCTCGCCGGCGCAGCAGCGGTACTGGTTCCTCAACCAGTTCGACACGGCCACCTCGGCGGTGGACAACATCCCGCTGGCCGTCCGGCTGTCCGGCACGCTGGAGGTGGCCGCGCTGGAACAGGCCATCGGCGACGTGTTCGCCCGTCACGAGGTGCTGCGCACCACCTACCCGCGGTCGGCGGAGGGCCCGCACCAGGTGATCCGTCCGGTGGACCGGTCGGCGGCGGCGCTCAGCCCGATCGACGTCGCCGAGGAGGATCTGCTCGGCGCCGTCATCGGATTCGCGTTGACCACTTTCGACGTCACCGTCGAGGTGCCGCTTGCGGTGGCGCTGTTCCGTATTTCGGACAACGACCATGTGCTCGCGTTCACCGTGCACCACGTCGCGGCCGACGGCTCGTCGATGGGTCCGCTGGCCCGCGACGTGATGGCCGCCTACGTGGCGCGCGTGCAGGGCGAGGCGCCGCAGTGGCAGCCGCTGCCGGTGCAGTACGCCGACTACGCGCTGTGGCAGCGCGCGGTGCTCGGTTCCGAGGACGATCCGCAATCGCTGGCCGCGCAGCAGGTGGCGTACTGGACGGCCACGTTGGCCGGCCTGCCCGATCAGCTGGAACTGCCCGCCGACCGGCCGCGCCCGCCCGCGCAGTCGTTCCAGGGCAAGGCGATCCGCTTCGAGATCGACCCGCAGCGGCACGCCCGCCTGCACGAATTGGCGCGCGCGCACAACGCGTCGCTGTTCATGGTGGTGCACGCGGCGCTGGCGGTGCTGCTGTCGCGGCTGTCCGGCACCGACGACATCGCGGTCGGCACCCCGATCGCCGGTCGCGGCGAACGCGAACTCGACGACCTGATCGGCATGTTCGTCAACACCCTGGTGTTCCGCACGGAAGTGAACGCCGGTGACTCGTTCGCCGACCTGCTCGGCGACGTGAAGGAACGCGATCTGGAGGCGTTCGCCAACGCCGACGTGCCGTTCGAGCGCCTGGTCGAGGTGCTCAACCCGGTGCGCTCGACCGCGCGCAACCCGCTGTTCCAGGTGGGCCTGTCGTTCCAGAACCTGGCCGAGACCACCTTCGAGCTGCCCGGCCTGACGGTGAGCGCGGTCAACTTCGACTCGCAGCTGGCCAAGACCGACCTGCACGTCACGCTGTACGACCGGTACGCCGAGGACGGCACGCCCGCCGAGATCATCACCGAATTCGGTTACGCCACCGACCTGTTCGACGAGAGCACGGTGCAGGGCTTCGCCGACCGGTTCCTGCGGGTGCTCGACGCCGTGCTGGCCGACGCCACGGTGCGGGTGGGTGAGATCGATCTGCTCGCGCCCGAGGAGAGCGAGCGCATCCTCACCGCGTGGAACGACACCGCATACGATCTCGATGCTCTGCTCGCGGCGCGTTCCGCAGGCTCCATGCGCACCGCGACGCTGGTGTCGTTGCTGGACGCCACGGTCGCCGCGGCTCCGGACGCGGTGGCGCTGGTCGCCGACGAGCCGACCGGCCGCCGGGAGCTGACCTACGCCGCGCTGGACGGGCGGGTCAACCGCCTGGCCCGTTACCTGATCGGGCGCGGCGTCGGACCGGAGGACCGGGTCGCGCTGGCGATCCGCCGCTCCAGCGATCTAGTGGTCGCTATGTATGCCGTCGCCAAGGCCGGTGCGGCCTACGTGCCGATCGATCCCGATCAGCCCGCCGAGCGGACCGACTACATCCTCGGCACCGCCGCGCCGGTGTGCGTGCTGACCACCGGCCGGGACGGTTTCCACACCGCGGCGGCCGACGTCGTACAGATCGACGCGCTCGACCTCACCGGGTACGCCGCCGCCGCGGTGACCGCGGGCGAGCGCACGGGTGCGCTGACCCCGGCGAACACGGCGTACGTGATCTTCACCTCCGGTTCGACCGGTCAGCCCAAGGGCGTCGCCGTCCCGCACGGCGCGATCGTCAACCAGTTGCAGTGGGAGACGACCGTCTTCGAGCTGGGCGCGGACGACGCGGTGCTGCTGAAGACCGCGGCGACGTTCGACCTCTCGGTCTGGGAGTTCTGGTCGGCCGCGGTGTCCGGTGGCCGCCTGGTGATCTCGTCCGCCGACGGGCACCGTGACCCGGCGTACCTGAACGAGCTGATGCGCGCCACCGGCGTCACCACGCTGCATGTGGTGCCGTCCATGCTGGACGCGCTGCTCACCGAATCGGGTGGCCGCCTGTCGGACTCGCTGCGCCGGGTGCTGGCCATCGGCGAGGCGCTGCCCGCGGCGACCGCCCAGCGGTTGCGCCGCCACAACGCCGCCGAACTGCACAACCTCTACGGTCCGACCGAGGCGGCGGTGTCGATCACCAGCCACCTGGTCACCGATGCCGACGAGGCGTCGGTGTCGATCGGCGCGCCGGAATGGAACAGCCGGGTCTACGTGCTCGACTCCCGCCTGCGGCCGGTGCCGGTCGGCGTCTCCGGCGAGCTGTATCTCGCCGGTGCGCAGCTGGCGCGCGGTTACTTCGGGCGTTCCGATCTGACGGCCGACCGGTTCGTCGCCGATCCGTTCGGTGCGCCGGGCGACCGGATGTACCGCACCGGCGACCTGGTGGCCTGGAGCGCCACCGGCGAGCTGGACTACCGCGGCCGCACCGACTTCCAGGTGAAGATCCGCGGCTTCCGCATCGAACTCGGTGAGATCGAGGCGGCGCTGCTGCGGCAGGACATGGTGAGCGCGGCGGCCGTCGTCGCGCACACCGATCCGAGCATCGGCGACCGGCTGGTCGCCTATGTGGTGACCCGTACGGGCACGCTGGACAAGCGCGCGTTGCAGTCCGCGCTGTCGGCCGAGCTGCCGTCGTACATGGTGCCGTCGATGCTGATCCAGCTGGAGGCGTTGCCGCTCAACGCCAACGGCAAGCTGGACCGCAAGGCGCTGCCGGAGCCCACTTTCGAGAAGGCGGTCTTCCGCGCGCCGGTGACACCGATCGAGCAGATCGTCGCGAACACCTTCGCGGAGGTGCTGCGGATCTCCGATCGCGAAGGGGGCGAGGCCAAGCGCCTCGGCCTGGACGACGACTTCTTCGCGTGGGGCGGCAACTCGCTGCTGGCCACGCAGGTCGCCGCCCGCCTGGGCGAGGCGCTCGACACTCGGGTGCCGGTGCGCCTGCTGTTCGAGGCGTCCACCGTGGCCGCGCTGGCGGTGCGGGTGGAGCAGCACGCCGACATGGGCGGTCGCCGCGCGCTGACGGCGGGTCCGCGGCCGGAGCACATTCCGCTGTCGCTGGCGCAGCAGCGCATGTGGTTCCTCAACCGGTTCGACACCCAGTCGGCGGCCTACAACGTGCCGATCGCGGTGCGGCTGTCGGGCGCGCTGGACGTGGCCGCGCTGCGCGCCGCCATCGCGGACCTGGTGAGCCGCCACGAGATCCTGCGGACGGTCTACCCGCAGACCGAGGCGGGCCCGGTGCAGGTCATCCTGCCGCCCGCCCAGGCCGTGCCGCGGCTGGAGGTGCGGGTGATCGCGCCGTCGCAGATCGAGTCCGCCGTGGTGGCGCTGACCTCGACGATCTTCGACGTCACCACCGAGGTGCCGGTGAAGGTCGCGCTGTTCCAGCTCGCCGGGGAGGGCGCGCAGACCGGAGCGGACGGGCCGGTGGACTACGTGCTGGCCATGGTCGTGCACCACATCTCCGGTGACGGCTCCTCGGTCGGTCCGCTGACCAGGGATCTGATGATCGCCTACGCCGCGCGGTCGGCGGGCGAGGCGCCGAATTGGGCGCCGCTGCAGGTCCAGTACGCGGACTACAGCATCTGGCAGCGGGAACTGCTCGGCGACGAGAACGATCCGGAATCGCTGGCCGCCAAGCAGGTCGCCTACTGGAAGCAGGCGCTGGCCGAACTGCCCGATCAGCTCGATCTGCCCTCGGACCGGCCGCGCCCGGCGGTGCAGTCGTTCGCGGGCGGCAAGGTCGAGCTGCGGGTGGACGCGCAGACCCATCAGGCGCTGATCGAACTGGCGCGCACGGAGGGCGCGACGCTGTTCATGGTCGTGCACACCGCGCTCGCCGTCCTGTTGTCCAGATTGTCCGGCACCGACGACATCGCGATCGGCACGCCGATGGCGGGTCGTGGCGAGGCCGTGCTGGACGACCTGATCGGCATGTTCGTCAACACCTTGGTGTTCCGCACCCGGGTCGACGCGGGCGAGGCGTTCACCGATCTGCTCGCCCGTCAGCGCGAGACCGACATCCAGGCGTTCGCCAACGCCGACGTGCCGTTCGAGCGCCTGGTGGAGGTGCTCAACCCGGTGCGTTCGACCGCGCGGCACCCGCTGTTCCAGGTGGGTCTGTCGTTCCAGAACCTGGCGCAGTCCGCGCTGGAGCTGCCCGGCCTGAGCGTGTCCGGCCTGGACATCGACACCGAGCTGTCCCAGTTCGATCTGCATCTGATCGCGACCGACCGCTACGACGACGCCGGCGTGCCCGAGGGCATCACCGGGTTCTTCACCTACGCGACCGACATGTTCGATCGCGCGACGGTGCAGGGCTTCGTGGACCGATTCGCGCGCCTGCTCGGTGAGATCGTCGCCGCGCCGCGCACCCCGGTCGGCGACCTCGAACTGCTCGAGGCCGCCGAGCGGACTCAGCTGCTGACCGCGCGCAACGCGACCGCCCAGCCGGTGGACACCTCCGCCACGCTGGTGTCGCTGCTGGACGCCACGGTCGCGGCCGGGCCGAAGGAAGTCGCGCTCGTCACCGAGGACGGCGAGTCGATCACCTACGGTGCGCTCGACGCGCGGGTGAATCGTCTTGCCCGGCATTTGATTTCGTTGGGTGTGGGTCCGGAGTCGCGGGTTGCGCTGGCGTTGCGTCGGTCGGTGGATCTGATCGTGGCGATGTATGCGGTGGCGAAGTCCGGTGGTGCGTATGTGCCGGTGGATCCGGATCAGGCCGCGGAGCGGACGAATTACATCCTGGAGACGGCGGCACCGGTGTGTGTGCTGACGAATGCCGACGCCGAGTTCGACACGGATGTCGCGCCGGTGGCGCGTATCGACGAGCTCGACTTGTCGGGTGTGGACGCCAAGCCGATCGCTGATGCCGATCGTGTGGGACCGTTGCGTCCGGAGAACACGGCGTATGTCATCTTCACCTCCGGTTCGACGGGTCGTCCGAAGGGTGTGGCGGTGCCGCATGGCGCTATCGCGAACCAGTTGCAGTGGAAGAACGTCGAGTTCGGTCTCGATGCCGCTGATGCGATCTTGCTGAAGACGGCGGCGACGTTCGATCTCTCGGTGTGGGAGTTCTGGTCGGCCGCGGTGTGTGGTGGTCGTCTGGTGATCGCTTCGCCGGATGGTCATCGGGATCCGGCGTACCTCAACGAGTTGATGGCTCGGGAGTGGGTCAC
>NZ_VUOS01000137.1 GCF_009829325.1 Nocardia sp. CY41
CAGACATCATCCGTCCACAATGCTGTCGCCGGGATGGTCCCGGCGGTCACTCGCACCACCCCGGTCACGACCTATGCAGACGTGCAACCTTCGAGGTCCAGATGCAGACCTGTCGGGCCGGGGTGGTGGCGGGCTTCACATCGGCCAGCGGGAGTAGCGCTTCGAGCGCCGAGATGAGGTTCCGGGGAAGCCGGCCGAGCGGTGGCCGAATTTCTTCTTGCAGGAGCATCGTTGGTCCACGTCACCGGCACCAGTCCAGCCGAACAGTCTGTGTTCGCGGGAATAGACTGGGGCGGAACACATCATCAAATATGTATCGTTGACCATGCTGGCAAGCTGATCGTTCAGAAGCGGGTCAGACACGACCTCGGCGGGTTCGCCGAACTCGACGACCTACTCGACCTTCCCGGCATCCGGATCGCGATCGAACGCGGTGAGGGGCTGCTGGTCGAGCACCTGCAGCTCCGTGGCCTTCCGGTTTACTGTGTGTCGCCGAAGATTTCAGCCCGAGCCCGCGAACGCTATCGGCTGTCGGCGACCAAATCCGACAGCTTCGACGCGTTCGTCCTGGCCGACACCCTCCGTCATGAGTACACGCATTGGCGCCCGTTGCCGCTGCTGTCGCGAGACACCGCGGAACTCAAGGCGGTGATCCGTGACCGAGAGCGGATCATCTTGTCTCAGCG
>NZ_VUOS01000138.1 GCF_009829325.1 Nocardia sp. CY41
GGTGCCCGGACCGGCAGTAGCGGTTCGATCACTGTCCACAACTCGTCGTCCACGATCCACGGGGCCGCCACGACGAAACATACTGCACCGCAACGAGAATCACCGCCACTCAACCGAACCTGTTAGGAGCTCTTAGCCAGAAGGCCGCTGGGGAGGTCAACTCATAGGCTCGCAGGCGTTGTCGTCGGGGCTATCGGTTACCCCTCACCACATGACGACAACCGACAACGACCCGCACCGACGACTCCTCTTTGTTTCCCGGTCGTTGTTCGTGGATACCGCCGCTCATTGCGGCCGCCATGAGGTTCACACCCCTGCTCGCGGGCCGTCGTCACCGCATCCGGCGATCGGCAACATTTATGCTGTGGTCCGGGAAGGTGGCCGTGATCAGCGGTATCGCGTTCTGCTGTGGGATGCCGAGGGTAACGCTCTCATCACCGATCCCGGCGGCCGGCTCCAGATCGCTTCCCACCGCCGGGGATTCGTTCGTCTGGAAGGGGGCCCATCACCAGCGGCCGAATAAGACCACGTTGCGGGCCCCTGCACTTGAAATAAGGTTTTCTTATCATTGGGCAGATATTCATAGAATGGCCTTTCGGTGGTCGGCCTGATGGTGTGCCCGTGCGGAACGCGGGAACGAGCAGGAGCTACGTGCGTCCAGTACGCGCAGTG
>NZ_VUOS01000139.1 GCF_009829325.1 Nocardia sp. CY41
GGTGTAGCAGGGCCAGGGATTGTTCGACGATCCATCGCCCTGTCACCTTGTCGCGGGTGCCGCGGCGCGGGATGTGCCCGGTGATACGACGTTGCCGCAGGTCGGCATACACGCGCGGATAGTCGTAGCCTTTGTCCGCGATAAGTGCCTTGATCCGGTGGCGTGGCCGACCCGCTCTGCCGCGCAGCGGCCGGACCCGGTCGAGCAACTCGGGCAGCACCAGGTGGTCGTTGACGTTGGCGCCCGACAGCGCGACCGCGAGAGGTAGCCCGTTTCCGCAGGTCAGGATGTGGTGTTTCGAGCCGGTCTTGCGGCGGTCGACCGGGCTCGGGCCGGTTGCGGCGCCCCTTTTTTCGCCCGCACGTGCGAGGCGTCGGCGATGACTCGGTCGAAGTCGATCAACCCGGCGGTATGGCAGTGGGTGAGCATCGCCTGATGCATCGCCTCGAACACTCCGGCCGCTTGCCAGTCCCGCACCCGTCGCCAGCAGGTCATGCCGGACCCGAATCCCAGTTCTTGGGGCAGGTCTTCCCAACCGATCCCGGTGAACAGCACGAACAAGATCCCTTGCAACACCAGCCGGTCGTCCATCCGCGCCGGCCCCGGCGTGCCTGGTGCCCGGACCGGCAGTAGCGGTTCGATCACTGTCCACAACTCGTC
>NZ_VUOS01000140.1 GCF_009829325.1 Nocardia sp. CY41
GTAGTAATCGTGCGGAAAGCAACGAAGTTGCCTTGACCAGCAGAGATGGCGGGTTTCCGGTTACCCCGATTTCGTCGTCCGCGTGGCGGTCAGATGTCGTTCCAGTCCCATGCCGGGGCGGGGCTGCCGTTTGCCTCCCGGCCGAACCGGTAGAGCCGCTCGTTGCCGGGCTGCTCGCGGAACAAGCCGAACAACCCCTCCTCGGGCAACCGCTGGATGAGTATCTCGACCTGATGGTCTGCTCCGGCTTTCCGCAGAGCGGCCGCCAGAGCCGTGGCGGTCTGCTCGTCGCCGAGCGGCACCCGCATCCCGAGATCGCGTTCCAGCAGGGTGGCGACCTGGGCTCGCGCGCCGGCCTCCGTCAGGATGTCCAGTATCTGGGCGAGGGCTCTCGCGTCGTCCAGGGGGATCCGGCCGACAGCCCGACCGGCCAGCAGCCCGACCTGCTCTCGAGCCCGGGCGTGCCACAGTCCGTGCAGCAGGGCCGCCACGTTGGAGGCTCTATCGAGCACATCCTCGGAGGTATCGGCGGCAGCGCGGTCGGCCAGCAGCCTGCCCTGCTCTTCCGCACCAGCCTCGTGGAACTCGATCAGCAAGTCCCGTACCCCGAACAGCCGGTCGAGCCTGACCTGCCGGGCAGGATCTCGCGATACCAGC
>NZ_VUOS01000141.1 GCF_009829325.1 Nocardia sp. CY41
GCGGCGACAGCAGCGCGTTGACCCAGATGCTGCCCGCCTTGATGAGCGCGATGGCCTCGGCCGGAATGCCGCTGAGTCAGCTCGGACAGTCGGACACGTCGGACGCCTACGACGACTACGGCCTCGACGACTACGGTTACGACGATCTCGGCATCCCCAGCGGCCTCGGTACGGGCAGCCCGAGCGGGATGCCCGCCGGCAGTCCCGGCCTCGGCATCCCGGATGTCGACGCGGAAACCGTTGCGGCGAGCGCGTTGCCGGTGGCCGCCGCGGCCAGCCTGGGTTCGGGCATGCCGCGCACACCGGTGATCGAACCTCTCGGAACGTCGTCGGCGGCAAACGCGGCCGCCGCGCGCGGCGGATCGCCGATGATGCCGTACATGCCGATGGCGCCCGGCATGGGCAACTCGGCCGGCAACAACGACCGCAACCGCGTCGTGGCATGGCATCCCGACCGCTTGATGTACGTGGACGACACACCGCACACCGAAGCGGTGATCGGTGAACGGCCGACCATTGCCCCGACCGTGACCCCGCCGACGCCCGCGCC
>NZ_VUOS01000142.1 GCF_009829325.1 Nocardia sp. CY41
ACGATGCGTTTCACGCAGAACTCCTCGATGATGTGATGACACTGAACACGAACTGACGAACCTATCGCCGTCCACCACCACCCCGTTTCAGCAGAAGGTGGTGAGCGCACCATATCGGCGATCTATGACGCCAGCCCAGCAACTGCGCAACCACCCGTAGATGCTCGGTGCGGGTTTGTGCCCGCTTGCCGTACGAACCGATCAGCGACGCGTCAACATTCAGCTGCTCGGCCAACCGAGCCACCGCCACCGGCGGCGCATCTGCCACCCTGTCCGGCACGAACCCCAGCCACGGCAGCGTGCACAACGCCACCGTGCGGGAAGCGGCCCTCGATCTCGAAGTATTTCAACAACGCCACGAAACCAATCCGCGTCGGCCCGGCCTTGTTGGCCACCAACTCCCAGTCCGGCTTCAGCAAGGTCCGCGACGCGATCAGATCTTCAGGTTCCCACTCGCGCCGCACGATCGGAGAATCTACAGCCCCGGCCGCTAGTTTGCGGTTCGCCGTAGCAATAGCAGTCTCGGGCCGACGAGCAGGCCG
>NZ_VUOS01000143.1 GCF_009829325.1 Nocardia sp. CY41
CGGCAGTAGCGGTTCGATCACTGTCCACAACTCGTCTTCCACGATCCACGGGGCCGCCACGACGAAACATACTGCACCGCAACGAGAATCACCGCCACTCTACAGAACCTGTTAGGGGCTCTAAGCATTGACCGACGTCATGGACGTCGTTGACGGCAGGCGTTCCCGCCGGTTACCCGTGCTTGTCAGGTTCGGTGTCGGCGAAGGCGCGGTACAGCGAGGCGATAGAGGGATGTCGCCCGGCGTTCTTGCCGGTCTGCCGCTCGCCCGGGAGCTCGTATCAGAAACCATACTGCTGCCCGAGACGGAGCCCGCCCCGTCACCACCGGGCTCAGGGGCCCTGTCCGATCTCGATCCCTGCGAAATCCCCACAGGCACATTCGGGCCACAGATCTTGGTTCAGGGCTGAAACGGGGTGGTGGTGGACGGCGATAGGTTCGTCAGTTCGTGTTCAGTGTCATCACATCATCGAGGAGTTCTGCGTGAAACGCATCGTGGGTAGGGTTGTCGGAGTCGTGGCCGCGGCGGCGA
>NZ_VUOS01000144.1 GCF_009829325.1 Nocardia sp. CY41
TCGCCGCCGCGCAGATGCGCTCCGACTGCGCCCACGAAGTACAGCACCAGACCGATCGCGGCGGCGACGCCCAGCGGGGCGAACCAGATGCCGGCCAGGAGACCGGCGGCGCCGGCGATCTCTGCTGTCGCCAGCCACGGGATCCACGTCAGCGGCACCCCGATGGACTCCATGTCCGCCATCCGCGCCGGGTTGCGGACCAGTTTGTCCCGCGCCGAGGCCAGCAGTATGAGCGAGAGCAGCACAGCGACGACGGTATAAGCGATGTACATGACGGAACTCCATCTTGTAGGCATACACTCTTGAACGTAACAAATCATTGATAATCCTCAACTATTGAAGACGGGGGAGCGTGAAGCCGTGATCGACGACCGGATCTGCTGGGCGCTGGCCCTTAGAGCGCCTATCAGGTTCGGTTGCGGAGTCTTCGCCAGCAGATGAGGGCGGCGGCGAGGTCGAGGAATCCTTGGTGGATGTCGGTGCGTCGTTCCCAGCGGGTGGCCAGGCGGCGGTACTGGT
>NZ_VUOS01000145.1 GCF_009829325.1 Nocardia sp. CY41
CGCAACGCCGCCACATCCAACGCGCCGCTCAACCGCACCGCGACCGGAATATTGTTCACTCCACTCGCCGGATCGAACCGGTTCAAAAACCACATCCGCTGCTGGGCATACGACAACGGCACCCGCTCCGGGCGCGGCCAGGCCCGCAACGCCTGCCCCGCCGCCGACCCCGCATGCGCCTCCACCCGCGCCGCCAACCCGGCAACCGTGCTCACCTCGAACAACAACTGCACCGGCACCCGCACATCCAACGCGGAACCGACCCGCGCCGCCGCCTGCGCCGCCAGCAGCGAATTCCCACCCAGCTCGAAGAAATCGTCATCCGCACCGACGCGGCCGTCCCCCTCCGGCACCAGCAACGCCGCGAACACCTCCGCGACGATCTCCTCCACCGGCGTCGACGGCGCCCGGAACGCCCGCGCCGCGAACACCGGCTCCGGCAACGCCGCCCGATCCAACTTCCCCACCGGCGTCAACGGAATCTCGTCCAGCACCATGATCGACGCGGGAATCAT
>NZ_VUOS01000146.1 GCF_009829325.1 Nocardia sp. CY41
CGGCGAGAGCGTGCCCGGTGCCACCAGATCCGGCGAGATCCGCACCTGCGTCGGCGAACCCCCCGTCCGATACGCCGCCGACCAACTCAGCACATTCGCCGCGTACGCCATCGAGTTGTTGTACCGCAACACCGCCCGCAGCTCCTGCGACCCGTCCCGCAGATCCGAACCCCCCGAACACAGATACTTCCCCGCCGCCAACGCCGCATCGAACACATTGTGCGGATCGGCCACCCCGTCCCCGTTCCCGTCCGCCCCGTAGGCACTCCACGTGCCGGGCAGGAACTGCATCGGACCCAACGCCCGCACATACCCCCCGTCCGCCGCCTTGATCACCTCGTTACCCGGCAGACTCCCATCCAACGCCGGACCGAAGATCGGCGCCACCGTCGTCCCCGCCGCATCCGTGCGCCCGCCACGAGCATGCCCCGACTCGATCCGCCCGATCCCCGCCAGCAAACTCCACGACAACCCACACCCCGGCGTCGAGGACGCCAACGCCAACTCCGC
>NZ_VUOS01000018.1 GCF_009829325.1 Nocardia sp. CY41
TACGACTATCCGCGCGTGTATGCCGACCTGCGGCAACGTCGTATCACCGGGCACATCCCGCGCCGCGGCACCCGCGACAAGGTGACAGGGCGATGGATCGTCGAACAATCCCTGGCCCTGCTACACCGGTACCGCCGCCTGGCCACCCGCTGGGAACGACGCACCGACATCCACCAAGGATTCCTCGACCTCGCCGCCGCCCTCATCTGCTGGCGAAGACTCCGCAACCGAACCTGATAGGAGCTCTAAGCACTACGCGATGAGAGCGCGGGCGAGTCGCGCCGCCTCGTGCGCGAGACCTGTGGGGTCGGTCGCAATGAAAGTCGAGGTGCTCGCGATATTGCCCTGTGCGTACCACATGTCTCGGGGCCGACCGGAGATGAGAAGCTTGCCGGTGCCGGGTTCGGTGGTCAGGCCGCCGAACGGGTGCCGTTCGGCGGACGCGGAGGTCAGGAGCGAACGCACCAACCCCTCGGCAGCCTGTGGCACAGTGTAGGCCGGTGGGTTGACGGCATTGATCACCACGTCGGCGGTCCATTCGGTGTCGTCGGTCACGGTGAATCCGGTGCGGGAGTGCGGGTGGATCTTCTGCAGTCCCGCTCGCAGCCGTACCTGGCCGGAATCCAGCAGGCGCAGCAGGATATTCGCATTGTGCGGCACCATAGGTGAACTCAGGCAATTGATGGTGCGGAAGTGTGTGCCGCGCAGCAGGGCCTTGTCTTGCTCGCGAAACATCGGCCACACCGCAGGCGCGACGGTTCGGATGGCCCGGCCGAGCAGTCGCCGCCCCTGATGCGGGTCCGCAACCAAGGACAGCTGGCGCCGCAGCCGTTGCACGGGAGGTTCGGTGTCGTTGCCGATGACCTCATCGGTCAGTGTCCGGAAATCGTGCCCCAGCTCGGAGAGTTCCGCCTTCATCAGTTCGATCAGCATGGTGAGTGTCACCTGCCCTTGGTTGTCGCGAACTCGTCGCAACGCGTATTCGGGTGTCAGATACCGCGGCTCATATGGGATGGGACGTTGCTGTACGGCGGGCAGCACGCCGCTTCGCGACATCAGGGTGATCGGACCGGTGTGTCCACGGGAGACCAGCCCGGTGACGATGTCGACGGCGGTCAATCCGCTGCCGATGACAGCGACGTGCCGGTCCGCGGGAACTCCTGCCAATCTGCGGTGCAAGGGGTACGGCTCATGCACGTAACCCGGCGTGTCGGCCAGCCCATAGCTGTCGTGTGGCTGCCCGCCGCCGATGGACAGCACCGCGCGATCCACGGTGTACGCGCCGCCGGCGGCGGTGCGCAAGGTGGCTACAGGGTGTCGAGAGAACCCGGTGACGCCGGAATTGACGACGCTCACCCGCCACCCGTTCTCGCGCAGGTCGGCGATGGCGGTATGTGCGGTGTGTTCCAGGTATCGTCCGTACACCGCGCGCGGAACGACCGGTAGGCCGAGTCCTTCGTCGAGGTAACAGGCGAGTTCCGGGCGTTCCCGCAACCAACGCAGGTAATGATCCAAGTCTCCGCCACGGGCGGTCATGGCCATCGGTGGTGCATTCACTCGCACGGAGTCCTGGTCGCGTTGGTATGCGCGGCCGCGCCAGACGGCGGATGAACTCTCGAACACCGTGATTTCGCCCGGCTTCGCGGCCGAGCCGGCGAGCGCGTCGAGCAGGGCCACCGTAGCCATTCCTGCGCCGACGATTCCGATATGCATGGTCGATTCCCTTTCGAGTCAGGACGTACGTCGACCAGAATTGCGGGTCACCGTGCGACATCCCATCCCTCGATCGGGGGGTTCCGAGACCGTCCGACCACCCCTCAGGTGAGGGGTTGTCGGACTCCTCGTGCGCGGGAATCATGGCGGGCATGAGCAGGTCGACCAGTGATCCGTCGGGTGGTCTCCTGGCTGGAATCGCCGCGGCGTCCGACGCGGTGCGCCTGTTCGCCGTGACGTCGGACCGCCTGCGCCGCATCGCGCCCTTCGACGCGGCCGTTTGGGTTGCCACTGATCCGATCAACGGGTTGACCGCCGCGCCGGTGCGGATCGAAAACCTCCAGCAGGGCGGCTGCGGCATCTACTGGGAATCGGAATTCCTCGCCGATGCCGTCAATCCCTTTCGGCATTTGACGAAGTCTCCGGTGCCGGCTGCCGGATTACGGGAGGCAACCGGTGATCGTCCGTTGTCGAGTCCGTTGTATCGAGACTTCATGCGGCCGAGAGGCTTCGACGACGAACTGCGTGCCGTGTTCCGGGTCGATGGCAGGCCGTGGGGACAGCTGAGTCTGTTCCGCGAGCGCGGTCGAGCGCCCTTCCGGGCCGAGGAGATCGCGATGGTCGGCTCGTTGTCGAGTCCGATGGCGCAGCGGCTGCGCGCGTACGCCCAATCGGCGGAGCCGCCGCGTCGGTCCTCCGATACGCCGGGGATGCTGCTTTTCGACCGTGCGGGAAACCTGGCCTCGATCAATGACGAGGCCCGCCGCTTCCTCGCCGATATGCCGCCGGGCCCCCGCGCGGCGACGCCGTCCGGGATCGACCTGCCCCTGCCGGTGTGGATTCGTAGCACCGTCGGCCGTGCGCGCGAGACGGGTGGGAATGCGCGAATCCGCATGCGCGCGGTGACCGGCGGATGGCTGGTGTGTCATGCCTCGTGCCTGCGCGGTGCCGATGGCACCGCGGAGATGACCGCGATGACGATCGGGCCCGCGCCGGTGTCGGAGATCGCCACGCTGGTCATCGCCGCCTACGAGCTGACATCCCGGGAGCGCGAAGTCACCGAACTGATCGCGCGCGGGCTGTCCACCACTGAGATCGCGAGCCGATTGTTCTTGTCGCCGCACACCGTCCGAGACCATGTGAAGACGATTTTCCAGAAGGTTTCCGTAGCGAGTCGGGGAGAACTGGTCGCGAAGCTGTACACCGAGCACTACGAGCCGCTCGTGGCGCCCGAAAGCGCCCGCCGTCGCCACCCCTAGCAACAGTGTCCGGGAAGGGTGACTCAGCAGCGGCGAGGCTTATGCTTGCGGCTGACTCAGCGGGCAGTCGCCAACCATGCGCGTGGCGAGCATCCCACTCTTTGCGTGAACGCCCGCGAGAATGCCGGAGGGGTGGCGTACCCGAGTTCCGCGGCCGTGTGGGCAACCGAGGCGCCAGCGCGTAGCCGGTCCTGAGCGACCGTGATCCGCCACCCGGTCAGATACTCGGCGGGGGGCTGCCCCACCATCTCTTTGAACCGGGCGGCGAAAGAACTGCGGGACATGCGCGCTTCGCGCGCCATCGCAGCGAGCGTCCAGGGTCGCCCAGGCGACTCGTGGATGGCGACGAGTGCGCGGGCGAGGCTTTCATCGGAGAGCCCTGTCAGCAGCCCGGTGGGCAGCGCGAGTTCGTCGGCGTGGTCGAGTATCCAGCGGAACAGCTGGATGAGGACAACTTCGAAGAGCCGATCGGCGAGCACTTTTCGACCGCACCGCACATGGTCGATCTCTGCGAACAGCAGATCGAGCGCTGGTTCGAGAGTGTCGACTGCGTCCAGCGGGAGCACGATCACGGGAGGGAGCGTGCGCACCAGAGGGTGGGTCGGGCCGCCGTCGAAGTCGAGCGTCGCGCAGGCGAAGTCGGACTCCTCGGTGGGTGCGTTGTGAAAGGCATGGTCCAGCGGGCGTGGGTAGAACAGCAGGCTGGGCTTATCGATCTGTCGCTTTTCCAGCCGACCGCCGACACCACGGTGCGTCACCTCCATCTCACCGCATCGGAGCACATGGAGGAAGCCTCGCCCCGGTTGTGCGTCGAAGGTCGTTACGCCACACAACGGTCCGGCATGGAACAGGCGGGTTCGCACCCGGAAGCGTTCGAGTAGGGGCGAAAGCTGGTCGAGTGAAGACACAGACCAAGGATGGCAGACGATCTGGTAAGAAATCGAGATGATACGACTCAATAAGTCCATGTGAGCCAGGAAGTCTGAGAGTGCGTCGCCCGGCAAGACACTGCCGGGGCGTCGTCCGAATCACGACCCGAGGAGCACTCCATGTCTTTCGTCCCCCTTGTCGATCGCGAGTCCGCGACCGGAACCGTCAAGGACCAGCTCGATCGTGTCCATGCCGCGTTCGGCACCGTGCCCGCCATGTTCCGAGCCGTCGCGAACTCGCCCGCGGCTCTGACCAGCATGTGGGCGTCGTTCGGCGCCTTCAGCGGCGGTGCCCTGGGGCCGGCGCTGAGCGAGCAGATCGCCGTGGCTGTCGCCAACCGAAACTCCTGCGAGTACTGCCTGGCCGCACACACCGCTCTCGGACGCAAGGCCGGGTTGAGCCGTGCGGCGCTGGAAGCCGCGCAGACGGGCCGGTCCGACGACCCTCGGACTGCCGCACTCCTGGGCTTCGCGCTGAAGTTGGTGGAAGAGCGCGGCCAGGTCACGGCAGAGGACGTGCAGGCGCTGCGTGATCAGGGCTGGAGCGACGAGCACATCGTCGAGGTCATCGGACAGGTCGCGCTCAACCTGTTCACCAACTACCTCAACGTCGCTCTCGCGGTCCCGGTCGACTTTCCCATGGTGAGTCTGCGGCGGGCGGGCTGATGTTCCACCGGGTGCCGACGCCGACCGGATGCTTCCATCCTGCCGACGTCATGGCGTGGACGGCAGCGCTGACCATCCCGGCGATCGGCCCGATGCGGCCTGCGAGAGCGCTGAGGCCGTAGATCGCTCCGCGGCGGGCGCGCAGCCACTCGGACGCGCGCCCGCCCCGCTTCGGGAGTCGCAATCAGCCCGACCGACTCCGGTGGTCGAAGTTCTGCAGGAGAATCCCGCTGACCGGCGCCGCCGTCGTCATCCGCCACTCGCCGCGGCATTCGATGACACTTGGCGGCAGACCGACACGGCGATATCGGGGCAACCCTCCGACCGCCTGGTCACCACCCGATGGGGCGACGGGATCCAGTTGCGCGAGTTCATGATCACCCGCGTAGTGGAACTGGTTCTGCACGGCCTCGACATCGCCATCGCGCTCGGCGTGCCGGCATGGACCGCACCGGAAGCCGCTGCGGTAGTGTGTGACTTCTTGCAGATCGAGCCCGCCGCCACCCACCTGGGTTGGGACCGCCGGACTGCGTTGGCCAAAGCCGGCGGCCGCGCCGCGCTCTCTACTGAAGAGTCGGCCGAACTCGCACGCCTGAACCTCACCTGGAGACGGCTCGGCTAGTTGGACGACTGGTTCGCCGTCGGCGAATCTCGTCCGGCCAAACGGCATCACACAGGCGGACGGCCGCTCGCAGAGCATGCGTGGCTGGTTTCGCCGGCCTCGGCTATGCCGCCGCGATCATCGCGCACCGGACCGGTCGTCCATTGCTCGGGGTTGTCGTGGTCGGGTTGATCGGATGCGCCGTCGTCGTGATTCTCACGCGGCAACGGACCAGACGGCGAAGACCGGACTCCGTCGCCGAACAGCCCCGCGTTCGGGTACACAGCACCAACATCGCACCGTGCCCACTCGCCTGACATGAGTAGACTTCTCGCCCCGGTCGTGCATCAGGTCGGGCCGTCGCGTCACTGGCCGGTCGGCGCGTTGTGCGCCGACGCGGGACGCCCCAGCGCCTGAGCTTTCAGTTGCTCGAATTCCGCGTCGGTGATGACACCGGAGTCGTGGAGGGCTTTGGCGTCGGCGATGCTCTCGGCGGGGGACTTACCCGCCACCTCCCGGATGTACTGATCCGTCGCCTTCTGCGCCTCCGCCTGTGCGCGTTGGGCGCGCAGCGCCATGCCGCGCCCGCGGACGATCAGGTACACCAAGGCCGTGAGGTAGGGGAATATCACCAGGGCTATCACCCACAGCGCTTTGGCGACGCCGGATACGGAGTGGTCGCGGAACAGATCCACGAGAATCTGGAACAGCACGATCAGGTACGCCACGAAGGCGAACACGAGGATCGTGTACCACACGTAATCCCAGAACGAATCCATGTTGTGAACCTCCTGTGGCGGATCTTTCCCGTTTCGTAGCAGGCGGTGGATTCCGGCTGTGAAGTAGATCGAACCGCCG
Source organism: Nocardia sp. CY41 (assembly GCF_009829325.1). Classification (GTDB taxonomy): domain Bacteria; phylum Actinomycetota; class Actinomycetes; order Mycobacteriales; family Mycobacteriaceae; genus Nocardia. The sequence goes on from NZ_VUOS01000018.1 coordinate 6,027, forward strand.
GTCGGCCGCTGGGGCGAAAACAGACCTTCGTTACGGTGACAGCATAGGAGCGCAGTTCGAAAATAAGCACAGAGCGACATCGGCGCCACAGAACGACGGAATTGTTCGAAATTCGGTACATGAGTCGGCGACTCTTGCCGAGGTACCGGAGGTCCGGCTGTCCAGCGCTCCGCTGAAACGTGATCGTCGACGTGCGGCGCTGATGATATCGCCACGTAGGCATCGCCGCCGAGCAAGTCTGCGGTACCGGAGACCGGGCTTACCCAGCTGTCGTTACCAGGAGTCGCAGACCCGGTGGGCGCTCCTCGGAATCTATTCGATACCGCGTTGATTTCGATTCGAACAAAGAAGCAATAAGCCTGAGAGCGAGGGAGAGCTCGATGGTCATCGGCGGATTACGGCTCCTCGATCATCGCGCGGTCGAACCCGGTCGCGCGCAGGCGATCCGGGAATACGGGAGGGGATAGCGAGGCCGCGGTAGCAGGGAACCCCGCAGTCCGCTGCGGTTGCACTACTGCGGCGGAGGCTGTTCGAGGGTTCATCCAGTGATCCGCATTTTCCCGTCGGCCGCCGACATGGGCGGTCGATTGCTCGCGCGACTCGATGAGCGCCTGGGTCGCTCGGTGGCGCGGGGGAGCGCCCGACACCTGATTGTGGGGTAGCCAAGATGTCGCTGAGTTATTCTTATCCGATGAGGCGAGCCGGTAGCGGCGGCCGTTGCATGGGCGCCGAGGGCCGATCGAACCCGGGTGTGCCAGACGACCCGAGAGGCACGGACGCGTCCCTCAGTCCACCACGATTCCAGTTCCTGCGCAGGCACCTCCGCTGCGCTACCTACGTAACCCGTTCGCGGCGGCCAGCGCTCCCTGCGAAGCGGATGCGGCATACCGCAACTGGAGAATCCCTCACATCGCCGACGAGAAGAGGTGAACGGCAATGTCAGCAACCGACGAGCATTCCGTCAAACAGGCGGTCGCCGCGGTAACGTCGATCGGCGCGGCAGTGCTTCTGCTCTCCGCCGGGATCCTGTCGATCTTGCAGGGAATCTCCGCCCTCGCCAAAGACGAGGTTCTCGTGTCCGGGCCCAACTACACGTATGAGTTCAGCACCACCAGCTGGGGTTGGATCCATCTCGTTCTCGGGATCTTGATAGTGATCGCGGCAGTCGGACTGATCGCCGGAGCCATGTGGGCGCGGGTGATCGCGGTCTTTCTCGCCGCGCTATCGATCCTGGTCAATTTCTTATGGCTGCCGTACTACCCGTGGTGGTCGACGGTGGTGATCGCCTTGAATGTGGTGGTGATCTGGGCCGTTACTACCTGGCGGCCCGGCCGAATCTGACCTGAACCGCACCGCAGGGGTGGAACAGCAGGGAACCCACCTGAGTCTCGGACTAGGTGTCGGCCCGCACCGTGGCCTCGGCATCGCGGTTCGTCCCGCGTTGTTCCCAGGCGAGGACAGGGCGAAGCAGAAGTTCCAGCGCGAGCAACGCCAGCAGCGCGCCGAGGATGATCCACACCACCACGAGCCCGGTGGGGTAGCGCCAGAAGACCAGCAGGAGCGCGGCGACGCCGACAATCGTCCAGCGCAGCGCCGTGCGGGCTCGGAAGGCCCACATCTCCACTCGATTCGGCGGACGCGATCGCCGCAGCTGCTGCACCGAGTCCATCCCGCGCCCGAACTGACGGCGTATCGCCGTGGCCGAAGCCGAACCGCCGCTGAGGTAAGCGACCAGTGCGATCGCCAGGCCGAGCACGGCGACTCCGCGCAACGCGGTCCGCAGTGGCAGGAGCACCGTGTCGGCGATCACGGTGGCCGCCTCCGGTGCCAGCACGTCGGCCGGGATCTCGTCCAGATACAGGGCCCGCGCCACGATCAACGCGATGGCCAGGATCAGCATGCCTGCCGCGAGCGCGACGCCGACGAAGACCAAGGCGCGCCTGCGACGCCCCGCAGGCGCCGCGGCGATCGCGGCCACGGCGGCCGCGATCGTCACCCACGGCAGCACTGCCGCAGCTTTGTCGAGATTGTCGACCGCGTGCTGTGCCCGGACCAGTTCCGGGGATCGGAACAACACGAACTGTTTGTCGACCGCGGGAATCTTCTCGGCGAAGGTGAATCCGCGGTCGAGCAGCCGGCCTTTGACGTTCTCGATCACCGTGCGCAGGGAGAGGGTCACCGTGCCGTTCTCGTCGACGGTCACCGACTCGGGGCCGACATGCCCGGTGGCCACCGCCACCAACGCGGTGTGGGCGGTGCGGTTGGCTTGCAGCCACAAGTCTTCGAACTGGTCGCTGCGCACGAAGGACAGCACGGTGTCGTTGACGAAGCCGCGGGCCTGCTGCGTGATCACGGGCGCCAGCCCTTCGACCGCACGATCCACCCGTGGCCGGTTCGCGGTCGCCGGGACCGCGTCGGTGAGTGCGGCGAGCGCGTCCGCGGTGAGGCCTTCGATGTCGACGCGGGCGAAGATCTCATCGGTGACCGTATTGGAGACCTCCGTCTGCAACACCGGATCCGAGCCGAGTGGCGCCACCGTGCTCAAGTACCGATCGGTGTCGAGCACCTCGCCGCGCACGAACCGCGACACCACCGTGGTGATCGCGAGAACAGCGACCAGCACCGTCAAGATCGCTACCGCGGTCCAGCGCCACGCATGCCGCGGCGGACGGCGAACCGGTGGCTCCGCACCGCGGCCCTTGGTTCGCAGCGCAGCCACCTCCACACGCAGCCGCTCCAGTTCGGCGCGCTCGTCGGCGCTCAACTTGCCGTCGGGTGCGTTATCCGGCGCATCGGAAGCCATCGGTATCCTCACTGCAAGAACGGATACGGGTTGTTCGCCGCTCGGTCACCGAGATCGACAGTGTCGGCGGCCGATGCCGCTGCCTCGGTCGGTCACGACCAACCGAGGCGACCGCGATCGTGCGGTCGGGTCGGGTGGCGCCACCCTGGTCTCGGGCGAGGGCGGCGCCACCCCGGTCTCGGCGGGCGAACCGCCGAGGGCGCGGTGAGCTGAGGGTTCCAGCTCGAGAGGGCCCTAGATGCCGAAAGCGGTGATCGAGTCGAGCACAGCAGCTGGTACGCAGTCTTTTCGGGACAGCATTCGCATCGAAGGCATGCGCTGAAATATTTCGGATCGAATCCGGTCAGCGCTCCCGAACCGAGCCGAAAAATAATGACCTGGTGGCGATCAGCGGCGTACGCTGACACTGACATTAGCACTGCCCGCGCCGATAATTCGCAGATTCTTCTCCTACCGGCGACACTCGGACGGGATGAATTTTCAGCGAGCTTCGCAAGAGTCGGGCTGCTACGACTTCCTTTCTGTAACGAAAGTGGGCTACAGTGACGGAAACCGATATCGACGTGTTAGGCCCGATCGACTATCTCGTGATCGAATTCCCGGCCGATAGACCTCCGAACGGTTCGGCGCTGCCCTTGCTGCGCGACCTCGTCGAGCGTGGCATTATCCGCGTATTGGATCTGGCGTTCGTCCGCAAGGACACCGACGGCTCACTCTCCGGAATCGACATAGCCGATGTCGGTCTCGAAGGAGCCTTCGACATCACCCTGTTCGCCGAGGCGGGATCCGGCCTGCTCGACGACGCCGACCGCAGGGAGGCCGGCGCCGCGCTCGAGCCGGGATGTTCGGCCGCGATACTCGTGTACGAGAACAGGTGGGCGGCGCCGTTCGCGTCCGCGCTGCGCCGCAACGGCGCCGAACTCGTTGCCGCCGGTCGGATCCCCGTACAGAGCATCTTGTCGTCCCTCGATGTCGTCGAGACGGAGAACTGAAGGAGAGTGTGATGCCTGGACTGCTCCGCGGCGTAGCCCGCACCGCCATGGTCGCCGGAACCGCGACCGCCGTCTCCAATCGCGTCTCCCGACGGCAGGGACAGCGCTGGGCGGTACAGGATGCGCAGTACGCACCTGAAGCGCAGTATGCGACACCGCAGCCCGCGCCCGCGCCGTCCTCGGGCGGCGGCGCGGGAATGGACCGGATCACGGCATTGAAGGAACTTGCCCAGCTCAAGGCGCAAGGTGTGCTCACCGATGCCGAGTTCGAAGCGGAGAAGGCCAGAATTCTCGAATCCTGACCGATTCGCCGAACAGCCGATGGGTGACGATGCGTCCGTCACCCGGCTCCCGGGCTCGTGGCGGCCGCGGCGGCTTGTCGAGGCAGCATCGCTCCGGCAAAGAATCCGGCCACCGCGATGGCGGCCAAGACGATCATCGCAGCGGCATAGGCGTGAGCCGTGAGCCCGGCTACGAGGATGGTGCCCGCGATAGCGGTGCCGAGCGAGGAGCCGAGGTTGGACACGCTGCGCGACAGCCCCGAGATTTCGCCCTGCTCGTCCTCACCGAAACTGGACTGGACGACATCGACCGCCGGGGTCAGCATGACACCGAGCCCTAGCCCGATCAGCAGCAGCCCGGGCGCGAACGCCCACGGGTGCGCGAAAGTCCCTGCGAGCGCGATCAGCACGCCGATGCCGGCGATGGTCACGAGAAACCCCGCCATGATCAGGGTGCGCTGAGCACGCCGCCGCGCCAGCCGTGCGGCGGCCAATGACGACACCAGCAGGCCCAGGGTGGCCGCTGTGAAGATCACGCCGGTCTGAATCGCGTTGTATCCCCGCACAACCTGGAGGTAGGCCGCCACCACGAACGACGTTCCCATCAACAGCAGCCACTGGATGTGTTCGGTGATCAGCCCCAGGTTGGAGATGCGGTTGCGGAACAGACCGGTCGAGATGAGCGGCTCGCGTCCGGACCGTTCCCGTGCCCGGATGTGCAGATAGAAGTACCCCAGAACAGCCGCGCCGAGCACCAGCAGGGCGAGCATGAGCCAGCCGTTGTCGTCGGCCGCCAGGATGCCCGTCACCAGCAGGATCAGACCGGCCGCCGACAGCACTGCGCCACCGACGTCGAACGCCCGGGCCGGGTCCGCGGGCAAGGGGTCGGCGATGCGCCGACCGAGCAGCACGATCAAGGCGACGACCAGCGCTTGGAACGCGAATGCGGCTCGCCAGCCGAACGTGGAGGTGATGACACCGCCGAGCAACGGTCCCGCCGCCGCGCCGATGCCACCCAGCGCCATGATCGCGCCGAATGCCCGTGCCCGCGAGGCGGTGCCGGTGAACAACAGAGTGGTGAGGATGTACACCGGTGGGATCAGCAACGCGGTGCCGACACCTTCGAGGATCGAATTGCCCAGGATCAGCACACCCAGCCCTGGCGCGAGCGCGCTCAGTATCGCGCCGACACCGTAGATCATCAGACCCAGTTCGAAACAGCGTTTGCGGCCGTAGCGGTCGGTGAGTTTGCCACCGGGAATCATCAGCGCCGCCATGACGAGCAAGAAGATCGTGATGACGATCTGCACGCCCTGCGCCGTGGTGTTCAGGTCGGCGCTGATGTCGTTGATCATCACGTTCATGTTCGAACCCGCGAAGCTGCAGATGAACTGCGCGAGCGCCAGCGGAACGAGCGCTCCGCGGGGCGGGGTGGACACAGCGCTGTCAGCCATCCGGCTGTACGTGCTTATCCGGACGTGGCCGGGGACGGGGCCTCGGCGCGATCGAGTTCGTCATCGAGGGCCATGGCGGCCGCGACCAGGGCCAGGTGGGTGAACGCCTGGGGGAAGTTGCCCAGCTGCTCGCCGGAGGGACCGATCTCCTCGGCGAAGAGCCCCACATGATTGGCGTAGGTGAGCATCTTGTCGAAGGCATACCGCGCTCGAGTCACCCGGCCGGCCCTGGCAAGAGCCTCGACATACAGGAAGCTGCACAGATTGAAGGTGCCTTCCACGCCGCGCAGACCGTCCGGAGATGCCTCCGGGTCGTAGCGGTAGACGAGGCTGTCTCGCACCAGTTCGTCGTCCATCGCGTCGAGAGTGCTCAGCCAGGCCGGATCCCGGGGTGACAGGAACCCCATGCGTGGCATCAGCAACAGGGAAGCGTCCAGCACATCGGTGGCGTAGTGCTGCACGAAGGCTTGTCGCTTCGCGCTCCAGCCGCGTTCGACGATCTGGGCGAACACCGCGTCCCGCACCTGGATCCAGCGAGCCACATCGGCCGGCCGGGAGTATTCGGTGGCCAACCGGATGCCCCGATCGAAAGCCACCCATGTCATCAGTCGGCTGTAGGTGAATTCCTGCCGGCCGCCGCGTGTTTCCCAGATACCCTCGTCGGGCCGGTCCCAGTGCTCGGTCAACCAGTCGAGGAGGTCGGCGAACGACCGCCACCCCCAGATGCTGCCGATGTCCGACGATTGAGCCAGGGCGTCGGCGGCCTCACCGTAAATATCCAGTTGGATCTGGTCGGCCGCCGCGTTGCCGACCCGCACCGGTGCGGAACCGCCGTAGCCCTCGAGATGGTCGAGCACCTCCTCTTCCAGATGCGGGTCACCATCGATGCGGTACATGATCTGCAGCGGCTCGCCGGACGCCGTGTCGCCGGCGTCGAGGCGGTCACGCATCCAGCGCCGGAACGCCAATGCCTCCTCGGTGAACCCGAGGTCGATCAGGGCCCGGACCGACAGGGACGCATCGCGGACCCAGGTGTAGCGGTAATCCCAGTTGCGTTCGCCGCCGAGTTGCTCCGGCAGACCCATCGTGGCCGCGGCGATCGGCGCACCGGTGGGTGCGTAGGTGAGCAGCTTCAACGTGATCGCCGAACGGTTGACCATATCCCGCCACCGGCCCCGGTAGGTGGACGAGCGCAACCATGACTGCCAGAAACTGCGGCACTGTTCCAAAGCGGTGGCGGTGTCCTCGCGCGAAGGATGCGGCGGCGCCGAACCACCGCTCGCCATGCTGGTGAGTACGATGACGGCGGTCTGCCCCTCCGAGAGCGTGAAACGAGCGGTGACGTCGTCGTCCTCGGTCTGCAGCTGCACCGGTTCGGTGGCCTGCAGATGCAGATCCGTGCCCGGACCGTGAAAGACCGCGGCCCGGTCGCCGAGCTGCTCCAAGCTGTGCCCCGCGCGTCCGTAGTCGAATCGTGGGCGGCAGGCGAGGGTGAGCGGCAGACTTCCCCGCACCACTCGGGCCAGGCGCACCAGCCGATGTCGGTCGGTGGGTTCGGAATCCTGGATCGGCTCCATGAAGTCGGCGACCTCGCCGACGCCTTCGGGCGCCATGAATCGCGTGACGAGAATGGCCGTGTCCGGCAGGTAGAGCTGGCGGATCGCCACGTCCTCCGTCGCGAGATCGGCGGCCAGCCGACAATGCCCGCCCCGCTCGCTGTCCAGTATCGACGCGAAGATGCTGGGGGAATCGAACCGCGGCGTGCACCACCAGTCGATCGTGCCCGCAGACGAGACCAGTGCCGTAGTCTGCAGGTCGCCGACGATGCCGTGCTCGGCGATCGGTGGGTAGGCGTTCACAACTCGCTCCTTCGTACCGGGGACAACCGGATGGCCGGACGTGGCCCGCCCGAGCGTCGGCACCTCCTCTCCGGAAGAACTGTCTTCACAGTGTGCGCCGCGCCGTCGCCGAACGGGTGGGACTGAAGAAAGAAGTTCCGCTCATCGGCAAATCTGCGGCGATCGCGCTGACAGTCTCCACTTCCTCCGAAGTTGCACCTCGTCCATGTCTTGCTTTCGACTATGCCCAGCAAGGCATGAGGATTGAATGGACCAGCAATCATCCGAGAATCTCGATCGCGTCGGCACTGGGACCCGGGATCGCCCCGACGAACGTTGTGAGGACCGATGGAACGCAGCAGACACCAGCTCTTGCACGGGCCGCTGTTCACCCGCAGCGTTCCGCTCGACCGCCGAAACGCGGCGAGCCGGATCAGCGCATACGTCTACGGCAACGTCCTCATCCTCGCCGCATTGATCCCGGTCACGCCGTCCGCCGACCACGTCGGCATCTTGGTCGTCCTCGGAACAGCCCTCTCGACGTTCATCGCACATGCTTTCGCTGAAGGCGTGGGTCAATCGGTGCGCCAGAGCCATGGCTTGTCGCCTCAGGAACGATGGGCGGACCTACGTGACTCCGTGCCCATCCTCAGCTCGGCCGTGCTGCCCTGCGCGATCCTGGCGGCCGCGGCGGTCGGGTGGATCGAACCGCGTCTCGCGCAGGTGCTCGCGGAGTCGGCCATGCTGGTGCGGATCGGCGGAATCGTGTTCGTCATCGGCCGACTCCACGGCGAGCGACCCCGGCGTTCGACGCTGCTGGGAGCGGTCCTGCTGGCCTGCACGGCCACGACCGTCGTGGCGGTCAAGATCATCCTGACCCACTGATCCCACTGGGGCGCGGAATCGGGCACCCCCGCGAAGCGGCGTCCACGTGCTCTTCGCCGGCTTCCTCGGGTTGGGTCGCGATCGAGCCGCAGTTACGCGATCCCGCGCACGTGGGGAGTGCACCCGGTGCAGAATCGCGCATATCCGAGCGGCTCGTCGAGGAAGGGAGCGCATCATGTCCGAGAATTCATCGGTCAAGCAGGGAGTCGCGGCAGGAACCTCGATCGGGGCCGCGATCATTCTTGTCACCGTCGGTCTACTGCAGTTGTTCCAAGGCATTGCGGCGGTGGCGGAGGACGAGGTCTTCGTCGTAGGCGTCGAGTACACCTACAAGTTCGATTTCACCACGTGGGGCTGGATCCACATCGCGCTCGGAGCGCTGATGCTGGCGGTAGGGCTCGCGTTGTTCACGGGAGCGCGCTGGGCGAGAATCGCGACGATCGTCATCGCGTCGATTTCCATTCTCGCGAACTTTTTGTGGCTGCCGTATTACCCGTGGTGGTCGGTATTGATCATCGCACTCGACATCGTTGTGATCTGGGCGGTCACCACCTGGAAACCGGACGTCTCCAGCGAACAGCGCTCGAGCGAGTTCTCCCACGGTGGGTCGCGGCCATGACCGATCGAGACGGTTCCTCCCGCCGCGGAGCCTGACGTGCGCACAGCCGCGCGCGACCGATGGACCAGGGCCGAGCGCGCCGAATACGGCAGATCGGCACGGCGCCGAACACCCGTCGGCGGGATGGCCGAATTCGAGCCCAGCACTGATCGCGACCCGCTCGCACTGCTCGAAGTCCAGGCCGCGACGCGAATTCCAGAACTGGTTCCGGTGCGCTACGGGCGAATGGCCGCCGCGCCGTTCGCGTTCTACCGCGGCGCCGCCGTGGTCATGGCCGAGGATCTCGCCCGCGCCCCGGCCACCGGCTTGATCACTCAACTGTGCGGGGACGCCCACCTCGCCAATTTCGGCCTCTTCGCGACACCGGAACGCAACCTTGCCTTCGACCTGAACGACTTCGACGAAACCTACCCCGGCCCCTTCGAATGGGACGTCCGAAGACTCGTCGCGAGCCTCGCGGTCGCCGGGCGCGACAACGACCACAGCGGCAAACAACGCAGAAAGTACCTGCGGGCCTGCGCCGCCGAGTACCGCGAAATCATGAACTCCCAGTCCGCGCGCGGAGAGCTCGCGGTCTGGTACGCGCACATCGATGCCGAGACCCAATTCGAGGAACTGCGCGAAGTTCTCGATTCGCCGACCAGGAAACGCATCAAGAAGACGGTCGACAAGTCCTGGCGCCGAGACAGCGTCCAGGCCTTGTCCAAGCTGACCACCGTGGTGGACGGGCAGCCGAGGATCACGAGCATGCCGCCGCTGATCGTCCCTGTCGAGGAGATCTTCACCGGCGCCGACGCCGCGCAGGTGAACCGGGCACTGATCGAACGGCTCGGCCACTACCGCGACACGCTGCCGCCCAACTGCCGGGCTTTGTTCGACCGATTCGAATACGTTCAGGCAGCGCGGAAGGTCGTCGGCGTGGGCAGCGTGGGCACCCGGGCCTGGATCATCCTGCTCCGCGGGCCGGGCGACGACCCGCTGTTCCTCCAGGTCAAGGAAGCCCAGCCATCGGTTCTCGCGAAGCACCTCGATGGTCCGTCGTTCACCGGCCAAGGCGAACGGGTCGTGGCCGGGCAGCGGCTGATGCAAGCTGCCGGCGATATCTTCCTGGGCTGGCAGCAGGGTGCGGGCGAAGACGGAGCGGTGCGGGACTACTACGTCCGTCAACTGCGCGACGGCAAAGGATCCGCCGATATCCAGACCATGTCTCCCGAACTGATGACTCGCTACGGCAGGCTGTGCGCACGCGTTCTCGCCCATGCCCACGCCCGCGCCGGTGACCGATTCGCGATCGCCGGCTACCTCGGCACGGACGACGACTTCGAGGAAGCGATGTCCGTGTTCGCCGAGAGTTACGCCGACCAGAACGCCCGCGATCACGCCGCGCTGCGCAAGGCGATCGATGACGGCACGATAATCGCCCGACCCGGGGTATAGATCGGTGCACGGCGACCGAGTCGTTCCCGCCGACGCGGTGCCCCGCGCCCGGCGTTGGTGCGGGCGCACGGCATTCGCTGCGGCCGTCTTCGTGGCGTCCGCAGAGGAGTCGCTGCTGCCCGCCACCGGTGAACCAGGTTTTGTCCAGGAGAGGAGCATCCGATGTCGTCGGCGCCGACAGTGAGGTCGAGCAAGCTCGTACTGGCCGTCTTGGCGTCGGGGCAGTTCTTGATGACGCTCGACAGCTCCGTGATGAATGTCTCCATGGCCACTGTCGCCCAGGATCTCGGTACCACGATCACCGGCATCCAGACCGCGATCACCCTGTACACGCTGGTCATGGCTTCATTGATGATCACGGGTGGCAAAGTGGGCGCCATCCTCGGCCGGCGCCGGACGTTCGGGCTCGGCCTCGTCGTCTACGGCGCCGGTTCGTTCATCACCGGTCTCGCCCCGAACCTGACGACCCTCCTGGTGGGGTGGTCGCTCCTGGAGGGAATCGGTGCCGCCCTGATCATGCCCGCGATCGTCGCCCTCGTCGCCGGGAACTTCGCGCCCGAACGTCGTTCCGCGGCTTACGGTCTCATAGCGGCGGCAGGGGCGATGGCGGTCGCCGTCGGCCCGTTGCTCGGTGGCGCCGTGACGACGTTCGCGTCATGGCGGTACGTCTTCTTCGGCGAGGTCGTCATCGTCGTGTTGATCCTGCTGGTCCTGCGCCGGGTCGAGGACGCCCCCGCGAGCCGGGTCCGGCTGGATGTCGTCGGCTCGCTTCTGTCGGTGATCGGTCTGGGCTCGGTCGTATACGGGGTATTGCGATCGAGCGAATGGGGGTGGGTACGGGCGGAGTCCGACGGACCGGCCGTGCTCGGTCTGTCGCCGGTCATCTGGCTGTTGATCGGTGGCCTGCTGACCTTGTACTTGTTCCTGCGCAGACAGACGTCTCTGGTGCGGCGGGGCCGCGATCCGCTCGTCGATCCGAGTCTGTTGCGGAACCGGCAACTCGTCGGCGGCTCCAGCATGTTCTTCGCGCAGTTCACCGTGCAAGCCGGAGTGTTCTTCGCCGTGCCGCTGTTCTTGTCGGTGGTGCTCGAACTCAGCGCGCTCGAGACCGGTGTGCGGATCCTTCCGTTGTCGGTCGCGCTCGTCCTGGCGGCGGCGGGCATTCCCCGGTTCCGGCCACATGCCGACCCGCGCCGGGTCGTTCGGCTGGGTCTGATCGCGATGATCATCGGCGTTCTGATCCTGGCGGCCGGGATGGACCCGGGCGCCAACGCGGGCGTCGTGTCCATCCCGATGCTGCTGATGGGACTGGGTCTGGGTGCGTTGGCCTCGCAACTGGGCGCCGTCACGGTGTCCGCCGTGCCGGATTCGCGGAGCTCCGAAGTCGGGGGACTACAGAACACCGCCACCACTCTCGGCGCGTCCCTCGGCACCGCGTTGATCGGGTCGATCCTGATCGCCACCCTCACTTCGAGCGTCGTCAGCGGCATCCAGAACAATCCGGCTGTTCCGGTGTCCGTGCAAGAACAAGCCACCACGGAGCTGGCTGCCGGGGTACCGTTCCTGTCCGACAGCCAGTTGGTGGCCGCGCTCGACAGCGCCGGTATCGATGACGCCACCGCCGACGCCGTTCTCGCCGTCAACTCCGACGCCCGCCTGGAGGCTTTGCAAGCGGCGTTCGCGGTCACCGCCCTGCTCGCGATCGCGGCGTTGTTCGGCACCGGCCTATTGCCTCGCCGGCCGGTAGCCCTGCGCAACGGGAAGGACCAGTTCTCGTCAGGAAAAGCCGAGCCCGAAGCCGAGCGATGACTGGGGCGGCCTCGGATGTACGCGCCCGGCTAGCGTCGTTCGCCGTCGCCGTTGTCCCGGCCGCGCAGGTAGCGGCCGATCGTGGTCTCGTCCAGAGCCAGTGCCTTGACGATCGATGCGGCGCCGACGATCACCACCGACAGGACGAAAAGCCAACTCACCGAGGTGAATGCCAGACCCAACGGACCGAAATGCTCTTGGGCGTTCGTCGTGATCCGAGGCAAGAGGACCCGGCCCGCCGCGTGCACCGCGGTCAAGCCGATCGCGGTGAGCATCCCCGACACCCACAACAGACGCCCGGTCAGCGCTCCCTTCGTCAGAAGATAAGGAGCGAGCATCCAGACGAACACCCAGATGACCACCTCGCCGAGCAGGGCGAGCAGCCGACCGGCGTAGCGGATTTGCTCGAGGTCACGTATCTGCCCCACCAGCCCGGCGGCGAGCGCCACCGCGAGTAGCGCGACCAGCCACCGCCACGCCTCTCGCGGACCGATCGCGGGAACCTTCCAGACCGCCTCGTACACCCGCGCGAGAGCCCGCGCGAACGAGGTACCGCCGAGCAGGACCATCAGCAGGCCGACCACACCGAACGCGGCTATCGCCGGATCGGCGGACAGGGATCCGCCGTCGGAATACAGCGTTCTGGAGTCGAAACCGAACTGGTCGTTGATCGTCTTCGCCGGCGCATGCCAGCCACTGAAGACGGACGCGGCGATCATCACCGGCAACACCGAGGTGAATATCTGGGCGGCGAGCGCCAGAGACCGATCCACCAGTTGGATCTCGGCCAGCCCCTCGATCACGCGGCGCAGCGTCCGGCCGTACGGCGTTCCGCGCAGCCGGCCGGTTGCGGCCTGCGTACGCGCGATGGACACTTCGCGGGCCAATGCCACCGACAATTTCACGGACCGCACCGCGCTCACTGTCCTTCTGCTCGTTCCGTCAGGATGTCGAATAGTGCGCAATGGTCTCGGTGGAGACGAAACGAACGCTACGCCGACATCCCGGCAACCACGTCGACTTGGTCGATTCCGATGGCAAGCCGAACCCACCCCGACGAGATCGCCGAGCGCCGCGGAAAACGGCACGCCGGATGGCCTGCCTGTGCCAGGATCATCGTGCGAGGGTCACCGATCGACGTATCCGTGGGACCCACGATCCGGTCCTGCGGAAGCGCCGGTGTCCACGCATCGAAGGCGCAAGCGGAATTCTCCACCGAATACGGGAGTAGGCCGATGAGAGCCAGGAAAAGCGTCAGCGGAATTGCGGCGACCGCGGTGATTCTGATCGTGGCCGCTGGGTGCGAGTCCGACAGCGGGTCGAATTCGACGACGTCGACGAGCGAGACGACGCACGATATGCGGAGCAGTATGGGCGCGACGGCGTCCTCTGTCGTGAGTTCGGCGCTCGATACCGCGCAGCAGAAGATCCAGGACGTGATCAACGCGGCGATCGCTGCCGCGCCGATCACCTTCGACAGTGGAAGCTCGGATCTCGGCGCGGGGGACGTCGCCACCATCAAAGCAGTCGCGATTCCCCTGAAAGGGAACGACACGAAGATACAGGTCACGACTTACGCCCAGGACTCGAATGCCGCTGCCGCCAAATCGCTGGCGAAAGCCCGCGGCGACAACATCGCGGCCCAACTGGAGTCGGAAGGAATCGACAAGGCGCGCGTCCTCGTCCGTGCCGAGGCCAACCCCGCAGCGCCGGATGTCGAAGTCGACGAGGCGAAGATCGAGGTGGTCGCCGGATAGGCACGAGCACGCGGGCACTTCCGCCGGTGTCATCCAGGGTTGGCAGGTGACGTGTCCGAGGTGTCGGACCGTTGATCCCACCGGGTCGGCTCCGCGGTCGGTCAGCGAGCGGAAGATGTCCCCGACGGTGGCGCGGCGTCACAGACCGAGTAGCACCGGGCGGCGCGGAATACCGTCGGTCATCAGCGCCTGCAGCAGGGTCGCGAGATCGCGTGGTGCGAACAAGTCGGCGCCGCGGTACCCGGAGATGTCCGGTAATCGCCACCAACGAAATGCCGTGATGTTCTCGGCCGCCAGTTGCTGGTCGGTCAGCGCGCCGCGGGGGGTGAACGACGTGGTCCGGACAAGGTAGAAGTCGTTGACCACGCCGTCGAAACCCGGTGCATGGTCGGGCGCGTCGACCTCTTGATGCCAGATGTGCGGCGGTTCCGCCTCGACCGCGAGGCCGATCTCTTCGCTCAGCTCACGCCGCAGCGCGGCGAGCGGTTCCTCCGCGGGTTCGATCCCCCCGCCCGGAGCGGCCCACACCACTGTTGCCGCAGGCTCCGTCACGGAGTGACCGCACAGCAGGATGCGGTCGTCGGCATCGAGAACGATCGCGCGCACCGCGTGACGCAGACGGGGCGAGGACATCACGACAGACTATGACCCGCGCCGCCCGTGCCTTCCGGCGCGGGTCATGGCCGCACATCGACAGCAACCGGTCGGTGTCATCGACGACCGGCACCCGACGTGCGCCGCGGCCGATGCCTGCGCCGTCCCGGGCGAGCGACCGGCTTCGGGCTCGTGGTGGGATGGTGCGGGATAACGACACGCACAGAACACCTTTCGGCGGCGTCACCCATCATGGTGATGACCACGACCCAACACGATGTGCGAAGCGGTGAGCCGATGACCACGACCGATACCCTGCTGTACGGCGGCACCCGATGGGACGAGCGCGGTCGCTGGTGCTACGAGCTGATCCGCGCAGACGGCACGACCGAACGTCTGCCCGCTCCGGGCGCGCGCTTGGCGTTCCGGGTCCGCGACACGGCGCGATACTGCCTGGGATACCACGGGTTCGGCAGTTTCCCAGGGCGGCGAGCGTGTCCGGATTCCGTGCAAGTCGAGAGCGGCCGGCAGTGTCCGCAGTGCCGGGTACGGGAGGGGTGGACGGCGGTGCACACGCACCGCGGCCCGATTTCCGCACTGCCCGAGCAGATCCGCGACTACGTGTCGCAGCCGCACCATCTCTACATCGCCTATTTCGGTGACGGGTTGACCAAAGTGGGTACGGCGTCGGCGATACGCCGGCATCGCCGCCTGTACGAACAGGGCGCGCTCGCCGCACGATTCGTCGCCGACTCACCGGACGGCTTGCATGTGCGCGAACTGGAACGGGTGGTATCGACACAAGCCGGTTTCCGGCAGGCCGTGGGCAGCGCTGCTAAAACCCGCGTCCTGGCCAAGCCGCTGGCTCCGTGGGCGGCAGTGGAGGCAGCGGTAGCCGCCGCGGCCGCCGATGCGCTCGCTGTGCTGCCCGCCGGGACGACTCGGACCGACACCACCTGGTCGGGTGGCAGCGAGTTCTACCGCACCGTCGCGCAGCGAGGCCGCTACGCGACCGTCGTCGATTTCAGTGGGGCGGCGCCGGGGGAGTACGTCCTCGACGCGGTGACCGCGCACGGGCACACCATCGCCTGCCGGCACGGATCCGAGACCGGAGAACTACTGCTGGTCAACGATACTCAGCTCATCGGACGACGTATCGAGCTCGACGACTCGATCACCGTCGCCCCCGTCGCCGCGCAGACCAGCCTTTTCTGATCCACTCAGCCGCACTGGCGGACTCCGGCCAGCCTCTCGGAGACCTCCCAGAGGCGGAGCTCCCTTTCCCGGTCCAGCGAGCGGGAGCTCGATTTCACCCGATCGTGCTCGGCTACGGCTCAGGACGCGTACACGTAGCCGGTACTCGAACTCGTATGGACATGTGCCAGCGGAGATGAAGTCGAGAATGCTGACCAATTGCCGCATGCGCTCGGTCGACGCAAGACGAGCCACGATCGGCGATGCGACAGGTCGAGGTTTGGACGCCACGAATACCCAAGCGAGATCCTGAGCTGCCCAAAGTCGTCAGATTACGTGCAGCCGATTCCGGCGCAGTGACGATCTCGGCGCGATGCCGCAGGTAAGCGGGCCGGAAAACGAGTAGTTAGCTACTCGCGTCGTGCAGGGCGGGAAGGGGCCAGACTCGGACTGGACCTCGAGAGCGTGCCGGTCTCGGGGGGAGGCGATCATGAGAAACGACTCGCGAATACTACTGGTCGCGGCGGCCTTGGCAGGACTGCTTGGCGCCGTGCCGGTATCGGTCGCGGCACCGGAGCAGGTACCCACCGCACCCGGCCCGCCGCCCAGCACGCCGAGACCGGCGTGGCCGGTTGCCACGCCGACGGATTTCCGGCTGCCCACCACCGAGGGGCATGATCCGCAAACGACCACGACCACGTCCGCGCAGCCCGAGCCGACAACCACGACCACGCAACCCGAGCCGACGACCACGACCATGAAGCCGGAGCCGACGACCACGACCACAAAGCCGGAGCCGACAACCACCACCGGGCAACCGCTCACGACGACTCCGCGACCGACAACTGCCGGTACGTCCATCGTTCCGAGCGGAAGTTCCGCTGTGCTTCCCGCACCCACCCTCGTCGCGCCGGCCACCGCCGAGCGGGGCACCGTTATCACGGTGCACGGCGATGGCTGGCCCTGCGAGTCGGTGCGCGCCTTTCCGGATTGGTCCGAGGCCGTGGACGCCCGGGTCCGAGGCGGTTCGTTCGATACACGCGTCGACGTTCCCGACGGAGTCGAACTGGGTGTGCACTCCGTTCCCGCCGCCTGCCTGGGTACCGCTCAGCGCATCGTCGTGAAGGCATCCGTCGAGGTGATCCCCGCGCGACTGGTTCCGACTACCGGTGAACCGACGGACACTGATCCGACCGGCGAGCGTCCGAGCCCGCCGTCGCAACCCGGTGACCGTGACCAGGACACCGGTGCCGGCGACATGCTGGGCCTCGGCGGGCTCCTGGTCGCACTCGGTGCCGCAGCGCTGGTCGTACGCAGCCGCCGGAACCGCCCGGGTGAAGCGCCACGCAACGCGGATCCGCCTCTCCCGCGGGTGCATGTGCGCGTGGTCGCCGACGGCCCCCCATCGATCCACGTGCGCCAGGCCGCCCGCACTCCGGACGTGCGGGTCCGGCTGCGGGCCTGCGAGCCGTGGCTGACTGTCAAGGAGGTGCTCTGATGACGAGTCCAGCGTCGATCAGGGCTCGGACGGTTCTGTTCCAGAACGCCCCGCACGAAGCCGGGGTGGGCGAACTGGCCGAGTGCCTGCACGAGAGAGGTGCCGAACACTTGGCCCTGCGTCGGGCGCCGGGCGTGGCCCCGATACTGGCGTCGACGGCGCTGCACGAGGTGGCCGAAACCATCGACGGGCTCCTTCAGGTCGACCTGGGCAGTGTGGCGATCGGAGGGTGGCGCCGCTACGACCTGCTGCGCCGGGCGGCGATGCGCACCCGCGCCGGAGGAGCCGAACAGGTCACGCTGCTCGAGCACGAAATCACCCAGACCTACCGTCCGTGCTTGGACGTCACCATCGACGAACAGCCGGTGGGAGAGTTCACGATAGAACTCTGCGTGGCGATATTGCTCCAGCCGCTCGCCGCCACCGTCCGCAACGGGACGCTGGTGGCACTGGGCCCCGGCGACTGCACCGTGACGGTATCGATCGGCGCGCCGGAGCTGGGCCCGATCATGACGCGCGAACGCACCCTGCGTACGGCGACGATGATCGACCTGCGGTGGCCCATACGGCTCGTCGAACAGCCTCCGACCGCGCCCGGCGTCGTGCCGAGGGTCCGGCCTCCGCAACCGAGGTGGGCCGGTGGCTGATGGACTCGCCCGCCACCGAGCCTCCGAAAAGCCGTTGCCGGAGCATGGCGTCCACTGCTACTTTTCGGGGGCCGTGCGAAAGACCGAGGAGGTGGTACCTGTGAACGCAGTATCGACATGGGTGCTCCCCTCTGGGGTCACGGTCGGGCGATAGGTCGTCCGGGAGCGCCGTCCAACAGCACTCCCGAAAGGCACGACCGTGCAGTTCACTTCCGAACAGCGCTTCGACGACGATGTCCTCGAGCGCGAATTCACCCGCGGCGAGATCCCCGGCATCCTGTGGACGCCCGGATCCGCATCCGCATCCGCACCAGCGCCGCTGATCCTGATCGGCCACCCCGGCGGGCTGCGCCAGATGTATCCCCGCCTGATGGGCCGGGCCCGGCACTCCGCGGCGGAGGGCTTCGCCGCGGCCACCATCGAGCTGCCCGGCAGCGGTGACCGGCCCCGGTCGGCCGCCGCCGAGCAGGCCCGCGCCGACCTGCGCCGGGCGGTGACGGCCGGCGAGCAGGTCGACGACGAGATCGTGGAACGGCTCGTCCTCCCGCTGGTCGAACAAGCGGTCCCGGAATGGCGGGCCGCTCTGGACGCCCTGCTCTCACTGCCCGAGATCGGCGGCCCGGTCGGGTACTCGGGAGGGCTGATATCCATCGGCCTGCGGCTGGCGGTGGTCGAGCCACGTATCTCGGCCGCCCTTCTGTTCGCCGGAAGTTACGTACCTCGCAGCATGTTCCAGGAGGCCCGGCAGGTCACCATTCCGCTGCAGGTCCTGCTGCAGTGGGACGACGAAGGAAACGACCGGCAGATGGCCTTGGACCTGTTCGACGCCTTCGGCTCCAAGGAGAAGACGCTGCACGCCAATATGGGCGGACACACCGGCGTCCCGCAGTTCGAAGGAGACGCCGGGAACCGGTTCTTCGCCCGGCACCTGAAGTGAGGCCGGGCCGTCAGGCCGGCAGCGGACGGTAGGAACTGTCGGCCGGCACGCCGCCATCGAGCACAGGCCCCGGCCGTGCTCGATGGCGGTTGCGGCAGGGGCACGAACCGCCCCGATCGCGGCGTGGTTCCGCCCATCGGCGGCACCGGCCGGTCGGGGCGGTGCTCGGCCACCCGCCCCAGCACACCAACGCCTTGTCCGCCCGAATCCGGGCTGAGCTACGGACACCCCTCCTCACGATATCCGCGTTGGGGAGGTCTCGACCTTCCCCAAACGGCTAGGAGACGGCGATCGTGACCGTCCTCGTCTGCGTCTGGGCGGGCAGCTTGGTGGTGTCGATCATCAGCACCTCGCCGGAGTCCTGCACGCCGTTGGCGAGCAGTTTCGCTTTCAACCCGAACGGTGGACGGTCGCCGGTGGCGGCGTCGATGCCGAAGTCGCTGTCATTGGCGATGTAGAGGGTCTTGCCGCCGTCGCGGGTGGCGATGCCCTCGATCTTGTCGTGGCCGAAGAACTTGCCGTCGGCGTTCAGACCGTCCAGCAGGCCGCCGAGGTCCAGGTTGGACTTCTTGGCGACGGGGGCGATGCCCGCCTTCCGCAACGCGGCGACGCCGTCCGCGGTCGGCACCGCACCGACGAGGAGTTCCAGCGGTTTGCCGTCGACCAGCAGGCCCAGCTCCGAATGGTATTGCGCGCCCGGGACTTTCGCCTGTGGACCGATGTCGGTGGCACCGGTGATGTCGATCGTCCACAGCTTCTTGTCGGCTTTGGGCGTTTGTTTGCCGTCGCGCTCGTCGACCAGGAAGGTGGTGTTGCTCAGTGCGGTGATCTCGGAGACCGCGAGTTTATGCTTCGGCTCCTCGAGCGGATACATGAATTCCTTGACGTCGCGGGTCTTCAGGTCCACGGTGACGATTCGGGTCATCGGCACCTCGCGCGCCGATGCGACACCCGGCGCGCTGAGCCCGCTCTGCATGATGCCGACCAGCGTGCTGCCATCCGGCGTGACGGTCAGCCCCTCCATGCCCTGGTTGGGAGTGCGCAGGGAAAGCTCCTTGGGCAGGCCACGTCCCGGCGCCAGCCGCTCCAGCTCGGTGCCGTTGGCGTCGAAGTGGACGATGAACGGTCCGTACTCGTCGGATACCCAGAAGGTCCCGTCGGGCAGCGCCACCAGACCCTCACTGTCGATGCCGTGATCGGTGGGCGGCAGGATGGTGCCGTCGAGGTCGCGGATGGTTTCGCCGGTGCCTGCGGAGGTATCGACCAGGCCGTTGAACGGCCGGCCCGCCGAATCCTTCAACAAGATGGTGCTTGTCGGCACCATCTTGTTGCCGACCACCTTGAATTCGGCGATGGCGGGCGTGAAATTCGGCACCGGATCGAGTTTTTCGTTCTTACCCTTGCCGTCCACATTCGGACCGCGGTCGGTCAGTCCGTAGAACTCGTCGGTCGAGCCGGGCACCGGCGTGAAGGCCGACCCGTACCCGCTGCCGGGCAGGCTCACCCCGCCGAAATCGCCCAGCGGTGGAATATCGGTGGTGAATACCTTGACGGCGTCGGTGGTGGTGACGGTGAGGCTGTCGGGCCCGGTATATCCGGCCGCCGGCGTGTACACCACCGCGCCGTCGGTGCGCCGGGTGATCGTGCCGTGCTGCGGATCGGCGATCCCGACCGCGGCGCTGCCGCCGGTCTCGGCGAGCAGATCATCCAGCGAGATCACCAAGGACTGATCCCTGGCGGCGGTGAAGTCCGCCTCCGAACTCGACGGCGAGCAAGCGGACAGGACGGCGGTCGCGCACACAGCGGCCATGACGAGTGCGCTTCGGATATTGCGGTGCGTTCTCACCAGTGATGCGTACCGTCCCGGCCCCACCATCGGTTGGCATCCAGCTGAACATGAACCGTCGATCCCCACAACCATCCGATGATTGTGCCGTGCCACCAGCATTGGCGAGGGTGGGGCAGACACCTCTAGTCGGGCCAGACAGGTGGGCGCTTCGCCAGGAAAGCCGCCATCCCTTCCCGGGCGCCAGGAAGTTGCGCGGCGGCGGCCATGACTTCCAGGGCGAGGGTGTAGGCATCCGCTTCGGGGCGGTCGAGTTGGCGATAGAGGGTGCGTTTACCGAGTGCCTTGCTCGCTCGGCTGCCACGGGTAGCGCGGGCGAGCAACTCGCCCACGGCGGTGTCGAGGTCGGCGTCCGGCACGGCTCGATTGATCAGGCCCCATTGTTCGGCGGTGCGGGCATCGATCGGGTCGCCGGTGAGGGCCAACTCCATCAGTCGTTTACGGCCCACGGCGCGGGCCACCGGCACCGCGGGGGTGTGGCAGAACCAGCCACCCTTACCGCCGGGGAGCGCGAAACCGGCTGATTCGGCGGCGACGGCCAGATCGCACGAGGCCACCAGTTGGCAACCGGCAGCCGTGGCCAGACCCTGCACCCGGGCTATCACCACCTGCGGCACCGACTGGATGGTCGACATGAGCTCGGTGCACAGCGTGAGCAGTTCCCGCACGCCGAGCAGGTCGCGCGCGGCGACGTCGGCGAAATCGTGTCCCGCGGAGAACACCGGACCCTGCGCCCCGAGCACGATGCCGGTGGCGTCGGTCTCACCGGCCGCCCGGAACGAGGCGAGCAGTTCGGCGAGATGCTCGCCCGACAGCGCGTTGCGCCGCTCCGGCCGGTTCATGGTGATGCGCACCGTGTCGCCGTCCCGCGCGACCAGCAGATGCCGATACTCCAAGGCGGTCATATCTCCACCGTAGAACGCGACGACACGCCATGTCGCGATCGCCGGTGGTAGGCATGGCCGAGCAGCGGACCGCGCTGCCGTTCGAGATGAGACGGCACCCATGGCCGACTCGGGGAACGTCGACCGAATCGCTGACGCAGGGTTCGCGCCTGACATGACTGGTCACGATCGGTAGCAGCCGCGACCGTACCGGTCCGGCGCTGCTCTGAGGAGCAGGTCGGCTCGGCGGCTGTAGCCAGTCGCCGGCGAACGAGGGGCGTGACCGCACAGGACGGTGCGGTCACGCCGGGAGCCGCGCCATCGGTCAGCTGCAGCAAGTGGCACCGGAGGCGATCGCTTCCTTCTTTGCCGTCGGACTGCAGCACGCACCTTCGGCGGCGGCTTCCGCTGTGGTGCCACAGCAAGCCTGAACCGCCTCGTTCTCGGCGGGCCCGGCCGCGCCGGTGAGTGCGGGTGCGGTGCCGAAGGTCTCACTGTCGGCCAGGACGGTGTAGACCTCCCAGCGCTCGTCGTTCGGTCCGGTGACCCAGACCTTGTCCTGTGTGGCGAAGCAGCAGGTCGTGGCGATCTGTTCTTCGGTGAACAGCCCCGCTTCCGACAGGCGGGCGATCTCCGCGTGCACTTGGTCGGAGCTTTCGACCTCGACGCCCAGATGGTTGAGGCCGCCGCCGTGGCCGGGGTTCTCGATCAGCACCAGTTTCAGCGGCGGCTCGGCGATGGCGAAGTTGGCGTAGCCGGGCTTGCGCTTGGCGGGCTCGGTCTTGAACAGGGTCGAGTAGAACCGCACGGCCTGGTCGATGTCGTCGACGTTGAGGGCGAGCTGGATGCGGGACATGACTACCTCCACTTATGTGACATATATCGAAGAACCGGTTCGGTGCCGAGTCTGCCACCTTTTCGACATATGTCAATAGAGCCGGTAGAGTCGATCGCATGCCCAAGACGCTGCCCGTGATCGACATGTCCGCCCCGGTCTGCTGCGCGCCGGTCGCGGCCGGGCCGATCGACGACGACGCCGCGCTCGCGGTGGCGCTGCGGTTGAAGGCGATCGCCGACCCGGCGCGGGTCAAGCTGCTGTCACTGCTGCTGACCAGCACTTCCGACGAGGAGAACGGCGGCGACCTCGCCGCGGCGGTCGGACTGTCGGAGTCCACGGTCAGCCATCACCTCGGCCAGCTCCGCAAGGCCGGGCTCGTGGCATCCGAACGCCGCGGCATGAACACCTTCCACCGCGCCCGCCGCGACGCCCTCGCGGCATTGTGCGTGGTGTTGGACCCCAACTGCTGCCGCTGACCTGTGCGCCCCGGCCCGATCGCGTCCTCACGCCGAGTCGGTGAAGCGCGCCGTCACCCCAGGGCCTGCTGCATGGCGACTCCGTCGACGTAGGAATGCTTCTCCTTGACCGCTCCGTCCTCGACCAGGACATAGTCCGCGAGATCGACGTGAACCTGCTTGCCGGTCGCGGAGGTTCCGGTCAGCTGCCACTGCACCACCCAGAAATCCTCCCCGACACGCAGCGATACCAAGTGGAAGGCCAGGTCGGGAACCAGGGCGAAGGTCCCCGCCGCGGCCTCGCGGATGGCGGGCCTGCCTCGTGCGGGCTCCTGGCCCGAGTGCAGGTGGAACACCGAGTCGACGGTGTGGAGTTCGGCGATTCGGTCCGGGTCGCGGTCTACCCAGCAGGCGTGGTAGCGCTCGAACAGTTCGCGCGTGGCAGTGGTCATGATGGTGATCTCCGGTACTCCGTCGTGCGGATCATGTCACCTCAGTGTCGTCGGCGGTGGTCCGTCGCGGCGACAGGCGCACGCCTCCACTTCATCCATTTTCGTTGTGCCCGTGCACAATGCGCGCTAGGTTGACGGCAGTGACCCAGGACACTCGTCTCGCGCACCCGCGCCTGCTCCGCGAGCTGCGGGCGGACCTGGCCGCGATCTCCGAGATGATCACCAAGAGAATCGAACACGATGAGAAGGACTACGGCGACGCCGTCCTCGCTCACCACGAATTGGCCACGCTCGTCACCGACAGTCTCGCGGCATTGCTGGACGCGATCGCCGGCAGCCGGTACTCGCTCGAACCCGCGCACCGGGCCGGACGTCTCAAAGCCGAGCGTGGCATTCCGCTGGACAGTTTGCTGCACGCGTTCCGCGTCGCGGGCATGGCGTTCTGGGAGGTCATCGTCGAACGCGCTCGGCCCGACGACCGTTCCGCGCTGCCTCACCTGTCCACCCGCGTCTGGGCCACTGTCGACGCGTACTCCGTCGCGGCCGCCGACACCTATCGGCGCGTCGCCTTCACCGGGGGCGATCACCCCGATCAACGGCTGTTGCGAGCACTGCTCGATCCCGACCTCCCACCCGCGCAGCGCGAGGACGTGGGCACACGGATGCGGCTGCCCGTCCGCGGCACGTTCGTCATCCTGGTCGGCGACATTCGCTTGGCCGCGGCCGAAGTGATCACCGTACGGACGATGCTCGCCGACGATCGCGTCACCCTCGCCGCCGCGCACTCGCCACTCGTGCTCGTCCAGGCGCTCCACGACGCCGCAACGCGCGGTGGCGCCAGCAGACCGTTCACCGACCTGGGCTCCGCGCCTGCCGCACTCGACCAAGCCCGCCTTGCCTTCCGGTGTCTGCTCCCTTCGGACAGCGAAATCCACACCTACGCTTCGTCGCCGGCCCGTGCTTTGATCGCGGCCCAACCCGCGCTTGCCGCGGACCTCTTCGCCGAGACGCTCACCGCATTCGACCGACTCCACCCCGGTGACGCCGATGCTCTGGTGCAGACCGCTCTGGCCTGGTACGAGCTCGGCGGTTCGACATCGGCGGTGGGGGAGCGCCTGCACCTGCACCGCAACACGGTCTTACACCGTCTCAAACGGATAGAGCGGCTCACCGGTTCGACATTCGCGGTGCCGGCCGATGCGGCGCTGTTGTATCTCGCGTTGCAAGCACGGTTGCTCCGGGCACCGGGCGACCGGTCCTGACGGCAACGCTTCTCCCGTTGCCGGGGCGGACGTGCGTCGGTGCGAAGGACGCATGAACTATTCGTCCGCCGACCGAATCGCCCGCTACGTCGCGGCCTCGCGCACACGCGGCGATCACCGAGCCGTCAGGCGCTCAGCGAATGGCCAACCCGCGTCACTGCTCCGGCACTTGTCGGCCGGGCGGGTCACGTCCGAGCCGGACCGTGCGGGTCGGTGTGCTAGCGGCGCTTCTTACCTGTGTAGTCGGAGTCCCAGCGGAGAAGTGCTCGGTAGAGCCAGTATTGAGCGGCTCCGGACGTGGTGGCTCCGGTGATCTCGGTGGTCAGTGTCCAGTAACGGTGGATGCCGGGGTGGTTGTCGGTGGCGTTGTCGAGGAGCCTGCGCCGCAGGCGTGGGGTGTCGCGTTCGCCTCGTGCGGTGGCGTGCGCGTCGATGAACCGGTCGAGCTCGGGGCCGGGACCTGGGCGGCGGTGTGCGGTGACGAGCGGATCCACGGTTTCGCATACTTCGGCGACCGCGGTCACCAGGGCGCGTTTGTCGTGAATTCCCCTGGGGTCTGTTCGCCACAGTTGACCTGCCATCGCGACGCTCAATGCGGGATCGCTGACGCGCGCGGCGAGTTCGGCGTACGCCGCCAGATGCTCGGACGGCGGATCGGCCGGCAGGTGCGGAATGTTCATCGCGACGAATGCGTCGAATATCGCCGTCGGCAGGGGAGCCAGTAGCCGCCGCCAGAACGCTACGAGACGATCCTGCGCGTGGCGGCGGTCCTGCACAGCGGCAAGCCATTCCAGTCGAGCGGCGCGTTCCGTGGGTGCCGCATCCTCGACGGCGCGCAGCGACGCCCGCCGCCAAGCCAGCACGCCGAGTTCGCTGTCCAGCGCCGCACGCTCGGCGGCGACCGCTTCGGTGATCGACGTGCGTCCGGCGAGGACGTCGATGATCGCCGACAGTCCCAGGCCGAGCGCGCGGAGTCGGCGCAGCAGCAGTACCCGGTCCACCGCGGTCGCCGGATCGAACAATCGGTGCCCGCCGGAACTACGCCGTGCCTCCAGAATCCCTTCGTCGCAGTAGAAGCGGAGCGTGCGGACGGGCACGCCGGTCGCGCGCGACAGTTCCCCGATGCTCACCAGGCCGTCACGGCATGTGTTCTCGGTCACGATCGCTGGAACCTCCACCCCGGTGGAGTTCCTACCGTACTGGAACACCCACCGAGACAAGGAGTGACACCGATGAACGAGCACACGACGATGAGCGCCGAGCGGATCTGGCGGGCAGTGGCCGCGGAGCGGGCCGGACTGGCCGAGATGCTGGCGCGACTGCCCGAAAGCGACTGGGACCGCCCTTCGCTGTGCGCGGGCTGGCGGGTGCGTGAGGTAGTCGCGCACCTGGTGTTGTCGGCGCGCGCCGATATCCGCTGGATCATGGTCGATCTGATCCGCGCCCGCGGCAGCCTGGACCGGGCCATCCGCGAGACCGCTGTCCGCCACGCCCGGCGTCGCGCGACCGGGCAGTTGCTCGGCGAGTTGCGCGACAGCGTCGACGCGCGAGTCACGGTCATCGGCACGACACCGGCGGATCGGCTGATGGATCTGCTGGTGCACGGCCAAGACATCGCGCTGCCGCTCGGGATCTCGCGGGAGATGCCGGGCCCCGCCGCCCGGACCGCGATCGACCGGATCTGGGCCACGGGCGCACCCTTCCACGCTCGCCGGAGGTTCGCCGGTTACCGCCTGGTAGCCAGCGACATCGAATGGGCAGCGGGCGAGGGAGCGGTCATCACCGGCCCGATCGCCGCTCTCCTGCTGGTCGCGACCGGTCGCCGGGAAGGGTGGGACCGGCTCACCGGCGACGGGGCGGCATCGGCGGCGGAACGTGATCGAGTGTGATCGCGGTCGCACCCGATGTCGTGTCGCGGGCCCGTCAGCCCTTCAGCGGATCGTGGCCCCAATTCATCAGCGAGTACCGCCACCTGCTGTTCTCGATCTCCCCGGAGGGTCGTTGCTCGAGATGGCGGTGCGCGTAGCCGACGACTCTGCGCATATGCGCGTAATCGTCATCGGTCAGGTCCTTCTTCTCGAGGATGTCCACGATGCGGCGTCCGCTCCGGTGCCCGGTCGACTCGCCGCCGTCCTCCGGTTTCTGTCCCACCGATTTCGACTCGTCGGTGTCGAGCCACCGACGTAATTCTGTCGCCGTCATATTGACGACGTCGTCGAATTCCGCGCGCGTGTCTTCGTTGTCTGCCGTCATGGCGGTTTCGACTGCCCGGTCAATCATTCCGTGGACGGAGAGCGTCGGGTTTGTGCACCGCGTCGCGACCGCTTTTCGCACTGCGCACGCGATACTGCGGATCTTCCTCGGATGCCCGGACGGTCCGGCCGGCGGCCTCGGTGGAGGAGGTGATCACCTCCTCCACCTCGCCTTCGGCGGTACTGCCGTGGCTGTTCCATTCCACTTCGTCACCTTTGCTGAAGGATCGCTTGCTCATGGTCACTTCCTTCCCTCTGCTCGGTTCGACGTGCACGTGGTACCCCTGGGAAGACATCGGAAACCGATAGCTGAACCGATACTGCATCGACTCGAGCGCCGGTCAGGAAGCATCCGGCCGGACCGAACAACAGGCGTCGCGGACGCACGGCCCGACGCGAGCACGTCACCCGCTCGTGACGCCGAGAAATTCGACAACCATGAGAAGCGAAATCCTGGAGCACGGGTCAGAGGAGTTCTTCGAAAGTTCGTTCAAACCCCAGCGCGCCGCGGCCGTCGGCCACCTGACGGTCGAGAAGATTTTTCAACGGCGCGACGAAATCGAGGGTGACATTCGCCTCGCGACTGGCGCGGCTGATCGCGTCGAGCGCGGCTTTGTGAAAGGCGATCGATTGGACGGGATCGGTGTAGGCGGCGGCGTCGACGACGGCGCCTTGGTGTGGCAGCGACTCCGCCATCGCGCTGACCCACGCGGCGGCCCGCCGGCCGAACTCGGCGGCCGAGACGCCGACGGAGCGCATCATGGCCGCACCGTGCAGGAAACCGCCGAACATGGCGTACATGGTCGCGAGCAGGGCGAAGTCATAGGTCGAGGCGAAGCCCGCGTCGTCGCCGAAAAATTCTGCCGAGGCGAGTAATTCCAAAGTCTCACGGTGCGCGTCGAAGATCGCCCGCGAGCCGCTGTAGAGGATCGCGGCGCCGGGCCCGCCGATCATGGGCGGCACCGCCATGATCCCGCCGTCGAGGTAGTCGCAGTCGAGGCCGGCCGCCCAAGTCGCGAGTTCGCGCGCCTCGCCCGGGGCGGTGCTGGTCAGGTTGATCAGTTGCCGTCCGGCAAGTCGCTCGGCCACGGGGTCGAGGGTGGCGTGCACCGACGCGTGGTCGAGCAGGACGGCGATGATCGGACCGCCGGCCTCGATCGCCTCGGTGAGGGTCTCGGCTCGGACGGCTCCGGCGGCGAGAAGGTCGGCATCCTTGCCCTCGGTGCGGTTCCAGACGGTCGTCGGCACGCCTGCCTTCAGGAATGCCGCGGCGAGTGCGCGGCCCATCGCGCCGAGGCCAAGGATGGTCACCGGGGTCTTCATGGTTTCCGCCATTGCGGAATCAACTCCTTGGGGTAGAGGAACGTCCTGGTCAGCGCGCTGGAACCAAGATTGCTCGCTGCCCGAGAAGGAGGCAAGTACCTACTATTTTGTCCGGTACTTACCTATTGGTTGGTGAACAGGTGGAAAGGGTGGCGATGGGTGCGAAAAGATCAGGGCCGTACTTCTGCGGCATCGACGCCGCGATGGATGTCGTCGGCGGCAAGTGGAAGGCGCTGATCCTGTGGGAGCTGGCGAACCATGGCGTACGACGCTTCGGCGAGCTGCGCAAGGGACTGCCGGGGGTCTCGGAGAAGATGCTGATCCAGCAACTGCGCGAGCTGGAAGAGGACGGCATCGTCAGCCGGACCGTGTACCGCGAAGTGCCGCCGCGGGTGGAGTACCGGCTCACCGAGATCGGGGTCGCGCTCAACGCCGCGCTGGAACCGTTGGGCGCGTGGGGAGGCGACCGGATCGCCCGGATCGGGGCGCGTCGCGTGCAGCACCAGCCTGAGTGAATCCTTCAAAAGTGAATGTTTCACTCGGGCAACATCGTTGACCGAAAGATCAAGCTACTAGTTGGTAACTTGAGTTACTTTTGTGCATACAGCGTGTAATTGACGCATAACCGGGCCCGTCGTATGTTCCACGTCACAACTTTGGCAAGATGTGGGTGGCGGCGCGGATGTCGGATGATGGGTATGACCTACGGGTCTTGCTGACGCGGGCGCTCCGCCGAATTCAGGAGTTGGAGGCACGGCCACAGCGTGAGCCGATCGCCGTCGTGGGTATCGGTTGCCGCTTTCCCGGCGGCGCGGAAACCCCGCAGCAGTACTGGGAACTGCTGTCCTCGGGCCGCGACGGGATCGTCGAGGCGCCGGAAAACCGTTGGACTGTCACGGATTCGGCGCCTCGACGAGCGCGGCGGCGGGCCGGCCTGCTGGCCGGGCCGATCGATGAAATGGACGCCGGGTTCTTCGGGATCGCACCGCGCGAAGCGGCGTCGATGGACCCGCAACAGCGGCTCGCACTCGAAATCGCCTGGGAAGCGATGGAAGACGCGGCACTGCGGCCCGACAGCCCGGCCGCGGCACGCGCGGGGGTATTCCTCGGCGTCAGCTGGCAGGAATACCAGCGCACCATCACCCCGGACTGGGTGCGGTCGGTGGACGCGCACACGCTCACCGGGACGATGTCGAGCATCGTGGCCGGGCGGGTGTCCCACGCGCTCGGGTTGCGCGGCCCAGCGGTGGCGATCGACACGGCGTGCTCGTCGTCGCTGGTGGCGGTGCATCAGGCGTGTCGCAGCCTGCGCGGGGGCGAATGCGACGTCGCATTGGCGGGTGGGGTGAATCTGCTGCAATCCGAACTCACCTCCGAGGCGCTGGCCCGCATGGGCGCGCTGTCGCCGGACGGGCACTGTCGTCCCTTCGACGCCCGCGCGAACGGGTACGTGCGCGGCGAGGGCGCGGGTGTCGTTGTGCTGAAAAAGCTTTCGCGGGCGATCGCCGACGGCGACGCGATCAGGGCGCTCATCCGAGGCTCGAGCGTGAACCACGACGGTCGTTCCATGGGCCTCACCGCGCCGAATCCGACAGCACAGCGCGAGTTGCTGCTCGACGCGCTGGCCGACGCCGGGTGCACCGCCGACCGGATAGGCTACGTCGAGACGCACGGCACCGGCACGCCACTGGGCGATCCGATCGAGATCGAGGCGCTGACCAGGGTTCTCGGCGCGCCGCGTCCGGATGGATCGGTGTGCCTACTGGGTTCGGTGAAGTCGCAGATCGGCCATCTCGAGGCGGCGGCGGGCATCGCCGGGCTGATCAAGGTGGTGCTGCAACTGCAGCATGAACGAATTCCGCGCCAGCACGATTTCGCCACGATGAACCCGAAGATTTCGCTCGACGGCACGGCGCTGGCGCTCCCGACCCGCGATGCCGGCTGGCCGCGTACGGAGCGGCCCCGGCTGGCCGGGGTGAGTTCGTTCGGTTTCGCGGGCACCAACGCGCACGTGGTGCTGGAACAGGCGCCCGAACCGCAGCCGCGCGCGATACCGGAAGGCCCCGCACTGCTCGCTGTCTCGGCGCGCACCCCGGCTGCGCTCGACGCGGTGTCCCGCCGTTACGCGGAGCAGTTGAGCCGGCCGGAGGCGCCGCTCGCCGATGTCGCTGCCACTGCGGCGCTGGGGCGCACGCATTTCGCGCATCGGCGCGCGGTCGTGGCGCGCACCGCCGAGGACGCAGCCCGCGAACTCGCAGCTCCGTCAGATCGGTCGACCGACTCGTATGCGGGCAAGCCGCGGGTCGCGATGCTGTTCACCGGGCAGGGCGCACAGTACGCGGGGATGGGCGCGGCACTCGACCGCAAGTATCCGGCCTTCCGCGCGGGGCTCGACCGCTGTGACGAGTTACTCGGACCACTTCCCGGCGGCATGCGCCTTCGATCGGTGCTGTTCGATGCCGCCGACGAGTTGCTGACCCGCACCGAGTACGCACAACCGGCGCTGTTCGCGATCGAATGGGCCTGCGCCGAACTGTGGTCGGCATTCGGCGTGCGTCCCGACGTCGTACTGGGCCACAGCCTCGGTGAACTGGTGGCGGCGACCGTCGCGGGAGTGTTCGACCTCGCCACCGGGTTGCGTCTGGCCGCCGAGCGTGGCCGGCTGATGCAGGCGGTCGCGCAGCGCGGGGCCATGGCGGCGGTGTTCGCCGCGCCCGCGGAATTCGAAGCGCTGATGGACGCGCTCGCGGCGACTGTGTCGGTAGCCGCGGTCAACGGTCCCGGACAGTTCGTGGTCTCCGGTGCGGTGGACGCGGTGGATCGAATCGTGCGCGCCGCCGAGGAGCGGTCGATCCGCACGGTGCGGCTTCCCGGTGCGACGGCCTTCCACTCGCCGCTGCTGGAGCCGATGCTGGAGGACTTCGAGACCCGGGTCGCGGAGCTGGTGCCCGACCCGCGCGCGGCGAGAATCGCGCTGGTGTCCAACGTGACCGGCGCGCCGATCGAGACCCGTATGGATGCCGCGTACTGGCGGGCGCACGCGCGCGGCACCGTCCGATTCGCCGACGGTGTGCGCTCGCTCGCCGAGTCGGGCGTGGACGCCTATCTCGAAGTGGGACCGCACCCGGTGCTGCTGGAGTTCGGGCGGCACACCGACCCCGGCGCTCTGTGGCTGCCGAGCATGCGCCGAAGTTCCAGTGACGACGAGGTGTTGCTGACCGGTCTGGGGCAGCTGTACTGCGCCGGTGCGGAGATCGAATGGACCGCGGTGGTGCCCGAGGGCGCGCGGCGGCGCAACGACCTGCCCACCTACCCTTTCGAGCGGGAGCAACTCGCCGTGCCGAACGCGGGCACGTCGTCGAGCACCGGATATCTTGCCGAGCACCGGTTCCGGGACCGCCCGGTGGTGCCCGCGGCGGATCTCGCGCTGCGTGCTCTGCGGGCGGCCGGAGACACCGACCACGAGCTGATCGACTTCGTCGCGGCGCGGCCGGTGCCGCTGGAGGAGTTGGCCGAGCCGGCCGTGTCCGAAGCGGGGGATCGCACCGAAGTGCGGTTCCACGTCGAGAACGGCAGTGTCACCGCGGTGTCCGCTGCGGTTCGAGCCGCTTCGGCGGGCCCACGCGAAGCCGGGGACCTGTCCGAGGCGCGGCGCGCGCTCAGCACCGAATGGGACGTCGCGGACTTCTACCGGCGGTGTGCCGACGCCGGATTGACCTTCGGCCCGCGATTCCGCTGGATCACGCGCTTGCAGGCCGGCGAGGGCAGCGTGCTCGCCGAAGTGCGACGCCCGGCCGAACTGGCCGGTGAACCGCACGCCTGGCTGCCGTGCCTGCTCGACGCCGCGGTGCAGACCGGCCTCGCGCTGGCCTCCAGGGACACCGACGCGGCTCGACTGCCGGTCGGTATCGGCCGTCTGCGGTTGGCCTGCGAAGACGCGGGTGCGGCCGCGTGCGTGCTGGCCGAGCGCACCGGCCGCACAGTTCGCATCACGGTGTTCGATACCGCGGGCGCCGTGATCTGCGATATCGAAGACGTATGGTTCGCCGAGTCCGGCGCCGCCGGACAGTCGCAGGATCGGGATCGCATGTCCGGCCTCACGCATCGTCCGACCTGGACGCCCGCCGCAGCGTCGCCGAGCGGACAGGGACCCACCGCCGCGCTGGTGATCGGCGTCGGTCAGCAAGCCGACCGGCTCGCCGCCGCGTTGCGCGCCGCAGGTGCCGATGCCGTTGCGGTGGAACGCACCACGGATTACGTTGTCCGGCCCGACGACGACCGCGCGGTGATCTACCTCGCCGACGTCGAGGCGGACGACAGCGCCGACGCGGCGCGGCGGGAAACGCACTTCGCCCTGAGTGTGATCCAACGGATGGCTCGCAGCGTCGCCGACGCACCCTTGTACCTGGTGACCCTCGGGGCAACCGGAGCGCTGCCCGGCGAACCCGTGCGCCCTGCTGCCGCGGCGCTGTGGGGATTGGGCGCGGTCGCGCGCACCGAACTGCCCGAATTGCGCTGCCACCTGATCGATGTGCCCGTCGACGCACCCTGCGACGACCACCGCTTGGTGAGCGAAATCTGCTCGGGCGCGGCAGATGAGGCGGTCGCACTGCGCGGGCACCACCGCTACACGCCGCGATTGCAGCCCTCCGACGACCTCGGCCCCCTGCCTCGCCTCGATCGTGGCGGCGCGTATCTGATCACCGGCGGGCGCGGAGCGCTGGGGTTGTCCGCTGCGCGGACGCTGGCCGAAGCCGGCGCCGGGACCGTGGTGCTGGCCGGTCGCAGCGACCCCGCTCCGGGTGACGAGCGGGAGATGGCGCGAATCGCCGCCCTCGGCGCGCGCGTCGAGACCGTGGTGGTCGACGTCGCGGATCGAGCGGCGCTGTCGCGCCTGCTCACTCGCTTCGATGACGAGCTGCCGCGGCTGTCCGGGGTGGTGCATTGTGCGGGCGTCCTGGACGACGCCCTGCTCGTCGAGCAGACGCCGGGGCACATCGATCGGGTGTTCGCGGGGAAGGTCGCCGGGGCGTGGCACCTGCACGAGCTGACCGTGGACAGATCGCTGGAGCTGTTCGTGCTGTTCTCGTCGGTCAGCGCCGCGGTGGGCACCGCCGGGCAGGGCAACTATGCGGCGGCAAACGCGTATCTGGATGCCCTCGCTCGCCTGCGCACGGCGCGCGGGCTGCCCGCGGTGAGCATCGCGTGGGGCCCGTGGGCGAACACCGGCATGGCCGGGGGACTCGGCGACGCGGCCCGCCGCGCGTGGTTGCGCCACGGCGTCGCCGAATTGGCCGTCGAGGACGGCGCCCGAGCGCTGCGCTCGCTGCTGTCGGCCGAGGGCGTCGTCGCGGTATTCCCCGCCGTCACAGAGGCTCCCGCGCAGGCGGAATCGATCGCCGAGGTGCACGCGCAAGACGCCCGGCCACCGAGCGAGCCGGCGGATCTGCTCGAACTGGTGCGTGGCCACGCCATGACCGCGCTGGGCCGCACGACGGCGATTTCCGAGCGCACGCCGCTGCGCGAACTCGGACTGGATTCCATGATGGCCGTCGAACTGCGCGACGCGCTCTCCGCCGATCTGGGCGTGCGACTGCCGGCGACCCTGCTGTTCGATCATCCGACCGTCGCCGCGGTGTCCGAGGAGATCGCCCGGCTCGGCGCGCGGTCCGCCCCCCGCCGCACGGCGCGAGAGCAGGCCGGACAACGACCGATCACGCGCACCTCCGAGCAGCTCACCACCCCCGTGTACCCAACCGAACTCCCGGTTACACCTATTACTTCGAACGTGTCGCAGCTCACAAAGCGTGAAACCGGCACTGCCCCGGACGAAGACGCCGATGCTATCGCGATCATCGGCATGGGCTGCCGTTATCCGGGCGCGGTCCGCGGGCCGGCCGACTTCTGGCGCGTGCTCGCCACCGAGACCGACGCGGTGACCGAGGTCCCCGCGCACCGCTGGGATGCGGACGCCTTCTTCGATCCGGACCCGGACGCCGAGGGCAAGACCTACACGCGCTGGGGCGGATTCGTCGACGACATCGAGGAATTCGACGCCGGATTCTTCGACATCTCCGTCGGCGAGGCGCGGATGCTGGACCCGCAGCAGCGTTTGTTGCTCGAAACAACCTGGGAGGCGCTCGAACACGCCGGATATCCGGCGAGTCGTCTGGAGGGCAGCCGGACCGGTGTCTTCGTCGGGTTGATGTCCAATGACTATGCCGAGCGGATGGCGCGGGCCGACCTCGCGCCCGATGCCTGGTTCGGTACCGGCAATCTCTCCAGCGTCGCCTCCGGGCGGCTGTCGTACTTCCTCGGCGTGCACGGGCCCAGCCTCACCATCGACACCGCGTGCTCGTCGTCCTTGGTGACGGTGCATACCGCGGTACGCAGCCTGCGCAGCGGCGAATGCGATCTGGCGCTGGCCGGTGGCGCCACCGTGGTGCTCACGCCCTCGCTCGACATCTATTTCGCGCGGGCACGGGGTCTGGCCGCCGACGGCCGGTGCAAGAGCTTCGACGCGCGCGCCGACGGCGTGGTCTGGAGCGACGGCGCGGGGATGCTGGTGCTCAAGCGACTGTCGGACGCCCGGCGTGACGGCGATCGGGTGCTGGGGCTGGTGCGCGGATCGGCGGTCAATTCCGACGGCCGCAGTCAGGGATTGAGCGCGCCGAACGGTCCGGCGCAGGAACGGGTCATCCGCGCGGCGCTCGCGGACGCGGCGCTCGCGGCGGAGGACATCGATTACGTCGAGACGCACGGCACCGGTACGGCGCTGGGTGATCCGATCGAAGTGAACGCGCTGGCCTCGGTGCTGGGGGAGGGGCGCACCCCAACGAGCCCCTTGTGGATCGGATCGGTGAAATCGAATCTCGGGCACACCCAGGCCGCGGCGGGCATCGCGAACATCATCAAAGTGATCGAATCGATGCGGCACGAGCGCATTCCCGCCTCGCTGCACTTCCGGTCGGGCAATCCGCATATCGACTGGGACTCGGTCGCGATCCGCGTGGTCGCCGAGCAGCGGCCGTGGCCGCGTTCGCGGCGACCGCGGCGGGCGGGTGTGAGCGCGTTCGGTATCAGCGGGACGAACGCGCACGTGGTGCTCGAGGAAGCGCCGCAGGAATCGGAGCACGCAACCGCCGACGACTCCGGACCCCATCTGCTGGTCCTCTCGGCGAAGAGCGCCGAGGCGCTGCGTGAACTGGCTGCTCGCTACCGGGATCTGCTGGCCACCCGCCCGGAGACCGCGCTCGGGGATTTGTGCGCGTCCGCCGCGGTGGGCCGAACCCACTTCGACGAGCGTGTGGCCATCGGCTTCGACACCGCCGCGCAGCTGCGCGCCGCACTCGGGAATGTCGCCTCGGGGACGATCGAGAGCGGATCGGTCGTCACGGAGTCGATCGGTTCGGCAGATCTCGCTCGCCGCTACGTCAATGGTTCCGAAATCGACTGGGCAGCTGTGTATTCCACTCGCAAGTGGCGTCGGGTCGATGTGCCGACCTACCCGTTCCAGCGCAAACGGCACTGGCTGGAGCTGACGCCGCGCTCCACGGACACGCCCTCCCCGCGCACGGTGCGACTCACTCCGGAGATGTTCGAAGGACACCGCCTGCGGGGTGTGCCCACGGTGCCCGCGGCGTGGCTGTGCGCTCAGCTGAACGAGATCGCCGCTGGACTGCCCGGGGCATGGGAGGTCACCGGGCTGCGACTGCTGCAGCCGCTGGAGGTCACCGCCGAAACGGTGCTGCGGGTGGAGCTCGAGCCCCGCCCGGATGGTCATGGCGTGCGTTTCCTTCGCCGCGATGACGACGTCACCTGCTATGCGCAGGCGAACCTGACTGTGGCGCAATCCGATTCGATGGCATCGCTCGGGGCTGCGGCGCGTGACCCCGAGCCAGGGATATGGCCCGCCTACTACAACAGGGTGGCAGGGCTGGGCCTGGATCTGGGTACCGACTACCGCTGTGCACTCGAATTCCGGCGGATCGGCGACACCGAAGCCGAAGCCGTGTTCCGGCTGCCCGGTGACCGCGCGACAGCGCTCGATCCGATCTTGCTCGATGCCTGTTTGCACACCATCGTGGTGACCGCTCGGGCCGAGGGGTTGTTCCTGCCGTCCGGTATGGGGAGAGTTCGATTCTTCGACGGACCACAGGCCGGGGATACGACCGTCCGGTGCCGGGTGCGGGTGACCGAACGAGGGGCACGCGTCATCGTCGGTGACGCCACACTGCACTCGCTCTCCGGGCGACCTCTCGCCGGTGTGCACGGGGTCGAGCTGATGGCTACGGGGTCAGGGTTTGCGCCCCACTCGTCGGCCGGCGAATCGGATTCGTCCCGGCTCACGCGTCTGCTGCACCACGTGGAATGGGTTCCCGCCGAGAGCGGCGCGTTCGGAGCAGAAGATCCCCCGGGCCGCTGGTTGATCTTCGGCGACGGGCCGGTCGGTGACGGCGTCGCCGCCGAGCTGGCTGCGCGCGGCGCGGACACCGTGGTCGTACGCCCGGACGACGCGGCCGATCCGCTCTCGTCGCCGCCGCGAGGCGTCGTCTTCGCGTGGACCGCGGCGTCCGCCCAGACCCGCATCGAAGCCGTCCTGCGGTTGACGCGCGCGCTGGACGCGGCGGCGCACCGGCCGTCCGCGCTGTGGTTGCTGACCGTCGACGCCCAGCACGTCGCGCCCGCCGACCGGCCGGATCCCGACCAGGCGCTGTTGTGGGGTCTCGGGCGCACGCTGAGGACCGAGCATCCGGAGTTCGGGTGCCGATTGCTGGATCTGTCCGCCGGGTTCGCCGCGGAGAGTGTCGTCGACGGGTTGCTCGGCGACCGCTCCGGTGAGTTCGCGATTCGCGACAACCGTTGGCTGACCGCGCGTCTCGCCGACGGCCCCGCGCCGTCCGCCGAGTACCGATTGGTCGCCGACCGCTCCGGCGAATTCGACCGGATGCGATTGATCTCCGGTGTCCGACGTGCACCGGCGGCCGGGGAGGTCGAGATCGAGATCGCCGCCGCCGGTCTCAACGCCCACGACCTGTGGGTGGCCTCGGGCATACATCCGCAGGGTGTGCTGCCGTTGGGTACGGAATGCGCGGGCCGGATCACCGCGGTCGGCGCCGGGGTCGACGGGCTCGCGGTCGGTGACCATGTCGTGGCCTTGGCGAGCGAGAGCCTTGCCCGCCACGTGACGGTCGACCAAGGCATGGTGGCACTGCTGCCGGATCACCTGTCCTTCGCCGAAGGCGCCACCGTGCCCTACGCCTTCACCGCCGCGTGGCATGCGCTGTTCGACCTCGGCGGCCTGCGCGCCGGGGACCGGGTGCTGGTCCACGGCACCGCCGACGGCATAGGTATGGCTGTGGTCCAGCTGGCCGCGCACGCAGGCGCGCAGGTGTACGCACCTGCCGCGCTGTGTCGCTGGGCGGCGACCGCGGGCCTCCCCGTGACACAGATCGATAGCTGGCGTAGCCACGGATTCGGCGAGAGCGCGCGGGCGGCAACTGCGGGGCACGGCGTGGATGTCGTCGTGCACACCCTGGGCGACGGATTCGCGGCGCGCGCCTCCGAGATACTGCACGCCGACGGCCGCGTGGTGGAAATCGTCGACCCGGTGCAGACCGGCGCGATCGACCGCCACGGCGATATCGGCGATCGGGCTTTCGATCCGGCCACCGTCGACCCCCCGCAGCTGGGCGCTGCCCTCCGCGCCGTGATGGCGCTGTTCGCACAGCGTGCGCTGACTGCGCTGCCGCACGCGATGCACGGGATCGATCGTGCCGCCGAGGCGTTCCGCGCCATGGCGCAACGAGATCATCCCGGTCGCGTCGTGGTGCTGGGCCGAGACGCCTCCGCCGCCGCGCACGAAGACCGGTTGCCCGATGGCACCTATCTGGTGACGGGAGGTTTCGGCGGCCTCGGCGCCGCGGCCGCGCGGTGGCTGGCCGATCACGGTGTCCGGCACTTGGTGCTGGTGGGCAGGCGCGCACCGGACGCGGCGGGAGCGCGCCTGATGGAATCGCTGCGCGCCACCGGTGTGCGGGTGACGGCGCGGCAGGCGGATGTCGGTGACCGTGGTGCCGTCGCGGCGCTGCTGCGGGGCATCGCGGAATCCGGGCTGCCGCCATTGCGGGGCGTCATCCACTGCGCGGGAGTGCTCGACGACGGCGTGGTGACCGAGCAGAGCTGGCCGAGGTTCCAGACCGTGCTCGGACCCAAATATCATGCGGCGCGCCACCTCGACGAACTCACCCGCGACCAGCCGCTGGAACTTTTCCTCATCTATTCGTCCGTGGCAGGCGTGCTCGGCACCCCGGGCCAGTCGAACTACGCCGCGGCCAACGCGGCATTGGATGCGCTGGCCTGGCGGCGGCGGGCCGAGGGACTGCCCGCACTGAGCATCGGGTGGGGACCGTTCGCCGATGTGGGTATGGCCGCGGGCCGGGCCGACGTCACCGCGCGGCTCGTTCGACGTGGGTTGCCGCCGCTGTACGAGGGGGACGCGGCCGCGGCGCTGGATCATCTCGTCCGGTCCGGCAGCACCGCCCCGGGCGTCTTCGACTTCGCGCCCGAACGGTGGCACGCGCAGCGGGCGCCGCACGTCACGGCGGCCGCCCCGCTGCGGACTCGACCGGAGATTGCCGAATCCCCGGCCACACCCGATGATGTCGCCCCCTGGGAGGCGCTCGTCCAGCGCGTCGCGATGCGGGTATTGGATCGAGCCGGTGCACTGGATCCGGAGGTCCCACTGCACGACACGGGCGTGGATTCGCTGACGGGGATGGAATTGCGTGCGGCACTGGCCGCCGAGGTCGGGATGCCGCTGCCCGCCGGGCTCGTCTTCGACTACCCGACGGTGCGTGACATCGCGCGGTTCCTGCACCGCAAGGGCGCGTCCGCTCCCCCGGCGGCACAGCACCAGACCGCCGCCCAGGCGTCTGCGCTCCCGTCCGCACCTCCGGAAACGTCGTCCTCGGAACATCCTGTGGAGCCACATTCTTCGACCGAAGCCGACTTTGGAAGCGACCAGCCCGACGACGATCCCATCGTCATCGTCGGCATGAGCTGCCGCTTCCCGGGCGGAGTACGCACGCCCGAGGACTTCTGGGATCTGCTGTGGCACGGCCGGGACGCGATCACCGAGGTGCCACCGCAGCGTTGGAACATCGACGACTACTACGATCCCGACCCGGCAGCGCTGGGCACGATGTACACCCGCTGGGGCGGGTTCGTCGACGACGCCGACGAATTCGATCCCGCGTTCTTCGGCATCGGCGCGGCGGAGGCGCGGGCGATGGACCCGCAGCAACGCCTCCTGCTGGAAACCACCTGGGAGGCGCTCGAACGCTCCGGTCGCGCGCCCGGCGCGTTGGCGGGCAGCCGCACCGGCGTGTTCGTCGGTCTGTGCTTCAGCGAGTATCCGGCGACACCGATCCGGGCCGCCGATCCGACCGCGATCGGCGCCTATTCGGTGATCGGTTCGGCGCCGAGCGTCGCGGCCGGTCGCTTGGCCTACGTCCTCGGGCTGCAAGGTCCCGCGATGACGTTGGATACGGCATGCTCGTCGTCGCTGGTGGCGTTGCAGGCAGCCGAGGACGGGCTGCGCGCAGGCCGGTGCGACCTGGCACTGGTCGGCGGAGTCAACCTCCAGCTGGCCGCGGAGACCACCGTCGGCTTCTGCCGTCTGGCCGCGCTGTCGCCCGACGGACGGTCACGGGCGTTCGACGCCGACGCCGACGGCTACGTCCGCGCCGACGGGTGCGGCGTGCTGATACTGACCCGACTGTCGCAGGCCCGCCGCCACGGTGATCGGGTGCTGGCCGTCGTTCGTGGCGTCGCGGTCAATCACGACGGACGATCCAACGGTCTCACCGCGCCCAACGGCCCGGCTCAGCAGCGCGTCATCAGCGACGCGCTGGCGCGGGCGGGGCTGCGGCCGGAGGCGGTGGACTACGTCGAGACGCACGGCACCGGAACCCCGCTCGGTGATCCGATCGAGGCCACCGCACTGGCCGAGGTGTACGGCGCCGGCCGTGCGCGGCCGCTGCTCATCGGGTCGGTCAAGACCAATATCGGGCATACGGAGGCGGCGGCCGGCGTCGCGGGAGTCATCAAGGCCGTGCTCATGTTGCAGCACCGCCGGATTCCGCCGAGCCTGCACTTCCGGACACCGAACCCGCTGATCGACTGGGCCGGTCTGCCGCTGGAAGTCGTGCGCGAGGGCCGGGAGTGGCCGCGTGCCGATCACGACCCGGCGATCGGCATCAGCTCCTTCGGGATGAGCGGCACCAACGCGCACATCGTGCTCGCCCAGGGTGACCCGGCGCAGGCGCCGCGCACGGAATCACCGGGCGCGCAACTGCTCGTCCTGTCCGCACGCGACCGGACCGCCCTCACCGACACCGCCAGGAACTGGGCAGACGAAATCTCCTCGGAGCATGCCTCCTTCGGCGATCTGGCCTACACCGCCGCGACCGCGCGGACCCATTTCGAGGAGCGGTTAGCGGTGGTCGCCGATACCGGCGCGGCGGCCGCGCGGCAGCTGCGGGACCGGCCGCCGACGCTGATCCACGGCCGCGTGGAACGAACAGCACGGGCGAAGGTGGCCCTGCTGTTCACCGGGCAGGGTTCGCAGTACCCCGGCATGGCGCGTGAGTTGTTCGACTCCGAACCGGTCTTCCGGGAGGCGCTGCGCAACTGCGACGCCGTGCTCGGACCGATCGCGGACGGCATCGGGCTGGTGGAGGCCGTCTACGGCGACCACGGTCCGGAGCTGCTGCGGCAGACGGCGTTCACCCAGCCGGTCCTGTTCGCCGTCGAGTGGGCGCTGTGGGAGCTGTGGCGGGCATGGGGGATCACCCCGGCCGCGGTGCTCGGGCACAGCGTCGGGGAATACGTCGCCGCATGCGCCGCGGGCGCGATGACCATGGCGGACGCCTTACAGCTCGTCGCCGTGCGCGGGCGGCTGATGCAGCGCCTGCCCGAGGGCGGCGCGATGATGGCCGTCGACGCTCCCGCCGAGCAGATCTCGTCGTTGGTCGCACGGTATGAGCCGGCGGTGTCCATCGCGGGATACAACGGACCGGCCCAGGTGGTGATCGCCGGACCGGAAGCCGCGCTCGACCGGCTCCGAGACGAACTGGCGGCCGGAGGTTTCCGGTCCGCCGCCCTCA
The DNA here is from genome assembly GCF_009829325.1 of Nocardia sp. CY41. Taxonomy (GTDB): domain Bacteria; phylum Actinomycetota; class Actinomycetes; order Mycobacteriales; family Mycobacteriaceae; genus Nocardia. Next base: position 47,253 of record NZ_VUOS01000018.1, read on the forward strand.
CCGTGTCGCATGCTTTCCACTCCGCGGCGATGGATCCGATCCTCGACGACCTCGCCGTGGCGGCGGCCAGGGCGACGATGACCGATCCAGCGATTCCGCTGGTCTCCAATCTCACCGGTGCACCGCTGCGGGCGGGCGAACTCACCCCGGAGTACTGGGCAGGGCATGCGCGCCGGCCGGTGCGCTTCGCCGAGGGGATGCGGGCCATGGCCGAGCTGGGCATCGGTGACTTCCTCGAAATCGGTCCGCAGCCGACGTTGTCGGCGCTCGGCGGGCGCGTGCTGGGCGACTCGGCACGGTTCGTCGCGTCGCTGCGCCGCGGCCGCGGCGACCGCGAGACGATGATGACCGCGCTCGGACAGCTGTATGTCGCGGGTGTGCCGGTGGATTGGGAGCAGGTGCACCGGCCACACGGACGACGACGGGTGCTCGCCCCGACGTATCCGTTCCAGCGGCAACGCTATTGGTTCGAGCAGCGATCGGATACCGCCGAGTTCGCGGTATCCGGCGCCCCGGCCGAGCACCCCGATCGTGCGATGCGTTTCGAAGACGCACATGCGGGGGCCGCACCAACACGATCCGGGAGCCTTTCACCACGAACCGGCAATGCGCCGCTCACGGTTCCGAGCACCGTTGTCTCCGGGCACGCGAATATCGCGGACAGCACGCCGCCGGAGCCGGATACGAGGCTCGCCACGCTGCCCGAAACCGCACTCTCGGACCACCGTGGGACGCCGGAAAACCTCCGCACGCTTGCGGAGGCCACTACCGTCGCCGAGACGTCCGGTTCGACGCGGCCTGGCATTCCGTATGCCCCGAGCGGCGCTCTCCCGCCGCACACGGACGCTTCAGCGACAACGGAAAGGGCCGCGGCTTCGACCGCCGGTCGATTGATCTACGGCGCGGCGACTTTCGATGTGCGCCTCGCCCCGGACTCACCGAGTTACCTGGCCGACCACGTCGTGGACCGCGCTGTCGTCGTACCGGGGGCCTGGTTCGTCGCGACCATCGCCGACAGGGCGCGCTCCCTGGTGGCCGGTGCGGTCATCGCGATCGACGACCTCGTGATCACCCACGGACTCACCCTGACCGGCCCGCGACCGGTGCGGGTGGGCTTCGAGCCGCTCGCCGACGGGTTGGCGGTGCGGGTGACGACCGAAGATTCCGGCACGCACGCGCGCGCTCAGGTCCGTGCCGCGGCGCAGCGGATCCCAGACGGCGCGGGCTTGGCCGAGGTCCTCGGCAACTGCAGGGAACATCTCGCCGCGGCGGCCTTCTACGAGCTGCTGGCCCGAGCGGGCCTGCCGTACGGACCAGCGTTCCGTCGCGTCGTCGACGTGCGCTTCGGCCGGCACGAAGCCCTGGTCACGTTGGCGGACCCGGAGACAGGGACCGGCACCGCGCCGGTGCACCCGGTGCTGCTGGACGCGGCGTTCCAAGCCACCTACGCGGCGATGTCGCCGCGCGCCGAGCAGCAGACGTGGGTGCCGTTCGCGGTGGACCGAGTGCTCGTCTCGCTCGCCGCGGACACCGTTCGATTCGGCCATGTGCGCGTCGTCGAGCAGACGCCACAGCTGTGCGTCGCCGATGTTCGACTGCTCGACGAGGAGGGTAACCCGGTGCTGGTCGCGAACGGATTGCGAGTGATGCCGAGCCCCACACCGCACTCGGGCGGGCAGCCGTCCCGTGTGCCGCACGATCGGTTCCTGGCGGACACCTATCGCATCGACTGGCAGGAGACCGACGCCGCGCTCCCCGCCCCGGCGACCGGACGCTGGCTGATCATCGGCGCGTCCGGGGACTTCGCCGACGTGCTCGCCGACGCCTTGCGGGCGCGTGGCGGGGAGTGTGTACTCGCCCGTCCCGGCCGTGGTTTCGCGTTCCGCGCAGACGACGAATTCGAGGTCGACCTGGGCGTACCCGCGGCGGTGCGCGCGCTGCTCGGCGCGGTGCGCGACGGACGCACACCGTTGCGCGGGATCGTTTCGGCGGTCGCGCTCTCGGCCGACGACGCGCCCGCGCCGGTCGTCGCCGAACGTCTGGTGGTCGGCGCTGTGCACCTCGTGCAGGCCGCCGCGGCGGCCGGGGAACCCGCGGTGTGGCTGGTCACCCGGCACGGGCAGCGGGTCGGTTCCGCCGATCCGGTGGCGCCCGAGCAGTCCGCGCTGTGGGGCTTCGCCCGCAGTGCGCAGCTCGAGCACCGCGAAATGGGTTGCCGCGTCCTGGATGTCGATCCGGTGACCGATGCCGGAACCGTCGCCGACGCACTCGTCGTGCCCGACGCGCCACGCCAGCTCGCGCTGCGTCAGGGACGCCGTCGCGTGCCGCGGCTCGTTCCGGTGCAAGCCGTGCCGGACGAGTCGGCTTCCGGAGCGGGACAGACCGTACTCATCACCGGTGGGCTCGGTGGAGTCGGCTTGCGACTGGCCCGCTGGCTCGTCGACCGGGGGTGGCCGGAGCTGGTGCTCGCGGGGCGGTCGGCGCCGGACGGGCGAGCCCGGTCGGTCATCGCCGAACTGCGGGAGCGTGGCGCCCGGATCCGGGTGCGGTCGCTCGACGTCGCCGATCGCGACGCCGTCGCGGCCACGCTGGCATGGATCGACCGCGAGCTGCCGCCGCTGGCCGGAGTGGCGCATCTGGCCGGGGTGCTGGACGACGGCGTGATCGCCGAGCAGACGGCCGCGCGGGTCGGGCACGTCCTCGGACCGAAGACCTTCGGGGCATGGCACCTGCACGAACTGACGGCGGATCGCTCCCTGCGTTTCTTCCTGTTGTTCTCCTCGGCCGCGGCGGTGGTCGGTTTGCCCGGCCAGTCGAGCTACGGCGCCGCCAACGCCTTCCTCGACGGCGTGGCCGAATCGCGCAGCTCCTCGGGCTCGCCCGCGCTGTCGATCGCGTGGGGCCCCTGGGCGGACACCGGCATGGTCGAGCAGCTCGACAGCGGCGCCGTACAGCGGCTGGCCCGCCGTGGTTACGGGATGCTGCGCCCCACGCAGGCCTTGGACACGCTCGCCCGCCTCATCGGTTCCCCGACGCCGGCAGTCATGGCGATGCCGCTCGCGCTTGCGGAAAGGACCGGTGCCGACGTGCCGGATGTGCTGCTGGATTTCACCGCGCCGGTCGAGAACGTGGCCGTGGCAACCGATACCGCCGGTCTGTCCGACAGGATGGAGGCTCTCGTGCGGCGCTGCCTGGGGTTGGCGCCCGGTGACGATCTGGATCGTCCGCTGCACGAACTCGGGCTGGACTCGGTGGCGGCGCTCGAGATCCGCGACGAACTGTCGCGCTCCAGCGGTCACCGCCTGCCCGCCACGCTGGCTTTCGAGTACCCCACTCCGCGCGCGGTGGTCGGCCTGCTGGTGCGGCTGGGCTCCGCGGACAAGCCGTCCGCGCCGCCGTCGGTCGAGAGCCGTGGCGATTCCTCCGATCGGGCGGCGGCGCGGACGCCCACGAGGTACCCCGCGGGGACTTCGACCGCATCGAACGGAGCCGTAGCTGCTCGACCGCAGGCGGCGGGCAACGGTTTCGCCGCGCACACCGACGGGCCGGGCGCGAACGGTGCGTCGAGCGCGGTCGATCGCCCGCCCATGAACGACATCCCGCCCGCACCGCAGCCGATGACCCGGCGCGCTTCGGACAACCCGGGCACCCCTGGTGCGGCCGACGCCTCGGGTTCCGGCCACCCCACCGGCGCGGTAGGAGATATCGCGATCGTGGGCGTCAGCGGACGCTACCCGGGTGCGAACGGTCTCGACGAGTACTGGCGGGTGCTGATCGAGGGACGCGACTGCGTCACGGAGATCCCCCGGGAGCGTTGGGATCACACCCGCTATTTCGTTCCGGACCGGAACAACCCGTTCACCGCCTACACCAAATGGGGCGGATTCCTCGACGACGTCGACTGCTTCGACCCGCTGTTCTTCGCGATTTCCCCGCGCGAGGCGGAGATCCTGGACCCGCAGGAGCGACTGTTCCTGCAAACGGCATGGGCAGCATTGGAAGACGCCGGGCACTCCCGGGCCGATCTGGCGCGCGGCGGCCTGCGCCCGGAACAGGCCGGTGTGTTCGTCGGCGTCATGTGGGGCACCTACCAGATGTTCGGGGCCGAGGAGTCCCGGCTCGGGCACGGCACGTTGCCCGGGTCGACATTCTGGAGCATCCCCAACCGCGTCTCGCACGCCCTGGACTTCCAAGGGCCGAGTATGGCGGTGGACACCGCCTGCTCGTCCTCGCTGACCGCGCTGCACCTGGCCTGCCAGAGCATCCGCACCGGCGAATGCAGGCTGGCGGTGGTCGGCGGGGTCAATCTGTCACTGCATCCCTACAAATTCGTCGCCCTCAGCCAAGGGCAGTTCGCCTCCACCGACGGCCGCTGCCGCTCTTTCGGCGCGGGCGGCGACGGATATGTGGCCGGCGAGGGTGTCGGGGCGATGGTGCTGCGGCCGCTGGCCGACGCCGAAGCCGACGGCGACACCATCTACGGCGTCATCAAGGGTTCGGCCATCAACCACGGCGGCCGAGTCAACGGGTTCACGGTGCCCAATCCCGACGTGCAGGCGGCGGTGATCCGTTCGGCGCTGCGCGCGGGCGGCGTCGATCCGGCGTCGGTGTCCTACGTCGAAGCGCACGGCACCGGCACCGCATTGGGCGATCCGATCGAAATCGCGGGGCTGGCCAAGGTTTTCGGTCGGTCGGGTGTATCGGAGCTGCCGATCGGTTCGGTGAAGTCCAATGTCGGCCACCTCGAGGCGGCCGCCGGTGTCGCGGCGCTGACGAAGGTGCTGCTGCAGATGCGCCATCGGACCATCGTGCCGTCCCTGCACGCCACGCCGCCCAACCCGAATATCGACTTCGCGGCCACACCGTTCCGGATCCCGGCTCAGCCGCTGCCCTGGCCCGGCGGCGATCCGGCGCGGCCGCGCCGGGCGACGGTGAGCTCGTTCGGCGCGGGCGGGGCGAACGCGAACGTGGTGGTCGAGGAGTACGTCGACCGCAGGCCGCAGACCCGGTTCAGCGGCGGGCAGGTCGTCCCGGTCTCCGCACGCGATCGCGAACGCCTCGCGGAGTACGTGGCCGCACTCGACGGCTACCTCGCCGCGCAGCAGCCGAACCTCGCCGATCTGGCCTACACCATGCAGGTGGGCCGTCAGGCGGGCCGCGCTCGCGCCGCGTTCGTCGCACGGGACGTCGACCAGTTGCGCGCCGCCGTCCGCGCGTGGGTCGACGACGCACCCGGCGCCAGGGCGTGCCGGGATGCGGGGGAGGACTCCCGGATCGCGCGCTGGCTCGGCGGCGGCGACATCGACTGGGCGACCGTTCGTGATCCCGGACCTCGACGCCGTATTCCCGCCCCCACGTATCCGTTCGCGCGTGAGCGGTACTGGATTCCGGACGTCACGCCTGCGCCCGAGTCCGAATCCGCGCCGGCCCGGCGAAGCGCTCCGACCACGGGAACCGTTGCCGCGCCGCAGTCGACGCCGAGTCGGCAGGCCGGAGCGGGCACCGACCCGGTGGCACAGTCCGCACACGCGGAGCCGTCCACGTTCGGGCCTGACCTCACATCGCTGCCACAACCATCAGCGGCGAATCCCGCCCTCGGGCCTCAGCCTGCTCTCGATCCGAGGTATGCGCGCACGCCGGAATCGCCGCGACTCGCGTCAGGGCAATGGTCCGACGCCGCGCCGCCGCCACTTCCGGCGGACCGGTCGGCAGCGGAATCCGCGCAATCCGCGTCGGCCGCGTGGCCCGCACCCGCTCAACAGCATGCGCCGACCCGGCAAACCGTCTTGCCGGAACGTCGATTGCTGGTTCCGGTCTGGCGGGAAGCTCCGCTGCCTCCCGGTGACCTGCGCGATCGCCGCGCCTTGGTGGTATACGACGCGCGCACCCCGCAGCCGCTGATCGAAGCGCTCGTCGACGCGGTGGGCGATTCCGGCCGTCTGGTGCGCCTGTCGGACGTGCCGGGAGACCTGAACCGTGACGACTTCGGCGCGGGCGCCGCGCTCGGCCGGGAGCTGGCGACGCGATATCCCGGCACCGACTGCGTGCTCGACGTGGGCGACCTCGTTCCCGCGCCCGGGGGCCGGCCCACCGGCGACCTAGGCCGGATGGGCCTGTATCAGGGTGTGCTCGAGGCGCGCACCGGTGCGCTCGTGCTGGTGCACGTCGCGGCGGGACATCCCGGCGCCGACGGACCGGAGTCGGCGCCGCTGGGTGGTCTGGTCGCGGCGCTCGCCGAGGAAATCCGGGACGTGCGCACACGCAGCGTCCACGTGGTCGCCGAGCGCGCGGCGGTGTGCGCCGATCCCACGCGATTGCTGGCGATCCTCGGCGCGGAGTGCGCCGAGGACAGCGCCCCGCGGGTGCGGTACCGCGACGGAAGACGCGAAGCCGTGGAACTCGCCGACGCCACGCCGCGCGCGGGTCTCGTGGTGGATCCCGCTCGCACCTACGTGGTGAGCGGCGGTACCCGTGGCCTCGGCGCGGAGTTCGCGGCGGCGCTGGTCGAACGCGGAGCACGCCGCTTGGCCGTCCTCGGCCGCGAAACACTGCCCGCGGAACCGGACTGGGACCGGGTGGCCGCAGGTTCCGGGCCCGTGGCCGACAAGGTGCGGCGGCTGGTCGCGTTGCGCGATCGCGGCGTCGCGGTGCGGACCTACTTCGGCAGCCTCACCGACGAGACGGCGTTGTCCGGCTTCTTCGATCGCGTGCGGCGCGAACTGGGCCCGATCGGCGGCGTGCTGCACTGCGCGGGCAGCGTCTCCGGCGAGAGTCCGGCGTTCGTGCGCAAGACCGGACCCGCCGTCGCGACCGTGCTCGAACCCAAGCTGGCGGGCACGGCGGTCCTCGCCGACCTACTGGCCGCCGACCGTCCGGACTTTTTCGTGTTGTTCTCCTCGGTGTCGGCGGTACTGCCCGGTCTGGCGGTGGGTTTGTCGGACTACGCTATGGCCAACGCGCACCTCGACCGCTTCGCCGAAGCCCAGCACGCCGTCGGACGGCCGTATTTCCGGTCGATCGAATGGCCCTCGTTCCGCGACACCGGATTCGGCGAGGTGACCAGCGCGGCCTATCGAGCCACCGGGCTTCCGGCGCTGAGTGCCGCGGAGGGATTCGAGCTGCTGGACGCTGTCCTCGGCCTGCCGGAGCCGGTGATTCTGCCCTATTACGGTGCGGCACTTGATCTTCCGACACGGACGAGCCGTCTCGCACCGCAGGCTGCCCCGGCGGTGCGGCCCATGGTGGCGAACGGATCCGCGGCGGCGTATCAGGAACTGTTGCAGATCTTCTCCGACGAATTGAAGCTCGCCCCGGCCCGTTTCGAGGGTGACAAGCGGTTCGAGGAGTACGGCGCGGACTCGGTGCTGATCGCCTCGGCGGTGCGCCGGATCGAGCAGGTCGTCGGCCGGCCCTTCGACCCGGCGCTGGTGCTGGAATTCCCGACGCTGGACGCGCTGGCGGGCCTGTTGACCGAACAGTACCCCGAACGTTTCGCGGCGGCCCCGGCTGCCGAAACGCAGCGGACGCCGAGCGATCCGCCGCCCGCGGAACAAACGCGGGAGTCGCGTCCCACCACAGCCGCCTGGGCCGCCGATGCCCGCCGCGGCCGGGCCGCCGAGCCGATCGCCGTGATCGGCATCGGTTGCCGCCTGCCGGGCGGGGACACTCCGGACGCGTTCTGGCGTCTGCTCGCCACTGGCGCCTCCGGCATCCGCGAGGTGGACTCGGCTCGCTGGGACCCTGCCCGCTTCTACCGACCGACCGGCGGGCCCGGACTGACCAACAGCAAGTGGGGCGGCTTCGTCGACGGCGTCGATCTGTTCGATCCGGAGTACTTCGGGGTCACCGACGAACTGGCCTGGCAGATGGACCCGTTGCAGCGGTTGCTGCTCGAGACCTCGGTGCTGGCGACCACCGACGCCGGATACCGGCGCGAGGAACTGGCGGGCAAACGGGTCGGCGTCTACGCGGGCAGCCGGGCGGCGAACTACTTCCACCGGATCCCGGTCCCGGACCGGCACACCGTCATCGGCATCGGCCAGAACTTCATCGCCGCGCGCATCTCCGACTATTTCGACTGGCACGCGGGCAACGTCGTGCTCGACAGCGCGTGCTCGTCGTCGCTGCTGTCGGTGCATCTGGCCTGCCAGGCGCTGCGCTCGGGCGAGGTGGACGCCGCACTGGCCGGCGGCGTGGAGGTGCTGCTCGACGAGATGCCGTTCGTCACCCTGGCGGCGGCGGGCGTGCTCTCACCGCACGGACGGTGTGCGACGTTCTCCGAGGACGCCGACGGTTTCGTACCGGGCGAGGGCGCGGCGCTACTGCTGCTCAAGCGGCTCGACGACGCGCTCGCCGACGGCGATCGGGTCTACGCGGTGCTGCGCGGCTCGGCGATCGGCAACGACGGGCACACCATGGGCATCACCACACCGAACATGCGGGCGCAGATCGAGGTGGTCACCGCGGCGCTCGAGGTGGCGGGCATGTCGCCGGACGCGCTGTCGTATCTGGAAGCGCACGGCACCGGCACCATGATCGGCGACCCCATCGAACTGAAAGGGCTGGCGACCGTGCTGGGCGACCGGTCGCGCGGTCCGGAGCCGTGCGCGGTCGGCAGCGTGAAAACCAATATCGGACATCTGCTTTCCGCGGCGGGCATCGCCGGCGCGGTCAAGACCATTCTGGCCGTCCACCATGCGGCGCTGCCGCCGTCGCTGCACTGCGACAACCTCAATCCGCGTTTCAAGTTCACCGGTTCGCCCTTGCAGGTCAATCGGGAACTGCGCCCGTGGCGGCCTGCCGACGGCAGGCCCCGCGCGGCGGGCGTCAGCTCGTTCGGCTTCGGGGGCACCAATGCCCACCTCGTCGTCGAGCAGGCGCCCGACGGGCACCGGCCGACGCGCCGTCCCCTGGATCCACCCGCATTCCGCAAGAGGAGCTTCATGCTGCCGAAAACGGTTCCCAGCACATCGACGGAGCCCGCGCCGCGGATCGTGGTGCCGATGACGACGAGCGCCCCCGCACCGTCGTTCCTGCGTGTGGAGCCGCTGGTATGAGCGGGATCGACCTGAACAGCTTCGCCACCACCCTGCGGGCCGAGGACCCGGTGGTGCGCGACCACCGAGTGCACGGTGTACGGATCCTGCCGGGTGTGGTGTATCTCGACATGATCCTGCGCGCGGCGATGGCGGCCGGGTACCAGCCCGGTGACCTGACGATCCGGGAAGCGTTGTTCCAGCGTCCGGTCGCCCTCGCCGACGACGGCGCGGCGCGCATCGCGTTCCGGGTAGATCGCCCGACCGGCCGGGTCGCCATCGACGTGCAGCGCTTGGATGCGGTGGGCGTGCCCGTCGGGGCGGTCGAACCGGTCGCGGAATGCCTTGTGCGGCAGACGCAATCAGCAGAGGAGCCGCAACGAATCGATGTCACCGGATTCCGGGCGTCGGCGGGGGAGCGCGGAATCGCCGAGATGTATGCCCAGAGCGGGAGCCGGGGTATCGAGCATCGCGCGTTCATGCGCGCCACCGGGCATTTCGCCCGCCGAGACGACGTGGTCACCGCGACGCTGGGGCTCGGCCCGGAGGCAGCCGAGCATCTCCCCGGCTTCCTGCTGCATCCCACCTTCTTGGACGCCTCCACGATCGTGCCGTTCATCGACCCGCACCGGCTCGGCGTGGACGCCGACAGCGCGTTCATCCCGATCTACTTCGGTGACGTCCGCGCGTGGCGGGCCACTCCCGAGGAGGTCTTCGTGCGGGCCTCGCTCCGCGGCGGGCAGGGTGGGGATCTGCTCGAAGCCGAGGTGGCGCTCTACGATCCGGACGGGTCACCGGTGGCGCGGTATCGGCTGACATCCAAGCGTGTGCGTGGCAGCGCGGACATCCAGCGGTTGCTGACCCAGCCGGAGGTGGCGTCCCCGCAGCGACCGGCCGCGCCCACCGCTGCAGCCGCGCCCACCGTCCCGGGCGACGCGCGTGCGGTGATCACCGCCGACTTGGCCGCACTCGTCGCGGGCGAACTCGGCGCCGAGCCCGCAGGCATCGCGACGGACGTGGGGTTCTACGAACTCGGCCTGGATTCCGGTCGCCTGCTGCGGTTGACCGCGCAACTGGAGGCCCGGGTCGGCGAGCCGCTCTACCCGACGTTGTTGTTCGAATACCAGACCATCGAGGCGCTCGCCGGGCACCTCACCGACACCGTCGGCGCGAACTACCGACCGGGTGACATCGCCGTCCCCGCGGCGGCGCCCCTCGGAACGGATGTCCATCCAACTGAATCAGCGTCGAGCGCACCACAATCGACTACCAGCGCCCAGACATCGGAAGCAGTCGCCACGCCGGTGGCATCCGCCCCGCCCTCCGCCGCGGACGACCTGATCACCTTCGGATTCGACTGGGAACCCGACCCCACCGCGCACCCACGTCGCGAACCGGCCGCTTTGCTCGTCTTCGATACCGCTGACCACCCTTACCCGCACGGCGCGGCCACGGTCGTCCGCGTTCGCCCCGGCAACGAGTTCCTGGCAGGAGCAGACGGTTTCGACGTCGACCCGGCGAACCCAGAGCACATGGAGCGGCTGGTCGCTCAACTGGCATCGCGGCGGGTGCGCTTCGATGCCGCGTTGTATCTGTGGCCCGAGGCGGTGACCGAGACCGACCCGCAAGCCTTGGTCGAACGGGTGTATCTGCCGCTGCGTGACCTGCTGCGCGCGGCCGCGTCGGCGCCCGAACCGCCGACACGGCGGATCCTCGCTCTCACGCCCGCCACACCCGCAGGTGAATCGAGTTGCGCCCTCCTGGGCGGTTTGGCGCGCACACTGCGGCTCGAGCAGCCACAACCGATCCTGCGGGCCGTTCAGCGCGAGCCCGGCGGTGCGATCGAGGACATCGTGGCCATCGAACTCGGCGTCGACGAACGTGACTCCGCCACCGAGATCCGCTATCTCGGCGGGCGACGCCAGATCCGCCGATCCCGGCTGATCGCCGACACCCCGAGGTCCGGGTACACGGTGCCGCGACCGGGGTCGGTTGTCGTGATCACCGGGGGGTTCGGCGGAATCGGCAGGCAGCTGGCCCGCCGCCTCGCCACCGCATACCGCGCCCGGATGGTGCTGGTATCGCGCCGTCCGCTCGACGCGGCGGCCGCCGCGCTGCTCGCCGAACTCGGCGACCTCGGCGCGGAAGCCGTGCACGTGCGCGCCGACGTGTCGGTGGCCGCGGACGCCGACCGGGTCGCCGCGATCGCCCACGCCACGTTCGGACCCGTCGAGGTGCTCTATCACGGCGCCGGACAGCTGCGCGACGGACTGCTGGCGGGCACCGGCCGTGACGACGCGATATCCGTGCTGGCGCCGAAGGTCTACGGCGTCACCCACCTGACACGGGCGCTGCCGGAGGTCCGCCTGACCGTGTTGTTCTCCTCCGTCTCCGCGGTGCTGGGCAACCCCGGGCAAGCGGATTACGCCGCGGCCAACCGCTATCTGGACGTCTTCGCCGAACAGCGCGATCAGGCCGGAAGCAGAACCATCAGTGTCGGCTGGCCGTTGTGGGCCGAGGGCGGCATGCGTCCACCCGCCGAACAGATCGCCGCGCTGCGGCGGGCCGGTGTGGGTCTGCTGCCGACCGCGACCGGCCTGGACCTGCTGTTGTCCTGCGCCACCCTGAACCGAGCGCACTCGGCCGCGGTGTGGGGTGAACCCGAGACGCTGCGCGCACGACTCCAACCGGCAGCCGCGCGGCCGACTGCCACCGTCACCGAGCACGCACCGGCCGAGCATCGCCCGTCCGTCACCGAGCCCATCGCGATCGTCGGAATCAGCGGTCGCTACCCGGACGCGGAGGACATCGAGGAGTTCTGGCGCAACCTGCGCGACGGACACGACGCGGTCGGCCCCGTCCCCGCCGAACGCTGGTGGCTCACCGCCGCTCGCGACGCGCCCGGCGCGCCCCCGATGATCGGCGGATTCCTGCGTGACGTAGGTGGTTTCGACCCGCAGTTCTTCCGCATCCCACCCGTCCAGGCGCCGCTGCTGGACCCCCAGGAGCGGCTGTTCCTGCAGCAGGCGTACGCGGCGCTGGAGCACGCCGGCTACCACCACACCGATCCGGCCGTGCGGGATCGCCGCGTCGGCGTGTTCGTGGGCTCCACCTGGAGCGACTACCGATTGCTCGGCGTCGCGGCCGGTCGCGAGGGCGATCCGGTGGCGGTGGCCTCGATCCCGTCGTCCATCGCCAACCGCACCTCCTACACTCTCGGCCTGCGCGGGCCGAGCCTCACCGTGGACACCGCCTGCTCGGCGTCGCTGACCGCGCTGCATCTGGCGCGGCGCAGCCTGCTCGACGGCGAATGCGACGCGGCGCTCGTGGGCGGGGTGAATCTGCTGCTGCACGAGGACAAATTCCTGCTGCTGCACAGCTTGGGCATGATGTCCGACACCGGACGGTGCCGACCCTTCGCCGCCGCGGCCGACGGTTACGTGCCCGGCGAAGGAGTCGGCGCCTTGTATCTGAAACCGCTGTCGACCGCCCGCGCCGACGGCGACACCATTCACGGGCTGATCCTGGGCAGCGCGGTCAACCACGGTGGCCAGACGTCCGGATACAGCGTGCCGCACCCCGGCGCGCAGGCCGAGGTGATCGTTGAGGCCCTGCGCGCGGCCGGGGTCGACCCCGCCGCGATCGACTACCTCGAGGCGCACGGTACCGGGACCCCGCTCGGCGACCCGATCGAAATCGCCGGTCTGGCTGCCGCATTCGGCAGATCTCCCGACGCCGGGCGCTCCCGCGCCCTGGGGTCGACGAAGTCGAACATCGGCCACTTGGAAGCGGCCGCCGGCGTCGCAAGCCTGACCCGGGTGCTGTTGCAGATGCGTCACGGCCGGATCGCGCCGACACTGCATGCCGAACAGGCCAATCCGGCCATCGCGTTCAACTCGGTGCCGTTCCGCCTGCCGCGCGAAGTGCAGGAGTGGCCGCGCCACACCGTCGACGGCGTCGCCGTGGCGCGTCACGCCGGAATCAGCGCGTTCGGAGCGGGCGGCGCCAACGCCCATGTGGTGCTCGCCGAATACCTCGACGACCGGGTCCGCCCGGCCGCCACGGGCGAACCGGAGATCTTCGTGCTGTCGGCGCGCAGTCCGGAGCGACTGCACCGCTACGCCGAGACCATGGCCCGGCACTTCCGCACCCTCGACCCCGCGGATTTCCGCGACGCGGTGCGCACCTTGCAGGTGGGCAGGCCCGCGCTGGCGCACCGCCTGGCGGTGGTCGCGTCCTCAGCTGCCGAGGTGGCCGACGCGCTCGACCAGTTCCGCACCGACCAGCTCGGAGCCGTGGTCACCGGCACCGTCGACGCGCAGACCCGGCCGCCGCTCTCCGCCCCCGCGGCCGACGATCAGGAGCTGGCCCGCCAGTGGGTTGCGGGCGCGGAGGTCGACTGGCGTGGGCGCGGCGGGCCGCGGCGTCGGATCCCGCTGCCCGGCTATCCCTTCGAACGCACCGATTACTGGATCATCGCACCGCCGCGATCGGGCTTCGACGCCGCGGTGGAGCGGTTCGAGGCGGCCGTCGAGACCGCGGGCGTCGTGGAGCCCGGCAAGGCCGAACTCGGCCGTTACGCGGCGATGCGACTGTTCGCCACGCTCGCCGGCATGGGGCTCACGCCGGGGGAGTGGACCGCGCGGTCGGTGGACGCGCGCCTGGGCATCCGACCCGAGTTCGACCGGCTGCGCACCAGCTGCCTGGACATCCTGCGGCGCCACGAGCTGGTGCGCTCGCAGGACGGCCGGATCGTGGTTCCCGGCCCGCCACCCGGCACCGGTGGGATGCGCGCCGACCTGCTCGCGCGCTTCCCGGAAACCCAGCCGTACGTCGCGTTGCTGGACGCCTGCCTGACCGCGTATCCGCGCGTCCTGCGCGGCGAGTTGTCCGCGACGGAGGTGCTGTTCCCCGGCGGCGACCTCGAACTGGTGGGCGCGATCTACCGCGGCAACGCCGCCTACGATTTCACCAACGGCTTGCTCGCCGCGCTGGTGTCGGCGGTAGCGCAGCGGCCGGGCCCGGCGCGGCCGCTGCGCGTCATCGAAATCGGCGCGGGGACCGGCGGTTCCACGCACGCGGTGCTCGACGCGCTCACCGAGCGCGGGATCGCGTTCGACTATCTCTACACCGACGTCTCGCACAGTTTCGTCGCGCACGGACGACGCACCTTCGGCAACCGCGAGCATCTTCGTTTCGCGGTGCTCGACATCGAAGCCGATCCGGTCGCGCAGGGATTCCCCGCGCACGAAGCCGACCTGGTGCTCTGCGCCAACGTCCTGCACGCGACACGGTCGATCGACGCGACGTTGCGCAACGTCCGGCGGCTGCTGACGCCCGGCGGTGTGCTCGCGTGCACGGAGGCGACCACCGACCTCGAGGTCCTCGCGCTGACCTTCGGGCTGCTGGAGGGCTGGCACGCCTACCGCGATCCGGAGGCGCGGCTTCCGCACTCGCCGTTGCTGTCCGAGTCGCAATGGAACACAGCGCTGGCCGCGGCGGGTTTCACCGGGATCCGCTCGTGGGGATCCGGCCTGTCCATGGATTCGGAGCCGAGTTTCCGGCTGCTGGCCGCCGTCAGCGCCTCCGTGCCCGCGCAGTCTCGCTCGACGGTCGCCGCCGTGGCGAAACTCCACCCTGCGGCCGCCGCGGAATTGCACGTCGAGCCTGCGCTCGTCTCCGGTGCGCAGTCCCAGCCGACAGTTGCCGCCGATCCGCAGCTCCAACCCACGGTCGCCGACTTGCAGGTCCAACCCACGGTCACCGACTTGCAGGTCCAACCCACGGCTGTCTCCGGCGTGCAGTCTCAGCCGACGATCGCCGCCGATCCGCAGGTCCGACCCGCGCTTGCCGTGGAATCGGCCCCCGTTGCGCCGCTCCACCCAGCAGGCGCCGCCCTACCAGTGGCCGAGGCGCGGACCGAACCCATTGTGACCGCACCTTCACAGCCCGGCACTGCGCAGGCGCTAGAGGCCGAGCTCACCGCCATAGTCGCTGACGGACTCGGTGTGGCACGTAGCGAGGTGCGGGTGGATTTGCCGCTTTCGGAGTATGGGGTCGACTCCATCCTCGCGGTGAAGATCATCGACCGGGTCAACGCCCGGTACGGCCTGGCGCTGCGCCCGACAGTCGTGTTCGACCATCCGTCGGTACGGCTGCTCAGCGCTCGCCTGGCCCAAGAGGGCGCCGAGGCGACGAGCGCATCCGGGGCACCAGCGCCCGCCTCGAACCTGCCGACGCCCGGCACCCGAACCGCCGCCGAGCGGTCCAGCGAGAGGCCTGCATCAATGGACATCGCCATCATCGGCATGTCCGGGCAATTCCCGGGCGCGGCGAACCTCGACGAGTTCTGGCGCAATCTCGCCGCCGGGCACGACGCGGTGACCGAGATCCCCGCGACGCGCTGGCCGATCGCCGACCACTTCCGGCCGGGACCGGCCACACCGGGCAAGACCTACTCCAAGTGGGGCGGCTTCCTCGACGGCGTCGAGGAGTTCGATCCGGCGTTCTTCGACCTGGTACCGGCCGAAGCCGACTACATGGACCCGCAGCAGCGGTTGTTCCTGGAACACAGCTGGCTGGCCCTGGAAGACGCCGCCATCGACCCGAAGTCGTTGCGGCGCAAGCGATGCGGCGTGTTCGCCGGGTCGCCGGGGTCGGACTACGCCACCCTGCTGCGCAACCGTGGAACGGTCGGCTCCCATCACCTGTTCACCGGCAACAGCCCGGCCATCCTGCCCGCCCGGGTGGCGTATCACCTGGATCTGACCGGTCCGTGCCTGGGGTTGGACACCGCGTGTTCCTCCGCGCTGGTCGCGCTGCACCAGGCCTGCCGCAGCCTCGCCTCGGGCGAGTCGGAACTCGCGCTGGCGGGTGGTGTCGCGGTGTTCGTGACGCCCGAATACCACCTGCTCGCCTCGTCGATGGGCATGCTGTCGCCGCGCGGGCGGTGCGCGAGTTTCGACGCCGACGCCGACGGTTTCGTGATCGCCGAGGGCGTCGGTGTGGTCGTGCTCAAGCCGCTGGCCGCCGCCGAACGCGACGGCGACCCGATCCACGGGGTGATCCGCGGGATCGGCATCAATCACGACGGCCGCACCAATGGCATCACCGCGCCGAGCGTGCGCTCGCAAACCGAACTGGAACTGGCGGTGTATCGCGACGGCGGGATCGATGCGTCCACCATCGGCTACGTCGAAACACACGGCACGGGCACGCGGTTGGGCGATCCGATCGAGATCGAAGCGCTCACCGCCGCCTTCCGCCGTTACACCGGCGCGGTCGGCGCCATCCCGGTGGGATCGGTGAAATCCAACATCGGGCACGCCTCGCATGCCGCGGGCATGGCGAGCCTGTTCAAGGTGCTGCTGGCGATGCGCGCGCGACAGTTGCCGCCGTCGCTGCACGTGGCGGCGGTGAACCCGCTGCTCGGGCTGGCGGATTCGCCGTTCGTCGTGAACACCGAACTGCGCGCGTGGGACGGTTCGCCGCGGCGCGCCGCGATCAGTTCCTTCGGATTCAGCGGCACAAACGCGCACCTGGTGGTCGACGACGCACCGGCCGTGGCAACCGCCGGGCCTGCGGCGCCGGGCGCACCGCAGGTGGTCGTGCTCTCCGCGCGCAGTGCGACGAGCTTGACCCGGATGGCACGCGCTCTGCGCAGGCATCTGTCCGCGCATCCGGATGCGGTGCTCGCGGATGTCGCGCGCACGCTGGCGTTCGGGCGCAGCGGCTTCGAGCATCGCCTCGCGGTGGTCGCGGACACGGTGGACGCCCTCGTGGCCCGGCTCGCCGCCTTCGCCGAGGGTGATCGGCCCGCCGGGGTCTTCACCGGCACGATCGACGCGCCCGCCGACCGAACCGGAGCCACCGTGCTGAACGACCCGGCGGCGACGGCGCAGGCGTGGGTCGACGGGGTGCGGGTCGAATTCGCGGGCTGGACCGATCCGGCGGCCCGCCGTATTCACCTGCCCGGTTACGAGTTCGACCGGGAAAGGTGCTGGGCGCCGGAGGTGGGTGCGTCTTCGGCCACCCGGCCGGCTGCGGTCGGGCGCTCGCCGCAGGGGGTCTTCCAACCGGCCGACAGCGAAGCCCCGGGCCTCGCCGCGATGCGTGGGCCGAGTTCCTCGACCGGCACGCGAAAGCTTCGGGCGTCCGCCACCGCCGACGGGACGCTTCCCGTCCCGCCCACGGTCGAGCAGGTTCTCGAAAACCTCTCCGCACCCTCGGAGAGTGCCGAAGAGAAACCCGCGACGGCTGCTCCGCGCCACTACAGCATGCTCCGGAACGCAGCCGACCACCTCGCCGGGGAGACCGGGATCGCCAAAGTGCAGGACCCCGACTTCGACGCGGCTCACGGATTCGCGTCGCCTGATGTCGGATCCACGTCGCCGGGCTCCCTGCCTGTGCGGCAATCCGCCGAGACCTACCTCAAAGGTCTGCTCGCCGAATACTGCAGACTCGACCCGCAACGGATCCGCACCCGTCTCCCGTTGCAGGACTACGGCATCGACTCGGTACTCATCAGCAAGATGAACGACCGGTTGGAAACCGATTTCGGCCCGCTGCCGAGCACCCTGTTCTTCGAATACCAGACCGTCCGCGACCTCGCGGGCTATCTCGCCGACGAGCACGCGCCGCGCCTGGCCGTGCTCACCGATTCGAAGCCCGAGACGACCTCGCCCGGCGACGTCGTCGCACCCGCGCACACGGCCGTACCCACCTCCGCCCGCGACAGCGCGGACGACGCCGAGGACATCGCCGTCATCGGCATGGCGGGCAAGTTCCCGATGGCGGGGGACATCGAAGAATTCTGGGCCAACCTGGTCGCCGGCCGCGACTGCATCGTCGAGGTCCCACCGCAACGCTGGGACCACCGCGAATACCTCTCCGACGACCCGGACGAACCCGGCACCACCTACGCGCGCTGGGGCGGATTCCTCGACGACGTGGACAAGTTCGACGCCCGCTTCTTCGGCATCACCCCCAAGGACGCCGAAGAGATGGACCCGCAACAACGGCTTTTCCTGGAAACATCCTGGGCCGCGCTGGAAGACGCGGGTTACTCACCGGACCGCGTGCGCCGCAGCGCCGCGGCGCGCGGCCTGCCCGATGCCGGAGTCTTCGCCGGGGTGGGTTACGCCGAATACCAGGCGTTCGTCGGCGTGCCGATCTCGGGATACTTCGCGGTGGCCAACCGGGTCTCCTACCACCTCGGCTTCAACGGCCCCAGTCTCGCGGTGGACACCGCGTGCTCGGCGTCGCTGACGGCGCTGCATCTGGCATGCGAGAGCCTGCGCCGCGGCGAAGCGGCCTACGCCCTGGCCGGCGGGGTGAACGTGTCGATCCACCCTGGCAAATACCTGCTGCTGGGCTACGGCCGCTGGGCATCCACCGACGGCCGCTGCCGGTCGTTCGGAGCGGGCGGCGACGGCTACGTGCCGGGCGAGGGGGTGGTCACCCTTGTGCTCAAACCGCTGCGGCACGCCCGCGCCGACGGTGACCGCATCCTCGGCGTGATCCGGGGCGGCACGCTCAACCACGGCGGACGCACGAACGGTTTCACCGTGCCCAACCCCGTCGCCCAAGCCGATCTCATCGGCCGGGCGCTGACCGCGGCGCGCGTCGAGGCGAGCGACATCGGCTATGTGGAGGCCCACGGCACCGGGACCGCGCTAGGCGATCCCATCGAGATCGCCGCGCTGACCAAGGCATATCGCCGCTCGACGGCCGAGCGCGGCTACTGCGGCATCGGCTCGGCGAAATCCAGTGTGGGGCATCTGGAGGCAGCGGCGGGCGCGGCGGGCGTGGTGAAGGCCCTGCTGCAATTGCACCACGACACCATCGCGCCGAACCTGCACAGCGACCCGCCGAACCCGGGAATCGACTTCGCGGCGACACCGTTCCGCGTCATCGATCGGGCCACGCCGTGGCCGCGCCCCGGCGACGGCAAGCCGCGCGTCACCGCCGTCAGCTCGTTCGGTGCGGGCGGATCGAACGCCCACCTGATCCTCACCGACGCCGAGCCCATCGCACCCACCCCCGAGGACGGACGACCGAGGATCGTGGTGCTGTCGGCGCGCGATGCCGACCGGCTCGCGGAACTGGCCGCCCGTACCGCCGACCGGCTGCGCGACAATCCGCTGTCGCTGCCCGACGTGGCGTGGACGCTGGCCGTCGGCCGGGCCGCGTTCGACCATCGCCTCGCGGTGGTGGCCACCTCCACGGCCGAACTGGTCGCCTTGCTCGACAGCACCGCCGATGCCGGCGTCCCCGCGCCCGCCGAGGGTCTGCTGGTCTTCCACGGCGTGGCACGCACCCACCGCGACCTCGACGAACTGCCCGGCGAGTCGGACGCCGACCGCGCCGAGGTGCGCGCGCTGCTGCGCTCGGGCAACCTTCCGCGAGTGGCCGAATTGTGGGCCGGCGGATGGACCGTGGACTGGGAACAGGGCTACGAGCAGCCATTCGGCCGGATCGTCGGCCTGCCCGGCTATCCGTTCGCGCGGCACAGGTACTGGATCGTGCCCGAGGACTACCGCAGACGCACGCACCCGGCGACGCAGGTGGTCGCGAAAACGGTGGTCGCGCAGGAAGCCGAACCGCCGCAGCCACAGCCGCGCAACGGCCATGCCACCAATGGCAGTGCTAGCCAGGCGATTCCGAGCGAACCGGTCGAGACACCTGCGGTCGTTTCCCCCGAACCGGCCGGCACCGAGCCGTCCGGCGACGAATCCGACAGCGCGTGGCGCGATCGGCTCGCCGAGCACATCCGCGACATCTTCGCCGATCTGACCAAGACCGACCCGGACGATCTCGATCTCGACGCCGAGTTCGCCGACTTCGGTTTCGACTCGGTGGCCACCGTCCGGATGCTCAACCGCCTGATGAAGCACTACGACGTGAAGATCCCGGCGGAGTCGACCGAGCTGTATCCGACCATCGCGTCGCTGTCGCGCTATCTGGTGTCCGAAGGCATCATCACCGGCGCCACGAAGGAGCAGGGTCCGCGCCCCACCACGGGCGCCGCGGCCACGGCTGCGCAGCAGGACATCCCCGTGGTGACCATGGACGCCCCCATCCCGGTGCGGTCGGTGTTCATCACCGGTGTCACCGGCGTGCTCGGCGGCAAACTGCTGCACGATCTGCTCACCCGCACCGATGTGCGGGTGACCTGCCTGGTGCGCGGCAAGACCGTGGCCGCGGCCGAGCGCCGGATCAAGCACTTCCTCGGCACCTACGACCCGGAAGCGACCCTCGACGAAGCGTTCGCAGAACGCGTCACCACGGTGCTCGGCGACGTCTCCAGTGAACGACTCGGCCTGGACGAGGTCACCTGGCGGCGCCTGGCCGACGACGTGGACCTGACCATCCACGCCGCGGGCCGCACCACCTTGGTCACCTTCTACGACGCGCTGGCCCCGATCAACGTCGAAGGCACCCGCCGCGCCGTGGAATTCGCGCTGCGCTCGCGCGGCAAGTACCTGCTGTACGTGTCGAGCTTCAGCGCGCTGGGCGACCGGCTCAACTTCAACAACCCGCCGTTCACCGAGCGCGATCTCGAACTGGGCCAGGGCTACGACCATCTGCCCTATCAGCAGACGAAGTACGAGTCGGAGAAACTGATCCGGGCGGCGAGCGAGCAGGGGCTGCTGTGGGACATCGTGCGCCCGGGCAACATCATGGGCGACAGCCGCACCGGCCGTTACCCGTTCTCCGAGGTCAGCGTCAAAGGCGCGTACTACGACATCCTCAAGACGATGATCGAGACCGGCGAGACGATGCTGACGCCGGTGCACTGGGACATCACCCCGGTCGACTACGTCAGCGCCGCGATGGTGCACATCGCCACGCAGCGTCCCACCTATCGAGAGACCTACCACCTGACCAATCCGGACATCCGCCGCTATTACGACGTGGTGCGCTATGTCCAGCGCGCCGGGTACGAGGTGGATCTGGTGCCGCTCGAGGAATTCCATCGCAGGGCCACCGACCGGCAGATCTACCGGCTGGGCACCGACGAGGTCTACGACAGCCAGACCCTGGAGATGTTCAAGTACGGCATCGAGTTGTTCGGCACGATCCACTACGAGGAAAGCTCCTACGCCGACTGCGCCTACACCCGGCGGGTGCTCGGCGCGGCGGGCATCGACTGCCCGCCGACCGAGGATCTGGTGCGGACCTACCTCGCGCACTGCACCGAGGTCGGCTACATTCCCGCGCCGCGCGGGGCCGAACCGGCCGCGGAGGTGCTGCGATGAGCGACGAGTACACGGTCGTCTTCCCGGGCCAAGGCGCCCAGCGGACCGGGATGGGCGCGGACTTCTGCGCCGAATTCCCCGTCGCACGCGACACGTTCGCCGAGGCGAGCGACGCGGTGGGCGAGGACCTGCTGCGGATCTGCGCCGAGCGGGATCCGCGACTGCATCGCACGGAGTACACCCAGCCGTGTGTGCTGACGATGGAGATCGCCGCTTACCGGGTGCTGGTGACCGAATTCGGCAGCAGGGCGGTATCTTTCGGCGGGCACAGTCTCGGCGAGTATGCGGCGCTGGTCGCGGCGGGCGTCGTCGAACTCGCCGACGGGGCGCGGCTGGTGCGCACCCGGGGCGCGCTGATGCAACGCGCGGTGCCGGAGGGCGCGGGTGCGATGGCCGCGCTGATCCTGCCGGGCATCGCCGAGACCGGTGTGGCCGAACTGGTGGCCGAGGCGGGCGCCGAGGTGGCCAACGACAATTCGACCGACCAGCTGGTCATCAGCGGTGCGCGCGACGCGATCGCGGCCGCGCGCGTCGTGCTCGCCGAACGTCATCCGGATCTGCGGTTCGTTCCGCTGCGGGTGAGCGCGCCGTTCCATTCCCGCTGGATGCGCGGGATCGAGGCCGAATTCGCCGGACACCTCGCCGACTGCGCGCCGCGGATGCGCGCCGAGCGCGCGGTCGCGGTGACCTCGAACTACACCGGGGAGTTCCACCGGCCCGAAACCGTTGCCGAGCATCTGGTCCGCCAGATCTCGGCGCCGGTGCGCTGGACCGCGAACATGCGCGCACTACTGCGCATGGGCACACCGCGCTACGAGGTCGGTCCGTCCGCGCCGCTGTCGAAGTTCTTCGCGACGTTGGGTGCACCGGTTACCCGGATAGCGACGGTCGCCGATCTGCGTGCCCTGCTCGAGGAATCGGCCCCGTCCACCGCCGGCGCCGCGTCTGTTTCGAATTCGGCGGCATCACCGGCCCTGCCCGGACTCGGAAGCCTCACGGCCGACGACCTCGCCGCACCGGTGACACCTTCGGCCACCATCGAACCGGAACCGGCTGCGGTGAAGATCGCTCCGGCTGTGGTCGCAATGTCGGTCGCACCCGTCGAACCGCACCCGACCGAGGCGGGCGGGCTGACCATCCACCGCAAGACCGCCGGCGCCCCGGCCCTGCGGTTGTTCTGCTGGCCGTTCGCCGGGGGCAAAGCCGCCGCCTACACCCCGTGGCGGCGCAGCCTGCCCGACTGGGTGGAGCTCTGCGTGATCGAATTGCCCGCCCGGCAGCGGCATCTGGCGCAGACACCGATCCGCCGCTTCACCGAACTCGTCGACGTCGCGCTGGCCCAGGTGCTGCCGCTGACCGATCTGCCGTTCGCCTTCTTCGGCCACAGTCTCGGCGCGCTGACCGCCTACGAGGTCGCCCGCCGTCTACCCGAGGGCATCGCGCCGCGGGCGCTGTTCCTCGGCGGCGCGGTGGCCCCGCACCTACCGAGGCCGGGGCGCCTGTCGCAACTGCCGGATCACGAGTTCGCCGCCGCGGTCGGCCATTACGGCGGGATCCCGCCGGAGGTGCGCGAGACCCCGGAGGTGATGGCGCTGTTCCTGCCCGCGCTGCGCAGCGACTTCGAGATTTTCGACGACTACCGTTTCGCCCCCGCCGCCGCGCCGACGTGCCCGGCCCACCTGTTCGGCGGCCGCGACGACCGCCAGGTCGCGGTCACCCAGTTGGAGGCCTGGCGCGACGTGCTGCCGGGGCTGCGCTCCACCGAGCTGCTGCCCGGCGGTCATTTCTTTCTCGTGGAGCAGCGCGCCGCGCTGCTCGGCTCGATCGCGGACAAGCTCGCCGCTGTCCGCCCCGACGCGGTATCCGCCTGATGAAGGGATGCAGTAATGAAGGTCGAAGTCCTCACCCCGTCGTGCAACCTCGACACCGTCCGCGACGGGCGCGGCGGCATTTTCACCTGGGTCCCGCCCGAGCCCCTGCTCGAGTTCAACCTGATCTACATGCACCCCGGCAAGGTGCGCGGCCTGCACTACCATCCGCATTTCGTCGAGTACCTGCTGTTCGTCGAGGGCAACGGCGTGCTGGTGACCAAGGACGACCACGAGGATCCGGACTGCCCCGAGGAGTTCATCCATGTCGGCAAGGGCATCTGCACCCGCACGCCGATCGGGGTGATGCACACCGTGTACTCGATCACCCCGCTGACGTTCGTCGCCATGCTGACCAAGCCGTGGGACGAGTGCGATCCGCCGATCGTGCAGGTGGCACCGCTGCCGCACACGTTGGAAGGCAACGGCGCGTGAACGCCGCGACCGGACGGCCGAGCCACGTAGCAGCGCTCGCGTACGGGCCCGGTGTGCCCGGCCCCCGGGCGCGGCGGCGCAGTCTCGTGCCGCCTGAAAAGGACTCGCGGTGAGCCGGTTACGTGTGGCCGTGGCCGGCGCGGCCGGATACGTGGGTTCCGCGCTGGTGGGAGCGCTGGAGCGGAGCGGCCGGGCGGAGGTGGTGCCGGTGGTGCGCGCCGACTACGAAGGGCATCGCACGGCAGGTCGCTACGACGTGCTGATCAATGCCGCCTGCCCGTCGAAACGGTTCTGGGCCGAGCAGCATCCCGGCGAAGACCGCCGGGAGACGGTGGACAAAACGCGCCTGCTGCGCGAGCAGTGGCGCTGGGATCGCTTCGTGCAGATCAGCAGCATCTCCGCGCGCACCCAGCTGGACACGGTCTACGGCCGCCATCGCGCGGAGGCCGAGCAGCTGTGTTCGGGCACCGACACGCTCGTCGTGCGGCTGGGCCCGATGTACGGCGGGGACTACCGCAAGGGCGTGCTGGCGGACATGGCCGCCGATCGTCCGGTGTTCGCCAGTGGCCGCTCGCGGCAGAGCTTCGCCCCGGTGGACTGGTGTGCCGAGTGGATCACCGGCCACCTCGACAACACCGGACTGCGCGAGGTCGGCGCACGCACCACCGTGACGCTGACCGAGGTGCGCGACGCGGTGGGCTCGCACTCACATTTCGCCAAAGACTATGTCGACGACCAGTTCCCGGTCACCGCCACCGGCTCCGACTGGCCGGAGGCGGCGGCGGTGATCGACTGGCTGGCCGGGCGCAGGGTCAGCGATGCGCAGGCGAGGTGACGCGATGCCTGCCGGGCCGCAAGTACTTCTCCGCGCACAGCGTGAGCAGGAAACGCACGCTGGTCGCCACGTCACGGGTGCGCATCTTGGACGCGCCCGCGGTGCGGTTGAGGACGTGGATCGGCACCTGCTCGATCCGGAAGCCATTGGCGGCGAGAATGTAGAGACTTTCGAAGAAGAAGGAGTATCCGGTCGATCGGACGCGATCGAAAACCGCCACCGGAACGACGTCCAGCCGGTAGTATCGGAACGCGCCGGTGGCATCGTAGGGCATTCGCAACAGTGTCACGGTCAGAAAATGCCCGACCCGGGTGAGGACCTTGCGGAAGGGAGTCCAGTCGGCCAGGCTGTCCTCTTTCAGATACCGCGATCCGACCACGACGTCGAACCCGGCAGCGGCGGCGCGCAATGCCGGAAGATACGACGGCGGATGCGCGAAATCGGAATCCATCGTGATGATGTGCGCGTATCCCTGCGCGTAAGCCCAGCGGATACCCGCCTGGTGCGCGGAGCCCACGCCCTGACGGCCGTCCCGGTGCAGCACATGGATGCGGGGTGCGTGCTGTCGGGCCAGCTCATCGAGCAGATTCCCGGTGCCGTCCGGGGAATTGTCGTCGACGAACAGGACGTCGAAATCGGAGCCCTGTTCCAGGATCTGAGCGAGCAACGGGCCCACGTTGCGACGCTCGTTGTACGTCGGAATCATTACCAGAGTTTTTTCGGAGGCCGCGCTCATGCAATCGAATTCTAATACCGGCGGCGACCGAAAGATAGGTATTGCCCGCTTTTTGGCTACCCGTTAGTCTCGGGGTTGGAGGTTTGATGAGAAAGGCGCTGATAACCGGCATCACGGGCCAGGACGGGTCTTATCTGACGGAATTCCTGTTGCAGCAAGGATATGAGGTGCACGGGATTATCCGGCGTGCCTCGAATTTCAATACCGATCGGATAGACCACCTGTATTCCGACACGCATTCCCAACGCCGGCTGTTTCTGCACTACGGGGATCTCATGGATTCCAGCAGTCTCAACCGGATCCTGGAGGACGTGCGGCCGGCCGAGATCTACAACCTGGGCGCGCAATCGCACGTGCACATCTCGTTCCAGATCCCGGAGTTCACCGCGGAGACCAACGCGATCGGCACGCTGCGCATCCTGGACGCTATCCGCAAGACCGGCATCGCGACCCGGTTCTACCAGGCCTCGTCCTCGGAGCTGTACGGCGGGCTGCACGACGTGGCGCTGAGCGAGCAGACACCGTTCCATCCGCGCTCGCCGTACGCCGTGGCGAAGCTGTACGCGTACTGGATCACGGTGAACCACCGCGAGGCCTACGGCATGTACACGGTCAACGGCACCCTGTTCAACCACGAATCACCCCGGCGCGGGGAGGTTTTCGTGACCCGCAAGGTGACTCGCGGCGCGGTGCGCATCGCGCAGGGCAAACAGGACAAGCTCTTCATCGGCAACCTGGATGCCCGCCGGGACTGGGGATACGCCAAGGAGTACGTCGAGGCGATGTGGCTCATGCTGCAACAGGCCGAGCCCGACGACTACGTCATCGCCACCGGCGAGACACACAGCGTGCGGGAGCTGTGCGAGACGGCCTTCTCGGCCACCGGTGTCGAATTGGTCTGGGAAGGAACCGGTTTGGACGAGAAGGGGATCGACCGGCGGACGTCGCGGGTGCTGGTCGAGGTCGATCCGACCTATTTCCGGCCCGCCGAGGTGCATCATCTCACCGGTGATCCGAGCAAGGCGCGCGAGAAGCTCGGATGGGAACCCCGTACGAGTTTCACCGAACTCGTCGAGTTGATGGTCGCCCACGATATGGAGAACGCGTGACGCAAACAGTGGCGGTGCAGGCCTGCCGGGTGTGCGGGAACACCCGGCTCGAGTCGGTGGTCGATCTCGGCACCATGGCGTTGACCGGGGTGTTCCCGGCCACCGATCCGACCGAGGTGCCGCGCTACCCGTTGGAGTTGGTGCGCTGCGTGCCCGAGAGCAGCGCGGAGTGCGGGCTGGTGCAGTTGCGCCACACGGCCGATTTCGACGAGATGTATTCCCCCGGCTACGGATACCGCTCCGGGCTGAACCGCTCGATGATCGACCACCTCGCCCACCGGGTGGCCCGCATCCGGCAGCGGGTGCCGTTGTCGCCGCAGGATCTGGTGATCGATATCGGCAGCAACGACGCGACGCTGCTGCGCGCCTACCCGGAAGGGTCGGCGACGATTGTGGGCATCGACCCACTGGGGGAGAAGTTCCGCCGGTTCTATCCACCGCACGTGCGGCTGGTCACCGGGTACTTCACCCGCGAACTGGCCGAATCGGTGCTGGAGGGGCGACGGGCCAAGGTGATCACCTCGATCGCCATGTTCTACGACGTGCCGAATCCGCTGGAATTCATGGGCGCGGTGTACGACAGTCTCACCGACGACGGCGTCTGGGTGCTCGAACAGAGCTATCTGCCCGCGATGCTGGCCACCACCTCCTACGACACGATCTGTCACGAGCATCTGGAGTACTACACCCTCGACCAGATCGAGTGGATGGCGCGGCGGTGCGGATTCGTGGTGCTCGAGGTGGAACGCAATGCCGTCAACGGCGGCAGCTTCGCGCTCACGCTGGGCAAGCGTGGGGTTGCCTCGGCTGCCGATGCCGCGGTGCTGGACCGGATGCGGCAGGAGGAGTCAGCGCTCGCGCTGCACACCTCCCAGCCCTACGCGGACTTCGCCAAACGGGTCGACCAGCACCGCGAACAGGTGCGCGATTTCTTCGACCGCTCTCGTAAGGCCGGTCTGCGCACGCTCGGTTACGGCGCCTCCACCAAAGGCAACGTGGTGCTGCAGCACTGCGGGATCGGCCCGGAGGACCTGCCGTACATCGCGGAGGTCAACGACGACAAGTTCGGCAAATTCACCCCGGGCAGCGCGATCCCGATCGTCTCCGAGGCGCGGGCGCGGGAGCTGGCGCCCGACCAGTTCTTCGTGTTGCCCTGGCATTTCCGCACCATGATGCTGGAGCGGGAGAGCGCCTTCCGCGCCGCGGGCGGGCGGCTGGTGTTCCCGCTGCCGGAACTGGACGTGGTGTGAGATGACCGTCGTCGTCACGGGCGCGGCCGGGCAGGACGGCACGCTGCTGTCGGATCTGCTCGCCGCGCGCGGCGAACGTGTGCTGCGGATCGGCCGCGCCGGCCCTGTCGACATCACCGACGCGGCCGCGGTCGAGGAACTGATCGCCACCGAACGCCCCGCGCAGGTGTACCTGCTGGCGGCGGTGCAGCACTCCTCGCAGGACGACCACGGCGACCCACACGAACTGGCCCGCGCCTCACACCGGGTGAACACGCTGCCGGTGCAACACTTCGCGGAGGCGATCGACCGGCACCGCACCGGAACCCGGCTGTTCTACGCGGCCTCGTCGCATATCTTCGGCTCCGACGCCGCCGCGGTGTGCGACGAGCGCAGCGGGCTGCGACCGGACTCCATCTACGGCGTGACCAAGGCGGCGGGCCTGCTGGCCTGCCGCGCCTACCGCGCCAGGGGCGTCTTCGCGGCGGCGGGGATCATGTTCAACCACGAATCGCCCTTGCGCGCGGAGAAGTTCGTCACCCGCAAGATCGTGCGCGCCGTCGCCCGAATCCAGCGCGGCGAGACCGCCACGGTGGAGGTGGGCAGGGTGGACGCGGGCGCCGACTGGGGATACGCGCCGGACTACGTCGAGGCGATGACACGGATCCTGGCCCTCGACGAGCCGGACGACTTCGTCGTCGCCACCGGCGAACACCACACGGTCGCGCAGTTCTGCGCGGCGGCGTTCGGCATGGCCGGACTGGACTGGAACGACCACGTCCGCGAACGCTCCACGGTGCTCACCCGCAGCGGGCAACCGCTGGCGGGCGACGCGACGAGGCTGCGCGAGCGGAGCGGGTGGCGTCCTTCGGTGGATTTCCACGGCATGGTGCGCGCCATGCTCGTCGCCGAGGGCGTGCGCCTGGTGGAGGAATCGAGGCCGGTGCGCACCGGCGGAACGGATGGATGACGTGACCTTGAACGACGAGAATGTCCTCGCCGCCCACTTGATCTCCGTCGCCGACGGTGTCTACGAGGAGACCGCCGCGCGGATCGGCGAGATCGGCACCGAGACCGTCGCCGACGCGGTGCTGAAAGAGATCGCCTGGCGCGCGAACTACGGTCCCCGGCCCGGACAACCGGTGACGGCGGTGTTCGAGCTGACCCACGACGGCAAGCAGCTGGACTATCTGCTCACCGTGGGCGCCGACGACCCCGCCGTCGCTCCCGGCACGCTGGAGGATCCGTGGCTGGTGGTGCGGCAGGATCTGGTGGAGCTGCTGCGCGCGGTCTACGGCCCGCCCGACGCCGCGCTCGGCACGCGCGCCATCGCGATCAAGGACGAGCCGGGGCCGGGCAGCTTCGCCCCGGACGATCCGTGGCGGCTGGCCCGCGACGCCGCGGCGGTCGCCGCCGACCGCATCGTCACCGCCTGCCGCCCGCACCACTACGACCTCAACGCGCTGTCGCTGCACTTCGGTTCGGACAAGTGGGGCGGACACTGGTACACCCAGCACTACGAGCGCCACTTCGCGCCCCTGCGCGACAGCCGCGTGCGCGTCCTCGAACTGGGCATCGGCGGATACACCGCGCCCGATGTCGGCGGCGCCTCACTGCGGATGTGGAAACAGTACTTCCGCCGCGGCCTGATCTTCGGGCTGGACTTCTTCGACAAGTCCGGCATCGCCGAGCCCCGCCTGCAACCGCTGCGCGGCGATCAGGGCGATCCGGTGTTCCTCGACGGGCTCGGCAGCTCGCTCGGACCGTTCGACATCATCATCGATGACGGCAGCCACATCAGCGGCGACGTCATCGCCTCGTTCCAGGCGCTGTTCGCGCACCTGCGACCGGGCGGGCTGTACGTGGTGGAGGACACCCAGACGTCCTACTGGTCGGGCTGGGGCGGCAGCAGCACCGCCACCGACGATCCGGCCACCACCATCGGCTACCTGAAAACCCTGGTGGACGGTCTGCACCAGCAGGAATTCGAGAAGGAATCCGGCCGCGCGGCAGGCGCTTTCGACGACTGGATCGGGGCGCTGCACTTCTACCACAACATCGTGGTGATCGAAAAACGCCGCAATGCCGAGCAATCGGCTCCATCATGGGTGCCTCGGCACACCAATCCGATGGAGTGGATGAAGCCGAAGGAGTGATCGGATGAAGTTTATTGTCGTGCCGGTGCCCTCGTCGGGACACCTGCTGGCGATGGTGCCGTTCTGCTGGGCGCTACGGCTGGCCGGCCACGAAGTGCTGGTCGCCTCACGCAACGACGTGACGGCCACGGCGCTGCGCTCCGGACTCAACGCGGTCGAGCTCACCGCGCTGAACGTGCCGATGGACCAGTTGCGCACGCAGGTGAATCCGGGCATGTTCCCGCTTCCGCTGTTCGCCGACCGCGACCGGTCCAGCGGACAGGGCCTGTGGCAGGTCGCCGCGCAGAACTGGCACAACCATGCCCGCCAGTACCTCGAGACGTTCGCGGAGGTGGCCGCCGACTGGCAGGCCGACATCGTGCTCACCGACCCGCTGGCCACCATCGGCCGTGCGCTCGGCGCCGAACTGGATCTACCGGTCCTGGTGCACCGCTGGGGAATCGACCCGACCGGCGGGCCCTTCACCGAACGCACCGCAGCGCTCGCCGCCGAGGCGGGCACGCGACTGGCCGATCCGGTGGCCGTGCTCGACATCTGCCCGCCGCGGCTGCAGGCGCCCGACGCCGCGGCGGGCATCCCGCTGGGGTACGTTCCGTTCAACGGCACCGGCGCGTTGCCGCCGTGGCACCACGCCGAGCACGGCCGCAAGCGGATCGCGGTGTGCATGGGCGGCAGCACGCTGGGCCTGACCGGGCCGCGACCACTGGAGTCGGTGCTCGCGGCGCTCCGCGCCATCGACGACGCCGAGGTGGTCGTCGCGCTGTCGGCACGCGACCGGGCCACGGTCGGCGAATTGCCCGGCCATGTCCGGGTCGTGGAAGAGGTTCCACTGAACCTGTTCCTGCCCGGCTGCGATCTGCTCGTGCATCACGGCGGCTCGACCACCGGCCTCACCGCGGGGTGGTTCGGGTTGCCGCAACTGGTGCTGCCCCAGATGTTCGACCAGTTCGACTACGCCCGCGGCGTGGTACGCAGCGGGGCCGGGCTGGCCGCCGAGACCCCCACCGGCCAAGGCGACATCGAAGCGCTGACCACCTCGATCCGCGCGCTGCTGCGCGAACCGCACTTCCGCGCCGCCGCCGAACAGATCGGCGCCGACCTGCGTGCCGCTCCCGCCCCGGGCGAGGTGGTGTCGCAGATCGTTCCGCTGCTGGCCGAGCACACCGCAGCAGCGACCAGATAGACCGTCCGCGCGGCCCGACCCGGGCGACGCGGGAACCGAAAGCCGTAGGTTGCAGATGATATCCAGGACATGGACCCGGTTCCGTGGTTCGCTCGACTACTTCGCCGCGATGTACGCGGTGTTCGTCGTCGGCATTCTCGTCCCCGTGGTGATGATCGTGCTCTCGCTCACCGGCCTACCGGGGCCGGTGACCGCGGTGCTCGGTGTCGCGTGCGCGGCGGTGTTGTTCGTGCTGTTCGTGCCCACCGTCCCCCACGAGTGGCGGCAGGTGATGCGCGGCAAACCGATCGTGGTGCGGCTGCTGTGGAGCGTGGTGATCCTGCTCGTGGTCGCGGTGCTGGCGCGGCTGACGCAGTTCATCCTCGACGCCGACAACGTGGACGCCTCGCTGTCGGCCGACGACGACTTCCTGGTGAAGAAGACCCACCTGTCGGGTTACATCAGCGGCGCGCTCATGGCCGAACACGACCCGGCCGGTCTCTACGACCGTCACCGCTACGAATCGCCCCAGGCGGATTCGGTGCTGCCCGCGGTGACCCCGCAGGATCGCGACGCCTACCTCTACCCACCGCCGTTCCTGCTGCTGCCGCGGTTGCTGCTGCTGTTCAGCCATGATTTCGCGACGTTGCGGGCGCTGTACTACGCGCTGTACGTGGCGATCGTGCTGGTGGCCATGTTCGCCATCGCCCGCTGGATCGGCGGCAGGCAGGGCGGGGTGCTGGCGGCGCTGACCCCGGTGGTGTGGCTCAGCCTGCCTACGTTGGCGACCGTGCAGATCGGCAATATCCACGTACTGGCGCTGTATGTCGGCGGTGCGGGCGCCATGGTCCTGTTCCAGCTGCGGCGCAACATCTTCGGCGGCGCGGCGCTGGCGTTCGCGATCATCGCCAAAGTGTCCCCGGCGATCCTGCTGGTCTACCTGCTGGTCCAGCGACGGTGGCGGCCCGCGGTGTGGACCGCGGTGTTCGGTGGGCTGTATTCGCTGGCCACGCTGGCGATCTTCGGCTGGGAGCCGTGGCGGCAGTTCCTGTCCGACGGCACCTGGCAGCGGCTGGCCAGTGGTGAGTTCCACCAGTTCGTGCTGGTGGAACGGGCCAACCAGCTGGTCAACTATTCACCGTTCGGGCTGCCGTACAAGGCGAACATCATGGGCTGGGACATCGGCGATCCCGTCGGACCCGCCCGCGTGATCACCAACATCTACACCTTGCTGCTGCTGATCTTGGTGGCGGTCACCGCGATTCGCATCCACCGGCGGCTGTCCGCCGGGGCCGAAGGGCCTCGGGTACGCGCGGAGCAGCTGGCCATCTGGCTGGCGGTGCTGACGCTGGCGTCGTTCCGCGCCCCGTTCGGGCCGTGGGTGTACATCGCCGTCGGCGCGGTGTGGATGCTGGCGGTCTACGCCGGACTGATGCGCGGCGGCAAACGCACCGTCGCCCTGCTCACCGTGGCCTGGCTGATCATCGCGGTCTACAACGAGAACGTCTACTTCACGCTGGTGGCGCAAACGGTCGTCTACGTCGCCTGCTTCGTCGTGGCCTGGCGGGCGAGCGCGGGCACCGAGCCGGAACCCGCGCCACCGCAGGAAGACACGCACCAGACCGAACGGGTCGGCGCGGCATGAGCGGTCAGGCCCGGAGGCGGCAGCGAAGCGTGACCACGCAGGGCCCCGCTCATGCCGGAATCGGACACAGCATGAGCGGTCAGGCCCGGAGGCCGCAGCACAGCGTGACCACGCAGGGCCCCGCTCATGCCGGAGACGGATACGGCATGAGCGGTCAGGCCCGCGGGCAGCGGAGAGGGAACAGATGAGCACCTATTGCGTGATCGGCGCGGGCGCGGCCGGTTTGGCCACCGCACGTGAGTTCGCGGCGGCCGGTTTGGATTTCGAGGTGCTCGAGGCGGCCGACGGAATCGGCGGGATCTGGGACGCACGGCGACCCGATTCACCGGTCAGCCGTAACACCCATGTGATCGCTTCCAAAGGAGTACAGGCGTTCTCCGGTTTCCCGATGCCCGAGGACTATCCAGACTATCCCGGACACGAACTGGTGCTGCGCTATCTGCACTCCTACGCCGACGCCTTCGATCTGTGGCCGCGCATCCGGTTCAACACCGCTGTGCAGCGCGTCGAGCCGGGCGCGGACGGCTGGTCGGTGATGCTGGCCGACGGGTCGCAGCGACGCTACGCGGGTGTCGTCATCGCCACCGGGCACGACCGCACCCCGCGTCGCGTCGACATCCCCGGCTCGGGCACAGTGCCCGTGCTGCATTCGAGCGAGTACCGCGAGCCCGAACAGGTGCTCGGCAAGCGGGTACTGGTGATCGGGGCCGGCCAGTCGGCGGCCGACATCCTGTCCGACTGCGCAGTGAATGCCGCGCTGACCCTGCACAGCAGCAGGCGTGGGTTCTATTGCATGCCCAAGTACATGCTGGGCCGCCCGACCGACAGCATGCTCCAAGGCCGGATGTGGCGGCCGCTGCGCAAGCGGGCCTTCGAGCGGCTGTTCTCGTATCTGCGCAGCCGCTCCCGCTCGTTCGGGCTGCCGGTGCCCGATTTCGGTGCGGGCATCGTCATCCCGATGCTCGGCGACCAGCTGCACCATCACTACACCCACGGTGACATCACGCCCAAACCGGATGTCACCGCGATCGACGACGACCGGGTGACCTTCGCCGACGGCACCGAGGAGAAAGTCGACCTGGTGGTGCTGGCGACGGGGTTCGTGCCGAGCTATCCCGTCGTCGACCGAGCCGAGCTGAACTGGTCGGAGGGCAGCTTGCGACCGGGCTTGTATCTCAACATCTTTCCGCCGCACGCTCGGAACCTTTTCGTGGTCGGAATGGTGCGCCCGATCGGCTCGCACTGGGACGTCTACGAGAAACAAGCCGGACTGGTCGCCGAGTACCTGCGTGTCAAGGCGAGCGATCCCCGTCGGGTCGAGCGATTCGATCGCGCCACCCGGGGCCGCCAGCCCGACCTGTATGCCGGGCTGCGGCTCTATCACGCCGACCAGTACCCGCTGGTGGTGGAGAAACAGGACTACGTGAACCAGCTGCGCAAGCACGCCAAGCTCTTGAAGTGAAAGGTCGGACCATGAAAGCACCCGGGCCCGGTCTGGTGGAAACCGGACGCATGCTCCCCAAACTGGCGAAGAACCCGCTGACGACAGTGGGCGCGCTGCTGGACGGCTACGGTGACGTCGTGCGGGTCAAGGCGGGC
Organism: Nocardia sp. CY41; assembly: GCF_009829325.1. Taxonomy (GTDB): domain Bacteria; phylum Actinomycetota; class Actinomycetes; order Mycobacteriales; family Mycobacteriaceae; genus Nocardia. The sequence continues at coordinate 81,322 of NZ_VUOS01000018.1, forward strand.
CCGATGTTGGTCTACCTCGTCGCGGACCCGGCGATGACGGAGTACGTCCTCAAGGACAACTACACCAACTACCGCAAGAGCCCGATCTACGACGAGTTCAGCATCCTGCTCGGCGACGGGCAGCTGACCACCAACAACCTGGAGTACTGGCGCAAACAGCGCAAACTCATCTCCCCGGCGTTCTCCCACTCGCACGTCAAGGGTTTCGCCGACGACATCACCGACAGCGCCGCGGCGATGCTCGACGGCTGGGACGCCGCGGCCGGGCAGTTCCGCGACATCTACGACGACTTCGTCGAGCTGCTGCTCGCGGTGACCGGCCGCATCCTGTTCGGCATCGACCTGTCCACCGACACCACCCAGGTGACCGACGCGATGCGCGCGGCGTTCGCGTTCATCATGAAGCGGGTGAACGCACCGGTGAAACTGCCGCAGTCGTTCCCCACCCCGGAGGCCCGCCGGGTCGCGCGCAAGGTGGGCGAACTCGACGACGTGGTGCGCCATCTCATCGATGAACGCCGCCGCGGCGGCGACACCACCGACGTGCTCACCGCCCTGGTGCGCGCCCGCGACGAAGGCGGCCAGGGCATGCGCGAAGAGGACCTGCTCAACGAGATCAAAACCTTGCTCGTGGCCGGGCACGAGTCTCCGGCCAACGCCCTGTCGTGGGCGTGCTACCTACTGGCCACTCACCCCGAGATCCAGGAGAAACTCGCCGAGGAGGTGCGCACCGTACTGGGCGACCGCACACCGTCCTTCGCGGATCTCGGACAGCTGAGCTATTGCCGCATGGTGATCGAGGAAACCATGCGACTGTATCCGCCCGCCTGGATCGTCGAGCGCACGCCCATCACCGATGACGAGATCGGCGGCTACCACGTACCGGCGGGCGCACGAGTCACGTTGTGCATGTACTACATTCACCGCGACAAGCGGCTGTGGGAAGACCCCGAGGAATTCCGTCCGGAGCGTTTCACCGACGCCGCGGTGGCCGAGCGGCACAAATTCGCGTTCTTCCCCTTCTCCGGCGGCCCGCGCATCTGCCTGGGCAAGGACATGTCGATGACGGAAATGGTGCTGATCCTGGCCATGACGGTGCAACGCTTCCGGCTCGAACTCGACGCCACCCACCCGGTGGTGCCACTGGCCTCGGTGAACCTGCGCCCGGAGTTCGGCATCCGCATCCGCCCGGTCCGCCGCGTCACCGAGCCTGTGACGACCTGACGACCACACGCCGGTTGCCGCGATGGCAGTCCATGTCTCGCGGGCACTGGACATCGCGCGCTACCGGCCCAGCAGCGCGACGCTACAAGAGATGATCCAAACCGCCCACCCCAGCCACCCGATCAGGCCGACGACCGCGATGCGGCCTGCACCGTCGACGTTGTAGGGACCGGCCGACGCCGAGACGAACAGTAATGTGGCGCTCACGTACCCGAGCCAGGCGGTCCAGTCCGCCAAGAGCCCGGCGTCGGCCCCGGCGATGCTGAAACCCAGCAGTGCCGCCGCGAGGAAGACCTGATTGAAGCCGAACAGGACATTGCTCGTTCCCCACAACCCCGCAGTCGTACCGCGGCTGTGGGTGGCGGCCGCGGCCATGCCGAATCGTAGCGCCTCGATGAGGGTGAACGTCGCATTCTGCATCAGTACTCCGGCGAATCCGATCAGCGCCCACGCTTGCGGGCCCGCGCCGCCGCGCCACAGCACCCCCAGCAGCCCCGCGGCGAAAACGGTGAGGCACAACCACATCGCGGGAGCGAGCGTCGAAGGTCGCGGCAGTGCTCGGCCGACGGTGGCGAAGGCTTCCTCGACCGCGTCGATCTTCTCTGCCGACATCGGCAACGGTAGCCGCGCGCGCACGTACAGGAGGTTGACGGCCAGCGCCGCCGCCACGAATCCGATGCCGCCCAAGCCCGCCACGGTGGTGAATTCCATCGAAGTGCCTCTCCGCACAGAGGTTGCTCGCCGGACGTCCCCGCGCGGCAGCCATTTGGATTTACGTAGTCTATATTGAATATAGGATCAGACAATCCGGAGGGCAATGGTGAACGCACAGCCAGAGCGTCGGCGCTACGACTCGCTGCGCAGGCAGACGCAGGCGAAACGCACTCGCGCCGACATCGCCGCGGCCGCAGGCCGGCTGTTCGTCACCCGAGGCTGGGCCGGGACCACCATCGCCGACGTGGCCCGCGAGGCCGGTGTGTCCGTACCGACGGTGTACGCGGCGTACGGGGGCAAGAAAGCGCTGGTCTGGGCTTTGGTGGACGCGGCGGACCTGTCCGGGGACATGCCCCGCATGCTCGCGGAACTGGAAGCCTGTCCCACCCCCGCCCAGCAGCTGGCCGCGATGGCGGGCTACGACCGGCGCCTGTTCCAGCGCGCCGGAGACCTCATCGCACTGGTCCGGGAATCCGGGCGCACCGAGCCCGAGCTCGCCGACCTCTACGAGCAGGCACGTCACGTCGCCGATCGGACACGCGTCGATGTGTTCTCTTCGTGGCCCGACGGCACGCTGCGCTCGGGTCTGGACATCACCACCGCCACCGACGTCTACGCCGCGCTGTGCAACATCGACGTCTACGCCACGTTCGTCACCGAACGCGCGTGGGCCCCCGAGGCGGTCGAACGCTGGTGGAGTGAAGCGCTGGCGCGCGAACTGCTGTCCCCGTGAACCACGCTCAGAGCCGGTCCCTGTTGTCGGCGAGCCAGCGGCCGGTCGCGGGGGACACCGAGCACAGCAGTCCCGTGCAGGAGAAGAACAGGACGGTGCCGAGGAACACCCAGTCGCTGCCGCGAGCGCTCTCACTCAGGCCGGCTCCGACTCCGACCAAGCCGACCAGCGTGAGAATCCCGGTGCCCAGTGCCACGGCGATGCGGCCGGCTCGCTTGCGCCGGAACAGGGCGATCGAGCCGCCGATCAGTAGCAGTGCCATCGCGGTGGAAATCGCCATGGGGGCGAGGAGTTCGAGCGCGACCTCACGCAGCGTCTGGCGACGACCGTATTCGATCTGCGGGGTCATCAGCTCCATCACCCCGTTGGCGACGATCAGACAGAAGACCAGACCGAACCCGAGCGCGACGACAGCGCCGATCCTGGGAACGACGCCGGAGGGCCGGACCGGATCGTGGATGGGCGTGAGAGGTTGCAGCGGCGGTAGGTGTTCGGCCCGCCACCGTGGTTCCGAAGGCTGGTTCAGCCGGGTCGGGGCCGAACGCGGCCACGGGTCGACCGCCGTGGCCGGGTGGGCGGAGCGCTGGTTGACGAAGGTCGGCGCGGGCGCCGCGGCGGGAGCGTCGCCGCGCAGGGCCGCCGCCGCGGCTGCCGCGAAATCGCCGCAACTGGCGAATCGTTCGTCCCGATGCTTGGCCAGCGCGCGAGCGATGACCTCGTCGAGTCGCCGTGGCAACTCAGGGCGGGTATCGCTGAGGCGCGGCACCGGCTTGGCGATGTGCCCGGCGACGATTTGACCGGGATTGGTCGAGGGGAACGGTGGTTGCCCGGCCAGCATCGTGTAGAGGGTGCAGCCGAGGGAGTATTGATCGGCGCGGTGATCGACCGGCTCACCGGACAGTTGTTCCGGTGAGGCATAGGCGAGGGTGGCGGTGAACGTTCCGGTGGCGGTCAATTTGGTATCGGCGTCGAGCAATCGCGCGATGCCGAAATCCGTGATCAGGGCGCGTGTTTCGCGACCTGCTTCCGGCTCGGCGATCAGGATGTTGGCCGGTTTGATGTCACGGTGCAGCACACCTCGGCTGTGGGCGTAGTCCAGCGCCTTCGCCGTATCGCCGACGATCTGCAGGACCTGCTCCGGACGGGTGGACCGGGGATCGAGCCGGGCGGCGTCGGTGCCGCGGACGTACTGCATGGAAATCCACAGGTGCCCGTCGTGGGTGCCGCGATCGTAGACGCCCACGATGCCCGGATGTTCCAGTCTGGCAACCACATTTGCTTCCAGCTCGAAACGTCTGCGCAGCTCCTCGTCCTCGGACACCGCGCGATTGAGCAGCTTGAGCGCCACCAGTCGTGGCAGACGCGGGTGGCGGGCCAGATAGACGGTGCCCATGCCGCCTTGCCCGAGCACGCCCTCGATCAGATACCCGGCGAACGATTCCTGCTGCCTCAACACCAATTGCCCCCTTCCAGACCGCAGCCCACCCGGACCGCAGGCAGCATAACCCCCCGTTTCCGGATCAGCGGTGCTCAGCTCGCGATCACGCGGCCGATCCATTGCGTGGACCTTCTCGGCATACCGGCTCGTCTCGGTCGATCACTTCCAGCACCCCGTCGGGTGTCGTCACCGGACGCCCGGATGGCCTGCCGACACCTCGACCCGGCGGCGGAGCAGACAGAATTCGTTCCCCTCCGGATCGGCCAGTACATGCCACGGTGCGTCGGCGGGCTGGCCGATGTCGACCTTGCGCGCACCGGCGGCGAGTAGCCGCTCCAGTTCGGCGTCCTGATCGCGGTCGGTGGGATTCACGTCGAAGTGCACCCGCAGTTTCCCGCGCTTCGGCTCGGTGCTGCGAAGGAACACCACCGTGGGTTGCGGCCCACCGAAGCCGGTTTCCGGCGGCCCGATCTCCAGAGCGTCGTCACCCTCCCAGCCGAGCTCGACGTAGCCGAGGACTTCGCACCAGAAGTCGGCCAGCCGTCGCGGATCGGCGCAGTCGATGACGAGTTCGGTGATCCTGCAAGCCATGCACGCGACACTACGCGTGCACGGCAATTCCTCCGGGATCTCAGGCCCTCCCGGCGGCACAGAGCACGCCGGCTCCTCGAGCCCAGCCGCTCGTTCGACCCTGCACGGCTGTCGCGCAACTGCAAGAGGGAGGAACGCCTGCTCACGGCCGCGTCGACGGCGGCGACGCTCGCGTGTCGGGGCTCAGCCGAGCAGTTCCCGGCTCAACGCCAGCAGTTCAGCGGTCGAGAGGACTTCCTCCACCAGCGGTCGCTGATCCGCATCCGGCGCAGCGGGGGCCGGGGACGCCGCCTCCGTCGCCGGGTTAGCCGGGGTGAGGCGGAGGTCGAGTTCGGCCGCCAATAACTCGACGGTGGGGCAGCCCCAGATGATGGCGGCGGGGACGTCGACACCGAGGCGGGCCCCGAGGCGCGCCGACAGCTCCACAGCGTGCACCGAGCCGATCCCGAGCTGTTCGAAGTTCTGCCGCACGGCCACCCGGTCGGGCGCGATGCCGACGACTTCGGCCAGTTCGGTGGTGACCAGAGTGGCGAGCGCCGCTACACCAGGCGTAGTTCCGTGCTCTCCGGCCCGGGAGGGCGACGCGAGCGCTGCCGGGCGCGGTAGCGAGTCGGCAACCGTCGCGGTGTTTCCGATTCTTTCCGGAGTCGTCACCGACGCCCCCGCAGGCGACCTTCGAACCGATCCGTCAGGAGGAGCGATTTCGACGAGCGATTCGTCCCGCGAAGGCGTCGCGGGCGCGGCGACGCCGAGTGCCCGGTCCTGGGCCTGCGGGTCCGCCCAGTGCCGTTCGCGCTGGAACGGATAGGTGGGCAGCGAGATCGTGCGGCCCGGTGGGTTCACCGCCGCCCAGTCCGGTTCCACGCCACGCTCGAACAGCGTGCCCGCCGCGTGCAGTAGGTCGCGATGAGCCACGGTGCCGGGACGCAGGGCCGCGCTCAGCAGTAGACCCAGCACCTCGTTCTCGTCTGCGTCGGCGTCCTCGGTGGCGCCGTCGAGATAGGCGTCGAGGAATTCCACAACTTGGTCGATATCGTCGGCGACCGTCGCAATTCGCTGCTGGAGAACGGATCTCGTGGCGAGAGTATGTGCGAGGTCCCCCAAGCGGATGTCCGGATGGTTCACGAGATACTCCCGCAGCCGACGCGCGTGCTCCCGCAGCGCGGCTTCACTGCGTGCGGACAGCACCACCAACCGCTCCGCGACGCCGCTGTCGCCGACCGGTTCGAACGCGGGCGCGGCTTCGACGAGGACGTGAGCGTTCGAGCCGCCGAAACCGAACGCGCTCACCGCAGCACGCGCGGGGCCGTCGTGGCGCGGCCAGGCCATCGCGGTGTCGGCCACCCGCACTCCGGTCGCGGCGGGACCGAACCCGTCGGGCACACGGTCGAAATGGAGACTGCGCGGGATCCGCCGACGCGACACGGCGAGCGCGACTTTCACCAGTCCGGCCATGCCCGCGGCCGCCTCGGTGTGCCCGATATTCGTCTTGACGGAGCCGACGATCAACGGTGCGCCGGGAGCCCTTCCCGCGCCGTACACCGCGGCCAACGCGGAAAGTTCGGCCCGGTCCCCGACGGCGGTGCCGGTGCCGTGCGCCTCGACGTAGTCGATCGTCGACGGGTCCACTCCCGCCCGTTCGCAGGCTCGCCGCAGCAGTTGCCGCTGCCCGTCGGCGCTGCTGGCGGGCATGGAGTGGTGCCTGCCGTTGTTGTTGGTGGCGCTGCCGAGCAGGGTGCAGTAGACGCGGTCGCCGTCGCGCAGGGCTTGGCGCAATGGTTTGAGCACGATCACCGCGCCGCCTTCACCGCGCACGTAGCCGTCGGCGGAGGCGTCGAAGGTGCGGGATCGGCCACCGGCGGACAGCACACCCAGCGCGGACAATCCGATCGCGGTCTCCGGTATCAGGTTCAGTTGCACGCCACCCGCGAGGGCCAGCGCGCTCTCACCTGCCCGCAGGGCCTGGCAGGCCAGATGCACGGCGACCAGCGATCCGGCGCAGGAGGCGTTCACCGTCATGCTGGGTCCGTCGAAACCCAGGACGTACGACACCCGATTGGCGATCACACCTTCGACATCTCCGGTGCTGGTGAACGGCGTGATCGCGGTGGCGCCCCTGGCGAGTTTGACGGCGCGGTAATCGTTGAACTTGTTGGCGAGGTACACACCGGTGTGCGGCGCCCGATCGGGCCGGATCCCCGCGTCTTCGCATGCCTCCCACGCCAATTCCAGTGCCAACCGTTGCTGCGGATCCATGTCGGCGGCCTCGCGCGGGGTGATGCCGAAGAAATCGGCGTCGAAGCCGGCGACATCCGCCAGATACCCACCGGCGACCGACACCGTCTTGCCCGCGGCCGCTCGGTCCGAGCCGAGATGATTCCCCGGCCAGCGACCGGGCGGGGGCGCGTCGGCGATCGCGTCGGTCTCCTCGATCAGCAACCGCCACAACGCTTCCGGCGAATCGGCGCCTCCGGCGAAGCGGCAACTCATGCCGATCACGGCGATGGGCTCCGCGGCACGCGCCGCGGCGTCGACCTCCGGCTGCGGACGGATGCGCCGCTTGGCCTTCTTCACGCTATTCACCTGCCCGCGATCCACCGGCCGCACACCCGCGCAGCGGGTGACGCGGTGAATCCGCCGATCTTGTTGTGGGGGAGGGACATGTGCCGGAGACTTTACCTGTGCTGTTTTCCGAACGTCCCGTTTTCGCTCGGGTGACGTCCGCGCTGGGGGGCGAGGCACGGCGTCGAGAACTATTACGTTTCGCCTCTGTCGGTGTCGCCGCGTTCACGCTGGACACCGCGGTGTTCCTGACGTTGAAGAGCACTGTGCTCGAGGCGCATCCGGTCACGGCGAAAGTGGTCGCGGTGCTGGCGGCGATCACGCTGTCGTATGTGCTCAACAAGCAGTGGTCCTTCGACGGGCGCGGCGGGCGGCGCGGTCATCACGAGGCCGCGCTGTTCTATCTGGTCAGTTTTCTGGCCGTCGCGATCAACACCGCACCATTGTGGGTGTCGCGGTATGTGCTGCATCTCGAGGTGCCCGAGGTCTCCCGCTTCACCCAGAACCTGGCCGACTTCGTCGCCGCGCAGCTGATCGGCACAGCGCTGGGCATGGTGTTCCGGTTCTGGGCCTTCGTGCGAGTGGTGTTCCCGGACGAGGTACAGCCGCCCGGCGCGGCGGGAGAGTTCCGCTCACCCTGACGACAAACCTGCCGTGCGCGATCGCGCACCGTGCGGGCCGAATCGCCTCGCCTCGACACCCCGGCCGGACGTTTGCCCGGCCGCGCGGGTGGTAGGAAAGGGAGCGTGTCCGCAACTGGCGAAGGAATCGACCCGAACAGAAGCTCCCGCGCGGTATCGGAAGTGGTGGAGCTGGTCAGTACGCTGATCCGCTTCGACACCTCCAACACCGGCGAGCTGGCCACCACCAAGGGTGAGCGCGAATGCGCCCAATGGGTGGCCGACCAGCTGCACCAAGCGGGATATGTCACCGAATACGTCGAGTCCGGCGCGGACGGGCGCGGCAACGTCTTCGCACGGTTGGAGGGCGCCGACCGCAGCCGTGGCGCGCTGATGATCCACGGGCACCTGGACGTGGTGCCCGCCCAAGCCGCGGACTGGAGCGTGCACCCGTTCTCCGGCGCGGTGCGCGACGGTTATGTGTGGGGTCGCGGCGCGATCGACATGAAGGACATGGTCGGGATGACGCTGGCGGTGGCCCGCCAGTTCAAGCTCGAGGGCACGGTGCCGCCGCGCGATCTGGTCTTCGCCTTCCTCGCCGACGAGGAGAACGGCGGCAAGTGGGGCTCGCAGTGGCTGGTGGACAACCGCCCCGACCTGTTCGACGGCGTCACCGAGGCGGTGGGGGAGGTCGGCGGGTTCTCGCTGACCGTACCGCGGCCCGACGGCACCGAGCGCAGGCTGTACCTGGTGGAGACCGCCGAGAAGGGCCTGGGCTGGATGCGGTTGCGCGCCAAGGCCCGCGCCGGTCACGGTTCCTTCCTGCACGAGGACAACGCGGTCACCATCCTCGCCGACGCGGTGGCCCGGCTGGGCAAACACACCTTCCCGCTGGTCGTCTCGGATTCGGTGGCCGCGTTCCTCGCCGCCGTCGCCGAGGAGACGGGTCTGGAGTTCGATCCGGCGAGTCCCGATATCGAGGGCCAGCTGGCGAAGCTGGGCACCATTTCCCGCATCATCGGCGCCACCCTGCGCGACACCGCGAACCCCACCATGCTGCAGGCCGGTTACAAGGCCAACGTGATCCCGCAGACCGCCGAGGCGGTGGTGGACTGCCGCGTGGTGCCCGGGCGGCAGGCGGCGTTCGAGCGGGAGGTGGACGAGCTGATCGGTCCCGACGTCGAACGCGAGTGGATCACCAAGCTCGACTCCTACGAGACGACCTTCGACGGCGATCTGGTCGACGCGATGAACAACGCCGTGCTCGCCCACGATCCGCGCGGACGCACCGTGCCCTACATGCTCTCCGGCGGCACGGACGCGAAAGCGTTCGCCCGCTTGGGTATTCGCTGCTTCGGCTTCGCACCGCTGCAGCTGCCGCCGGAGCTGGACTTCACCGCCCTGTTCCACGGCGTCGACGAGCGGGTGCCGGTGGAGGCGCTCGAATTCGGCACCCGCGTGCTGGAACACTTCCTACTGCACAGCTGATCCGATCACCGGAAGAGAGGTTCCATGACCTACAACCCCTACGACGCACTGCCGCAGGTGCCGTCGTTCACGCTCACATCCGACGATGTCACCGACGGGCAGCCGTTCAAGAACGAGCAGGTCAGCGGCATCTTCGGGGCGGGAGGCCAGGACATCTCCCCGCAGCTGTCCTGGTCGGGTTTCCCTGCGGAGACCAAGAGCTTCGCGGTGACGGTGTACGACCCCGACGCGCCCACCGCCTCCGGCTTCTGGCACTGGGTCGTCGCGGACATTCCCGTGAGCGCGACCTCCCTGCCCGCGGGCGCGGGCAGCGGCGAAGAGGGCGGCGCGATGCCGACCGGCGCGATCACCCTGCGCAACGACGGCGGCTTCCACGGTTTCGTCGGCGCGGCCCCGCCGCCCGGCCACGGACCCCACCGCTACTTCATCGTCGTGCACGCCGTCGACGTCGAGAGCCTCGGCATCGACGAGACCGCCAGCCCCGCCTACCTGGGCTTCAACTTGTTCTCCCACACGTTGGCGCGCGCCACCCTGATCGCCACCTACGAGCAGAAGTAGTCCTTGACACGATTGTGGCCCCGAGCGAAAAGCTCGGGGCCACAGTGCTCTCTCCAGCGAGGTTTACGGAGCGGTAAACGATCGCCGTGAACCTGGCGCAAGCCGTGGTCGCGGGATCCCGCCGCCAGCGGCCGAGCGCCGACCGCGACCCATCACGGCTGGCAAAGCACCGTGAATCGCGCCTATTTCGTTCCGTATGGCGAGCTCGTAGCCGAGTAGGACCGCAACCCGATCCGACCGGTTGGTCTTCCCAGTATTGGTTCGTTTCGCGCCGAGCCGCAACCGACCGGAGGGGCTACGCTGCCGCTGGACAGCCGCCCAAGAGGGCGTGCGAGGACTGATGAGGGTACGAACTTGATCATTCGCACGGAAACGGCCTGGGTGCTCTTCTTCGCCGGGCTCATCTTCCTGTGGGCACTGGCGCTCGGCGTATGGAAGTGGCAGGCGATGACCACCTCGCCGGACGGCCTGGCCCACCCCTACGTGGACATCGCGCACCGAGCCGCACTGCTGTACTCCTTCGCGACCGGATTGATCGCGTGGTTCGTCGAGTTGTCCGGCTGGCCGACCGCGGTGAACGCCGTCGCGGCGGGGGCCATCATCCTGCTGTTCGTCGTGACGATCTCGAACTACATCCGGCTCGGCTTGCAGCGGGAGACCGACAACCAGATGCGCAATCCACCGCCGTCGATGCGGTTCGTCCTCGTCGCGCTGATCATCGGCGAGATCGGCGGATTCGCCGTGCTGCTGGTCGGCTTCGCGGTAGAACAGCTGGGGTAGCGCCGCCTCGGAGTGCCCGGCTCGCGGCCGCCACGTCGAAGCAGGGCGACCGCGAGCGCGGCACTCGAGCACAACCACCGACCAGCCCGTTCGGCGTTTCTCGGGCGCGATCGGTCGCTCATCCTCCTTCACTCGACATGCGCTGGCGCAGGGTTGCCGCCCGGAGCGTCAGGTGGTTGCGTTCGGCCAGGTTGTGCGCCTGTGCGGCGGCCCGCGCGTAGAGCTGCGCTGCCGTGGCAAGGTCTCCGGCCCGCTCATGCAAGTAAGCGGACGAGGCGGTGTACCGCGGCAGCGCCGGGTCGAGCTCGGCGAGCGCGGCCAGCCCCGCCCGCGGTCCGTCCGCCTCCCCCACGGCGACGGCGCGATTGAGCCGCACCACCGGGCTGTCGGTGAACCGGAGCAGTTCGTCGTACCACTCGACGATCTGCACCCAGTCGGTTTCCTCGGCGGTCTGCGCGTCGGCGTGCAGGGCCGCGATCGCGGCCTGCGCTTGGTATTCCCCGAGCCGGTCGCGGGCCAGCGCCGCTTGCAACACCAGCACGCCTTCGGCGATCAGGTCGCGCCGCCATAGGCTGCGGTCCTGCTCGGACAGCGGCACCAGGCTACCGTCGGCGCGCGTGCGGGCCGGGCGTCTGGCGTGGTGGAGCAGGAACAGGGCCAGCAGGCCCGCGACCTCCGGGTCCCCGGTGGTCGCGGCCAGCTGCCTGGCAAGCCGGATCGCCTCGGCGGCGAGGTCGACGTCGCCGCTGTATCCCTCGTTGAACACCAGATACAGCACCCGCAGCACGGTGCTCAGGTTTCCGGGACGGTCCAGCCGGACCTCGGCGACGGTGCGTTTGGCGCGGCTGATCCGCTGGGCCATGGTCGCTTCGGGCACGAGGTAGGCCTGCGCGATCTGGCGGGTGGTGAGACCGCCGACGGCCCGCAGCGTCAGGGCGACGGCCGAGGCGGGGGTGAGGCTCGGGTGCGCGCACAGAAAGTAGAGCTGCAGCGTTTCGTCCACCGAGGTGGTGGGTCCGGGCGGTGGCTCCTCACAGTCTCGCAGCTCCCGGCGGTACCGGGCGAGGTCGGAGCGGGCCAGATCGAGGAAACACCGCCACGCCGTGGTGATCAGCCACCCCTTCGGATCGCCGGGGCGCTGCTTCGGCCACGCCTCGACAGCCCGGATCAGCGCTTCCTGCACGGCGTCTTCGGCGGTCGCGAAATCCGCCCCGCGGTGGACGACGGCCGCCAGGACGCCCGGGATCAGGTCCCGCAGCTGGGCTTCGTCCACCGCGTCGGCATCCGTCATTCGGTGACGGTCGGCGCGGCGGTCAGCAACGGCCGCACCTCGAGCCACTCGTGGATCGGCTTGCCGCCCGCACCCGGCGCCGCGGACAACTCGCCGGCCAGTTCGACGGCGCGCTCGTAGGAGTCGACGTCGATGATCATCCACCCCGCGATCAGGTCCTTGGTCTCGGCGAACGGGCCGTCGGTCACCGGGGGTTTGCCCTCGCCGTCGTAGCGCACCCACGCGCCCTCCGGTGCCAGGGCTTGGCCGTCGACGAACTCGCCGGTGCCCTCCAGGCGGGCGGCGAAGTCGTTCATGTACTGGATGTGCGCCGCGATCTCGGAGGGCGTCCACTGGTCCATAGGCACGTCGTTGACCGCCGCCGGAGCGCCGCGGTAGTGCTTGAGAAGCAGGTACTTGGCCATGACATTCATCCTTCCCGAACCCGCGACCCCGGTTGGTCGCTCACCCCTGGGACGGAGCCGCCACGACGTTCTCGACATCCGTCGGCGAACTTTTTCGAATTTTTTCCAAAGAATCTGTCCGTCCCGGCGACACGGCGCTCGAACAGACCAGCCGACGTCGGCGGTCCGCGTGCTACTCCGTCATGCCGCGAGCAATCCCCGGGTTCGTTCGCTGAAGTCCGCGACCAACGGATGCGAGCCGAAACCGGCCATGCGCTGCTGAATGTCGCGGACGGCTTCGACGGAGCGGGAGGACTTGACCTTCCGCGCGAGATCCACTGTTCGTACCCCGGCGGCGTGCGCGGCTTCGAGGTCTCGTTTCTGCAGGTGGGTCACCGCGAGGGCGGCGTGCGAGAGAGCACCCCGGCGGGCGCGATTCTGCATGCGGGCGTGGGCGATCGATCGGCGAGCGTGCGACGCGGCTTCGTCCGGTTGTCCGAGATCGCGGAACGCGTTCGCCCACTCGCCGCAGATATAGGCCTGATCTATGAATCGCGCCCACTCGGGTTCTCGATCGGGCTCGACGCGGGCGAACGCGCTTTCGGCGGCGTTGATCGCGCGGGCAGTACCGGCCTTGTCACCGATGACCGCGAGCGCGCGGGCCTCCAAGGTCCACAGATCCGCCAGACAGGCGGGCGCATCCACCTTCGACAGACCCTGGCGGCCCGCCTGGGCGAGTCGCCGGCCTTCGTGCGGATGCCCGAGCAAGGTTGCCTGGTCGGCCAGCCCAGCCAGAACGTGCGCGCCGAGCGCGGGATCACGCGATTCTTCGGCCAACCGCAGCGCTTGGATCAGATAGCGCTGCGCGGTGCCGTGCTCGCCGTTGTCGAACGCCATCCAGCCGAGCAGATAGGTCTGCTCGGCTGCCGCACCGCAGAGCGCCGAGCGGATCTGCTCGGTGTACGTCCGCCGCAGCAGCGGGTAGACGTGCTCGTTCATATAGGCCGCCAACACGAGCCGCCCCGAGCCTCCGCCCTGGAAGATGTCCATCTGTTGGAATGTGCCGAACATGTTCTTCACGGCGGTGACGTCTTCGAGTCGTACCCGTCGGCGTTGATCCGGTAGCTGGTCGAGAGTGTTCAGCAGCCAGTCGCGGGATGGCCCGATGGCCGCGGCTGCGGCGAACGGAGCTGTAGCGAGGAATTTCCTGCGATCCACGTCTGCCCTCCCGAGGTCGGCGACTGCTTCGAGTGTTCTCGTCCACGATGGGTCGTAGACGAGGGCGCGGTCAACGGGCGGCATTTCACCCAGGCCCAGGTCGTAGGTTGTCACGCGATAACCGAAGCGCGTGGAGAACAGATCGGCGAGGATCGCCGGAACCGGCGGGCGTGGGCGCTCGCCCTCGTCCACCCAGCGACGCACGCTGGACGCGTCGGGTCTGATCTGGGGCTCGCCCCATTCGATCGCCACAGTGCGCACACGCCGCGCCAATTCGCTGCGACTCCAACCGGAACGGGACAACCACTCGGAAAGGTGCATGTTCGCACTGTTCATCACGCCCGCCATTTCGTCACCGGAAGAGGTCGATCCACCACCTTTCAACACCCGCTGCGACCTTACTCGCAGCAACTTCTCGGTGTGTGCTGAATACGCGCCCGGTGGGGGAGTTCAGCGCAGATTCGGCGGAAATCCCACGCAAGGACTCGGGCGCTCCACCGTCCGACCAGGCCGGTAAGCATCTGCAGCGTCGATCGCTTGAACAGGGGGTTTCATAGTGCGCCACATGTCTTTCGGGAATACGCCGCTGTCGCGGTGCGCCTACTACCGGCGGGTGTGCGATCTGCCCGCGGAGGTCGATCCTCCCCACGTGGGGCGCATAGTCCTACGCATGGGAGTGGCGTGGGCGGTGATCATGCCCGCCACGCTGGGCCAGGATGTGAAAGTCTGGATGCAGCGGCAGGGCTATGCGATCGGGCCGATCATGTCGCATCCTCGATCCAAGCGATGGACTTATCTCACGCGACCCGATCTACCGGACGACAGGTCTTTGTTCGCGGAGATGTTTCGGCTCAACGTGTCGGTGGTGCGGGCGGGCGGCACCGTGGCGTTGCCGAGTCCGGCCGATCGTGGGACGACGTTCCGTGCGTGGGTCGAGCGGCCCGACAGCGCTTTCCGTCCTTCCGGCAGTGTGGTGGTGGCGGCGATCCGTGGATGCGTTGCCGAGTGCGTCCAGCGGCGCAGGCGGGGCCTGGCGTATGGCTGAGAGTGTCACCGAGATCCGGAAGATGTTGGCGCACTGCCGAATGGTGGCATTCGGACGCCAGGAGGCCGGTGCTCATGCGCGATGACGAAGCGCCGGCGAATCGTGCCGAGCGCCGTGGCTCTCCGCGGCCGTCCGAGCCGGACGTCCATCTGTCGGTCTTCTGGCACGGCGTGCGGATGGACTTCGTCGCCTGCGTCACCGCCGCGTGCTTGTTCGTCCAGGAGTGGCGTGCCCGGCACTGGCACGATGCGGTCGAGGTGTCGATGGATGGCACCGACGAGTATCCGCGACTGCCGTGCGAGCGGTTGTATCTGGAGCCGTGAGACAGCGCTGTGGCCCGGGAAACCCAAGGCCACAGCGCTTTCGAGGGAACTTACTTGACGCTGATCACCCGTTCGGAGGGTTCCTTGGCATACAGCGCTTCGATCTCGGCCTGGTACTTGGCCGCGATGGGGGCGCGCTTGAGCGACATCTTCGGGGTGAGCTCGTCGCCGCCGGGTTCCCAGACCGCGCCGAGGATGGTGAACCGCTTGATCTGCTCCACGCGGGAGAGTTTGGCGTTGCCCGCCTGGACCGCGGCGAGCACCTCGTCGACGATCTGCTTGCGGGTGGCCAGGGTGGCGATGTCCTCGCCGGTGGCGTCGAGTTCCTTCGCCCGCAGCGCGGCGACGTCGGGGTCGAGCACGATCAGGGCCGCGATGTAGGGCTTGGCGTCGCCGAGGGCGACGACCTGGCCGATCAGCGAGGAGACGGCCTTCACCGAGTTCTCGATATTGCTGGGGGCGATGTTCTTGCCCGCCTCGTTGATGATCAGTTCCTTCTTGCGGTCCACGATCCGCAGGTAACCGTCGGCGTCGAGGGTGCCGATGTCACCGGTGTGCAGCCAGCCGTCGGAGTCGATGGCCTCAGCGGTCTTGTCGGGCATGTTGCGGTAGCCGCGGGTGACGATCGCGCCGCGCACCAGCACCTCGCCGTCGGCGTCCAGCCGCAGCTCCACGCCGTCGGCCGCGCGCCCGACCGAGCCGGGGCGCGGCTTGTCGAGCTCGGTGTAGGTGCCCACGCCGGTGGTTTCCGACATGCCCCATACCTCGCTGACGGTGAAGCCGAGGCCGAGGAAGTACTCCAGGGTCTCCGGCGGGATGGGGGCGGCGCCGGAGGAGGCGACTTTCAGTTGCTCCAGGCCCAGGGCGTGGCGCAGTTTGGCCAGCACCAGCGTCTCGGCGATCTTGTGCTGCGCGCTCAGCAGCGGACCGCGGCCCTTGCCCGCCAGATCGGCGCGGGCGGCGGCAACACCGGTGGCGATCGCCCAGTTGGCCAGCGCCTTCTTGACCGGGCTCGGTTCTTCGGCGAGTTTGCCCTCGACACCGGCCTTGATCTTCTGCCAGACGCGCGGGACGCCGAAGAATGTGGTCGGGCGCGCGTCGGGCAGGGCGGCGGCGACTTCGCGCGGGTCGGGCACGGTGGTGATCTGGATGCCGGTGAGCAGGTTCAGCGCGTGGGCGGAGATCCGGTCGGCGACGTGGGCGGCGGGCAGGTAGGACACCACGCGGTCGTCGAGGCCGACCTGCAGCGGGCCGTTCACCAGCACGATGATCTGGGCCAGCACGTTGCGGTGGGTGATCTCCACGCCCTTGGACGGCCCGGTGGTGCCGGAGGTGTAGATGAGGGTGGCCAGGTCGTCGGGGCCGACGGCCTGCCAGGCGGCGTCGAAATCGAAGTCGGCGGCGGGTGCGGCCTCGACCTGTTCCAGGGTGAGGGCGCCCTCGGCGGGTCCGTCGACCATGATGATGTGCTCCACCGGCACTCCGGCCGCGATGATGCGGTCGAGGAACACCTGTTCGGTCACCACGACTTTGTTGCCCGCGTTGGTGAACAGGTGGGAGATCTGGTCGGGGGAGCTGGTGTTGTAGATGGAGAACGGGGTGGCGCCCAGGTGCAGCGCGGCGGTGTCGACGAGATTGAACTCGGGGCGGTTGGTGAGCATGATGCCGACGGTGTCGCCGTGGCCGACGCCGAGGCCGGCCAGGCCCGCGGCGATCGAGCGCACCCGTTCGGCGTACTCGCGCCAGGTGTATTCCTGGGTGCCGCCCACCTTGCGCAAGGCGATCTGGTCGGGGCGCAGCCGCGCGGTCTCCTGGAATGCGGCCGGCACGGTGTAGACCGTTTTGCCCGACTGGTGCGCGTATCCGATTTCTGTTGTCGTCATATCCCTGTTCCCGGTAGCGCTGGCGTGAACCGGGGGCCGGTCCGCGCCGGCGCCCGATCCGGACTCGAAGCCCTGACACGGCGCGGCGATGGCGCTGTCAGCCTCTCACGAGTCGGCGCGCCACATGTGGCGCGGCTCACTCATGGTAGCCACATGCGGCAGACGGGGTGGGGCAAACTTCAACAATCCTTCAGGCACCGATCAGATCCGGCGCGGAGCCCGGCCCCGGCCGCGGCCGAACGTGGTCACCGGGGGCGATCACGACCGGATCGACGGCCGTGGGCTGCTCGGCGGCGGCGCGGTCGCCGTCGTCGCCAGGTGCCCACGGCGCGGAATCGGTCGGGATCCAGTGCTTGCGCCGGGTGCGCTTGGCCTCCAGATAGTCGCGGGCCCGCTCGCTGAGCGCCCTTGTGCGCAGCGGCACCGCTGTGACCTGCAACCCCTCCTGCCGCAGCGCGTCGACCTTGGCGGGATTGTTGGTCAGCAACTGCACCGAACGCAGGCCGAGATCGGCCAGGGCCCGGGCGGTGGCCACATAGGTGCGGGCGTCGGCGGGGTAGCCGAGAGTCTCGTAACTGGTGAAGGTGTCCGCGCCGGAGCGCTCGCTTTCCCGGTAACCCAGTGCCTTGGCGATCAGCCCCGCGCCACGTCCCTCCTGCTCGAGGTAGACCAGCACTCCGGAGCCGGCGGCCTGGATGAGATCCAGCGCCTTGTCCAGTTCCGGCCCGCAGTCGCAGTCCTGCGACCGCAGCGCTTCCCCGTACAGGCAACGCGAATGCACCCGCACCAGGCAGCCGTCGGCGACCGCGCCGAACAGCAACAGATGCCCCTGCTCACCGCCCCCGCGCAACTCCACCACCCGAACTCGCAGATCTTGCCCGTTGCGACGGAACCGATGCTCGGTGTCGGCAGGATCCACAACGTTGGTCAATGCTCCTCCGTAGCGAGTTTGTAAATTCGCTCGACCTCACTCACCAGTGGCATTGCCCCGGGGACGTCCCCGATCGATTGCGTCGCCACCATTGCGGCGGTCGCCCAGACGTAGTCCTTGCGTGCGGCGGGGCGGCGCGTCGAAACGAGACGATATACCAGGGCGGCGGAGAAGGCAGCGTGAGCGCCGACCGAGTCGTCCAGCGCCGTCGGGAACGGCTGGAATCGGTCGCTGAGCTGGTCGGACCACACGGCGCACCGGAAATCCTGGATCGCGCAGACCGCGCCGACACCGAGGGCGCGCAGCCGGGTGGCGGTCTGCTCCTCGTCCGAGGGCGCGCCGTCGGAGGCCATCGCCAGCGCGTGCAGGTCCTTGTCGCCACCGACGAGGTAATCGACCACACCCAGGTGCTGATACAGGTACTGCGGCCGCTCCAACCGCGGCGCCGGATGCACGACCACCAGCGGCCGCTGCGGCAGGCCGCGCAGCTGCCCCATGACCTGCTCGATCACCCCGGTGGGTTGTTCGAAGGTCAGCAACACCGCCTCCGACGCCGCGATCGCCGAGCGGATCGCGTCACTGCGTAGATCCTGGGCGCTCAACCGGATCCGCTCGTCCTTGCAGCCGATCGTGCTCGCCGCTCCGGTGCCGGCCACGATCACCGCGGTCACCGGAGTCGGGGCGTAGGGCACCACTTTGACCAGTTCGGTGTCGACGCGTTCGCTGCGCAGGTATTCCAGGATGCGGCCGCCGGCGTCGTCGTCGCCGACCGCCGAGATCAGCCGCACCCGCAGTCCGAGCCGGGCGGCCGCGACCGCACGGGCGAGCCCTTTACCGCCGGGATGTTCGCGATAGCTGCCGCGTGTGGTGCCCCCGGGCCCGGGAATCCGGTCGACCACGTACAGGTGATCGATCACCGCGTCACCGATCACCGTGACCACACCGCGGGATTGCGACGCAACCGGTTCGGTCGCAACGGTTTGCGCGGACGCACCGAAGTCGACGACGTGCGCGCCGTCGAACACCGAAGCCGTGGCCAGCTGCGCGGCCAGCTCGGTGAACGCCCGGCGCTCGGGAGCCCCGCGCAGCGAGCGCACCGTCAGCCTGTCCGGAATCGGTTGCGCGCCAACGGCTTCGTGCAGCGCCGCCCACTGCTCGGCGAGGTACTCGCGCCGCTCACCCAGATCCGCGGCGTAGAGCAGGCCGGGATCGACACCGGCGGGCGGGTTTTCACGCAGCAAACCCAGCGACAATTCCGCGTCGACGACGAGCCGGTCGGTGGGGTCGAGCCGCAGGGCCAGATCACGCACCAGCGGCAGCACCGCCTCTTCCCGATCGATGCCCGCGCGCCGCGCGTACTGCCGCACGGCCAGCAGATCCAGCAGGGGCAGCACGTCGATTTCGGTGCTGCGCAATCGATCCGAGCTCAGCCCCGACCGTTTGCACAACCGGGTGAGGATATTGCGAACGGCAACCATCCCCGAATCCTGCGGGACCATGGCGATGCCACCCTCCTCTATCGGCGCGACACCGGGGCGTCGCGCGCATGTTGGCCACGCAAATCGGGTTTAGCCAGCGGGCAAATAGTCAATTACCAAACTACAACGGCAATTGCGCGCGGGGAACGGCAAATGCCACACTGGATGTGGCGATCCCCATCGCACCACCAGACACATCGGGAGGGCTGGTGAGCAGGATGATTCTTCAGATACGGCAGCCGCGACGGCGGCGGCGACACCGTCCCGCCGGATCCGATACCGAGCTGGTGCCGAAGCCGGTGATGGACTGAACGAGCCGCCGCCCACCCCGCACGGCAACGCAACCGTCACCGCCCGCACCACGCCGGCGCGCAAGCAAGCACCGTCTCGGGCTCGCCCCCTGGGCGTCGCGCCCGCCACGCGGCCGGAGCCACGAATCCGGCCACCCGCGCGGCGCCGGCCGCCACGCGGATCCGACCGCGCACGCCCCGGTCGCCACTATCCACCCCGCTCGCCCCGCGCTGCGATTCCCCCGACCGCCGCACACCTGCGAGCCGCCCCCTGGACCACCGGGCCGGGCAGCGGACTTGCTCCGCCCGGCCGACCACACCGCCGACCACGGCGGAATACATGAAGCGGCGGCCCCACCGCGCCGCACCAGCGCAGGCACGACGCGAGGCATTCGTGACCATCAGACTCAGCGCCCTGGAGCCGGCCTCACTCCACCTGTCGCACCGGAGACCGCGATGACCATCCACACCACCGAATGGACGATGACCAGTGACATAACCCCGGAATCGGCCTACCGCGACACCGACGCGCCCGACAGCTGGCGGCTGAGCTGGCTACCGGACCGACGGCTGACCCGCAGCCAGGCCCTGGCCGGGATGTCGCTGGATGAACTGCTCAGCGACCCCGACGTCGTGCATGACCGCATGACCCAGGCCCGCGTCGAGGTCTACGCCGACCACTTGGGCATCCTGCGCGATCACGCGGTGATCCTGCTCGCCAAGGCCATGGCGGCGCGGTTGGGCCAGGAACTGCGACCCAAGGGAGATCCCGCACCGCCGGGGCACAGCCGGTGGACCCGGCGAGTGCGTACTCCCGAACCACCATTCGTGCACGGCTGAGCACCATGGTTCAGGCGTGCGCCGTGTGCTCCGCTCCGACGGCCTCACCGATGCTGTGATACCCGCCGGCGCGCAACCGCTGCGCGAGGCCCCGATGGATGCGGCGCATCCAGAACGGACCGCCGTAGATGAAACCGGTGTAGCCCTGCAGCAGCGTCGCCCCGGCGAGAATGCGTTCCCACGCCTGATCGACGGTCTCGATGCCGCCCACCGAGATCAGCACCAGCCGATCACCCACCCGCCGGTACAGCCGCCGCAACACCTCGAGCGAACGATCGGCGACCGGCGGGCCGGACAACCCGCCCGCGCCCATGGCGGCCACCTCCGCCGGATCGGTGCGCAGACCGTCGCGGCGGATGGTGGTGTTGGTGGCCACGATGCCCGCCAAACCGAGTTCCACAGCCAGATCGGCGACCGCGTCGATGTCCTCGTCGGACAGATCCGGGGCGATCTTCACCAGCACCGGCACCCGCACACTGTCCAGCACCGCCCGCAGCAGCGGGCGCAGCGACTCCACCGCCTGCAGATCCCGCAGGCCCGGCGTGTTCGGGGAACTGACGTTGACCACCACGAAATCGGCCAGCGGCCCCAGCAAGGCGGCGCTGACGGCGTAGTCCGCGGCCGCGGCCTGCGGCTCGACGATCTTGGTCTTGCCGATGTTCGCGCCGATCGGCACCCCGCCGCGGCGCACGCGCAGTCGTTCGGCGGCCGCGGCCGCGCCGTGATTGTTGAAACCCATCCGATTGATCAGCGCACGGTCGGCGGGCAGCCGGAACAGCCGCGGCGCGGGATTGCCCGGCTGCGGTTGCGCGGTCACGGTGCCGATCTCGGCGAAACCGAACCCCAGCGGCGCCCAGGCGTCGACGCCATCGGCGTTCTTGTCGAAACCGGCGGCCAGCCCCAGCGGCGCGGGGAACTCGACCCCGAACGCCTCGGCGCGCAGGATCGGATCACGGGTGACGAGAAGTTTGCTCATCGTCCAGCGCAACGGCGCGAACCAGGCGGCGAACCGCATGGCAGCGAAGACGACATGATGGATGCGTTCCGGTGCGACCAGGAACATCAGTCGGAGTAGCAGGGCGTACATCGGCTCACATTCCGGGTTCGGGCTGGGGTAGTAGGGCGGATTTTCGCCGCCGCAGCAGCACCCGCCTGCTGCCGTCGGTGTAGGCGCGCACCCGCGAGAGTTCCCAGCCGCCGAACTCGGCCTGGATCGCCAGCCGCATGGACGCGGTCACCCGCGTGACATCCGGTGGCAGCCGCAGCGGCACGTATTCGTAGTCGTCGCTGGTGGTCTCCCAGCCCGCGGGCAGTGCGCGCCCGCGCCCCCGGTGTGCTGCCGGATCGGCAGCTGCCGCGGTATCCTCGCCCGCGCGTGGTGTCCGAGCCATCAGTGCCCTCTCTTCCGATCCTCCGCACCGATCCGTTGCAGACCGTCGCCGGTCGCGGACCCCACGAACAGATCACCGGTGCGTTGCTCGACGGCCACCGAGTTCGGTTGTCGGACGGTGGCGTAGCGGCCCACTTCCTTCGGTATACCAGTCGACAAGTCGAATCCGACGACTTCGTTGCGCTGCGTGCACGTCACCCACACGGTGTCGGACCGCTGATCGTAGGCGAGTGCGTAAGGCGAAGATCCTACCGGGAAACGCTGGCGCAACACGAGCGGTCCCGCGGTGTAGACCAGCAGTTCGCCGCCCGCGGTGTCGGTGACCACGAACCGGCCGCGCGTGTCACCGATCAGCCGCGTGGCCCCGTCACCGGCCCGCAACGCCAATCCGGGCCGCTGCTCACCCGGGTCGAGCTCGAAGATCGCGGTCTGACGCCGATCCAGCACGGTCAGCTCGCCGCCGGCTTCGGCCAGTTCGTCGGCCGACACCAGCCCCGAGACCGTGGCGGTGACCGCACCATCGGCCGCCACATCCAGCACCCGGCCGTCGGCGGTGCCGACCAGCAGCCCGCCGTCCGCGCGGGCCAGCACCGACCGCACCTCGCCGTCCACGGCCACCGCGGTGACCGCCCCGGAGGCAAGCTCCACCCGCAGCACCCGTCCCGGCGCGGCCGCCAGCATCTCACCCGGCCTGCCCGCGGTCAAACCGCTCGCGCGCTCGGGCAATGTCACCGTGCGCACCACCGGCTGGGCCGCCTCCGGGTCGACCACGGTGAGGGTGGCCCCGTCCAGGGCGGCCAGCAACCCGCCGGCGGAATCGGCGGCCAGCTCGGCGACCGGACCGGCGGGCAGCACCCGCCCGGCCGGCGGCGTCGAGGCCGCGGGCGCGAGCGCCGCGGTGGCCGGCTCTCTGGTCGGCAGGTCGGGACCGCCGGCACCGGAGGAGCATCCGGCCAGCAGCACCAGCACCGCGGCACCCGCGAATGCCGAGACGAGCCAGGCGCGAGGGCGCATCGACCGAACTCCTTCTACCGACGAATCTTCCGCAACCTCCCCATCTGACCATGATGACGCAACCAACCGACCGACCGGGGTGTCGGCTCGAGCGGAATGTCGGTAACCGGAGTTACGGTGGAGACCACACCGTCCGATATAGGGAGACCTGGGTTGAAAGCCGACCATACGTCGGGATTTGTCATCGAAGACATCACCGTCGGCGCGTACGCGCACGGCTTCGGCACCACCGCCGACGGCCATCCCTTCGCCTTCCGCACCGTCCGCGCCACCCTGACGCTCGAGATCTACCGCCGCGATCTCGCCGACGCCGTCCCCGGTCCCGAGGACGTTCTGGCGGTCGCCGAAGCCACGGTCGCCGACATCGACCTCGACGACGAACGCAGTATCGGGGCCCTGGTGCGGGATATGATCCCCGACGCCGCGACGATCGACGCCGCCGCGGAACGGGACGTCACGACCGTGCGTGCCCTGCTGGGACGGATCAGCTCCGTCATCGAAGGTATGTAGGAAGCGATGACCCACACACGACTCGCCCGCACCGCGCTCGCCGTCGCGGGCCTGCTGATGGCGGTGGCCGCCGCCGCGTGCGACAGCGGCACCGACGAAGCCGCCGTCGACGCCGCCCGCTCCTCGGCGAACGCCTCGCTGTCGTCCTCGATCGCCGCCTCCTCCAGCGCCGCCCACCCCCCGCTGCCCACCGCCGCCGACCTCGACGCCCAGATCAAGCGGGCGCTGGACCCGGCGCTGCCCGACAGCGAACGCACCGCCCTCATCGAGGACGGCGACTCCTTCCGCCAAGCCATCCCCGACATGTACAAGGCGCTGCAGGACAATCCGCGCGCCGTCTACGGGGTGACCGACCCGGTGTTCGACAACCACGACGGCACGCTGACCGCCACCATGCGGCTGGACAAGGACGGCACCGGCGCCGCGGTCCGCACCACCGTCGTGCACTTCGTGCTCATCGACGGCAAGTGGAAGATCTCACGCACCGACCTGTGCGGCATCCTGCGCTCGGCCGACTACCGCACCCCGGCCTGCGGCTGACCGGGCACCGCGACGCGATGCACCGTTCCGGATCACTGCGGTGGGGGCGGTTCGTGCACCGCCACCGCGTCCTCGTCCTCGGCTTCTTCGTCCTGTTCGTCCTGGTCTCCGGCTGGTACGGCCGCGACCTGGCCGGACGGCTGACCCAGGAGGGCTGGTTCGACGAGAGCAGCGAATCGGTGGCCGCCGCCGAACTGGCCGACCGCACCTTCGGTCGCGACACCGACAGCGACCTGATCCTGCTCTACACCGCCCCCGACGGCGCCACCGTCGACGACCCGGCCGTCCGCGGCCCGGTCACCCGGCACCTGGCCGGGTTGCTGACCACCTATCCCGATCGCATCCAGAAGATCGACAGCTATTGGGACAGCCCGTTCTCCGCCCAGGCCACCGACGCCACCCGCACCCATGCCTTCGCCAGCGTCGGGTTGCGCGGCTCGGGCACCGCGACGGTGGAGAACTACCTGGCGATCAAGGACCACCTCGGCGCCGGGCGCGCCGGCGGCGGCCCGGGCGGCACCACGGTGCAGCTGGCGGGACTGCAGCCGATCGTGGAGGGCATCAACACCGGCATGCAGCGCGACATCAAACGCGCGGAGATGATCGCGCTGCCACTGGTGGCGATCCTGCTGTATTTCGTGTTCGGCGGCGTCGTCGGCGCGCTGCTGCCGGTACTCATCGGCGGCATGACGATCCTGGGCACCCAGGGCGGACTGCGGGCGCTGACCGACCACATCGAGGTCAACGTCTTCGCCAGCGCCGTGATGACCTTGGTCAGCCTGGGCTTGGCGATCGACTACGGCCTGTTCACCGTCACCCGTTTCCGGGAGGAACTCGCCGCAGGTCACCCCGTCGAGGAAGCCACCGCCCGCACCGTCGCCACCGCCGGGCGCACCGTGCTGTTCTCCGCGGCGATCATCGCCCTCAGCCTCGGCGCGCTGTTCATCTTCCCCAACGGCGTGCTGCGCTCGGTGCCGCTGGGCGGCATCAGCTCGGTGCTGCTGGCCGCGCTGCTGTCGGTGACCGCGCTGCCCGCGGCGTTGAGCGTCGTCGGACACCGCATCGACTTCCTGGGCTGGAAGCGGTTCTCCCGCACCAGGACAGAAGCGCAGATCGACGCCGGATTCTTCTCCCGCCTCGCACTGTGGGCGATGCGCCGCCCCTGGGCGGTCGCCGTGCCGATCGTGCTGGCCCTGCTGGCGCTGAGCATCCCGATGCGCCACATCGAATTCGGCGGACTGAGCGAACGCTACCTGTCCGACGACAACCCGGCGCGGGTGGCGCAGGAACGTTTCGACGCCCTGTTCCCCAGCTTCCGCACCGAACCGCTGAAACTGGTCGTCCTCGGCGCCGACCCGCAGCAGCTCGGCGACATCCGCTACGCCGCCAACCAGGTCCCCGGCCTGACCGGACGTTTCGAGCCCGCCGCACCCACCAAAGACGGCCTCAACGTGCTCGCCGCCGGACTGACCGACAAACGCGACGCCGACCGCGTGATCGCCGCGCTGCGCGCCATCCCCGAACCGCCCGGCGTGCGGGTGATGGTCGCCGGGGTACCAGCTTTGGAACGCGACAGCATCAACGGACTACTCGACGGCCTTCCCGTGCTGCTGGCCATCCTCGTCGCCGCGGCGCTGGCGCTGATGTACGCGGCCTTCCGCTCGGTGGTATTGGCAGTGAAGGCGGTCGCGATGAGCGCGCTCAGCCTCGTGTCCACCCTCGGCGTCCTGACCTGGGTGTTCGTCGAAGGCCACGGCGCGGGCATCTTCCACTTCACGCCGGGACCGCTGATGTTCGCGGTGCTGGCGCTGATCGTGACGGTGGTGTTCGGGCTGTCCACCGACTACGAGGTGTTCCTGCTGTCGCGCGTGTCCGAAGCGCGCGCCGCCGGCGCGGACGCGCCCGAGGCCATCCGCTACGGCATCGCCCACACCGGCAGCGTGATCACCTCCGCCGCCGCGATCCTCATCGTGGTCACCGGCGCGTTCGGCTTCTCCGATCTGGTGCTGATGAAATACATCGCCTACGGCATGATCGCCGCGCTGATCCTCGACGCCACCGTGATCCGCATGCTGCTGACCCCCGCGGTGCTGAGACTGATCTGGCGGTAGGTCCCGCCGGTCCGCTTTCCCCTCGCGACACCGGCGTCGGCCGCTGGAAGAACCGGCAGCCGAAACTTCGGGTGCGCCGCGCCGCGAACGGGCGACGCTGACGATCGCCGGTGTGTACCGGAATGCCGGACTGCCCGGGCCGCCCCACACCGGACGGTCGCTACGGCTTCGGGCACCGGCCCAACGCTCGAGCCGTGGCATCTACACCGCCGTTCGGCACAGGTCCTCGGCACCGAAGAGACGACCGGCGGGTCGACTCGATCAGCGGCGGACAGGCAGCACCAGTTGGGCGCCGGTGACCGGATGGTCGAGCACTTCCACCGGGTGCTGGTAGACCTTCGTGAGCAGCTCGGTGGTCAGCACTTCCCGGGGCGGGCCGTCCGCGGCGATACAACCGGCATCCAGGACGGCCACCCGATCGGCGTAGGCGGCCGCGACACCGAGGTCGTGCAGGACGACGACCACGGCC
This sequence comes from Nocardia sp. CY41, assembly GCF_009829325.1. Taxonomy (GTDB): domain Bacteria; phylum Actinomycetota; class Actinomycetes; order Mycobacteriales; family Mycobacteriaceae; genus Nocardia. Next base: position 107,746 of record NZ_VUOS01000018.1, read on the forward strand.
GCGCCCGCCGCGGCGCGCTCGGCGGCCAGACGCAGCACTGCCTCTTGGTGGCCGAGGTCCAAGGCGGCGGTCGGCTCGTCCAGCAGCAGCGTCGCGGTGTCCTGCGCCAGCACACGCGCCAACGCGACCCGGGCGCGTTCACCACCGGACAGGGTGGGGAACGAGCGCGTGGCCAGATGCGCGACGTCGGTGACGGCCATCGCGGCGGCGATCTGTTGCTCGTCGTGTTCGCGGCGTTCGGTGCGCACCCACGGCGCGCGGCCCATCGCCACCACTTCCCGCGCGGTGAACGGGAACCCGACGGTGTGGGTCTGCGGCAGCACCGCCCGCCGCCGGGCCATGTCCAACGTCGTCCAGTGCGCCAACGGCTGCCCCTCGAGTTCCACCGTCCCCACGCTCGGCGCCAGCTCCCCGGCCAGCACGGCCAGAAGCGTCGACTTACCGGCGCCGTTGGGCCCGACGAGCGCCACGACCTGCCCCGCGACCGCCTCGAAATCCACACCGTCGAGCACCCGCCGCGCCTGCCCGCCTCCGCGCCGCTGCACACTCACCCCCGACGCCCGCACGGTCACATCCCCCCGCACCGGCCACCCCGGCGCCTCGTGCACCATCCGCACCCTCACCCCACACCTCCGGTCGAGTGGCACACCACCGAGAGGACTGCTCGGCAGTCACCGCGACCATGTGCCACTCGACGATGCCCGATCACGCCCAGCCCCCGGAGCGAGCTCGAGTGCGGCGCAACAGCCAGAAGAAGACGGGGCCGCCGATGAGGGAGGTGAGCATGCCCAACGGCAGGTCGGCGTTGTCGACCAGCGAGCGGGCGGCGACATCGGCGGCCAGCAGCACCACCGCGCCGACGACGGCGCTGAGCGGGATCAGGATCCGATGGGCGGGACCGACCAGCATCCGCACCAGGTGCGGAACGATGAGCCCGACGAACAGGATGATGCCGGTGAACGCGACACCGGCGGTGGCCAGCACCGCCACCACGACGATCACGTTGCGGCGCAACCGCTCCACATCGACACCCAGATGACGAGCTGCCGACTCCCCGAGCGCCAGCAGGTCCAGTCGCGGCGCCAGCAGCACCGCCGCCGCGACACCGACCGCGCTCAGCGGCGCCACCACACCCACCGACTCCCACGTGGCCCCGTTGAGCGACCCCAACTGCCAGAACACGATCTGATCGCGCGCGGCGGGGGAGGCCACGAACAGCAGCAACGCGATCAACCCGCCCGCGAACGCGTTGATCGCGACACCGGTCAACACCAGGGTGACGACCTCGGTGCGGCCGCCCGAGCGCGCCAGCAGATACACCAGCAACGTGGTCGCCAAACCCGCCACGAACGCCGCCGCCGCCACCGACCACGCCGCCACGAACGCCCCGCCCACCACGATGACCGTGCCCGCACCGACCGCCGCCCCCGCCGACACCCCGATCACACCGGGCTCGGCCAGCGGGTTGGCGAACACGCCCTGCAACAACGCACCCGCTGTCGCCAGCGCCGCACCGACCAGCATCGCCAGCACCACCCGCGGGAACCGCACCTCCCACAGCGTCACCTCACCCGCGGGATGCGCGGGCATCGGCCCCAGATCCACCCCGATCCGATGCAGCACACTGCCGGCCACCTCGGCGGGTGTCGTCGGCACCTGCCCGATCGCCGCCGACGCCACCGCCAGCGCGACCAGCCCGGCCACCGCGACCACGAACACCAGCAGCACCCGCGAGCGGCCCCGCGACTTCGGCAGCGGCGGCACCGGCGGCCGCGCCGTCTGCGTCCCCGAAACACTCATGCGTGACCGGTGCCGTACACCGCCGCACTCAACGCCGCGATCACCCGGCCGGTGTTGGGCCCGAAACTCAGCAGCACCGCATCCGACATGTCCACCACCCGCCGGTCGCGCCCCGCCGGGGTCTGCGCGATCCCGGGCACCTTCTGCAACCCCTCCACACCGCCGACGGACTTCAACCCGTCCGACATCACCAGCAGCACATCCGGCGCCGCACCGATCATGGCCTCACTGGTGATCGCGGTGAACGGCTCTTTCAACCCCGCGACGGTACCCGCGTCCCGCGCACGCAACGCCGCGATCAACGCGTCCGCCCCCGACCCAGGCCCGGCCAGCATCGTGATCGCGGTGGACCGCAGATACAGGAACGCGATGGTCGGCTGCGGATCCTGCGCGGGCACCGCGGCACTGGCGGCGGCGATCTCGTCGCGGGTGCGCTGCGCCAGCGCCTGCCCCCGCTCCGGCACCCCCAACGCGCCCGCCACCGCCTCGATCTGCGGCACCACCCCGTCCATCGTCCGCTCCGGATCGAAATACACCACCGTCACCCCGGCCGCGCGCAACTGCTCGCGCACCGCGGGCGCGGCGCTGGTGGTGTCGGTGAGAAACACCGACGGCCGCATCGCCAGCACCGACTCCACATTCAGCGACCCGTTGCCCCCGGCCACGTTCGGCACGTCCCGCACCGCCGGAAACGCCGCCGAGGTGCTGCGCCCCACCAGCTTGGGCCCCAACCCCAGCGCGTACACGATCTGGGCGAGGGTGCCGTAGCGGTCCACGGCGATGATGCGGGAGGCGTCGGTGACGGTGACCTGCGCGCCGTCGAACGAGCGCACCGTCACCGGCAGCGCCGGGGTGGGCTCCGGCCCGATGGGCACCGGATCCAGATCGGTCAGCGTCGCCGTCGTCGGCCCGTGCCCGCCGTGCGAGGACCCCGCGTCGGCGCCACACGCGACCGTCCCCGCCAGCAGGCCCACCGCGAACAACGCCGCGACGGCACGCCACCACCCGGCTCGGACTCCGCTCCCACGCCCACCCCCGGTCGCTGCAGTGCTCATGCAGGCAAGGCTAATCTGTGTCACTCGGCGCGCGCACTGACGTCGTCCAGGGCCGCGGCGATCGCCCGCGGCAGCTCCAGCGTCTCCGCGGCCAGCACACCGGTGAGCTGCCCGATGTCGCGGGCGCCGACGACCATGCTCGCGATACCCGGCCGGTCCCGGATCCAGGCCAGCGCCACCGCCAGCGGCGAGGTGCCCAACCCGTCGGCGGCGGTCACCAGCGCATCCACCACCCGGGTGGCGCGCTCGTCGAGACCACTGCGGATCTCCGCCGCGGTCGCCTCGTCGGCGCCGCGCGAATCGGCGGGCACACCGTCGCGATACTTGCCGGTCAGGATGCCGCCCGCCAACGGCGCCGAGGCGATCACCCCGACCCCGTGGAACTGCGCCGCGGGCACCACATCGGCCTCCGCACCCCGCGCCAGCAGCGAATACGGTGTCTGCGCCGCCGTCACCGGCGCGACCGCGGCCAGGCTGGCCAGCTGCCAGGCCCCGAACCCGCGCACGCCCGCGTACCGCACCCGCCCCGACCGCACCGCCTGCTCCAACGTCGAGGCGACCTCCTCGAGCGGAGTGCGCGGATCCCACACCGCGACATTCCACACGTCGAGGTGATCGGTGCCGAACTCCAGCAGCGTGCGATCCAGTTGCCGCAGCAGCGCCCGCCGCGAGGTGTCCACCGTGACCTGCGCCGCCCCGGGCACCCCGGCATCGGCATACCCCCACGGCGCGGTCCCCGCGCACCCGCTGAGCACCAGCTCGTCACGCGAGACCAGATCACCGAGCAACTCGGCCAGCATCCGCTGGGAAGCCCCGCCCGCGTAGGCGGGGGAGGTGTCCACCAGCGTGCCGCCCGCCTCGACGAACGCCACCAGCTGCCCCGCGGCGTCCTCGGCGTCGGTGTGCGAACCCCAGGTATGGGTCGCCAGGCCCATCCGCGACACCCGCAGGCCGCTACGGCCCACCGTCCGCTGTTCCATCACCGTGTCCGCGCATTCGTCACGGCGCCAAGCCTAGAGTGTGGAGACGCGACCGGCCGCCCACCAGCACAGTGGGTCGCGCTCCGGTGCGCCGGAAACCTGGGTACCTGCGCGCCGGCGCCGGCGCAACAGCCGGACACGCTGCTGCGGCCTCGACACTGTACTGTCGCTGCGTGATTGGGGCGGCAGGCCCGACGACGCGACCGGCCGCCGCGGCAATGCCCAGGTAGCAACCCGTATTTCGGGCGGAAGTGGAGGATGGTTCGTGGTTGGCGAGTCGATGACCTGGGTGCAGGCGTTGGTGCTGGGTCTGGTGCAGGGACTGACGGAGTTCCTGCCGATCTCCTCCTCGGCGCATCTGCGCATCGTGTCGTCGGTCTTCTTCGGCGACGACGCGGGCGCCTCGTTCACCGCGGTCACCCAGCTGGGCACCGAGGCCGCGGTACTGGTGTACTTCGCCAAGGACATCTGGCGGATCGTGTTGGCCTGGTTCGCGGGTCTGCGCGAGCGGGCGACCGCGCGCGGTCGCCAGCAGCTGCCACTGCACGATCAGCCCACCACGAGACTGCCGGTCCTCACCGCCGACCACCGGCAAGTGCTCGACGAGCAGGCCCAGCGCGAACTCGACTACCGCATCGGCTGGTATGTGATCATCGCCACCGTCCCCATCGGTGTGCTGGGCTTCTTGTTCAAAGACGAGATCCGCACCGGCGCCCGCAATCTGTGGCTGGTGTCGTTCATGCTGATCTTCTTCGCGCTGGTCATCGCCGCTGGTGAGCACTTCGGCCGCAAGGAACGCCCGCTCGAGCAACTGACCACCCGCGACGGGCTGGTCATGGGTTTCGCCCAGTGCCTGGCGCTGATCCCCGGTGTCTCCCGGTCGGGCGCGACCTCCACCGCGGGCCTGTTCCTGGGATTGGAACGCGAAGCGGCCGTACGGTTCTCGTTCCTGCTGGCCATCCCCGCCGTGACCGCCTCGGGCCTGTTCAGCCTGCCGGACGCGTTCGAACCCGCCGGAGAGGGACTCAACGCCAGCGGCCCGCAACTGCTGGTGGCCACCGTGCTGGCCTTCGCGGTCGGCTACGCCTCGGTGGCATGGCTGCTGCGTTTCGTGGCGCGCCATTCGCTGTACTGGTTCGTCGGCTACCGCATCGTGCTCGGCGCGATCCTGCTCGGTCTGCTGGCGGGCGGGGTGGTCTCGGCGACATGATCGCTAGGCTGGCCGCATGACGGTGATCCTGTTGCGGCACGGTGTGTCGACCTCGAACACCGCCCGCACCCTGGCCGGTCGCAGCACCGGCGTCGAGCTCACCGAGCGCGGCGAGGAGCAGGCGAGGACCGTGGCCGAACGACTGGCCGGGCTGCCCATCGAACGTATCGTGCACTCCCCGCTGCTGCGCTGCCAGCGCACGGTCGCGCCGCTGGCGGAAAAGTTCGGGCTGGAACCGGTATTCGACGACCGGCTGCTCGAAGTGGACTACGGCGCGTGGACCGGCCGCCCCATCGCCGAACTGCTGGCCGAACCGCTGTGGAAGGTCGTGCAGCGGCACGCCTCCGGCGCGGTGTTCCCCGGCGGTGAGGGCCTGGCGCAGGTGCAGGCGCGCGCGGTCGCCGCGATCCGCGAGCACGACCGCGCCCTCGCCGAGCAGCACGGCCGCGACGCACTGTGGGTGGCGTGCACCCACGGCGACGTGATCAAGTCGGTGCTGGCCGACGCGCTGGGCATCCACCTCGACGGCTTCCAGCGCATCGTCGTCGAACCCGCCTCGATCAGCGTCGTGCGCTACACGCCGACCGCACCGTACGTCTGGCGGCTCAACGACACCGGCGCCGACCTGTCGGCCCTCGCCGCGTCCGGCGGGCAACCCCGCGCGGCCGGGTCGGCGTCGCCGGAACCCGAGACCTCCGGACCAGTCCCCGGTGGCGAACTCGGCAATAGCGGGAGTGCGGATAATGGGAATGCGGAGCGCCGAGATTCCTTGTAGACAACCGGACGGTCGTTGTATGGAACCCCCGCACCGCGGGTAGTCGTTCAGGGTCACGTATCAGGAGGTGCATGTGTCACGCGCAATCCATGTATTCCGCACCCCCGATCGTTTCGTCGCCGGGACCGTCGGTGAGCCGGGCGATCGCGCGTTCTATCTGCAGGCGGTGCAGGAGCCGCGCGTGGTCAGCGTGCTACTGGAAAAGCAGCAGGTCAAGGTGCTCGCCGACCGGATGGGTCTGCTGCTGGACGAGGTCGCGCGCCGCTTCGGCGCCGAAGTGCCCCCGCAGGCCGAGGACGTCAGCGACAACGCACCGCTGGTCACCCCGATCGACGCCGAATTCCGGGTCGGCACCATGGGCCTGGGCTGGGACGCCGACGCGGGCGCGGTGGTGGTGGAACTGCTCGCGATCACCGAGACCGAGGTCGACGAGTCGGTGGTGCTCGACGACACCGAGGAGGGCCCCGACGCGGTGCGGGTGTTCCTCACCCCGATCCAGGCCCGCGAATTCGCGCTGCGCTCCACCCGGGTGATCGCGGCGGGCCGCCCGCCGTGCCCGCTGTGCGGGGAGCCGCTCTCGGCGCGCGGGCACATGTGCGTGCGCACCAACGGCTACAAACGCGGTGACATCTTCGGCGCGGCCGAACTAGAGGAGTGATTCGGTGGCCGAGGCCGGGGACGGATTCCACAGCGGCGAGCTGACGGTGATCGGGCGGGTGAGCACCGCCAGCAACGTGACCCTGGTCTGCGACGTCGGCGACAGCACCGGCGCGGCGCCGCTGCGGGTGGTCTACAAACCCATCCGCGGCGAACGACCGCTGTGGGACTTCCCCGACGGCACCCTCGCCGGCCGCGAGGTGGCCTCCTATCTGATCTCCGAGGCGATCGGCTGGGGCGTGATCCCCGAAACCATCCTGCGCGACGGCCCTTTCGGTGTCGGCATGGTGCAGCGCTGGGTGGTGGGCGTGGACAACCACACCGACCGTGGCGACCGGCTCGACCTGATCGACCTGTGCCCGGCGGGCGCGGTACCCGACGGATTCCGCGAGGTGCTGCGCGCGGTGGACGACATGGGCAACGAGGTGTCGCTGATCCACGCCGACGATCCGCGGCTGCACCGGGTGGCGGTGCTGGACGTGCTGCTGAACAACGCCGACCGCAAGGGCGGGCACGCGCTGGAAGGGGTGGACGGGCAGGTCTACGGCGTCGACCACGGCATCTGCCTGCACGCCGAGCACAAACTGCGCACCGTGCTGTGGGGCTGGGCCGGTCAGCCCATCGACGAGGCGTTGATCGCGGACATCACCGCGTTCGCCAAACAGCTGCCCGGCGCGTTCGCCGACACTCTCAGCGAGCACATCACCGACGCCGAGATCGACGCGTTGATCGAACGCACCCAGCAGGTGCTCGACGAGCCGGTGATGCCGGTGCCGCGCACGTCGCGGCCGATTCCGTGGCCCGCCTTCTGACCGCGGGCCCTGCCGGGGGCGGCGTTTCCTGGCACAGTTGAAGCTTCCGGCAGCCGGCGCGACGAGGAGGACGCGATGCCCCACTCCACTCCCGACCGCACGGCACCGACGGTGCGGATCGTCATCGGCGCACCGACCTACCGCATCGCGTTGCACTACGTGCACCTCTACGACAAGAAACCCTATCCCGACACCGACCTTCACCTCTACGACAACGGCGTCTACTGGCTGAGTTCCGCGGGGGAGAACCACTTCGGCGTCTACGTCCTCACCGAGGGTTCGGTGGACTCCGGGCGGTTCACGATGCGGTTCATCTCGTTGCCTTCCGCGGACTGGGGCGATACGGTCGCTTATCACGAGCTCGAGTTCGACGTCGCTCGCGGCGCGTTCACCCAGATCGCGCTCGCCGACACCGATCCCGACATCCCGGAACTGGACGGCACCTTCGCGATCACGCCCAACACGATCGCCGACCCCACCGGCCCCGCCGACAGCTGATTCAGCGAAACCGTAAGTATTGACATCCCACGATTTGCTGGAAGACGCAGGTCGCGGCGGGCGGCCGCCGCGGCGGAACGGTCGGGGCCACCGGGCCGGGGAAGGATGATCTCGCCCACACCTCTACCCTCGTAAGCATGCAGTCCTGGTCCGACACCGCCATCCCCACCGTCCCCGGAGCAGGACCGCCGTTGCGGTTGTACGACACCGCCGACCGTCAGGTGCGCCCGGTCACCCCCGGCGCCACCGCCACCATGTACGTCTGCGGCATCACCCCCTACGACGCCACCCACCTCGGCCACGCCGCGACCTACCTGACCTTCGACCTGGTCAACCGGCTGTGGCGCGACGCGGGCCACGACGTGCACTACGTGCAGAACGTCACCGACGTCGACGACCCGCTGTTCGAACGCGCCGCCCGCGACGGCGTCGACTGGCGCGAGCTGGGTGCGGCCGAAACCGATCTGTTCCGCGAGGACATGGCCGCACTGCGGATCCTGCCGCCGCGCGATTACATCGGCGCCGTGGAATCCGTCGACGAGGTCGTGGAGGTCGTGCAGAAACTGCTCGCTTCCGGCGCGGCCTACATCGTGGAGGACGCCGAGTACCCCGACGTCTACTTCCGCGCCGACGCCACCGAGCAGTTCGGGTACGAATCCGGCTACGACCGCGCCACCATGGAGCGGTTGTTCGCCGAGCGCGGCGGCGACCCGGACCGCCCCGGCAAACGCGACCCCATCGACGCGCTGCTGTGGCGCTCGGCGCGGCCCGGCGAACCGTCCTGGCCCGCCCCCTTCGGCCCGGGCCGTCCCGGCTGGCATGTGGAGTGTTGCGCGATCGCGTTGAACCGCATCGGCCCGGAATTCGACATCCAGGGCGGCGGCAGCGACCTGATCTACCCCCACCACGAATACTCCGCCGCGCACGCCGAGTCGCTCATCGCCGGCCGCCGCTTCGCCCGCCACTACGTGCACGCCGGCCTGATCGGGCTGGACGGGGAGAAGATGTCGAAATCCCGCGGCAACCTCGTGCTGGTGTCGGCGCTGCGCCGCCAGGACGTCGACCCGGCCGCCATCCGCCTCGCCCTGCTCGCCGGGCACTACCGCCAGGACCGGATGTGGACCGACGCCCTGCTCGAGCAGGCGCAGCGGCGCCTGCAGCTGTGGCGTGCGGCCGTCGCACCGCAGGCAGGCCCCTCGGCCACCGACACCGTCACCCGGCTGCGCATGCATCTCGCCGACGACTTGAACACCCCCAAAGCGCTCGACGCGCTCGACAACTGGGCCCGCCAAGCCCTCGACTACGGCGGCCGAGACACCGACGCGCCCGCGACGATCGCCACCGCCGTCGACGCACTGCTCGGCATCCGCCTGTAACGACCTCTTGCCCGCGGCACCGCACCCGTGATGAGGTTGGCGCGTGTGCGGCTTTCCCGGCGCGGGACTGTTCGGTTCCGGCGGCAAACTGGCGACCCTGGCGGCCGGGCGACTGCGGCCCGCCGCCGACCCCACCGATGCGCGCACGATCGCGGCGCGCACCCGATTCTTCGGCGCCGACACCGTCGATCCGGCAAGCGGTGCCCTGCGCACCGACCGGGTCGTGCTGTCGTGGGTGGGATGCACCACCTTCGCGCTGGCCATCGGCGGTTCGGTGTTCCTACTCGACGCGTGGGTGCCGCGGCTGACCAGCACGGGCTACGTCCCGGCCACCCCGCAACAGCTGGCGGACCTGGCCCCGGCGGCCATCTTCATCGGACACGGCCACTTCGACCACGCCGGGGACGCAGGCCGCATCGCACAGGCCACCGGCGCCACCGTGCACGGCACCGCCGAGCACTGCGCGAGGATCGCCGCGCAGATCACCGATCCCACCTTCCCCCTCGCCCCCCACGGTGACGCCGCCACCGCGATCGGCGCCCGGGAGGACTGCACCGTCGGCACGGTGGAGGTGACCGTCATCCGGCACCTGCACTCCGCGCGCACCCCACCCGACCCCGCCGGCGGATCACCACGCTTCTTCCCACGCCCGGAACCGGGCGTCGTGCGCACCCACCCACCGACGCTCAGCGGTCTACTGCAAGGCCTGCCGCGACTGCGCGACCCCGAAGGCGGAGTGCTGCTGTATCAATTCCGGGTCCCCGGCTTCAGTCTGGTGTGGCACGACTCGTCCGCGCCGCTGACCGAACGCGCGCCGCAGGTGTTCGACGCCTTCGCCGCGCTACCGGCCACCGACGTGCAGATCGGCGCCGTGCAGGGCCACAACCAGATCAACAACGGCCTGCGCGATCCCCGCACCTACATCGAGGCGCTGCGCCCGGCGCTGTTCGTCCCGAGCCATCACGACAACTGGCTGCCCGGGCTCACCGCGAGCGCCGCGACCTACGACGCGCCGCTGCGCGCGGAACTGCACAAGATCCCCGCCGCGCGCCGACCGCAACTGCGCCCCCTGCACGACCCGGCCGACTACATCCGGCCGCAGCGGCTCACGTTCCCGCTGTGACCGAGTCCGCTCCGCCGACGCGGGATGGCCGCGGCTGGGGTTCGTGCACGGTCGCGGCGAGCTCCTCGGCGTAGAGCAGCGCGATCTGTTCGGCGTATTTGTCCGCGATCGGTGTGCGCCGCAACTTCATCGTCAACGTCACCTCGTCACCGCCGGGCTCCCAGAACACCGGCAGCACGGTGAACCGTTTGATCTGCTCGACCCGTGACAACGTGGCATTGCCCGCGGCCACCCCGCGCGCGATCTCGGCGATCACATCGGCGTCGGCCGCCAGCGCCGCCGCCGACGCGTCCGGCAGCGCGCGCTCGGTCGCATACAGTGCCGCGGTCTCGGCATCGATGACGATCAGCGCCGTGTTGTAGGGGCGCGCGTCCCCGATGGTGGCGATGGCGCCCACCAGCGGCGTCGCGGCCTTGATCGCGTTCTCGATGTTGGCCGGGGACATGTTCTTGCCCGCCGAGTTGATGATCAGCTCCTTCTTGCGATCGACCACCCGCAGATACCCGTCGGCGTCGACGGAGAGGATGTCACCGGTGTGCAACCAGCCGTCCGCGTCGAGCGCTTCGGCCGTCTGCTGCGGCTGTTTGCGGTAGCCCTTCATCACCAGCGGCCCGCGCACCAGGAATTCCCCGTCCTCGGCGATGCGCCACTGCATCCCCGGCAGCATCCGGCCCACCGAACCCAGCCGCGCCTGCTGCGGCGAGCAGGCGCTGGCCACACAGGTCAGTTCGGACATGCCCCAGATCTCCGAGATCGGGATGCCGATGCCGAAGAAGAACGCGAGGGTCTGCGGCGGAATCGGCGCGGCCCCCGACATCGCCCACTTCAGTTCGTCCAGACCGATTCTCGCGCGCAACCCCGCCAGCACCCGTTCGTCGGCCCGCGCCCATTCGGCCGCCAGCCGCGCGTCGATCGGTTCGCCGCGCAGCCCGGCGGCGGCTTTGCGCGCCGCCACGCCCAGCCCCCACTCCAGGGCCACGCGCCGGGCGTGGTCGGGTTCGGCGGCGACGGAGAACTCGATGGCGGCCTTCAGCTTCTCCCACACCCGCGGCACCGCACCCCAGATGGTGGGGTGGACGTCGGCGAGCGCGGCGGGCAGCAGCGACCGGTCGGGCACCACGGTGATCTGGGTGCCGTATACCTGCTGCAGATACAGCGAGCAGAACCGGTCGGCCATGTGCGCCGAGGGCAGGTAGGAGGTCTGGCGGTCACCGAACTCGACCGGCAGCACCGCGTGGAAGGCCCGCGCCTCGGCCATCAGGTTGGCGTGGGTGATCTCCACGCCCTTGGGGTTGCCGGTGGTGCCGGAGGTGTAGACGAGGGTGAGCACGTCCTCGGGCCGCACGGCTCGCCAAGTGGCCTCGAAGTCGAAATCGGGACGGCCCATGGCTTCGAGCTCGTCGAGCCCCACGGTGCCCTCGGCGGCGGCATCGAGGCAGACGATGGTCTCGATCGGCGCGCCGCAGGCGCGGATCCGCTCCACGTACTGCTGCTCGCAGATGACCACTCGGTTGCCCGCGTTGGCGAACACGTAGGCCAGCTGCTCGGGGGCGAGGGTGTTGTACACCGAGAACGAGGTGGCGCCGGTGTGCTGCGCACCGACTTCCAGGGGATAGAACTCCATCCGGTTGCCCATCATCAACGCCACCGTGTCGCCACGGCCGACACCCAGCGCGGACAGGCCCGCCGCGACCGCCCGCACCTGGTCGGCGTACTCGCGCCAGGTGAGCGTCTGTGTCCCGCCGATGGACCGGACGGCCACCGCGTCCGGGTCGATCGCCGCGCTGCGCTGGAATGCGGCGCAGGACGTGTTCGGTTCGGTCATCGCACAACCCCGTTCGGTACAGCCGGCTTTGTCAGACCGTAAGTGCCCGAGTGCGCCGCGTGGGGCGTTTTCGACCGTTTCCCGACCCGCGACCGGTTCATTCCGCGCACCGCCGAACCACCTCTGCCACAACAGGTTCGGCGGATGGGGACGGACAGGCGGGGGTGTCGCGCAGCCGGGGTGCGCCCGGTCGCGGACGAACGCCGCGACCGGGCGGGTCAGGCCGCGCTGCCGCTACCGGCTCCAGCGGGGCCAGTAGCGCCACGGCGGAGTCGGTCACGGCGCCTTCGGCGGCGGTGGCATCGACGATGTCGTAGGCCGCGGCGTCGACGCCGCCGAAGCGGCGGGCGGTGGTCATCGAGGCGACGGCGCTTTTCGGAGCGAGCTTGGCCTGGATCAACGCGGCCATGCCGGGGGTGAAGCATATGCGGAGGTCGACTTCGGGGAAGCAGAAGTAGCCGCGGTCGGCGCGCATCACGCGGTAGTCGTGTGCGATGGCGAGCATGGCGCCTGCGCCGAAAGCGTGACCCGGTAGCGCGGCGGCGGTGGGCACGGGCAGGGTGAGCATCCGCGCGAGCAGCGCCTGCACTCGCGCGACGTACCACTCGGCGCGATCGGCGTTGGCGCCGAGCCAGTCCACGTCCAGTCCGTTGGAGTAGAATTTGCCGCTCGCGGTGGTGACCAGCCCCTGGGCGCCGTCGGCGAGGACGGTGTCGAGGTGGGTTTCGACCTGGTCGAGGAAGTCGGGGGAGAAGCGGTTTTCGTCGGCGCCGAGATCGAGAACGGCGATCTTGTCCTGGTAGTCGAGTGTGGGCATGGCGAATCCTTCCGGTAGGGGTGAGAGCGAAGATCAGGGCGGTGGCGGGCCGACGGCGAGGACGGCGCGCACGGCGCCGCGCAGGTATTCGCGCGCGTGGGGATCGGCCAGTCGGTCGCGGCGCAGCAGCACGGCGGTGGGCAGATCGACCAGGCACAGCGTCATGACGTCGACGGCGTGACGATCGCCGCGCTGCCACAGCCGCCGCGACAGTCGCACCAGCAACTCCACCAGCACCGCGTCGGTGGCCGCCAGCTCGGCGGCGACACTCTCGGGTACCTCGCCGAGCAACTCCTCACGCCGCACGGCCAGCAGCAGCCGCGACGAATCGGGATGCCGTTCGGCGAACAGCGCGGGCGCCTCCGCGGCCGAGACCACGGCTTCGACGTCGCCGCCACGGTCGAGTGCGGCGTCCACGAGCGCGGTTTGCAGGTCGAGAAACCGGCGCGCGGCGCGCAACCAGGTACGGGCGAGCAGCTCCGCGCGTGATCCGAACGTGTGGTAGATCGCGCCGTTGGACACGCCGGTGACGGCGGCGACCGCGCGCGTGGTGACCGCGGCGGGGCCGGAGCGAACGGCCAGCGTTTCCGCGGCGTCGAGCACGGTGTCGGGGTCGTGCGTGCGGGGGCGGGGCATGGCGCCACTATAACAGAGCAATTGCTCTGTTATAGGGGTGCGTTCTTCCGCGACCAGATCACCTACGGGCGCTGAATATCTCAGCAGGTAACAGGTACCGACGCGTCTTCTCGGCGTACGCATCGGTACTTCCCGAGCGCGGTCCGCCCGACGCTACGATGGGGTACTGTTCGGTCCCTTCCCCCTTGACCGAACGAGAGAACGGCGCGCGTATGTCACGAGTGGTCACCAAGGAGCAGTACTTCGACACCGGGTTGGAAGTGCTCGCCGAACTCGGCTTCAAAGGCCTGAACATCGGGGTGCTGTGCCGGCAACTCGGCGTCACCAGCGGATCGTTCTATCACCACTTCGGCAGCTGGCAGGGCTTCGTCGACGCCCTGCTCGAGCACTGGGAGAACCGGCAAGTGCGCATCCTGGGCACCATGCCGTTCAACCAAGGCAATCCCGACGACGACATCCGCGCCATGTCCGACCTCGCCGCCGGACTGCATCACGCCGCCGAAGCCGCCATCCGCGCCTGGGCGGCCAACGACGAATCGGTCAACCTCGCCCTCAAGCGCGTCGACGAATCCCGCAGGCGCACCGTGCACAAAGCGATCAAAGGTGTCGTCGGCGACGACGACACCGCCGCCGTGGTCACCTCGCTCGGCATGGCCATGCTCGTCGGCTACCAGCAGATCGCCGCGGGCGGGGAGAACCTGTCACTGGACCAACTGCTGGCCGAATACGCACGCCTGATCTACTCCCACGCCCAGCGCTGACCCGCCCCTCACCCGAGCAGTTCATCGACGAAACACCAGCGCCACGCCTCACCCGGCTCCACGCTGCGCATCACCGGATGACCACTGGCCCCGTGATGCTTCGTCGCGTGATTGCCCGGCGAGGAGTCGCAGCAGGCCACGTGCCCGCACGCCAGGCACATCCGCAGATGCACCCACGCCAGCCCCTCCGCGACGCACTCGGCGCATTCGTCGGGCCCGGCGTAGGCACGCACCAGCGGCGCTTCCCGCAGATGCGCGCACGCCTCCTGGGCCGCAGGCGCGGCCAGCGGTTCGACGCGTTCCTCCTCGGCCTCGTCGAACCGATCGATGATCGACTCCTCCAGATCCAGTTGCGCCAGCACGTGCTGCAGGATCTCGTAATCGACATGGCCCGAATCGCGCACCCGCAACACCGTTTCGCGTTCGGCCTGCAACATCGCCAACCGCAGCCGCCGGTACTCCGCGGTCGGGGTCACCTGTTCGGACTCCGCCCGCCCGAGCCGCTCCCACGCCGCATTCGCCTTCCACGAGACGCGATCACGCAACGTCTGCACGACACCGGGCGGCGTATCCGGTGTGATCTGCTGTTCGAGCGCCGCCAAACCGGCCGCCGTCGCCTGCTGCAACACATTCGCCTTCTGCAACGCGTCCTCGGCGCGACTGGGCGCACGCAACCGCAGCCACCGCACCAGCCACGGCAGCGACGTGCCCTGCACCAGCAGCGTTCCCGCCACCACCAGCGCCAGCAGCTTGAGCACCGCCAGCAACGGCGTGTCCGGCGACAGCAGCAGCACCGCCGCCAACGTCACCACACCACGCATCCCCGCCCAGGACACCACCACCAGCTCACGCACTCCCACCGCCGCGCCGCCACCGAGGCTGCGCGACACCAGCGAGGAGCCGAACACCCAGATCGGCCGCGCCAGCATCGTGGTGGCCAGCACCGCCAGCGCCGACCCCACCAGGGTGGCGTGATCGAGTTCGCTGTGCCACGCACCCTCCACGATCCCGCGCACCTGCAACCCGATCAGCACGAACACCGCGCTTTCCAGGATGAACTGGATCGTGCGCCAGTTGATGCGCTCGGCGATGCGCGAGGCGGCGCTCTGCCAGGCCGGCGCGTTGTGCCCGAGGATCATGCCGCACACCACCACCGCGATCACCCCCGAGGCGTGAATCCCCTCGGCGGGCAGGTACGCCGCAAACGGCGCCAGGAACGACAGCGTCGTGTCCATCACCGGATCTGTGATGCGGCGCCGCAGCATCGCCAGCAGATAGGCCACCACCACCCCGACCGCCGCGCCGCCACCGGCCGCCAGCAGGAAGTCGGCCCCGGCCGCCCACACCGACACCGTGCCCGCCGTCGCGGCCAGCGCGGTCCGTAACGCCACCAACGCGGTCGCGTCGTTGAACAGCGACTCGTCCTCCAGGATCGTCACGATCCGCCGCGGCATCCCGATCCGCCGCGCCACCGCCGTCGCGGCCACCGCGTCCGGCGGAGCCACCACCGCACCCAACGCCACGGCGACCGCGAACGGCACCGGCAGCAGCCACCACACCACCACCGCCACCGCGAACGTCGTGAACAACACCAATCCGACCGACAACAACGCGATCGTGCGCACATTCGCCCGGAAATCCACCAGCGACGTGCGGATCGCGGCGGTATACAGCAAAGGAGGCAGGAAACCGAGCAGAATGATCTCCGGTTCCAGGTGGATCTCCGGCACGAACGGCAGATACGACGCCGCGACCCCGCCCACCGTCAGTACCAGCGGTTCGGACACCCCGAACCGACGCGCCAGCGCCGCCAACGCGGCCGCCGACGCGACGAGAACAACCAGGCCGATCGCGACATGCACGGTGGAATTCTCGCAGAGCGCACGATCGGCAAATGGACCGCGCGGTAGATGACACGTGCGCGGTCCACCGAACTACTGTGCCCGGGCGCACCCACGCGCCATGCTTGTCGACGACAAGGAGGTAGATATGGAGGAGTTCGCGTCCTGGCGGGCGAACGGACGACGCCACACTCATCGCGGCCACCAGATCTTCTGGCGCGACGGAGGCGCAGGCGCCGACGGGACGCTGGTGTGCATCCACGGATTTCCCACCGCGTCCTGGGACTGGCATCGCATCTGGCCCGGTCTGTGCGAACGGTTCGCCCGCGTCATCGCCCCCGACATGATCGGTTTCGGCTGGTCGGCCAAACCCCGTCACTACGACTACCGCATCACCGACCAAGCCGACATCCACGAGAATCTGCTGCGCGAACAGGGCATCGGCCGCTACCACATCCTCGCCCACGACTACGGCGACAGCGTCGCCCAGGAACTGCTGGCCCGCGACGCCGAACGCCGCGCGGCCGGCGACGAATCCCTGGTGCTCGACTCGGTGTTCCTGCTCAACGGCGGCCTGTTCCCCGAAGCGCACCGCCCCCGCCCGGTGCAGCGACTGCTGGCCGGCCCACTCGGCCCGCTGGTCGGTGTCCTCGGTAGCGAACGCACCTTCCACCGCAGCCTGGCCGCGGTGTTCGGACCCGACACCAAACCCACCGACGTCGAACTGCACCAATTCTGGCTGCTGTGGTGCAGCAAGCACGGCAAACGCAACGGCCACAAGCTCATCCGCTATATGGCCGAACGACGCAGGCATCGGCAGCGCTGGGTGGGCGCGCTGCAGCAGGCTCAGATCCCCATCCGGTTCGTCGACGGCGTCACCGACCCGGTCTCCGGCGGCCATATGGCGCGCCGCTATCGCGAGCTGATCACCACTCCCGACGTGGTGGAACTGCCCCGCATCGGCCACTACCCGCAACTGGAAGCACCCGAGCAGACCCTCACGGCGCTGCTGGAATTCCACGGCGACCGGGTACAGAAGCCCACCGCGTGACCCTCGTCGTCGCGGACCGGCCGAGCCGGTCCCCCACCGAGAACCCATAGCAGGTGGACGCCCTAGTATGGCGGTATGGCAACCACACGTCGATCCCGCAACGCCCAAGCCCCACGCCCACCCAGGGGCCAGGCACGGCAGCGCATGATCGACGGCGCGATCGACTCCCTGCGCGTGCACGGCGCCACGGCCACCAGCGTCGATCGGGTCCTGGCCGCCACCGGCGCTCCACGCGGGTCGGTGTACCACCACTTTCCCGGCGGACGCACCGAACTGATCACCGACGCCCTCGGCACCGCGGGGGAGCTGATGTCGACCTTCATCGAACGTCTGACCGGCGACAACGAACCCGCGACCGCGCTGGACCGCTTCGCCGCGATGTGGCGGCGCACCCTGCTCGACAGCGATTTCCGGGCCGGCTGCCCGATCTTCGCGGTCGCCGTCGAGACCAACGACGAAACCCCGGAGTTCGCCCGCCTCGCCGGGGAGATCTTCCGCCGCTGGCAACAAGCCCTCACCGGGATGCTGACCCGTCACAACGTGCCCGCCGACCGCGCGCACCGCCTGGCCACGCTGACGGTCGCCGCGTTCGAAGGCGCCATCGCGCTGTGCCGGGTCCAGCGCGACATCACGCCTCTCGACGACGCCCTCGCCACGTTGCACGAGCTGATGCCCGCCGCGAGCTGACCCACCCCACCGCAGCCCGCATCAACCCTTGACACACCGACTATGGTGAATGCCATAGTCGGGAACAAGGGCCGCGCCACCCCCGAATCACCCTCGCGCGGACACCATCTCGCCTTCCGACCGCTGACATGCGCACCGAAGGAGCCGCCGATGCCCGCCGCCGACCTGCACCTGGAAACCATCCAACTCGAACAGACCGGGCGGGTACTGACCGCACGCGTCGTCGCACCACCCTTGAACTTCGTCACCACCGCCGTCGTCCGCGACCTCGACACCCTCACCGCCGCGGCCGACACCGACGACACGATCGGCGCGGTCGTGCTCACCGGAGGCCTGCCCGGCCGCTTCCTCACCCACGCCGATCCCGCCGCCCTCAGCGGCATGATCGAACGGCCCCACCCCTTCGTCCCCGCCCGCGCCGCCGCCCCGTTCCTGCGTGCCGCCGCGGCCGCGCTGCGCGTACCCGGCGCCGCGGGAATGGTCGAACGCCACGGCGGAGGCCTCGGCGCCGGCCTGGTCTGGGGCCACCGCTGGAAACGCACCACCCTGCGGATGAACCGCTCCGGCGTCGCCTACCTCGCCGCCGTCAACGGACCCGCACTCGGCGGCGGCCACGAGATCGCACTGGCCTGCGACCTGCGCTACGCCGCCGACGCCGACCACGTACGCCTCGGCCAGATCGAGACACTGGCCAACCTCATCCCCGGCGGCGGCGCCACCCAACGCCTCACCCGCCTGCTCGGCGCCGCCAAAGCCATCGAGATCACCCTCGAAGGCACACCGTTCACCGCCCGCGAAGCATTGCGCCTCGGCCTGGTCCACCGTCTGCTGCCCGCCGCCGACCTCCTCGCCCAGACCCAGGCCACCGCGGCGCGGCTGGCCGCCCGCAACCCCGTCGCCGTCGCCGAACTCAAACGCGCCGTCTACTTCGGACCCGACAAAACCCTCTCCCGCGGCCTGGACGCCGAACAAGCCGGATTCGTCTCCGTCGGCACCACAGCCGCGGCCGCCCGCACCACCCGAGCCTTCTTCCAGGACCTCGACCGTCTCGCCGACACCCCCTTCCTCGCCGACCCGCAACCCTGGCTGGACGGCACCCGCGTCGACCAGGTGAGCCGATGACCACCCCCGCCGCCACCGCACCGTGGCACAAGACCGCCTGCATCCTGTGCGAGAACAACTGCGGACTGCTCATCCAGCTCGACGACCGCCGCTTCGCCAAGATCCGCGGCGACAAAGACCACGTCGCCTCCGCCGGCTACACCTGCAACAAGGCACTACGTCTGGACCACTACCAGAACGGCGCAACCAGGCTCACCACCCCGCTGCGCCGCGAACCGGACGGCACCTTCACCGAAATCGGCTGGGACACCGCCATTTCCGAGATCGCAGCCCGCTTGACCACGGTCAAGGACACCTACGGCGGCGACAAGATCTTCTACTACGGCGGCGGGGGACAGGGCAACCACCTCGGCGGCGCCTACAGCACCGCCCTGCGCCGCGCCCTCGGCAGCCGCTACCGCTCCAGCGCCCTGGCCCAGGAGAAGACCGGCGAAGGATGGGTCGACGCCCACCTCACCGGCGGCCACACCACCGGCGACTTCGACCACGCCGAAGTATCGATCTTCCTCGGCAAAAACCCCTGGCAGTCCCACGGCGTCCCCCGCGCCCGCACCGTCCTGCAACAGATCGCCAAAGACCCCGCCCGCACCATGATCGTCATCGACCCGGTGCGCACCGAAACCGCCGACCTCGCCGACATCCACCTGCAACTACGTCCCGGCACCGACGCCTGGTGCCTGGCCGCCCTCCTGGCGATCCTCGTCCAGGACGACCTGCTCGACCACACCTTCCTCACCGCACACACCACCGGATCCGACACTGTCCGCACCGACCTCGCACACATCGACGTCCCCGCCTACGCCGACATCTGCGGTGTCCCCGAAAACCTCCTGCGCAGCACCGCCCACCGCATCGCCGCCGCGACCAGCGTCGCCACCTACGAAGACCTCGGCGTCCAGCAGAGCCCCAACAGCACCCTCATCTCCTACCTGAACAAACTGCTGTGGCTGCTGACCGGCAACTTCGCCAAACCCGGCGCCATGCAACCCCATTCCTGGATGGCACCCCTGGCCGGCTACAGCCGCGAGGTCAAACGCAGCCCCGTCACCGGCGCACCCCTGTTCGGCGGCATGCTGCCCTGCAACGCCATCGCCGAAGAAATCGACACCGACCACCCCGACCGCTTCCGCGCGATGATCATCGAATCCGCCAACCCCGCCCACTCCCTGGCCGACTCCACCGCGTTCCGCGACGCATTGCACACCCTGGACCTGGTCGTCGTCATCGACATCGCCCTCACCGAAACCGCCCGCCACGCCGACTACGTCCTACCCGCCGCCAGCCAATTCGAGAAATGGGAAGCCACCTTCTTCAACCTCGAATTCCCGCACAACCCTTCCACCTGCGCGCCCCCGTCCTCGACCCGCTCCCCGGCACCCTGCCCGAACCCGAGATCCACGCCCGACTGCTACGCGAACTCCACGCCGTCGGCCGCGGCACACTCGCCCTGCTGCGCACCGCCGCGAAACTCGGACGACGCCCCTACGCCTGGACTTTCGCCGCCCTGCTGGCCACGAACAAATCCCTCCGCGGCCTCGCCCCCTACCTGCTGTACGAAACCCTCGGCCCCACCCTGCCCGACGGCGCGCGCTCCGCGGCCGTGCTGTGGGCACTGGCCCAGCGCGTCGCCAAGGTCTACCCAGCCGCGATGCGCCGCGCCGGACACCGCGACGCCGACACACTGTTCGACGCCATCCTCGCCGGCCGCTCCGGAGTCACCTTCACCCTCGACGACTACGACGACGCCTGGGACTACCTCCCACACGCCGATAAACGCATCCCACTGGCCATCCCCGAACTCCTGCACGCCCTGCGCGAACTCGCCACCACACCAGCCACCCACACCACCCCGGAATTCCCGTTCGTGCTGGCAGCGGGGGAGCGCCGCTCCTTCACCGCCAACACCATCTTCCGCGACGACACCTGGCGGCGCCGCGACCCCGAAGGCGCACTACGCCTCAACCCCGGCGACGCCGCCCGCCTCGGCCTCACCACCGGCGACCGAGCCCGCATCACCACCCGCCGCGGCAGCGCCGTCGCCACCGTGGAAACCAACGACCGCATGCAACCCGGCCACGCCTCCCTGCCCAACGGCCTCGGCTTGGACCTGCCCACCGGCGACGGCACCCGCCGCACCGGCGTCGCCCCCAACGACCTCACCGACCTCACCTGGCGCGACGCCATCGCGGGCACCCCCTGGCACAAACACGTCCCCGCCCGCATCGAACCCGCGTGACGATCCGGCACCGAACCGCGGTGGACACGGCAATTCCGCTCGCGCCGCTATCCTGATCGGCCACAGCTACGTGCCCCGGACCACCCCGGACGCACCACCGTTCCGCACCCGCCTGCCCGCACCACCGACGAGATCCGATCGCGCGCTGTCCTCTACCCGGGCACCCCCGGGAAAGGATGTCGGATACGCCCGATTGCACAACACGGCACCCGCCTCCAACCCGCACACGGCGCACGCCAGGGGAGGGGAACAGCACAGAAGCAGCACACCCGACGTCGGCTACCGGATCACCGCGCACACGCGGAACCGGCAGTCGGCGCAAAACGGCATCACCCGCACCGCCTCAGGCGGTCACCGCGGACACGTTCTCACTCACTCCGACGCCCTCGTCGTTCTCGACAGACGCACGCGTCACCGTCACCCACGTGTTGTTCACCGCCGCCGTGCCCGAGAACGTGTCCGTCAACGCCGGATCGTGCAGCAGGTTCACATTCGCGCCGGGCAGTGACGCCGCCACCGTCCATCCGACACCGGGCTCCTGATGCCCCCACCCGTGCGGAATCGCCACCGTCCCGGCCCGGATATCGTCGCTGACCTCCAACGGCACCACGATCGAACCGGTCCGCGAACGCACCGTCACCGATTCACCATCACGCAACCCACGCGCCGCCGCATCCTGCGGATGCATCAACGCCGTGCACCGATCCCGACCCTTCACCATCGACGGCACATTGTGCAGCCACGAATTGTTGCTGCGCAGATGACGACGACCGATCAACTTCAAGTCGTACCCGTCCGCAGGCGCGGTCACCGCCCTACCCCGCCGCGCGTCCGCAAGCACCTCACGTGCCGCCGCCACGAAATCCTCCGGCGCCACATGCACCTTCCGATCCTTCGTCCCGAGCAACGACCGCAACCTCGGCCGCAACGGCCCCAGATCGATGCCGCCCGCCGACGCACGCGCCTTACCCACGGTCAAACCCCGGCGGCCCCGCCGCAACACCCCATACGGCCCCGCCGCCACCCCGAGCGCCGCGATCCGCACGGGACTGACCCGATCGAACAACGCGTTCAGCACCCGCGCGGTGAACCGGCGCGCCGGCAACGGCACCACCTCGGTGACCAGCCGCGCCATGATCTGCCAATCCTCCAGCCCATCGGCAGGCGGCTCGAACACCCGCGCGTCGAAACGCAGATTGTTGCGCACACTGAACATCGGGAACAGGATGTTGACGTCCTCGCGCTCCAACGGCGAGATCGGTGGCAGGATGATGTCCGCGTGCCGCGTCGTCTCCGTGACGTACATGTCCACGGCCACATAGAAATCCAGCCCGTCCAGCGCCGCGCCCAACCGGCCGCGCTGCGGCGTGGACAACACCGGATTGCCCGCATACGTGATCATCGCGCGGATCCGGCCCGGCCCCTCGGTCAACATCTCCTCCGCCAGCGCCGCCACCGG
Organism: Nocardia sp. CY41; assembly: GCF_009829325.1. Taxonomy (GTDB): domain Bacteria; phylum Actinomycetota; class Actinomycetes; order Mycobacteriales; family Mycobacteriaceae; genus Nocardia. Next base: position 130,467 of record NZ_VUOS01000018.1, read on the forward strand.
CAACTCCGAGCGGAACGACTTGTAGGTTCCCGAGCTGTCGGTCCACGCCCCGTACCCCATCGGCAGATACTTCGCATACCGCGGCGCGTCGATCGGCGGCGTCGCGAACATCTGACCACCCGCCCGATCCAGGTTGCCCGTCACCGCGTTGATCGTGTTCACCAGCCAATGCGTCAACGTGCCGGTCACCTGCTGACACACCCCGATCCGCGCGTACAGCACCGCCGAGGCCGCCGCCGCGTGCTCCCGAGCCAGCCCCCGAATCGTCTCCGCATCCACCCCCGCGTACTGCGCCATCTGCTCCGGCGACGCCTCGGCCACCAACGCACGCAACCGCTCCCAGCCCGTACTCGACGCGCGAATCGCCTTCTCGTCACACAAGTCCTCGGCGACCAGCACATGCAACATCGCCAACAGCAGATACACATCCCCACCCGGCGCCACCGCGACATGCTGATCGGCCAGTCGCGCCGTCTCCGTCCGGCGCGGATCGATCACCACGACCTTCCCACCACGCCGCCGCACGTCCCGAATCCGCTGCTTCGCATTCGGCATGGTCGTCACCGACCCGTTCGACACCGCCGGATTCGCCCCCAGGATCACCAGCCGATCGGTCCGATCGATATCGGTCACCGGCATCAGCACATTCGAGCCGAACATCCGCCACGCGACGAACTCCTGCGGGAACTGATCGATCGAGGAAGCCGAGAAGAAATTCCGCGTCAACAGCACCGACCGCAGCAGCACCGCGTACAGCACCGACGAACTGTGCGCGGCCGGATTCCCCAGATACATACCGATCGCACTGTTCCCGTGCTCCCGACGCACCTGCCGCAACCGCTGCCCGATCTCCCGGAACGCCTCGTCCCAGCCGATCGGCTCGAACGACGAACCCACCCGCCGCACCGGCGTACGCAACCGATCCGGATCGTGGTGCAACCCGCCCATCGCCGTCGCCTTCGGGCAGATGTACCCCTTCGACAGCACATCCTGCGGATTGCCCTCGATCCGCGTCACCTGATCACCGGAGACCGTGACAAGGATTCCGCAGTGCGCCTCACACAGGGTGCACTGGCGGGCAATGGTGGTAGCGCTCATCAATTTTCACCTTCTGCCGGATCACTTCCCACAGGCTATCTGGGACAGCTCATTCCGTACAGATCTCTATGGTGGACGGATACGGGCATGCAGATGCATGTCGTGCCAACCATCCACGTGCAACCCCGCACTACGCCGGACACTCTCCGGCGCGAACCCCGCCTTCACCGCCGCACGGCACGACGCCGGATTGCGCACCGAATGCGACACCTCCAACCGATGGAAACCCACGCCGAAAGCCCACCGGGTCACCGTCTCCACCGCCGCGGGCGTCACCCCACGTCCCCGCCATCCCGGAGCTGTCCAGTACGCGATCCCCGCCGACCCATCCGGCGGCGACATCCCCCGCAACCCGACCCGCGCCGCCACCACACCACCGACCACGACCGCCCACTGCGGACCGTCACCATCGCGCCACCCCGCCCGCCAGCGCGTGATCAACTCCAGCGCCTCACCCTCGGACACGACGTCGCGCACATGCCAGCGTTGGATCTCCGGATCCTGATAGACCGCCCGGATCACCGCCGCATCGGCCTTCACCCACGGCCGCAACAACACCGCCTCACCCCGCAGAACGGGCTGAGACCCGGCCGCGAACACGTCGGCGGCGACCACATCGGGCAGCAGAGCGGACACACCCGGATTGTCACCCGCACAAGCTGCCCGCCGCCACATGTTCATCGGCAAAGTCTTCGATGACCGTTCGCACCAGACCGTCTCGTGCGTACCAACCTTCGAGCCGACCTCCCACACCGGAGGGCCACCAGCGCGTCGCGAGGTACGACCAACCGAGCATCCGCGCCGACCTCCCACGCGGTCGACGCCCGATCCGATCACCCGAAGAGACGACCGCAGCGAATATCTGGGCACGCAGCCGATCGAACTAGTTCACCGACGAAGCCGATCCTATGGGACACCCCGCCGCAACAGTTCGACAGCTCCAGGAGCCGCATCGGTCACGTGTCAGCCGGGTTGAAAGAATTCGAGCATCTTCCGGCCGGCGTCCGGCGACATCAAGATCTCCTGCACCCGCGCGGACATCCGGGCGGCAGCGCTCGTGCGTTCGAACATCTCGCGTTCGTATTCCTCGACCGCGGCGGGCAAGTCGTCCGGGTGCGCGGCCAGCGCGAGGCCCAGCACGGCGCCGTCGATCATCGCCATGTTGGCGCCCTCGCCCACCGGCGGCATCAGATGCGCCGCATCGCCGACCAGCGTGACGTCTGGCCTCGACGGCCAGGTCAGACCCGCCGGAAGAGCGGTGATCGACCGCGGCACCACCGTGTCGTCGCAGGCGGCGATCAGCGCGGTGAACCGGAAATCCCAGCCGGAGAGCAACTCGATCAGCCGCGCCCGAGCCGCGGCCGGGTCGTCGAAAGGGATCCCGCTGGTAGCGAACCAGTCCTCACCGGTGCGATAGAAGCTGACGCCGATGCGAACGCGACCGTCGCCGTTACGCTGCGCCGCCAGGGACAGTCCGTTGCCGAGCACCCAATAGTTGCCGCGCCCGACCATCGCCGCGAGATCGGGGTGGGTACGGTCGATGTCGGGAATGCCGAGTTCGACGACGTTCTGGCCGATATGCGCCGGGCGGGCGTCGGTGAGCAACGCGCGGACCCGAGAGTACGCGCCGTCCGCGCCGACCAGCAGGTCATACGACGCCCTGCCGCCGTCGGCGAAACGCAGCAGTCCGTTATCGGCCGAGTCGAACGCGTGCCCCCAGCGCACCATGTCTACGGGAAGCGAATCCAGCAGCAAGCCACGCAGATCGGCGCGGTCGACCTCGGGACGATCGAGTGGGGCGTCGTCGGGCGTGTCCTCCCGGAGCAGCAACGTGCCGTCCGGTTGCAGAAGCCGCATGTCCTGCCCTTCACCGCGGGCGATCGCGTGGAACCGGTCGATCAGACCGGCCTCGCGCAGCGCACGCTGCCCGGAATGGATGTCGAGCATGCCGCCCTGATCACGCGCGTGGCGCGCGAGTTCACGTTCGTACACGACGGCGTCGATGCCGTTCACATGCAGCACTCGGGCGAGAGTCAGACCGCCCAGCCCGGCTCCGACGATCGCGATGTCCATGACCCTCCTTCGATACACCGCACGTGTCGATACACTGTATCGAACGGTGCGATGTATGGTCATCGGCATGTTGGTGTGGGAGAGGCCCGAGCCGCCGGAACGACCGACACCCGCCCCATTGAGCCGGGAACGGATCGTAGAAGCGGCGATCCGGCTGGCCGATGCGGACGGTCTGGCGGCCGTGTCGCTGCGCAAGGTAGCCGCCGCACTGAACGTCGGACCGATGCGGCTGTACGGCTACATCGCCACCAAGGACGAGTTGCTCGACCTGATGGTCGATGCGGTCTACGCCGAGATCCGGCCCGCCGGAGACAGTTGGCGAGAAGTGCTGCGCTCCCTTGCCGAAACCACCCGCCAGGCCGCCCATCAGCACGAATGGCTCGCCGACCTGATCGGAGGACGACCCCAACTCGGGCCGCACGCGCTGGCCAGGGGAGAGGCCGTGGTGGCCGCGATGAACGGTGTCGACGTGGACGCCATCATGCCCGTGGTCGACGCCGTCAACGCGTACGTGATCGGCGCGGTCCGCCGCGAGATCACCGAGCGGCGCGCCGAGCGGACCACCGGGATGGACAGGCAACAGTGGCAGGTATCCTTCGGACCCTATCTACAGCGAACCTTCGCAACCGGCCGATTCCCCGCGCTGGCCACCGTCATCCGCGATGCCGCACACCTGGACGCCGACCAAACCTTCCGGACCGGGCTCGACTTCCTCCTCGACGGCATCCAAGCCCGCATCTCCAGCTGAACGCGGACACGGCACTCGTGGCGCCACGAACCCCGCCGGCCATGACCGATCGGCGCCGAACGAACAGCGTCTCGAGCATCGTGGTGCCGCGGCCAGCGCGCATGGTTCTCTTCCGGATCCGCGACTAGAAGCGTCACAGTGACGATTAGGATGCTCTTGCGGGGAGAGAGTAGGGGAGCCCTGGCCACCCGACTAAGCGGTCGGGACCCCCGCAGCCACCTCGACAACAGGCGCCGGCTTCGGCGCCGCAAATCCCGGCAGGAATCGGTTCACCGCGGGAATCATCAAATGGATCAGCGGGCCGATCCCAAAGGCGTACACCAACGTACCGATGCCGACACTGCCGCCGAGCACAAACCCCGTCGTCAACACCGCCACCTCGATCGCCGTGCGCACCACCCACACCGATCGACCGGTCCGCCGAACCAGTCCAGTCATCAGTCCATCCCGCGGACCCGGACCCATACCCGCCCCGATGTACAACACACTGGCCACCGCATTCAGCACGACCGCGGCCCCCATGGCGCCGACCCGCACCACCATCGCATCCCACGACGGCAACCACGCCAGTCCCGTGTCGACCGATACCGCGATCACCACGACATTGCTCACGGTGCCCAAACCGGGCATCTGCCGCAACGGAATCCAGGCCAACAGCACCACGACACCGGTAATCGCCGTCACCGCACCGAAACTGACCGGCACATGCCGCGCCACGCCTTGATGGAACACATCCCACGGATCCAGCCCGAGCCCAGCCCGCACCATCCCCGCCATCGACAACCCGTACAACCACAAACCCGCGTACAACGCGACCAACCGACGAACCAGCACCGACCCAGCGTGCCCACAACTGGCCACCACAACCAGAGCCAATCACCGATCACTGGACCCATGCGCGGCAACCACCCAACACCCGGCAGCACCCTACGATTCGTCACTGTGACGTTTACATACACTCCGGAGCTAGCTCAGGGGAGGTCAATCTAGAGAAATCCCAAGATTCACCAAGCAAGGCAAGAAACACCGAAAAATTTTCACCAACCGGACAAACCCGCCGAGCGTCCCGCCGATCCGGCAACGACATCGACCGCCCGAGACCCGAGACCGACTCGGTGGCACGCCCAAACAAGCTGCGAAGCAACGGAAAACCAGCCGTAAGCCACCTCGCCGACCCGCGCCGAAATCGCGCCGATAATCGACATTATGTCAACTAGAGGTGCATCGACGCTCCGGGGAAGCAATCAGCCCTCCCCGCCCCTCAGATGAGACGTGTCCGCCAGGCTCACCATCGAGCGGTTGCGCCAGTAATCATCGTGCCGCAAATGGGTGATCGCGCCGGGCGAAGTCGCGAACGACGCGAAACCGACCGCCTCCACCGGCAGCATCATCCAAGTGGTGATGACGAAAGTCAGCGCGTAGCCGTGCGTGACGACGATATGGTCGTGCTCGGCGTCGGCCATCAACTCACGCACGCACGCGCCCACCCGTGTCGCGACCTCACGCCGCGTCTCCGCACCATGGATCGGCCCGCGATGGTCGAGCCGATCGTGATCCGGTGCGGGAACCTGCCGCTGGGCGAGCCACGCATTCGGCCGGCCGCCCGCTTCGCCGAAACTGATCTCCCGCAACCGCTGATCGACCGTCACCGGAACGCCGAACTCGGCCTCGATAAATCGCGCCGTCTCCACACAACGGGCCAGATCCGACGTCGTGATCCGCACCGGCCGTACCGCACCGTCACGCCGACGTACCAACTCGGCGGCGACAAGACATGCCTCGCGCCGTCCGCGCGGCGTCAGTTCCGAGTCGTACCACCCACCCACGAGATCATGTTCGGTGTGCTCCGCATGCGGGTGACTCACCACATAGAGATCCTGCATCCCACTCCCCCCATTCCCAGACCGACCTGTCCGGCCCCGACGCATCACCCTACCGGCCCGCGACTCACGGCCGCGCCTCGGCGCCGGGCCCAACCCCGAAACAGGCCCGGCGCCGCGGTCCGGGAACTCAACCCAGCATGTCGGCCAGTTCCGCGTGCAGGTCGAACAGCGCCGGAATCTGCTCCGCAGGCCGGCGTCCCATGCCGCACTCGGTGGCGATGCCGAAGTCGGCGACCACAGAACGGGCGGCTTCGATGCGCTGCAGCGCGCCCGCACGGCCATCGGTGGCGTGCACCAACCCGAGGTGCAGATCCGTCTCGGCCGGAAGGGCGAGATCGGCAAGGGGCTTGAAATAGTCCGCGTCGGTACGCGAACGCGGGACCGGCAAGTGGATCCAGTTGACCGGCCGCTGCAGCCCGGCCAGGATCCGGCCTGCGACCGCCGCGAGCCGGCCGGTGTCGGCGGGTTCGGCGAAGTGCCGGTGCCCGAAGTCGCCGTAACAGAGGTGGTAGCCGAGCTCGACCGGTCGGGGCACCGCGGCGCCCAGCCGGACCAGACGCTGCCCCACTTCCTCCAGCTGCGTCGCGTAGTCCGAACCGAACCAAGACGGGAAGATCCCCTCGAAAATGGCGAACTCGACCGCGGCATCCCATTGCACAGCAAGGTCTTCCGCCGGTATCGCCGCGACGATGGCGGCCAGCTCGTCGAGCAGGCGCGCTTCGTATCGGCGTTCCAACTCCCCCTGCGGTCCCGCAACGAACGCCCCGATCACCGCGATCGGAGTCGGCAGGCTCACTTGGAACCGGATGCCCGCCGGGATCGTGCCATCCGCGCGCAACTGCTGGAATACCTGCCAGGATTCCACCGCCGCCTCCGCGTACCCCAACGGACCGAAGTCGATCGATGCCGCGTCCACGCCGGGCTTGGGCTGCACCCGTTCGCTCGGCCCGTACTCCGGGCTCGGCGGAGGAACGGTTTCCAGGTCGGGATGTGCCTGCATCTTGGGCAGCTGCCACACCACCCAGTTGTCCCGTATCCCGGTCTCGCCGTCCGGAATCCGTTTCACATGCTTCCCGAGGCGCATCGCCGCTTCGGAGAAGACGGTCCGCGCATCCGCCAGCGGAACACTGCCGCACAAATGAACTCCACGACCCTCACCCACCGCAACCTCCTGCACATGGCCTACCGCTGATCCAGCCGGGCCCGGTTCGAAACCAGACGTTTGCCACACGTGCTACCCACGAGTCCGGCCAACGCGGGCAATCGATCAGGCCGAGCTATGCGATGCAGCGTAGGCGGGCCCTCATCGCTCGGATCCCCAGCTTTGGGAAACAGTCAGCCACCCAGTTACTGATCGGGCTTTCGGCTCGCCTCTTGCCCCCATCACGCTCGCCGCCTTGCCGAGCATGCTGCGGAGCAACGAGAATCACGAGACGACGGTCAGAGGATCGCCGACCCGGCGCCGCTGGCCGCTCTGGAGGTCTCGTCACATCTGCGAACTACTCATCATGGTCAACGGCCTACCCGGCTCCGGCAAATCGACGTCGGCTCCCCCGCTGGCACGAGAACTACGCGCGCACCTGATTCGCAAAGACCTCGTCAAAGCGGCACTGGTTTCCGGGCTGGACGGCACCGCTGTCTTGCCGAACATCGGAGCGATCGCGATGGAAGCGGTGTGGGCGCTGGCCGCCGCGTTGTCCGGCGTCGTCGTGGTCGACTCCTGGTGGTTCAAGCCTCGTGACACGCGGTACGCCGCGAACGGGATCGCGATCTCCGGTGCCACACGCGCCGTGGAGGTCTGGTGCTCGGTCCCGTCCGACGTCGCTCTCGCGCGATTTCGCAGCCGCGCCCGCGCGGATCTGTACCAGGACGACGCGCATCTGGCGCAGGACTGGGACCGGTGGGCGCGATTGGCCGAACCCCTCGCACTCGCTCCGGTCGTCACCGTCGACACCACCGCCCCCGTCGACTACCCCGAGCTCGCGCGCCGGGTGATGGCCGCGGCCACAGTCACCATCGGCGACGTCCTCTAGCGGAAAGTCCTCTGCCGCCGAGCTACTCGCTCCTTCGGGGCCGGTCCAGGGTTGCCTCTCGGCGTCCATGCTCTTTTTGATGGGTAGGTGGCTTGATTCGAATGCTATGCAGAGTTGCTTTATATGCATATATACGCACAGGAGCGTATCGCAATGGTATTTCACCGAGGCGTTTACTTCAGGGCCACAACAACTCCCGCAACGAGGAAGCACTCAGTCGGCTCGATCTCTATGCCCCGTTGTGGATTCCGACTACAGCCTGGACCCCACCCACCCTCCTCTACCCCGCAGGTAGACAACTACCCCGCCCCGACAACGTCATTCGCAAACAGATAGCAAGCTGAACTAACGTTCGAACGGTGCTTGGACATTCACACGCGACCAGTGGCGCGCTGGCCTGGTCGGCGGCAGCGGCGACGCTGCCGGTCACGATCTTGACGTTTCCCGCTCTCCAGGATGCGACGGGACACCTCGGCACCGTCGATCTGCTGCTGGGCGTCTTCCTGACCGCCGGGGCGGCGCTGCTGCCCGACGCCGACCATCCCGACGGGACGATCTCGCACACCCTCGGTCCGATCACGCACACCGCGTGCAAGGTGATCTCGTGGGTCTCGGGTGGCCATCGCGGCGCCACCCACTCCTTGGCGTTCGTCGCGGCCGTCGCCTACGGCACGTGGGCCGGCGAGCATTGGCTCGGTCGCTGGTTCACCCTGAGCCTGGTCTTCTTCCTTCTCGCCCTGGCCGTGCGCGCCCTGCACCTGTGCCCCTCCGGCAACAACTTCAAGGCGTGGGGGCCGATCGTGGTGCTCGCCTCCGCGGGCACCTTCGCGATGGAGCATTGGATCGCCGACAAGCCGGTCTGGCTGCCGTTCGCGGTCGGATTGGGTGCGTTCGCACACCTCCTCGGCGACTGTCTGACCGAGCGCGGCTGCCGCCTGTTCTGGCCCTTCGGTCTTCGAGTCAGCATTCCGGTCATCGATCGCACCGGGAACAAGGTCGAAACATTCCTTGTGGCACCGCTGTTCACGCTCGGCACCCTGGCGATTCTCTGGTACACCATCACCCATCAGCCCTGACAACTCGGCGCCGCCGCCGGGGCGTTCCACTACCCCGCCCCGGCGGTCGCCGCGTCACAGCGCGCGGGGCCGCTGCGTGGTAGTACTCGGGTCTTGCCGGTGACTCCCTCCCCTCCTTGCCGTACTTGTGGTGGCTTGTCAGGGAATGTTGAGTGCTTCAGCTTATATAGTTGAATGCGCATATCTACGTAAGGACATTTTACATACCTTCCATTCACCACTTTCGTTCGTTCATCACCCCGCCGAGGGCGGTCCCCTACCCGGAACCGTTTCTTCCCGGAACTCCGCACTCCCCCGGCTACCCTGAGGCCATGCTTGCCTCGACCATGCAGCCGCAGCGATGGACGCCGCCGCCCTCCCCCGCTCGGGCACGCCGCACGCACAGCACGCCGCCCCTTCCCGCAGTCCGGCGCCTCGAATTGCCCGGCGCGGGGCCCGAGGATGTCGTGCTCTCCCCCGACGGCAGGATCATCGCAGGCATCGAGAACGGCGCGATTCTCAGCATCGATCCGGCCACCGGCGATATCCGCGAACTCGCGAACACCGGTGGTCGCCCGCTCGGCCTGCACGCCGACGCCGACGGGCGCGTGCTGATCTGCGATTTCGAGCGTGGGCTGCTGGAGTTGGACACCGACGGCACGCTGACCGTGCTGGTCGACAAGATCGATGGTGAGCCCCTGCAATTCGCCAGCAATGTCGTGCGGGATGCCGACGGCACGATCTACTTCTCTGCGTCGTCGCGCCGATACTCCCTCGACGAGTACATGGGCGACATCTTGGAGCACTCCGGAACCGGCCGCCTGTTCCGCCGGGATCCGGCAGGCGGGGTGCACACGCTCATGGACGATCTGCAGTTCGCCAACGGACTGGTCCTGGCGCCGGATCGCGCCAGCGTGGTGGTCGCGGAGACCGGCGGTTATCGGTTGACACGCTATTGGCTGTCCGGCCCCGAGGCCGGCACGTGGGAGAGGTTGATCGAGAATCTGCCCGGGTTCCCGGACAACTTGGGCCTCGGCAGCGACGGCCTGATCTGGATCACGTTGCCATCGCCGCGGAATCCCTTGCTGGACCGGCTTCTTCCGCTGCCGGGCATTCTGCGGCGCATCGTGTGGACGCTGCCCAGCTGGGTGCAGCCGAAACCGGCGCGGACGGTGTGGGTGATGGCGGTCGATTTCGCGGGCGAAGTCGTGCACGACCTGCAGGTGGAAGGCACCGATTATTCGATGGTGACCGGCGTGGTGGAGCAGGACGGCGTGTTGTATCTCGGCAGTCTCACCGAGCGGGCGGTGGCCGTCTCGCGCGTGCCGTAGGGTTTCGCGAACACTTTTTCAGTGCACATTTGTACACTGAAGTCATGACGGAGAGCGCGCGCCAACGGCAAGCGGAGGTCAGGGCGCTGGCCCGGCTGGCCGGTGACGAACTGGGCGGAGCGGTGGATGGGATCGCCGCCGTGCACCGGGCCATCGCGCACCGGGCCATCGCGCACCGGGTGTTCGCCGCGGTGCGGTGGCGTGTGGGACCGGCGGCCACGCCGGTCGAGCTGATGCACGATGCGATCGCAGAGAGTGTCTATCGTGTGGTCAGCGGATCGGCGGTGGCGGCGGGCATGGTCGCCGAGCGGATGGCGGACCTGCCCGGCGAAGCGCCGTCACGCACGGTGTACGGCTCGGGGTTACTCGCCGCGCTGCAGGGTCTGATCGGTGACGATCTCGAGCAGGCGCGACCGATTCTGGCCGCGCCGATGACGTTCCGGATCGACGGCGCGCCCGTACGAGCCGAGTCGGTCGGTGCGCGAGTTCAGCGGCCCGGAGCGCACGTCGTGGTGTTCCTGCACGGGCTGGTGGAGAGCGAGCACGCGTGGCGCCTGGGCGGCGGGCCGACCTATGCCGAGCGGCTGGAGGGCGACATCCGTTGTACGGCGCTGCAGGTCCGGTACAACTCCGGTCTGCATATCTCGGAGAACGCGGCGCAGCTCAGCGAACTGATGCAGTGCGTGGTCGAGCGATGGCCGGTGCCGATCGAGCGGGTGTCGCTGGTTGGTCATTCGATGGGCGGGCTGGTCGCTCGGGGCGCGTGCTTCGTGGCGGGTGAGGCCGGATTGCCGTGGGTGCGGCTGGTGCGGCAGGTGGTGTGCCTGGGTTCGCCTCATCTGGGTGCACCGCTGGAGCAGGTGGTGCATTTCGCGTCGGCGGCGTTGGTGCGGTTTCCCGAGACTCGTCCGTTCGGGCGATTGTTGCGTCGGCGGAGCGCGGGGATCCGGGATCTTCGAGACGGCTCTCTGGTGGACGAGGATTGGCGTGATCTGGACGCCGACGCTTTGCGTCGGCGGGTGGTGCGCGAGGTTCCGCTGCTGGTGGGCGCGGACCACTATTTCGTCACCGCTACGGTCACTCGCAGTCCTCGGCATCCGCTGGGGCGTGTGCTCGGTGACGGGCTGGTTCTCACTCCTAGCGGTTCGGGTAGTGCTCGGGCTCGTCGCATCGGGTTCGACGTCGAGAAGGGAATGCATCTGGCGTCGGCGCATCATTTCACGTTGCTGAATCACGAAGCGGTGTATCGAGCGCTGCGTACTTGGTTGACGTCGGAGGTCGCCGAAGTCTCTCCGTGAGCCGTTCAGGGGCGGGACCGGCGTGGCCGTGTCCCGCCCGTGGGTTCAGAGGAGGTCTTCGGGGTCGGCGTCGGCTTCCAGGCGTACGTCTTCGGCGAAGTGGGCTTCGGCGTCGTCGTGGTCGGTGTGGGCGGCGTAGAGCAGCAGGCAGCCGCGGATGCCGTCGAGGAGGTCTTCGAGGAGGTCGAGGGCGGGGCGGGCGGGGTCGAGGCGGCTGATGCGGAAGCCGGTGAGCATTGCTTCGCGGGTGTCGGCGTCGACGCCGAATCGGTGGGCTTGGGCTTCGATTTCGGCGACGCGGGCGACGAGGCTCCATGGCGCGGGGACGCGGCCTTCGTGTACGGCCATCGCTTCGGCGATGAGGTCGAGGACGACTTCGGTGGGGGTGTCGCCCGCGGCGAGTCGTTCGAGTACGAGGGTGGGGGTTTCCACTTGCAGGGCTTCGAGGTCGTCGGCTTCGGCGACGACATCGGTGGTGGGCACGTTGGCGGCTTCGCCGGCGACTTCGGCGGCGGCGTAGAGCCAGTGTGCCGCGGCGACGGAGGCGGAGGCGGGGTCGAGTTCGGTGAACAGTTCGATGCTGCCGAGCGGGTCGGCGCGCAGGAGTGCGTCTGCGGCGTGGACCTGGGCCGGGGAGACGTCGGGGCGGGATAGTTCGACGGCTTGGCGGGCGCGGCCGGAGAGATCGCCCCGTTCGGCGGATTCGATGGCTTCTTGTTCGGTGCGTACTTCGGCGGCGACGGTGTCGAGCAGGGCGGCGTCGTCGATGTCGTGGAGGGTACGTCCGATGCGGTGGGCGGATTCGACAACGCCGCTGTAGGAGACGAGCAGTCCTTCGTCGGTGGGCAGGTGGGGGCTGCGCAGGCCGGTTTCGACTTCTTTGAAGTTGCGGCGTTCCTCGGCGCGGCGCCAGGCTTCGCTGTTGGGGACGTCGGGGTCGCCCGCGGCGCTGGCCGGGTGGGTGTAGGTGCGCCATTGGAATCGCGAGAGTGTGGTGAGGTTCGACGCGAGATCGGTTGCCTGGTCCTTGGTCACCCGCGGGGGCAGGGTGGCCACCGTCTGGGCGAGGTCACCTCGTCCGGTCGCCCAGGTGGCGACGAGGGCGGCGCGGTCGGCATCGAATGCGTATCTGGTCACGTGGGCAAGTCTGGTCGATCGGCGGCGGTTGTGCTCGGTCAATTGCCTCGCTTGTGTGATGTTGTGCGGCGTTTCCGGGGGGGTTGGGGTTGGCGTGGATCGTGACGGTGGCGCAATCGGCGACACGCGGATTCCTGCACGGCCGCCAGCAATCCCACAGCTACGCTACGTCGATGCGTATACGGACTCACCGGCGCGGGTTCGCCGCGTTGTCGGCCGCTGCGGCTGTGCTGATGGCTTCTGGTGTTTCCGCTGCTCAGCCGAGCCGGGAGCTGCCTGCGTTCGATGCGGATTTTCTGTGGGGTGTGGCATCGTCCGGGTTTCAGTCCGAAGGTCATGCGCCGGACAGCAACTGGTCGCGTTTCATCGCATCGGGTGAGACGGCGGATCCGTATCACGATTCGGTGGACTTCGCCCGCCGCTATGGCTCCGATATCGATCTGGCGGCGCGACTGGGTGTGCGGGTGTATCGGGTGGGGATCGAGTGGGCGCGATTGCAGCCGGCGCCGCATGCCTGGGACGAGGCGGCGTTCGGGTTCTACGACAAGGTGATCGCGCGGATCGTGGCGGCGGGGATGCGGCCGATGCTGACCTTGGATCATTGGGTGTATCCGGGGTGGGCGGCGGACCGTGGTGGGTGGCGCGATCCCGGAATGGTCGAGGATTGGCTGGCGAACATGCGCAAGGTGGTGCTGCGGTATGCCGCGCGTGATCCGTTGTGGGTGACGTTCAACGAGCCCGCGGCGTATGTCGGCACCGAGTTGCGGACGGGTGGGATCAGCGTGGCGGAGGCTCCGGTGATGCTGGATCGGATCGCACAGGCGCACAACGAGATCTACGACGTCATCCATCACTATCGGCCGGGGGCGCAGGTGACCAGCAATCTGGGTTATGTGGCGGGCGCGGAGACGGAGGTGAATCAGCCGATCGTGGATCGGATCGCGGCGAAGCTGGATTTCATCGGGGTGGATTACTACTTCGCTCCGTTGCCGCAGACCGGGGAGGCGGCGCAGGGTGGCGCGGAGGGTGGTCCTGCGATGTGGGAATTGCCGGTGCACCCGGAGGGTATCTACTACGCGTTGCGGCATTACGCGCGCCAGTTTCCGGGGCGTCCGCTGTATGTGGTGGAGAACGGTCTTCCGACGGAGAACGGGCAGATACGTCCGGATGGCTATACCCGCGCCGACCATCTGCGGGACACGGTGTACTGGCTGCAGCGGGCGAAGGCCGATGGGATGAACGTCATCGGCTACAACTACTGGAGTCTGACGGACAATTACGAGTGGGGTTCGTATGCGCCGCGGTTCGGGCTGTACACGGTGGATGTGCTGACCGATCCGGCGTTGACGCGCCGTGCGACCGATGCCGTCGACGCGTATGCCCGGTTGATCCGTGCGGGTGGCGTGGCGCCGTCTTATCGGCCGACGCGGGCTCCGGTTCCCTGTCTGCAGATCGACGCGGCGGATACGTGCGCCGGGGACGACCCGGCTTAGGGGTTCGGGTCGGGCGATGGCGGTTGCCGCCGTGCGGTGGTGGGGTTGGGGTAACGTCGGCGGCGAGCACGTGTCGCGTTCGCGGGTGGTGCAGGCTCCGCCCGGAAAGGTGATTCATGACCATCGACAGTCACCTGCCGCTCGGCTTGCAGTATCCGGCGGCGTCCTTCTCGGAGTTCCTGCGCCGGTATGCGCCGCAGTTGTTGCCCGACGTGGGTTTCGATGCCGGTGGCGAGGTCGATTTCGCGCCGCACGGGACGACGATCGTGGCGATCGCTTATCGCGGTGGTGTGCTGGTGGCGGGTGATCGCCGGGGCACGATGGCGCATCTGGTGGCGACGCGGGACATGCAGAAGGTGTTCGTCACCGACACGTATTCGGCGGCCGGTTTCGCGGGCACGGTGGGTATGGCGCTGGAGATGATCCGGTTGTTCGCGGTGGAGCTGGAGCATTACGAGAAGATCGAGGGGGCGTCGCTGACGTTCGACGGCAAGGCCACGAAGTTGTCGGCGATGGTGCGCGCGAATCTGCCTGCGGCGTTGCAGGACATGGCGGTGATTCCGGTGCTGGTCGGTTATGACGTGGACGCCGCCGAGCCGGAGCGGGCGGGCCGGATCGTGTCGTATGACGCGGTGGGTGGGCGGCAGGAGGAGCGTTTCGGTTACACCGCGGTCGGTTCCGGGTCGGTGTTCGCGAAGTCGTCGTTGAAGAAGACGTATCACCGCGATATCGATGAGCAGGCGGCGTTGCGGCTGGCGGTGGCGGCGTTGTTCGACGCGGCCGACGACGATACCGCGACGGGCGGGCCGGATCTGTCGCGGGCGATCTATCCCACCGCAGTGCTGGTGGATGCCGAGGGCGCGGTGGAGGTTCCGGCGGAGCGTCTGGCGGAGATCGCCGGTGTGGTCGCCGACGCGCGTGCGGCGGCGGAGGGGCGTTGAGAGTGTGCGCCGCTTCGTGCGGTGTCCGGGGATTCCGGTGTGGCGCTGCGGGTCCGCGGTTTGTGCGGTCGTGCGAATGGGTGTGGTGCGGGTTTGTGACCGATGTCCCACTGCGCACTTGTTAAGCCTGTCACAGCAATTGAGGTGAGCAGAGGTTCTGCGTCGGGCGGCGAAACTGCGAATGCCGAGTTCAACGCCGTGCGTGAAAAGTTACTCATCGGTTGGGTCACTCTCCGCTGGTATGCCTCAGGAGCTGCGGCGATGTGTGGGAGATCGATCACGCTTGCCTGCTGTCGCCGCGCTGCTTACGGTGATTTTCGTCGATGGCCGATGACGCCCGATCGAATTACATCTCATTGATGTGCCGCGATTTCCGGCCTTTGGGCAATTCCACTGTTATTGCATTGAGCGTCCGGGAAATTCATGCGGCACCGGCGAAACTGGAGCAATGGTACAACCAACCCCCTGGCAGGTAAGCGAAGCGCGAGACGGCCGGAGCCGCGGCTCCGGAGGCAGGGCACGCGACGCGAAGCCACCACGGGGCCTGGATTGGGGATTCTTGTTCGCCGCGGCCACGAGCGCGGCCGGCTTCGCCTTGCTGTTCCAGCCGTGGCTGTCGGCGTCGGGTTCGGGTGGCGAGGCTCGCTCGAACGCATTCGGGCGGGTCACCGGGGTCACTCACGGTTTCGACGAGTGGTCGGTGTCGAAATTCCGTGACGTGAACATCAGCGGCGCCTGGGGTCTGCTGGCAGCGGCCGCGATGATGGTCACCGTGTTCGCGGTGGCGGCACAGGTGCGGTCGCGTACCCGCGTGCTGGCTCACGTGATCATCGGTTCCAGTGTGGCCGCGGCGATCCTGGTGCTCATCGGACTGCTGTACTTGAATGCCAGGGCGCCGGAACTGCGGATCCTGGTCGATCCGGGTGAAGGTCTCGGTGCGGGGTTGATGCATCGCCTGTTCGGTGAGGGTGCGTCGGCCACTTCGGATAACGGTGATCGGCGCATGGCCGCCGCCGGGCTGACGCCCGTCGCGTTGATCGCGGGTGTGCTCAGCTGCTCCGCCGCGGTGGCCGCCGTCGCGCAGGGCAGTCGGCGCTACGGTTCGAGCCCGATGCGGGCGCTGGCTTGGCTGGTGACGCCGCTGCCGGCCGAGCAGGCACAATCTCCGGCCGCCGCCGAGGCACCCCGCCCGACCGTCGCCGAGGCGCCGCGTCCGGCCGCTGCCCAGGCGCCACGTCCGGCGGCGCAGCATGAACCGGACGCGGCCGAGCGGCTGTTGCTGTGGGACGAGCTGGTCTTCGACGACGATCTGGTCGCCAATGTCACCTGGGTGCGCAACACCGAACCACCGGGGCATGCGACCTCCGGGCATCGGTCCAAGACATCGACGCCGGTCCTCACCCGCTAGCGGATGCGGGCTGATCCGGTCCCAGCACGCGTGCCCGCGTTTGGGGCGACCACTGCACGTATTCCAGCTGCGCCCCGTCGGCGTGCCGGACGTACACGAAGGTCCCGGTGGCGCTGGTGAACGGTCCGGCGATCAGTTCCGCCCCGTATTCGGTCACCGTCCGCAGCAGGGCGTCGAGATCGTCCACTATCACCGGGCCGACCGTGGTCCGGTACTGCTCGACGTCTTGCGGCCGGCCGGCGATGAGCAGGAAATCGCCGACCGCGGCGAGTTCGGCGTCCTCGAAGCCGAAACGCAGATCCGCCTTCGCGCCGACCAGCTGTTCGTAGATCGGCAGGGCGGTGTCGAGGTCGGTGACGAAAACTCTGGCATAGGTTTTCAGGATGCGCACCGCGTCACTCCGGGAGCGGGGGAAGTTCGAGGTTGTCGCGGAAGGTCGCGCCGACGTAGTCGGTGCCGAGGATGCCGCGGCGTCGCAGTTGCGGCAGCAGTCCGTTGACGACGAAGTCGCGGGTGCGTTCGTCGGCGAGCCCGCCGAGGGAGATCACGTCGAGAACGCCTGCCCGGTAACGTTCTTCGACGGCGTCGGCGAGTTGTTCGGGGGTTCCGGCCGCCGCCCAGTGGCCGGTGTCTTTGGCGGCGATGATCAGCTCGCGCAGTGTCTTTCCCGATCGCGCGAAGTTGCTGAAGATCTCTACCCGGCCGCGCCTGCGGTGTACCGACGCCACGTCGGGCAGCAGGCTCTCGGGGAGAGGCTTGTCCAACGGCAGGCCGGACAGGTCGACGCCGCCGCCGAGCATGTCGGCGAGGGCGGCGCGTCCGGCGTCGAAGTCGGTCGCTTCCGCTTGTTCCCGGGCCAGGCGCCTGGCCTCGGCTTCGGTGGCGCCGTAGGTGGCGTGGAACGAGCTCATGATCAGCGGCAGGCCTCGGGCGCGGCCGAGTTCGCTCGCCCGGGCGCGAATGCGTTTGGTGTAGGTCACCGCGTCTTCGAGGGTGGGCAGCGAGGTGAACACCACTTCGGCGAAGCGCGCGCCCAGTTCGATGCCGCCTGCGGACTGCCCGGCCTGGAACTGGACCGGTCTGCGTTGCGGCAGGGGCGGGATGTTCAGCGGTCCGCGCACGGTGAAGTACCGGCCCGCGTGGTCGATGGGCCGGACGCGGGTGGGGTCCAGGATCGCGCCGCCGTGTCCGTCCGGGGTCAGCGCGCCGGGCCGCCAGCTGTCGAACAGGGCGTTGACCACCTCGAGGGATTCGGTGGCGCGTGCGTACCGGTCTTCGGGGCTGGGCAGGTCCTGGTCGCCGTAGTTTTCCTCCCCTACCGAGGAGGTCACCGCGTTCCAGGCGGCGCGGCCGTTGCTGATGTGGTCGAGCGTGCCGAAGAGCCGGGCGAGGTTGTAGGGGTGGTGGAAGGTGGTGGTCACCGTCGCGATGAGTCCGACGTGTGCGGTGACGGCGCTCAGCGCGGACAGGAAGAGCAACGGTTCCTGTGCGCCGATCGCGCCTTGTGCGCCGAAACTGAGCAGGTCGGCGGCGAAGAGGGCGTCGAATCGGTGTTGTTCGGCGAGCTTTGCGACCTCGATCGATGACGCGAGTGTGGTCGCGGTCGGATCGATGGCCGCCGCGTATACGCTGACCGCGCCGCTGACTCCCGTGACGGTTTTCAGCGGCCGCCGTCGTCCACCCGCATTGCCCATTGCGGCGACGCTACCGGCGCGCGCCTGCGGGGTAACGGGTTGCGATCAGCGAGATGTTTTCTGTGTGAGCAGTATTGGATATGCGGGCGGGTGTGCCCATCCGCTGCCGAACTGCGTGCTGGGCGGCGGTTGCCGAGTTGGAGTGCGGAATGTGCTCGAGCCACCGGTGTCCGGACGTTCCGAGGTATGGGAGACGGTCCTAGGCGTCTTGCTCGCGCCGGTCGCAGTGGTCGTCGGCTGTGGGGCGCTCCACGCGCGGCACCCGCACCACTCCGGTGTCGAGGTCGATGTCGAATCGCGGCGTGTGGGTCTGTCCGTCGCTGTCTTCGCTGCCCTCGTGGGTCAGCTTCTTGCCCGGAAACAGCTCCCCGATGACGCCCATACGATCACGATACGCGCGCGGCGGCCTGGAGCCGGGCCGGCCACTGCCGAGCCGAATGGCGAGTCGCCACGCGATAGCCGAGAACGGTCCCATTTCGGCACCCGGGGGCCGCGGCTCGGTTAGCATCATGTTCTGCTCCTATCGGCCGGGGACCGCGGCACGGGGGCACTGGGCGACCGGCACTTGTATCGAACGACAGATCGGCCACCGCATGGAACAAGACGCCGACCTCGCCCAGGCTCGGGTCTTCTTGGAGCTGCTGACCCGGCAAGCCCGGACCTTGGCGCGGGACATCGAATTCTCCTACCGCGGCGACCCCGCCGCGCGGCACCAGTTGCACAGCGAACTGTGCGTCGTGCGCCGCTATATCGAGCGGCTGCACCGTAGGTTCCCGGAAACCGCAGGGCCACAGGGTGATCGGCAGCTGGCGGCGGTCCAGGGCGTCGGGCTACGGCGGACGCTGGGCTGAGCGACGGGAACCGCGCCGATCTCAACGTCCGAGCGTGGTGGCGGCGCGCTCGGGAATGGGCACGGTGAGCATGGCGACGATCATGTCCACGATTTCCGCGCCGTCCCCGGGATGGGCGGTGCGCACCCCCGATTCCAGGGTGCGCTCGTAGTCGGCGATCAAGGCGAACATGACGGTGGCCATGGTCTCCAGGCGCTGCCTGCGCAACTGCCGCGGCAGGCGGGTCAGCGCCGCGTCGAGGCGGGTGGCGATGATGCGGACCGCGGCGCGGTCGGCGTCCGCGAGACGGTGCGCGTCCGCCACCACGGGATGGGTGCGTACGACTTCCAGGAACCGGCCCAGGTGGGTGACCCGGTCGTGGCCGAGCAGTTCGAGGATCGGTGTCGCGAGCATGGCGACGAGGGTGTGCACGTCGTTGGCGCGGCCGTCGGCTTCGTGGGCGGCCAGCAGTTGCATCCGCCGCTGTTCGAGCCAGTTCATCCGCCGCTCGACGATGGCCTCGATCAGGCCGGTGCGCGAAGCGAAGTAATAGTGGACCGCGGAGTTGTTGCGCTGCCCGGCGGCGGCGGCGATGTCGCGCAGCGGCACGTCGACGCCGCGTTCGGCGATGAGGCGTTCCCCGGCGTCGAGCAAGGCGGTGCGCGATGCGTCGCTCGGCATATCCGCACTGTACTAAACACTGGTATTGACGATGTTAAACACAGATGCTTAATTGAACGGCGTGGTTGATGTGGCGGTGGTCATCGGTGCCGCGTCCGGTTTGGGCGCCGCGCTGTGCCGCCTGCTGGCGGCACGCGGCGTCGCGGTCGTGGCGGCCGATATCGACGCGGCAGGGCTGGTGGGGTTGGCCGCCGACACCGCGATCCACACCCAGGTCGTCGACGTCTCCGACGACGATCAGGTACGCCGCCTGATCCACGGCGCGGTGGCCGAACTGGGGCGCATCGACTTCCTGTTCAACAACGCGGCCATCCGCCTCGGCGGCACCGTCGAGCACATGCCGTTGCCGCAGTGGCAGCGGATCGTGGAGGTGAACCTGTGGGGTGTGGTGCACGGCACGCGGCACGCCTACCCGCTGATGCGCGCGCAGGGTTCCGGGCACATCGTCAACATGGCCTCGCTCGCGGGACTGACGCCGGTGACGCCGTCGGCCGCCTACGCGATGACCGAGCACGCCGTGGTCGGACTCAGCACCGCGCTGCGCGTGGAAGCGGCCGCCGCCGGAGTCAAAGTGAGCGTCGCGGTGCCCGGCGGGGTGGCGACCGACATCGTCGATTCCGGGATCGACCTGCCCGGGTACTCCTATCGGCAGGCGGCGCGCCGGACGCCGGTCGGGATGATCAGTGCCGAACGGGCCGCGCGGCACATCTTGCGCGGCATGCGCAAGAACAAGCCCTACATCGTGTTCCCGCACTACAACAGGGCGGTGGTCGCCGCGCACCGATGGTGTCCCGGTCTGATGAGCCGTCTCGGGGGGCGCGGATGATCGCCCGCGGTCAGATCTTCCAACTCTGCTGGGTGGTCGCCGATCTCGCCGCGGCCTGCCAGGCGTTCACCACGCGGTACGGGGTCGGCGAGTGGTTCACCATCCCGGAGGTCCACTTCGGTCCCGGCGCCGCCGAACTGCGCGGCGCCCCGGCGGAGTACACGATCGCCGTGGCGCTCGGCTATGCCGGTGGCCAGCAGTTGGAGCTGATCGAGCCGCGCGGCGGAGCGAGCCTGTATGCCGAGCATCTGGACCGTCTCGGTCCCGGACTGCATCACGCCGCCTGGGTACCCGAGGACTACGACGCCGCGCTCGCGGAGGCCGCCGCGGCGGGGATCGAGATCGCCGCGCGCGGCAGGTTCGAGGGCGTCGGTATGGAGTTCGCCTACCTCGCGGGCGGCCCGATCGGCTCGCATATCGAACTCCTGCGGTTGTCGCCGGAGATGAAGGCCCTGTTCGACCACTTGATTCCGGAAGGCTTCACCAACCCATGGCAGTAGGCGGTGATCTCCCGGGTGGCCTCGGCTCTGTCGGGGCGGCTCGGGTCCGCTTGCGGCCTTTCCTCTCCCGTTCCGGTCACGGCCCGCCGCGCGGGTACCGGCGCCGGGACCCGCGCGGCGCGCCGGACGCGCCGGGAAGGCGAGCATCATGCGTTTCACCTACGCCGCGACGAGGACCGATCCGTCGTATTACCTCGCTCTGGCCAAAGCCGCCGAGGAGGCGGGCTACACCTCCATGGCCGTGGCCGACAGCGTGGCGTATCCAAAGGAATCCGACGCGAAGTACCCCTACACCCCAGACGGAAGCCGCGATTTCTTGGAGGACAAGCCGTTCGTCGAGGCGTTCGTGCTCAGCGCGGCGATGGCGGCGGTGACCACCACGTTGCGTTTCACGCCGTTCGTGCTGAAGCTGCCGATCCGGCCGCCCGTGCTGGTGGCCAAGCAAGCCGCCTCGGTGGCCGCGCTGAGCGGCAACCGGTTCGGGCTCGGTGTCGGCATCAGCCCGTGGCCGGACGACTTCGAGATCATGGGGGTGCCGTTCGACAAGCGTGGCGCGCGGATGGACGAGTGCATCGATATCGTGCGCGGGCTCTCGGCGGGCGGGTACTTCGAATACCACGGGCAGTTCTACGACATTCCGCCGATCAAGATCAGCCCGGTGCCGACCGAACCGGTGCCGATCCTGGTCGGCGGGCACAGCAGACCCGCGCTGCGGCGGGCCGCGCAGCGTGGTGACGGGTGGATGCACGCCGGCGGCGACGGCGCCGAACTGGACCGGCTGCTGGCCGAACTGGACGCGCTGCGTGCGGAGTACGGCACCCGCAAGGACTTCGAGGTGCACGTCATCTCGCTGGACGGGTTCACCGTCGACGGCATCAAACGCCTCGAGGACAAAGGGGTCACCGACGTGATCGTCGGCTTCCGGCTGCCGTACACCACCGAGCAGGACACCGAGCCGCTGGAGACGAAGATCGCCAACCTGTCGCGCTTCGCCGAGAAGGTCATCGCGCGGGTCGACGGCTGAGGACCGCCGCGGGTCACGCCGCGAGCGCCGCGGCGGCCGCGGCGAGGGTCCGCGCCCGGTAACCGGCGCCGAACAGCGCGACGTGCACCAGCAGCGGATGCAGCTGGTGCAGCGGCGTGCGGGTGCGCCACCCGTCGGCGAGCGGACGGGTCTCGTGGTAGGCGGCCTGGATGCGGTCCAGGTGCGCGGTGCCGAAGAGGGCGAGCATGGCCAGGTCGGTCTCACGGTGGCCTGCGTGCGCGGCCGGGTCGACGAGCACCGCGCGTTCGGCAGTCCACAGGATGTTGCCCGACCACAGGTCGCCGTGGATGCGGGCCGGTGGTTCGGGCGGTCCGGCCAGCTCGTCGATGCGGTCGATGACGCGCTCGATCAGGCGGGTGCCGTCGGCGCCGAGCGCACCGGCCGCCCGGGAGAGGTAGGGCGTGAGGCGATGTTCGGCGTACCAGCGCGGCCACGGTCCGTCCGTCGGGGTGTTGGGCAGCGGCAGGCTCGCGATCCATCCTTCCCACGGCGCCCCGAACTGCTCGGATCCGCCCGCGTGCAGCGCGGCCAGTTCCCGGCCCAGCCGCTCGGCGGCCGCGGGCGTGGGGCCGGTCTCCCGCAGCCATGGCAGCACCAGCATCCGCTCGTCTGCCGCCAGTACCCGCGGCAGCAAGCTGCCGTCGCCCGCCGGGCCCGGCGCGCCGCTCCGCAGCCAGGTCAGTCCCGCCGCCTCGGCCGCGAAGACGGGTGTCGGATCGGTCGAGGCCTTCACGAAGACGATCCGGCCGTCGGCCAGCTCGGCGCGGTGCAGCGTCCAGGCATGGCTCGCGCCGAGATCGGTGACGGTGCGAATCCGCGCCGCCAGCAGTGCCGACAGATGGGCGGCGTAGCTCAACGGACGCCCGCGGTGAGCCGTTTCATGGTGTCCTCGTCGGCGGGGAAGAACGATTCGATGGCCAGTTCGGCGACGGTGACGTTCATCGGGGTGCCGAACACGGTCGTGACACTGAGAAACGACAACTCGGCGCCGTCGTAGTCGATCCGCAGGGGAACCACCGCCTGGTCGGGTTCGGGGACGGCGAGTTCCACTTCGCCGCCGGGGTAGGACCGCAGTTCCTCGAGCAGGTCGGCCAGGTCCCGGGATCCGGTGACCTCGGTCTGGCGCGCCAGGCGGGCGAAGATGTGGCCGCGCCATTCGGCGAGGTTGCGGATGCGCCCGGCCATCCCGTCGGGGTGCAGGCTCAGCCGCAGGGCGTTCACCGGCGGTTGCGTCAATGCCGGGTCGATGCCTGCGATGAGAACGGCCACGCCGCTGTTGGCGTCGATCATCGTCCAGTTCTGGTCGATGGCCAGCGCGGGATAGGGCTCGTGGCCGGCCAGGATCTGGCGCATCGCGCCGCGGACGGCGTCCATGGCCGGGGTGTCCAGGCCGGGTTGCGCATAGGCCGGGGCGTAGCCCGCGGCCAGTAGGACGCGGTTGCGTTCGCGCAGCGGGATCTCCAGATGCTCGGACAGGTGCACGATCATCGTCCGGCTGGGGGTGGCGCGTCCGGTCTCGATGAAGCTGAGGTGCCGCGCCGAGGTGTCGGCTCGTCCGGCCAGCTCGAGCTGGCTCAGCCTGCGTTCCAGGCGCCAATGTCGCAGCAGGTCACCTGCCGTCGGGGTACTCACGCCCCGATCCTACGAACGGTCACCCGGTGGGGCCATTACCTCGCGGGTAATCGACAGCGCTACCCGCAGGTCGCGGCGCCGGTCGTCGACCGCGCGCCGCGCGTCACCGGCCGGAATGCTGTTCCGGCCGGGATGCGCTTGCGGTCAGGCCATCTCGGGGACGCGCAGATGCGCGAAGGCCAGATCGAACTCCCCCACCTCCAGGACGTTGGCACCGACCCGCTGGGTCGCCGTCGCCCTGATCCGATTGGTCTGCTCTCGGCTGCCCTCCATCGCCGCCCGGTTCTCCCACACCGTCGCGCCCACCGCTCGGCCGCTGTTCCGGTCGATGAACAGGCTCGCGCTGCAGAAACCGTCGAGCATTTCCGTCTGCGGCAGCACTTCGTTCTTGAATGTGTCGGCCAGCCGATCGAGCTGGCCCGGATCCACCTGAACCCACGTGCACCGGGTGCAGGAGCCGTCCCCGGCCGGATGGTCGCGGTGCATCACCGCGATCTCCCATTCCTCCACCCGCTCGGCCCGCCCGCCGAGCCGCCGGGCCAGGCCCTCGCGCAACGGCTGCACGCGTCCTCTGCTGGCGTGCAATGCCTCCTCGGTCTCCCAAGAGGTCGCGGCGATGCAACGTCCCGTCGACCGGTCGGCCATCAGGGACAGACCGACCCACCCTTGGATCTCGGGCAGATTCGGCATCAATTCATCCCGCAGATACGCGAGCCCGTCGTCGATCGAGGACGGCTGGGCCGCGATGGTGCTGGAACGTGCGTACACGGGCCACCTCCCGCCTGTCAGGGTGGTGCCCCGGTGGCGCCACCGGACATATTCACCTTCCTCCAGCCCGCCTCCGCATGCAATGCCCCCGCTACCGTCCAGCTACCCGGCGTCCCGGCGGCCGCGGGCCAGGCGCGCCAACGCCGCGCGCAGCTCCGGGAGGGGCCGCGAGGCGGTGAGTTCGGCCAGTGCGATATCCGCGATCGCCGCGACGAGGAGCGTCGCGACCGGTTCGGGGTCGTCCCACCCGGCGGCGGCGAGATCGTCGATGACGATCAGCGCCGCTTGCCGATTGCGCGCGGCGACCTGCTCGCCGAGGCCCGCTACCGAGCGCGCCTGGATCAGCAGTGCTTTCGTGGCGGGCTGGCCAGGCATGGCCGATTGGTGAAGGATCCGATCGACGCGGCCATCCATCAGGCCGTCGCGTTCCAGGAGACCGCCGGTCACTACGTGCTCGTACGGAGCCGACCGGCGGTCGCGCCGATTGGGCTCGCGGATACCGGGTAGGCCCCGGGCATGGAACTGTTGGTGATTCTCGGCCTCGCGGTGCTCGTGGGCGCGGTGATCCTGTATCGCAAGAGGACCGGCAAACGGCCCGGCGCACCCGAGGTACCCGGCAACGACGGCGAGTAGGGAGCGGCTATGAGCGCGATGGATCCCGATCCCGCGAAGACCCCCGATCTGGAACCGGGCGGCGGCGTACCGCCCGGTTCCACGCCCCCGGACACGCCGCAGACCTCCGGGCCGTCGGCGCCGGAGCCGAGCACAAGACACCACTTCCCCGTCACCGGGGTCGTGGCGATGCTCATCGGGGCGGTAATCATCCTGCTCTTCGTCGCCGCGGCGGTCGGCATCGTGGTGTCGATGCTGTGACCGGCGCCCCCCACGGTCGGCCGCCCGGAGTGCGGCCGACCGTGGGCTCATCGTGCGCGCACTCTCACAGGATCGGCCTGCCCCCGGTGACCGCGATGCGGGCGCCGGAGATGTAGCTGCCGTCGTCGGAGGCCAGCATCACGTAGGTGGGCGCCAGTTCGGCCGGTTGACCGGCACGACCCAGCGGGGTGTCGTCCCCGAACTTCGCGACCTTCTCCACCGGCATCGTGGCCGGGATCAGCGGGGTCCAGATCGGCCCCGGCGCGACGCTGTTGACCCGGATCCCGCGTTCGCCCAGCAACTGCGCGAGGCTGGCGGAGAAATTCGCGATGGCGGCTTTGGTCGCCGCGTACGGAGCCAGGGTGGGGGAAGGCATGTCGGAATTGACCGAGGAACTGCCGATGATCGATGAGCCCGGAGGCATGTGCGGCAGCGCCGCCTTCACCAGGTAGAAGTACGCGTTGATGTTCAGTTCGACGGTGTGCTCGAATTCCTCGTCGCTGATCTCCTCGAGCGTCTCGTGCGTCATCTGGAACGCCGCGTTGCTCACCAGGACGTCGATCTTCCCGAATTCACGCACCGCCCGATCGATGACGGCGCGACAGTGCGCGGCCTCGGACAGGTCGCCGGGCACGAGCACGGCTTTGCGTCCTGCCTGCGTCACCAAGTCGGCGACCTGCTTCGCGTCCTCGTCCTCGTCGAGGTAGGAGATGAGCACGTCCGCGCCCTCGCGCGCGTAGGCGATCGCCACCGCCCGTCCGATCCCGCTGTCGGCGCCGGTGATGACGGCGGCTTTACCGGTCAACTTCCCGGAGCCGCGGTAGCTGTCCTCACCGCAGTCCGGGACCGGGGTCATCCTGGCCTGGATGCCGGGGACGTCTTGCTGCTGTTCGGGAAAACCCATGTCGTCTCTTCCTCCTGTGCACTTCGGCGCTACGGGTGATTCACGTGTCCTGCTGCTGCCGCCAGTCGCGCACCGCGTCGCGCGTGCGGTCGAACAACGCCAACGGTGGGCCGGCCAGCAGGTTCGCCAGCGCGGACTCCCCCGTGTGCGGATGCGGGCGGGTCGGCGCCACCGCCTCGGCAGCTCGCACCGATCCGGCCATCCGCTTCAGCTGGCTGCTGGAGAACTGTGCGCGCAGCAGCGGGAACTCCTCGGCTTCCTCGTGCGTGGCGTGTTCGTCGACGGCGTCGGCGAGCCGGGCCAGCCTGGCATCGAACTCCGGATGGTCCACGCCGAGGTCGTAGAGGTCGGCCAGCGCGCGTTTGGCCGCGTTCTCCTCCTCCAGTCGCGGTTGCACGATGTCGGCGTCGGCGCCGAAACGGGCGCGCCCGGCGACCGGGTGCACGACCTCCTCCTCGGCGCTCTCGTGCACGGCCAGCAACCGCACCAGATCGGTGAACAGATCCTGTTTCGCGTCGGGACCCGCCTGCAGTCGCGCCAGCAACTCGCGGATCTTCGCGTGCTGGGCGGTGAGCAGGTCGACGACATCCTGGTCGGTCATCGCAACACTCGTTTCTGTCGCTACGGAATGAATTCCTGGACTTTCGCTTTCGCGCCCTGCGCGACCAGGTGCCAGGCGTCGGGGTCGCCGCGCAGCACGGCTTCGGCGGTGTCCTTCATCTGATCCCAGGTCGCGTGCGGCGGGATGGGCGGCACGTCGGGGTCGCAGTGCACGTCGAGCACGACCGGGCCGTCGGCGTGCAGGGCGCTGTCCCAGGCCGGGCCGAGGTCCTCGGGTGTCCGAACGGTGATGCCCGTCAGGCCGGCGCTGCGGGCGACCTCGGCGTAGGAGACGTCGGGAAGTGTTTGCGACTGCTCGAATTTCGGCGCGCCGCCCATGGCCCGAAGCTCCCAGGTGACCTGGTTGAGATCGTTGTTGTGGAAGACGCAGACCACCAGACGCTGGTCGCGCCAGCGGGGGCGGTAGCGGGCGATGGTGAGCAGTTCGGCCATGCCGTTCATCTGCATGGCGCCGTCGCCGACCAACGCGATCACGGGCCGGTCGGGGTGGGCGAACTTGGCTCCGATGGCGTAGGGCACACCGGGGCCCATGGTGGCCAAGGTGCCCGACAGCGATCCGCGCATCCGTCCCCGGAAGCGCAGGCAGCGGGCGTACCAGTTGGTCGAGGAGCCGGAGTCCGCGGTGACGATGGCGTCCTCGGGAATGCGTTCGGACAGCTCCCACACCACCCGCATCGGGTTGACCGGTTCGGCGTCCAGCAAGGATTGGCGTTCGACGGTCTGCCACCAGCGGGCGACGTTCTTCTCGATCCGCTCCCGCCAGCTGCGGTCGTCCTTGCGCCGCACCAACGGGATCAACTCCGCCAGCGTCGATTTCGCGTCGCCGACCAGGTTCACCTCGGTGGGGTAACGCATGCCGATCATGGCGCCGTCGAGGTCGATCTGCACCGCACGCGCCTGCCCCGGTTCGGGCAGGAACTGGCTGTAGGGGAAATTCGAGCCGACGATCAGCAGCGTGTCGCAGTCACGCATCAGCTCGTAACTGGGCCTGCTGCCGAGCAATCCGATCGCGCCCGTGACGAAAGGCAGGTCGTCGGGCAGCACGTCCTTGCCCAGCAGCGCCTTCGCCACGCCCGCTCCGGTGCGCTCGGCGAGCTCGACGACCTCCTCGGCGGCCGCGCGGGCGCCCTGACCCACGAGGACGGCGACCTTCGATCCGGCCTCGAGCACCTCCGCCGCGCGCCGGATGTCCCCGTGCGCGGGCACCACGCGCGTCGAGATCGAGCCCGGTGGGCTCGACGGCACCTGCTTGAAGGCGTGCTGTGGTGGATGATATTGCTCTTCTTGCAGATCCGACGGGATGATCACCGCGGTCGGGGCCCGGCGCGCGGTCGCGATCCGGAAGGCGCGATCCAGCGCGTTGGGCAGCTGGCTGGCCACGTTCACTTCGACCAGATAGTCGGACGCGACGTCCTTGAACAGGCTCTGCAGATCGACTTCCTGCTGATAGCTGCCGCCCATCGCGCTGCGCGCGGTCTGCCCGACGATCGCCACCACCGGGACGTGATCGAGCTTCGCGTCGTACAGCCCGTTGAGCAGGTGAATCGCCCCCGGCCCCGAGGTCGCGGTGCACACGCCCACCTTGCCGCTGAATTTGGCGTATCCGGTGGCCTGGAACGCCGACATCTCCTCGTGGCGGGCTTGGATGAACGCCGGCTTGTCGTCGGCGCGGCCGAAAGCGGCGATCAGGCCGTTGATCCCGTCGCCGGGATAACCGAAGACCTGCTCGACGCCCCATTCCCGCAGACGTCGCACGACGTAGTCACCGACCTGTTGAGCCATAGGGTTCCTCCTGTCCGTGTGCCGGTGGCAGGGTCCGTCGCCCGGCGGATACCCGGGCGCTGGGGCGCCAATCAGCGCGCGGCCGCCCCTAGGCGGTCTCTTGCGCGGGCAACAGCCGCGGAAGCAGCACGGCGGCGGCGGTGGCGGTCGTCGCGCACGTGGTCGCGATCCCCCACCCGACGGGATCCAGCGGGCGGCAACCGAAGTAGCCGCACAGCCCCGGCGTCATCACCACCGCGCCGAGCACCGCGCCACTGGCCGCCGTGGTGAGCCACACCAGCGGGCTGCGGTACCCGGAGACCAGCGTCTGCCCCAGCTGCGTGCCGATGAGCGCGACCAAGCCGATCGTCGCCGCACGCCGCTGCGTGCCGGTCATGCGGCCGAGGGTCCAGGCGACCGACGCGCTGGTGGCCGTCGCGACACCGCGGACGCCGAGCGTGCGCAGCAGGTCGGTGCCCAGGTCGGCGCGCGGGAGTCCGGCTAGCCGCTCTCCGGCTCGCTCCGCCTGCGCCCGCGGATCGTCGGCGTCGTCGGGATCGGCCGCATCGCGCTCGCGCGACAGCGCCAGCGCCATGGCGGGGAACATGTCGGTGAGCATGTTGACCAGCAGGAATTGCCTGGTGCCCAGCGGCGCCCTGCCGCTGACGGCGGTGCCGTACAGCGTGAAGGCCACTTCACCCGCGTTGCCGCCGACCAGCACGCCGACGGCGTCGGTGACCCGCTGCCACATGCCGCGGCCTTCGACGAGGGCGTGTAACAGCACCAGCGGGTCGGGATGGGTGAGCACCATGTCGGCGGCATTGCGGGCGGCGATCGAACCCTGGGCGGCCAAGCCGATTCCGACGTCGGCGGTGCGGATGGCGGCGGCGTCGTTGCTGCCGTCGCCGGTCATGCCGACCACGTGCCCCGCCCGCCGCAGCGCGGACACGATGCGCACCTTCTGTTCCGGGTCGACGCGGGCGAAGACGGTGCTCTGCTCGATCAGCTCGGTCTGCGCGGTCTCGTCCAGACGGTCGAGATCCGCGCCGGTGACCACCTGGCCGGCTTCGATGCCGAGCTGGCGGGCCACCGCCGCGGCGGTCACCGGGTGGTCGCCGGTGATCATGCGCACGCTGATCCCGTTGCCTTGCAACGCGGTGACCAGCGGCAGCGTCTGGGGGCGCGGGGCGTCGGCGAGACCGAGGAAGCCGAGCAAGGTGAGTTCCTCGACGGCCGCCTCGACGTCGTCGGGTTCACTGGGCAGATCGCGGCGGGCCACCACCAGCACCCGCAGGCCCTGCTCGGCGAGGTCGCGCACCGCCTTCTCGGCGCGTTCGCGCATGTGCTCGTCGAAGGGATGGTCGGTGTCGTCGGTGCGCACCCTGGTGCAACGCGACAGGACGACTTCGGGAGCGCCCTTCACGATCAACCGCAGTTTGTGGGCGGTGTGGCCGAGTGTGGCGGCGTAGCCGCGGTTGGATTCGAACGGGATCTCCTCGATCGGATCCCAGCGGCGTGCGTCGTCGCCGAGCGCCTCGGCCGCGGCGTCGACCACCGCGCGGTCGGTGGCGTGCACGATGGGGCCCTCGGCGGGATCGGGGCAGGCGCGGGCCGCGGCGCGCAGCAGGCGCTTGGCGTGTTCGGAGCCTGCGTCCGGGGACCACTGGTCGTCGAGATCGGCGAGGGTGGTCAGCCTCAGCCGTCCTTCGGTGAGGGTGCCGGTCTTGTCGAAGCACAGGGTGTCCACCCGGCCCAGGGCCTCGACGGTGCGACTGGCGCGCACCAGCACGCCGTGCCGCGACAGTCTGCGGGCGGCGGCCAGCTGAGCGACCGTGGCCACCAGCGGCAGTCCCTCGGGGACCGCGGCGACCGCGACGGCCACACCATCGGCGATCGCGGTGCGCAACGGCCTGCCGCGCAGGATGCCCAACCCGGTCACGACGCCGCCGCCGGTCAAGGTCAGCGGCAGGGCGCGGTCGGTCAAGCGGCGCAATTGCGCCTGCACGCCTGCCTTCTCCGGCGGGATGGCCCCGGCCGCGGCGCGGCCTGCCTGGGTGTCGGGGCCGACGGCCACGACGATCGCCCGCGCGGTGCCGTTGACCACGGTGCTGCCCTCGAAGACCATGCAGGCGCGGTCGGCCACCGACGTGCCCGGGGTGGCGGGCACCTGCTTGTCGACGGTGATCGACTCGCCGGTGAGGCCGGATTCGTCCATCTCCAGGTCGTCGGCGCGCAGCAGTCGCGCGTCGGCGGGGACCACGTCGCCGCCGCGCAGCACGATCACGTCGCCGAGTGCGAGCACAGCGGCGGGCACCTGCCGTTCACGGGGTTCGCGCGCGTCGAGGTCGGCGCGATCGATCACGCGGGCGGTGAGCCGCTCGCCCTCGAACAGGCGATACAGTGCGCCCTCGGCACGCT
The DNA here is from genome assembly GCF_009829325.1 of Nocardia sp. CY41. Lineage (GTDB taxonomy): Bacteria > Actinomycetota > Actinomycetes > Mycobacteriales > Mycobacteriaceae > Nocardia. Next base: position 161,518 of record NZ_VUOS01000018.1, read on the forward strand.
GCCGTTGCCAGGCCGACACCAGCGCGTTGACCCCGAGCACCGACGACAGCAGCACCGCGTCCGACGGCGCGCCCAGCACGGCGGTGGCGACCGCGCCCACCCCGAGGATCGGAGTGAGCGGATCGGCCAGCTCGCGGCGCAGTTGGCCCGCGAACGACGCCGCCGAGGCGAGCACGCGCGCGCCGGGGATGCGGGCGGTGGGACTGGGCGCGGCGCGCTCCTCGACGGGAACGGGCCGCGGCAACCGGCTCAGCACCTCACCGGGTTCGAGGGCGTGCCACGGAAGCAGCGGCGCGAGGGTGGCCGGTGGCTCGGCGCGCGCCGTGCGCCAGCCGGTGTAGGCGCCGCTGAGCAGGCCGGTGTAGTGGGCGGCGGTCATCGGCGAGGACCGGCCCGCGCTGTCCGGGGCGACGGCCAGCAGCAGCCCGCCCAGCGCGGCCGCCGACAGGGCCAGTGAGCGGCCGCGTTCGCTCACCTGACGGGCCGGGGCGATGGCGGCGAGCACCCGATGGGCCTGTCCGAGATCGCGGCAGACCGCGTCGGCGGTCCAGGGCATCTGCAGCGCGTTGTCCTCCCGCACCGCTATCCCGATGCCGACATCGGCGAAGGCCAGGGCCTTGTGCGCGCGGGGGCTCAGCACGGCGACGACGTGGCCGTCCCGTTGCAGGGTGCGCACCCGCTCGCTGAGCGAACGCGACGGGGAGACGAATTCGTCGGCCATGGACCGCAGTTCGGCGGCGTCGGCGCCCGCGGCCAGGGTCACCCGCAGGCCCGCGCTGCGCGCCCGGCTCAGCAGGGCGTGGGCGCGCCGGTCGAGTTCGCGTCCGACCAGCACCCGTCCCACCGGTGTGCCGTTGTCGTGGAGTTCGCGCCATACGGCGCGGCGGGTGTCACCGTCGTCGGGCCTTCCGGTCGCGGGGTGCACCAGCCGCCGGTGGCCGCCTGCCGACAGGTAGCGGTCGGTGTCGTCGGGCAGCAAGTCGTCCTGGGCGCCTTCCCCGGCCTCCTGCTCCCACAGCAGCCGCTGGCTCGCGCTCCATACTTCGGCGACCGACCATCGTGGATCCGTGGCTTCGGCGTCGAGGATCAACCGGCGTGCGGTCAACAGCGACTCTCCGTCGATGACCAGCGCCGACAATCGGTCCAGCCGCCGCCACACGCGCGGGTGCAGCGTCAGCACGCCCGCCCGGCCCAGCATCGTCGAGACCAGCGCCCCGTAGGCTTCGCGGCTGGCCCGCGCCGCCTTGGGCGCGCCCAGTTCCAGTGCGTCGGCGGCGCCGAACAGGCCGCGGCCGCCGAGCACGGAGGTGACCGCGCCCACCAGCGCGCCCGCGGCCGTTTCGTCGGCGACCCGCTCGATCGGTCCCTGCGGCATATCGACCACGCGGGCGGGCGGCGTCAGCGGATCGCAGACTTCGGCCGGGCGGCGGTCGATGTCGGCTTCCCAGTCGCGCCATTGCGCGTACCGGGTCAGCGACTCGGTCAGGGTGAGCCCGCGGTGCACGGCGTCGATCACCAGGTTCGCCGTGCCCGCCGCCGCGGTATTGCCCAGGGCGTTGCCGATGGCGTTGGCCGTGGTGAGCAGCAGATCGGTGCGGGGACGGCCGAGCTGTTCCTCCAGGGGTTTGCGCAGGCGGGGCTGAGTGTCGACGAAGGCGGCCGCCGCGCGCAGCACGCGGGCGGGCTTGCGCAACGGCAGCACCGCGGCCACCGTCGACAGCGCGATCGCGCCCACGTCGCCGGCGACCTGGATCCCGGCCGCCAGCAGCGGCTCCCGATCACCGGGGTGCTCACAGCCGCGGCTCCAGTCCAGGTCGCCGACCGCGGTGTCGGCCTCGACGGATTCGATGGCCGACACCAAGGCGGGCAGGTCCGCCGCGCCGTGCTCGAGCGCGGCGACCACGCGCCCGGTCACCGCGTTCACCCGCCACCAGCGCACGTCGCGGCGCCGGTCCAGGGTCCGGTGCAGCGCCTGGGTGACGTCGCCGCTCTTGCCGGAGTCCAGGCCGCGCACCTCCACGGTGGCCCGGTCCTCGTAGAGGGCCACCCGGCGGCGGGTGCGCAGCGCATGCGGATCCATCAGCGCCGCGAGTTCGTCGCGCAACTCCTCGTCGCGTCCCAGGTTCAGCAGCGACGCGCCCGCCCGCGCGCCCGCCGCCACCGCCTGCACCGGCGCCTGTGCCGCTTTCGCGCCCAGACCGACGGCCTTCTCCACCCCTGCGCGGGCCATCTCGGCGGCGACGGAGGTCGGCGCCTCGAGCCACCACGGCGAGACGGTTGCGCGTAGTAAGAAGCTCATACACGGCAGCTACCCAGGCCCGAACAGAGCAAACCGTCCGCGGCCGCGGTCTCGGACGACCGCGGCCGGGTCCGGGGACCCGCCGCGCCGGTCAGTTCGTGGCGGTCGGGTCGAGCACGACTTTGATCGCCCCGTCGGTCTTCTGCTGGAAGTCGGCGTAGCCCTGCGCCGCGGCGCTCAGCGGCAGCCGGTGGGTGGCGAAGCCTTCCACGCCCAGCGGGTCGCCGTCGCGTAGCAACGGCATGATGTCCTCCACCCATCGTTTGACGTTCGCCTGGCCCATGCGCAGCTGGATCTGCTTGTCGAACAACACTCGCATCGGCAGCGGATCCCGCATGCCGCCGTAGACGCCGATAACCGAGATCGTGCCGCCGCGGCGGACGATGTCGATCGCGGAGTTCAGCGCCGCGAGCCGGTCCACGCCCGCGGTGTCCATCACCTTCTGGGCCACCGCGTCCGGCAGGAACGCCGCCGAACGCTGAGCCACCGACGCGATCGGCGACCCGTGGGCCTCCATGCCGACCGCGTCGATCACCGCGTCGGTGCCGCGGCCTTCGGTCCAGCCCCGAATGATGTCGCCGACCGGCTCGTCGGCGGCGGCGAGGTCGATCACCTCCACGCCGCGCTCGGCGACCCGCGCCAGCCGCTCGGGCACCCGGTCCACGCCGATGACGCGATAGCCGCGCTGCGCCGCGACCCGGCAGGCCATGTCCCCGATCGGGCCGAGACCGAGTACGGTCACCGATCCGCCGTCGGGCACCCCGGCGTATTCCACCGCCTGCCACGCGGTGGGCAGCACGTCGGACAAATACAGGAAACGGTCGTCGGCCGGTCCCTCGGGCACTGTGATATGGGTGGCGTCCGCGTGCGGCACCCGCAGATACTCCGCCTGGCCGCCGGGCACCTGCCCGTAGAGCTTCGAATAGCCGAACAGCGCTGCGCCGCAACCGTACCGGCGGACCTGGGTCGTCTCGCACTGGGTGGGCAGGCCGGTGCGGCACATGTAGCAGGCGCCGCAGCTGATCTGGAACGGGATCACGACACGGTCGCCGCGGGACAGCCCGGTGACCGCCGAGCCGGTCTCCACCACCCGTCCCATGGCTTCGTGACCGAGGACGTCGCCGGTGCTCATATAGGCGCCGAGCACCTCGTACAGGTGCAGGTCCGAACCGCATATCCCGGTGGAGGTGACCTCGATGATCGCGTCCGTCGGGGCCTCGATGCGGGGATCGGGCACCGTTTCCACGGCGACTTTGCGTCGTCCTTGCCAGGTCACTGCCTTCATCCGGACGCTCCTCGGGTCGGTGTCGATACAGTCCCGGTCCTACCCGGAGGCCTGTGCCCGAAACGACCGCCGGTGGATCGGCTGACGACCCCGCTGGTGCGAGTCGACGGCGAACTCGTGGCGACCGACTGGGACACCGCGATGGACCGGATCGTCGCGCGGCGCTCGAGGTATGGGTCGTGAGCTCCGCCACCGACGCCGAGGCCGCGCACGTGCGCGAAGGCGACCTGTTCGAATCGCCACGAATCACCGGAATCCGGCCCGGCGTCGTCTTCCCTTCCACTACGGGTACTGGGATCGCGGCGACGGCGCGCACGACCGGGCGGCGAACGAGCTGACGCGCACCGATGTCGATCCCGCGTCCGAGCAGCCGCTGTTCGAAACCTGCGGCGCCCGCATCCGGCGGGCATCGTAAGACGCAGGTGTGCCGTCGCGGATTCGGGGTAGGCGGGAGCCGTGGACCATACACGAGCTCCTCTGCTGGAAGCGCTTGCCGACTATCACCGGCTGGGCCGGTACGGCTTCACGCCCCCTGGGCATCGGCAAGGACGCGGAACCGACGAACGCGTCCTGGATGTGATCGGCCGGGACGCCTTCGGCTCGGATGTGCTGGCCGTCGCCGGGCTGGACGACCGGCTCTCCCGCGGCGGTTTCCTGGCCCGGGCGGAGGCACTGATGGCCGACGCGGTGCGGGCGGAATCGGCGTTCTTCTCCACCTGCGGCAGTTCCCTCTCGGTCAAGGCGGCCATGATGACCGTAGCGGGCGGCCACGACGGCGGCCTGCTCGTGGCGCGGGACAGTCACAAATCGGTTGTCGCCGGGCTCATCTTCTCCGGCGTCCAGCCGCGGTGGATCACGCCGCGCTGGGATACCGAGATGCACTTCGCGCACCCGCCCTCCCCGCAGCAGGTCCGCGAAGCCTGGGACGCCCACCCCGACGCAGCGGGCGCGCTGATCGTGAGCCCGAGTCCGTACGGCACCTGCGCCGACATCGCCGGCATCGCCGAGGCCTGCCACGAGCGCGGCAAGCCGCTCATCGTGGACGAAGCGTGGGGCGCGCATCTGCCGTTCCACGACGACCTGCCGACCTGGGCCATGGACGCCGGCGCCGATCTGTGCGTGGTCAGCGTGCACAAGATGGGTGCCGGGTTCGAACAGGGTTCGGTGTTCCACCTGCAAGGTGATCTCATCGACCCCATCCGGCTCAGCGAATGCGCCGACCTGCTGATGACCACGAGCCCCAACGTGCTGGTCTACGCCGCGCTCGACGGCTGGCGCAGGCAGATGGTCGAACGTGGCCGGGAACTGCTCGGTGACGCGCTGCTGGTCGCCGACCAGGCCAGGCGGCAGCTCGGGGAGATCCCCGGTATCAGGGTGCTCGAGAACGAACTGCTCGGCACGGAAGCCTCCCACGACCTCGACCGGCTCCAAGTCCTCATGGACGTGTCCGGCACCGGAGCCAGCGGCTATCAGGCCGCGGACTGGCTGCGCGAGCACCGGCGCCTCGACCTGGGTTTGAGCGATCACCGCCGGCTGCTCGCCACCCTGTCGCTGGCCGACGACAAGGACACCGCCGACACCCTGATCGACGGCATCGCTGCCTGGCGCGATCAACTGGACGATCCCCACCCGCCGAGCATCGACCTGCCCGCACCGGAGGATCTGCAGCTGGAATCGGTGATGCTGCCGCGCGACGCGTTCTTCGGGCCGGTGGAGACCGTGGACGCGCACGAGGCCGTCGGCCGGATCGCCGCCGAGCAGCTCACGCCCTACCCACCGGGCATACCGGTGGTCGTGCCCGGTGAACGCATCGACGCCGCCGTCGTCGACTACCTGCGCACCGGGCTGGACGCGGGCATGAACGTGCCGGACGCCGCGGACTCGCGGCTGCGCACGATCCGTGTCGTCGCCCGCGACCGAACCGGAAGTTGATGTCGAACAGGAGGTTTGCTTCATGGCCGGACCGACCGCCCTCGCGCTGGTGTGCACGCTGAAGAAGTCACCCGCCGAATCCAGCAGCGACCTCATCGCCCGGCAGGTGCTCGACGAGCTGGCCCAGCACGACGTGCCGGGCACGGCGCTGCGCGTGGTGGACTACGACGTGCTGCCCGGCGTCACCGGCGACGAGGGGCCCGGCGATCAATGGCCGTCGATCCGTGAGCGGATCGCCGCCGCCGACATCCTGCTGATCTCGACCCCCACGTGGGTGGGGCACATGTCGTCGGTGGCGCAGCGAGTGCTGGAGCGTCTGGACGCCGAGCTGTCCGAGACCGACGACGAGGGGCGTCCCGCGATGGTCGGCAAGGTGGCCACGGTGGCGGTGGTCGGCAACGAGGACGGCGCGCACAAGATCGTCGCCGATCTGTACCAGGGGCTCAACGACATCGGATTCACCATCCCCGCGCAGGGCTGCACGTACTGGAACGATCAGGCCATGGGCGGCACCGACTACCAGGATCTCGATTCGGTGCCCAAGGCGGTCGCCTCCGCGACCGCGGCGCTGGCCCGGAACGCCGCACACCTGGCCCGGGTGCTCAGCGCCCAGCAGTACCCGCCCGCCGGATGATCCCCGTTCCTGCTCGCGCCGGCACCTCCCCCCGGGTGCCGGCGCGTTCGCGTGGTCAGGCGAGGACGGCGTCGACGGTCTTCTTCAAGGCCGAGGGCTGCGCGGGTGAGGTCGGCGCCTTCTTTCTGAGTTCCTGCATCCGCGCGCCGATCTCCTGCAGTTGCTTACGTCCCAGCTGTTCGCGCACCTTCGGGAACCACTCGTTCTCTTCCTCGTCGATGTGATGGTCGACGTTCTCGATCAGCACGGTGGTCTTGGCGGTGAAGTGCTCGTCGTCGGGCTTCATCGTGGCCAGCTCGGTGACCAGCACGTCGGCGACGTGATGCTCCTCGTAGGACTCCAGGATGTCCTCCTCGAGGTCGGGAACGAGTTTGCGCACCTCCGGGTACATGCACTCGTTCTCGAGATAGGTGTGCACGGTGAGCGCCTCGATGATCTTCTTCACCACGTCGCCCTTGGTGTCGACGGCGTCGTCGCCCGCCTTCTCGAACTGCCGGAACAGCTTCCGGATCGCCTTGTGGTCGTCGCGAAGCAGCACGATCGCGTCGGTGGTCATTGCTTTCTCCTTGCGTCGGGGGCCGAGTCTTCTGCCGACATTCCCGGCGCCGCGGCGCCGAAACCGTGGTGTGCGCCGCGCGGCTCACCTCGTCGCCGGCCGTATGGTGAACAGGCAGCGAACACAGGAAAGGACGAAGATGCCCCACGCGGACGACTACGCACAGGAGCTGGCCGAATTGGCGCAGAAGGCGGAGATCACCGTGGCGGTCGCGGAATCGCTCACCTCCGGACGGCTTTCGGCCACCCTCGGCGCCGCGCCGAATTCCTCCGAGTGGTTTCGCGGCGGCCTCGTGGCCTACAGCACCGAGGTCAAGCAGACCGTTCTCGGGGTGCCCGATGTGCCGGTGGTGTCGCGAACCGCGGCCGAAGCGATGGCCACGGGCGTCCGGACACTGCTGAAAGCGGTTGTGGCCGTGGCGGTCACCGGCGCGGGCGGGCCGGATCCGCAGGACGGCCAGCCGCCAGGGTCGGTGTGGTTCGCGATCGCCGGGGAGCAGGGTGTGCGGGCCTGGCACCGTCAGTTCGACGGCGAACCCGCGGACGTGGTCGCGCAGACCGTCGCCTGCGCCACCGAAACGCTGCTCGACACCGTCCGGTCACTGTGCCCGGACGGCTCGTCGTCGTGACCCGCGGTCACGACGAGCGGCGCCGCTTGCGGTGGCTGGTGTCGCAGAACGGGTAGTTCTTCGAGCGCTTGCACAAACACAGCGCCACCACGAACCGGTCGGACCGGACCGTCCGGCCGTCCGCGGTGACGAATTCGACCGGGCCCTCGATCAACGCGGGGCCGTCGGCGGTGAGCGTCACCCGCCGCCACTGCTCATTGCCGGATGCGGTCGGCACGGATCACCACCAGGTCTTCCATTCGCTGACCGGGTTCGATCAACCCGGCCGATTCCAGCCATTCCGCGCGGCGGCGCAGCACCGGCCCGAACGGCACGGTCGCCCGTGCCACGATCGCGGCCTTGAGCTCCCGCTCACGCAACTGCGCCAACGTCTCGTCGGGATCGCTCAACACCGAATGCACGATCAACGCGACGCCCCGCGGTTTCAGCAGGGTGGGCAGCGCCGCGCACAACTGGTCGAGGATCGCCCTACCCCCGGCTCCGGCGTCCCACGCCCGGGCGAGGCCGCGGCTGTCGGTGCCTTCGGGAGCGGGCACGTAGGGCGGGTTGGCCAGCACGAGATCGAAACTGCGCCCGCCGAGGACCGCCCCGAAATCCCCGCGCAGCACCTCGGCGTCGATCCCGCGCAGCCGGCAGTTCAACCAGGCCGACACGACAGCGGCACGGGAGACGTCCACCGCCGTCACCCGCGCGGCTCCGGTGTACGCGGCGGCGACGGCCAAGGCGCCGGTGCCGGTACACACGTCCAGCGCATGCCCGCCCTGCGGTACGCCCGCCTCGGACAGGGCACGGACGAGCAACCAGGTGTCGAGCTGCGGCGGATAGACGCCGGGAGGTCGAATCAACATCACATCCAGCGGATAGCCCGCCGAGCACTGCTTAATCCCCCGCGCCGCCCGGGCCGCTGCCGGTCGCGAGCAACGAGCTGCCACCAGAGCGCCACGCCGCCAGCACATGATCGGCGAATCGGTCCTCCAGCAGGTTCGTCACCTGGATGCCGAAAGCCACCGACTCGGTCAGCGCGGGTTCGCGCCGCAGCAGGTCACCGATCACGCCGGTGCGCATCACCTGCTCGTGCACCGCGTCGGCTTCGACGTGTTCGCGGTAGAACAGCACACACGCCGGATCGGCGTCCAAGCGCTCCAACGCCTCCACCAGACGCTGAGCGCCGGGCGGGGAGGTGATCTCCACCGTCGCGAAATGGCCGACCAGCGCGCCGCGCCACGAGCGATGCAGCCCGAACAGCGACATCATGTTCACCAGCGCGAGCATCGGCGCGGGCACCGCGTCCAGATAGTGCAGGTATTCCGGGTCCAGCCCGGCGCCTGCCAGCAGATCGGCATACAGCTGCGCGTGCACCCGTTCGCCGCGCCCGGCACCGAATTCGTCGAACTCGACGGCGACCAGCGATGCCTTGGCCTGGCCCCGCAGCCGGGGAATCACCCAAGCGTAGGGGTCGGCCTCTTTGTGGTGGTAGATCGAACGATGCACGAAGTATTCGCGCATCTGCCACCACTCGCCCTCCTCGCGGAGGAAACCGCTCAGTCCGTCCGGCTCGGCCGGCGTGACCAGCAAATGTTCGAGTTCCGCATCCAGATTCGCTCCCTGCGGCACGTCGTCGCGCAGCGCACCGAGGAACTGCTTTTCCATCGCGGCCCGCAGACTCAGCAGACCCGGGTCCCACTCCCACCCCGCATCGACCGGACCGAAACCGTGATAGTGCAGCTCGTAGCAGGTGTGCAGGGCCAGATGCAGGTCTTCGCCGTACGGGTCCACCGCGCCCAGCCCCGGCACCGGGTCACCCGGCCTGCCGCGCAGCAGTTCCACCACCGCCTCCGACAGCTCGCCACGCGGGCGGGGCAGATCCTGCTGCTGGGGGTCGATCATCACCGTCATACCGGTCGCTTACCCCGGCCCGGCGACGTTATCGCTTATCCGTTCGCCTTCTTGTACGCCTCGACGACCTCGGCGGAGATCCGTCCCCGCGCCGACACATCGATGCCGTTCTTGCGCGCCCATTCCCGGATCACCGTGGCCTGTTCCCGATCGGTCGCCGACCGCAGGACACCGCCGCGGCCGCGGCGCGCACGACCGACCTTGCGGGCATACGGAACCCACTGTTCGAAGAATCCGCGCAACTGGCCGGCATTCTCCGTCGACAAGTCCATCTCGTAGGCCACGCCGTCCACGGCGAAAGACACGGTTTCCTCGGCCTGAGACTTGCCGTCGTAGTCATCGACCAGTGTCACGACGACCTTGCGTGCCATAGAGATAATCCCTTCACGGTTACCGAGCGCGTGCAGTCGAAAAAAATTCGTAGCCAGTAGATAACAGATCAGTTCGGCCCACCGGACAGCGGGGTCCCCCACCGCGGCACGGAGTGCGTCGCAACCGGCGACGCAGCACCGGCGACCGTCGAGCCTCCACATATTGCCCGCGCACCCGGCGCGACTGCAAACGGCCCCTCGGCGAATTGCCGAATCCGGCCGCACCGACCCAGTCGCATTTCACCGGAGCCGGTCCACACCTGCGGCCGGTCGAATTCAGTCGGCGATCTCCTGCCGCACCGAGACGTGCCCGCGGCTTTCGCCGGTGAACGGCTCGCGGGCCCATCCGTCCCAGGGTTTCACGCAGCCGCGGACCGGCCGGCTGGGCCATCAGGTCAGCTCGGCGGGCCACACGTAACGGGAGCCCGCACCCTGGCACCGTAACGTGCCGAAATCCCCTGGGCCCCCCAATTTTTCGGGGCATTCCGGCTCCCACCGCTGAGAAGGCCGCGACTCCTCCCCCGCCTAGTCTGGACGGCGCCCGGTCGAGCCGGAATACTGGCCTGCGCCGGTTTCACAGGAGCCGACCATGCCGGGTGCGGGTAGCCGGTCGGTTCACGGTTCGGACGAAAGGATCAACTCTCGATTCTGCAGGCAGGCAATCGGCCCGTTGAGGACGGCGGGGGGCCGAGTACCGTTCCGAACTCTGTCGAGCGAGTGGGACATCCGCGGGAGGCGGACCCCACAACGAACCAGATGTCGGCCGATTCACCGGACTCGGCCCGACGAGCCCAGTGCACGAGCGGAAGTCGATAGTATGCGTGTGGCCTTGTTGCCCGCAGGTACCAGGGGCGATCATCAACCGTATCTCGCGTTGGCGCACGAATTCCGCGCCCGCGGGCACGACGTGGCGATCACCGCCACCCGCAATCAGGCGCACATCGTGCGCAACGCGGATTTCGAACCCCAGGTGATTCCCTTCGACGCCGCGGAACTGCTCGAGACGACCGCGGCCAAACGCGCTTTGGCCTCCGGCAAGACGCTGCCGTTCGTGCGCATCATGCTCGACACGGTGAAGATCATCGAAGGCGAGCGGGGCGTGGCCATGCACGACGTGCTCGCGCAGACCTGCGCGGCCGCCGATGTCGTCGTCGCCTGCGCGTCGACGCTGCCGTGGGCGATGGAGTTCCGCGAGAAGACCGGAACGCCGGTGCTCGGCTGCCTGCCCTACCCGCTCGAACGCACCGACGAGTTCCCGTCGTCGTTCATGGCGAAGAACATGACCTCGTCGCGGCTGCTGTCGCGGGCGACCTACAGCCTCTTCGAACTGTCCTACACGTTCCTGTACCGCAAGGTCGACCGGCAATTGCGGCAGCAGATGGGTCTGCCGGGCAGGCCGCGCAATCCGTTCCGGCGACTACGTGCCGAGCAGATTCCGCTGGTTCACATGGTCAGTCCCGTGCTGTTGCCGAAGCCGCACGATTGGCCGGAACGGGCGACGATCGTCGGCGCCTCCATTCTGCCGTCGGCGCTGCGGGACGCCTGGGGCGAAGCGATCGTCGACCCGGAACTCGACGCGTGGCTCGACGAAGGGGAGCCACCGATCTATTTCTGCATGACCGGAATGCCCGTGCTCGATCCGGTGGAATGTCGCGAGATGATCGCGACGGTCTGCGCGCGCTTGGGCGCACGGGCGCTGGTCACGGTGAAAGGCGAGGGATTCCCGAAAGGATTCAGCGCCGACCGCTCCCTGTTGATCATCGATTCGTTCGACTACGACCGCGTGCTGCCGCGCTGCAGCGCCGTCGTGCACCACGGTGGCAGCGGGAACACTCACGACGTCGTGCGGGCGGGGATCCCGGCCGTGGTGATCCCGGTGCACAGCGACCAGTTCTTCTACGGATGGCGCATCGCCGCGCTCGGTATCGGAGCGACCTTTCCGTATCGGACGATCACCACCGACCGCTTGCATCGCGCGCTGGCGCAGGTCCGCACACCGCGGGTGCGGCAGCGAGCGACGGAGATCGGCCGCACGGTCGCGGCGGAGAACGGTGTGCTCGCGGTGGTCGACGCCGTGGAGAAACTCGCTGCCGCGACCAGCCGACCATGAGCCGCCGGTCGGCTCGCGGGCGATCCCGGCGTCGTCCGGCGCGCGCACGACAACCGTGACAGTCGAGTTCCGAAGGTTGAACCGCATGACCGAATACCGTTCGTTCGTCGATGTCCTGCTCAGCCGTGGCGAAACCCACTCGGCCGGCACGGCTTACCGCTTCCTGCGGACGGGTGACGCCGACGGTCCCGTCGACGAGATCACCTACGCCGCCGTGTCGGTGCGGGCGCGGGCGATCGCCGCCGCTGTGCAGGATCGCGGCATCCGCCGGGCGCTGCTGCTGTATCCGTCCGGATTGGATTTCATCGCGAGCTTTTTCGGCTGCCTGGCCGCGAACGTCGTCGCCGTGCCCGCACCGCTGCCGCAGCTGGACGCGCGGTCCCTGCGGCGGTTGCGGCACATGGTCACCGATGCCGGCGTCGACGCGGTGCTCACCACCGGCCGGGTCCGCGCCGACGCGGCCGCGGCGGTCGAGCAACTCCCCGAGCTGCGGGCACCCGCTTGGCTGGCCACCGACGAGATTCCCGACGACGCGGCGGCCGCGTGGCGCAGGCCCGACGTCGGCCCGGACTCGGTCGCTTTCCTGCAATACACCTCGGGTTCGACGAGCGCGCCGCGCGGCGTCGTGGTCACCCACGCGAACCTGCTGCACAACGAGGGCGCCATCGCCAGGGCGCTGGGCCATACGCCGGAGGTGCTGGCGTCGCTGCCCGACGCGTTGTTCGTCAGCTGGCTGCCGATGTACCACGACATGGGGCTCATCGCGCCGGTGTTGCAGACGATGTTCGTCGGGGCGAACGCGGTGCTGTTCTCGCCGAGGCACTTCCTGGAGCGCCCCGAGCGCTGGCCGCAAGCGGTGTCGGCGTTCGGCGCGCACACCAGCGGCGGCCCCAACTTCGGCTACGAGCTGTGCCTGCGCCGGATGACGTCCGAGCAGATCGATCGGCTCGACCTGCGCGGCTGGCGGGTGGCGTTCAACGGCTCGGAGACGGTGCGTCCGGCCACCGTGCGCCGGTTCGCCGACACCTTCGCGAGCGCGGGATTCCGGGCGGAGTCGTTCCAGCCGGTTTACGGCCTGGCCGAGGCGACGCTCATCGTCAGCGCCGCCGAACTCGGCGCGCGGCCGACGGTGCTCCTGCCGCCGGGCCGGTCGGAACTGGTCGGCGTGGGGCGTGCGGCCGACGGACTATCGATCGTCGTCGCGGACCCGGAGCGGCGCACCGAGTGCGCCGACGGCGTCGAAGGCGAGATCTGGGTGTCGGGCACCAGTGTCGCGGCAGGGTATTTCGGCAACGAAGCGGCCACCGCCGAGACCTTCCACGCCCGGCTCGACGGTGACGCCCGCGCCTTCCTGCGCACCGGGGATCTGGGTTTCCGATCCGGCGGCGAGCTGTTCGTCACGGGCAGGCGCAAGGATCTGCTGATCATCGACGGCAAGAACCATTACCCGCAGGACCTGGAGCTGACGGCCGAAACGGCGCACGAGGCCGTCCGCGCGGGGTGTGTGGCGGCGTTCTCCGTGGACGAGGGCATCGAGGGGGAACGGCCTGTCGTCGTCGCCGAGGTGCGCAGCGAGGATCCGGCCGAACTAGCCGACGCCGAAGACGCGATCCGCGCGGCGATCGGCGCCGAGCACGGGCTCACGCTGCGTTCGGTGGTCCTGATCCGGCCCGGCGCGCTCCTGAAGACCAGCAGCGGCAAGGTGCAGCGGCAAGCCTGCCGCGCGGCGTATCTCGACGGCGAGTTCGCCCCGGTGCTGCCCACAGGCGGTGAGTTCGAGGAGTTCGGCGCCCCGGAGAGCGCGCCGGCCGGTGCCGCGATGACCGCCGAAGAATTGCAGAACCGGCTGGTGGAGATCATCGCCCGGTTGGCCTACCTCGATCCCGCCCGCATCGACGTGCATCGTCCGCTGGTCGAATTCGGCCTGGGCTCAGCGGATCTCGTCGAGCTCGTCGTGGAGTTGTCCGACCAGGTCGGACGGACGCTGGACACCAACTTGTTCTTCGAGCATCCCACCATCGCGCAAGTGGTGGCGGCGCTGCACCGCACCGGAGCCGAGACCGCGCCCGTCGCGCGCCAGGAGCGCACCGACGACGCCATCGCGATCATCGCGATGGCCTGTCGTTTCCCCGGCGGCGCCGACGATCCGGAATCGCTGTGGCGCATGCTGGACGACGGACGCGACGGACTGTCGGAGGTGCCGCCGGGGCGCTGGAGCGTCGACGGGCTCTACGACCCGGACCCGGCGGCGGAGGGCAAGGCGTACACCTTCCGCGGTGGGTACCTCACCCAGGTCGACGAGTTCGACGCCGCGTTCTTCGGCATCGGTCCGCGCGAAGCGGCGGTGATGGACCCGCAGCAACGGTTGATGCTGGAACTGAGCTGGGAGGCGATCGAACGCTCGGGCCGCGACCCGAGACAGCTGCAGGGCAGCATGACCGGCGTCTACTTCGGGGTGTACAGCACCGGCTATCTCGCCGACCCGGCACCGCAGCAGCTCAACGGGCAGGTGGGCACCGGTCTCTCGCCGAGCGTGGCTTCCGGCCGGGTCGCGTACACACTGGGCTTCCACGGACCCGCCGTCACCCTCGACACCGCGTGCTCCTCCTCGATCGTCGCCATGCATCTGGCCGCGCAGGGCTTGCGCGCGGGCGAGTGCGATCTCGCGTTGGCCGGGGGCGCGACGCTGCTGATGGGCCCGACCGCGCACGTGGAGTTGTGCAAACTCGGTGTGCTTTCTCCGTCGGGCCGCTGCGCGCCGTTCTCGGCGGGCGCGGACGGCACGGTCTGGGCCGAGGGCGCCGGTCTGGTGTTGTTGAAGCGGCTCGAGGACGCCCGGCGCGACGGCGACAAGGTGCTCGCGGTGTTCCGCGGCTCCGCGATCAACCAGGACGGCCGCAGCCAAGGAATCAGCGCCCCCAACGGGTTCGCCCAGGAACAGGTCATCAACGCGGCGTTGCGCTCGGCGGGACTGACGCCCGCGGACGTGGACTACGTGGAAGCGCACGGCACCGGCACCGCCCTCGGCGATCCGATCGAAGCGCGCGCGCTGGCTCGCGTCTTCGGTCCCGGCCGGGAGCCGGAGCGTCCGCTCGGGGTGGGCTCGCTGAAATCCAATGTCGGCCACACCCAGGCGGCGGCCGGCATCGGCGGGGTCATCAAGCTGGTCCTCGGGCTGCACCACGAACGGATACCGGGGATGGCGCACGACGGGCCGCTCACCGCGCAGATCGACTGGGACGGCAGCGGATTGGCCGTGCGAACCGATCCGATGCCGTGGCCTCGCGGCGCCCGGCCGCGCCGCGCGGGAGTCAGCGCGTTCGGGCTCAGCGGCACCAACGCCCATCTCATCCTGGAGGAGGCGCCCGCACTCGACGACACGTCCGGCGAGTTCGACGACGCGCCGGAGGACATTCGGGTGGCCCTGCTGCCGATCTCGGCCCGCAACCGGGCCTCGCTGCACGGTCAGGCGCGCCGTCTGCTCGAGCACGTCACCGGTGACCACGCTCTGACGCCCGCACCCGTATCCCGCTCCCTGGCGGTGCAGCGCACCCCGTTCGAATGGCGCGCCGTCGTCGTCGCGGGCGACCGCGACGACATGTTGTCCGGCCTCGGCGCTCTGGTCGAGCGGCGGACGGCGCCCGACGTCGTGGTGGCCGCGGACGCGGCGCTCACCGCCGGCAAGACGGCGTTCGTGTTCCCCGGCCAAGGCGTGCAGTGGGCGGGGATGGCGCGGGACATGCTGGCCCGCTCCGAAGTGTTCCGCGCCGAGTTCGCCCGCTGCGACGAAGCGTTCCGCCACCGCACCGGATGGTCGCTGGCCACCGCGCTGTTCGGGCTCACCCCGGCGCAACTGGGCGACTTCACCCTCGTGCAGCCGCTGCTGTTCGCCACCATGGCCGCGCTCGCGGCCACCTGGCGGGACGTGGGCGTCCTCCCGGATGCCGTGATCGGGCACAGCCAAGGCGAGATCGCCGCCGCCTATGTCGCCGGCGCGTTGACGCTCGACGAGGCGGCACAGGTCGTCGTGGCCCGCAGCCGCCTGCTGGCAGGCATCGCCGAGGAAGGCGCGATGGCGATGGTCGGCCTGCCCGAGCAGCGGCTCGCGCCGCGCTTGGCCGCGGACGCGGCGGTGTCGGTCGCGGCGGTCAACATTCCCGGCTCCACGGTCGTGGCCGGAGCCCGCCACGCGGTCGAGGCGCTGGCACGAGAACTCGAAGACGACCGGGTCGAGGTGCGGATACTGGCCGCGGGACCGGCGCTGGCAGGACATTCGGCTCTGCTGGAACCGATCCGCGAGCCACTGCTGGACGAACTCGCCGGGTTGACCCCCGCGTCACCGGCTGTCGCGTGGTACTCCACCGTGCTGGGTGAGCAGCTGACGGATGATTCCGCCGACGGCGGCTACTGGTATCGCAATGCCCGTGAACCGGTTCGGTTCGCCGACACCATCGAGCGCATGATCGGCGACGGGTTCCGCTATTTCGTCGAACTGGGCGTCCATCCGCTGCTGACCACCGCGGTGCGGGCCGTCGCGGAGCAGACCGGTCGCGAGGTGGTCGCGGTCGGTTCGCTGGTGCGCGAGCAGGACGGGCCGCGCAGCCTGGCCCGCGCCCAGGCCGCGCTCTGGGTGGCGGGCCGCGACCTCGACTGGTCGCGTCTGGTGCCCGCGCGCGGCAGCGTCGACCTGCCGACCTACGCCTTCGACCGGCGGCGGTTCTGGACCGAATCGGCGTCCGAGGACGCCGCCGCGCTCGGGTTGCAGTCCGCGGGCCATCCCTTCGTCGGCGCCGTTGTGCCGCACCCTGATTCCGGCGGCGTGACGCTCACCGGACGGATCTCGCTGCGGACCCATCCGTGGCTGGCCGAGCATGCCGCGCCCGGCGCGGTGATCCTGCCCGGGACCGGTCTGGTGGAACTGGCGATCCGCGCCGGTGACGAAGTGGCCGCGGGCGACGTGCGCGAACTCGTGCTGCACGCCCCGCTGGTGCTTCCGGAGGAGGCGGCGGTGCAGCTCCAGGTGACGGTCGGGGACGCCGACGCGACCGGCGGCCGTCCCGTCTCGATCCACTCGCGCCTGGAACGAGATCTGGACACGGCATGGACGTTGCACGCTCGCGGGGTGCTGGCGCAGGAACAGGAAGCCGATGCCGGTCATCTCGACGCCGCCGTATGGCCGCCGGCCGGTGCGGCGAGCGTCGACGTGGACGACATGTACGCGCGGCTGTCCGGGCGGGGGCATCGGTACGGGCCGATGTTCCGGTCGGTGCGCGCGGCGTGGCGGCGCGGCGCGGAAGTCTTCGCGGAGGTGGCCCTTCCGCAGGCCGCCCACGGTGACGCCGCGCGGTTCGAGATCCATCCGGCGTTGCTCGACTCCGCACTCCACGCGGCGCTGCTGCTGAGCGCGGACGAAAGCGATTCGGCGCTGCTGCCGTTCGCGTGGGCCGGGGTGAGCTTGCGCGCCTCCGGCGCGACGACTCTGCGGGTGCGGATCTCGCACGACGGCTCCGAGGGGGTGCGCGTCTGGGCGAGCGATCCCATCGGCCGCCCGGTCGTGTCGGTGCGATCGCTGGTGCTGCGGCCCGCGCCCGTGGCGCAACTGCTCGACGGGGCGCTGTCCGTCGCGCGCCGCACGTTGTTCCGCCCGGAATGGACGGCCCTTCCGGCACCGGCGACGGTCCGGCCGGTCACCGCGGTGTCCTGGTCGGCGCTCGGCCCGGAGCACCCCACCCCGGAAGCGGTGCTCATCGAGGTCGCCGAGGGCGATTCGATCGACGCGGTGCACGCGGCGGTCCGGCACACGCTCGAAGCCTTACAGGCGGCAGTGGACGACCCGCGTCTGGCGGCGGCGACCATCGTGGTGCGTACCCGCCGGGCAATGGCGCTGCCCGGCGAGGACATCCCGAACACCGCGGGAGCCGCGGTCTGGGGCTTGGCTCGGGTGGCGCAGTCGGAGAATCCGGACCGCATCGTGCTGGTCGACAGTGCTGACGCCGACCTGAATATGGCCGCGGTGCTGGCCTCCGGTGCGGCGCAGGTGCTCGTACGCGACGGCGCGCTCTCCGCGCCGCGGCTGGCGCGGCCGCCGATGACGGTCGATGTGCCGGGCCGCCCGGACTTCGGAGACGGCTACGTGCTCGTCACCGGAGCGCCGGGACGGCTCGGGTCACTGCTGGCCCGGCACCTGGTGCGGGCCTACGGCGTCGGCAAGCTGCTGCTGGTCAGCCGCCGAGGGGCCGACGGACCCGGCGCCGACGAACTGCGCGCCGAATTGACCGGTCTCGGAGCGGATGTGGTCTTCACCCGCTGCGACGTCGCCGATCGGGCCGCGCTGGCCGAGGTGCTGCGTGGACGCACGCTCAGCGGCGTCGTGCACGCCGCGATGGTGCTCGACGACGGCACGCTCGGTTCGCTCACGCCCGAACGGCTCGCGGCAGTGCTGCGCCCGAAAGTCGACGCGGCGCACCATCTGCACGAGCTGACCGAGGACATGGATCTCGCCTGCTTCGTGCTGTTCTCGTCCGTCGCGGGCGTTCTCGGCAATCCAGGCCAGGCGAGCTACGCCGCCGCCAACGCCTACCTCGACGCCCTCGCCACGCATCGGGTCGCGCAGGGACGCACGGCGCAGTCGCTGGCGTGGGGTCCGTGGAGCCTGGACATGCACGAGGTGCTGGCGGCGGCCGACATCCGCCGCATGGAACGCTCCGGCGTGCGGCCGCTGTCCGCGCACGACGGCTTGGCCGCGTTCGACGCGGCGTTGCGGCGCACCGAGCCGGTGCTGGCGCCGATGCGGATCGACGCCGACGCGATGCGGCGCGCGCCGGCCGTCCCGGTGCTGCTGCGCGGGCTGATCCGTCCGTCGTCGCGCCGCACGGCCGTCCATCGCGAGGCAGGCGATCCGTCGATGCGGTCGCGGTTCGCCGAGCGGCTGCGCGGCTTGCCGCCGAGCGAGTCGACCGCGCTCGCGGTGGAGGTGGTGGCGCGCCGGGCCGCCGACGTGCTGGGACATACCGGCGTGGACGCCATCACGCCCGATCGGTCGTTGCAAGGACTGGGCATGGACTCGCTGATGGCGGTGGAGCTGCGCAACCGGTTGCGCGACGACACCGGCATCCTGGTGCCGCTGAGCGAGATCTTTGCCCATCAGAGTCCCGTCGCGCTGGCGGAGTACCTCGTCGGCGAGGCAGCGCGCACGGACACCGCCGAGCCCGCCGCACGCCCGGCCGAGCAGGACGTCCCCGAGGTCGTCACCCTGCCCGTCACCCGGGACTTGATGCGGCTGCTGCGCACCGCGCAGCAAGGCATTCCGAGTGCCGCCCAGACCGGCGGGCTGGCCATGCGCCTGCACCGGGCCGTCGACCACGCCGAACTGGACGCGATCCTCGCCCGCCTCGCCGGGCGGCATGCGGCGCTGCGCACGGTCGTGGTGCCCAGCGAGGAGCACGGCACCCGGCTGCAGGTGCGGGCCCGGCCGGGCGGGCCGCTGCTGCGCTGCACGGCCGTCGATCGGCTCGACCACACCGTCGCGCGCACCAGGTTCGGCGAGCTGATGCGCGAGCCGTTCGACCTGGCGCAGGGGCCGCTGTGGCGGTTCGAGCTGCTGATCTCCGACAGCGGCGAGCAGACGCTGATCTTCGGCGCGCACCACGGCATGTGCGACGTCCAATCGATGGTGCTGGTCGCCGGGGAGATCGACGCCGAGCTGTCCGGCACGCCGTACCCGGACATCCCGTCCAACAAGGACATCCACGATCTGCTCGCCGCGCAGGCGCCGCAGGCCGAGCCCGACGCCGAGTGGCGTGCGGAGTTCGCGGGCTGCCGCCGCCTCGACCTCACCCTCGCCCGGCCCCGGCCCGCGCAGCGCAGTCACCGTGCCGGAGAAGTACTGCTCGAACTGCCCTCCGGGCTGCAGGATCAGGCGGCGCGGCGCGCCCGGGAACTCGGCATCACGCCCGCCGCGCTGTTCCTCGGCACGCTCACCGTCCTGCTCGCCCGGCGACAGGACACCGATCGCTTCGCGCTCGCCGTCCCCGTGGACACCCGTATCCACGCCGACGCGCCGACGGCCGTCGGCTATTTCGGTGTGCCGGTGCCCTATCCCGCGACCGTCGAGCCCGGCGAGTCGGTCGACGACCTGCTGCGCCGGACCGGCGACCGGCTGCGCAGGCTGCTGGTGCCCGGAGCCGGGTTCTCCGGCGTGCTCGCCGCGCTCGCCGTGGAGGGCCTGTACCGGGACAACGCGCCGCTGGTCGAGGTGTACTTCAACTACCTGCGGGCCGGCGCGCCGAGCCGGCGCGCGGACATCGTCCCGGTGGGAACCGGGTACTCGGATCTCGACCTCATGGTGGCCGTACTGGCCGACACCGGTCGGATCTGGTTGACCTACAACGCCGACATCATCGACGACGCGTCCTGCACCCGCCTCGGGCACGACTACCTGGCGCTGCTCGGTGAAGTCGTCGAGCAGGCCGGGATGCCGGTGCGCCCGCAGTCGAGCGCAGCGCGCCCCGACGTACCGCACGGTGTCGCGTTCGGGGCCACGTTCGCGTTGGGCAAGCTGCCGGATCTGTACAGCGCGGCGTCCGCGCACGGCCACGGCGCGGACGGGCCGACCGTGCTCGAAGCGCCCTACCACCACGTCCTGGCCGGACTGCGCGACCCGTCGGGAGTGTTCGCCCAGCCGTCGACCGCGCTGGGCATCGTCCTGGTGCGGGCGGCGGACCTGGAGCGATTCGGCGCCCTGTCCGACGACGCGCTCACCGACCTGGCCGCGCAGTATCCCGCCGCCGTCCGGGAAGCGGCCGAGCGCGCCCGGGTACCGATCATCGTCGGATTCCTCCCCGCGCCCGCCCTCGACGAGCGACTGGCGCGGTGGCAGCGGCGCACCGCCGAGCAGATGCGGGAGATTCCCGGAGTCGCGGTGCTCACCGAGTCCGACTGGACCCGGGATCACCCGGTGGCGCACCGCTTCGACGAGCGGACCGACGCGCTGGCGCATCTGCCGTTCACCGAGGAGTTCCAGGCCGCGGTGGCGTTGACGCTCGCCGCCGTCGCTCGCGTCGCCCTGCTGCCCGCGCCGAAGGTCGTCGCCGTGGACGGCGACGACACCTTGTGGAGCGGCGTCGTGGGCGAGATCGGGCCGGCAGGCGTCGGTTTCGACGCACCGCGCCTCGCGCTGGCGCGGCGGTTGCGGCAATGGCGCGCCGCCGGGACCTTGCTCGTGCTGATCAGCAACAACGACGAGGATTCCGTCCACGCGGTCCTGGACCGCCCCGACAGTCCACTGCGCGCCGCGGATTTCACCGTCGTCTCCACCGGATGGGAGGACAAGGCCGAACGGCTCGCGCAGGCCGTCCACGCTGTGGGGCTCGCGCTCGATGACGTGGTCTATCTCGACGACAACCAGGTCGAGATCGCGAAGATGCGCTCGCGGCTGCCGGAAGTGCTCGCGGTGACCTGCCCGCCCGTCGGCGAGCTGGAGGCGTTTCTGACCCGGTTGTGGCCGGTGACGCCGGTGGCGGTGACCGCGGAGGACGCCGAACGGGCAGAGTTCTACCGGCACGAACGCGAGCGCGACCTGGCCCGCGAGCAACTGGACTTCGCGCAGTTCCTCGACAGTCTGCAGTTGGCGGTGACCGTCGAGCGTCTGACCGACCGCACGCGGGCGCGCGCCGCCCAACTGGTCCGGCGCACCAGCCAATTCGCTCTCAGCGCCGGTACCGAGCAGGATGTCGACCGCTGGCGCGCGGACGGCGAGGTGTGGACGGCCGCGGCGCGGGACCGGTTCGGTGACTACGGAACCATCGCCGTGCTGGCCCTGCACGCCGACGGGACCGTGCTGCGGGTGCTCGGCTGGCATCTCAGCTGCCGCGCCCTCGGCCGCGGCGTCGAGGAACGCCTGCTGAGCTGGCTGGCCGACCGCGCGGCGGCGCTGGGCTGCGCGACGGTGCGCATGACCGTCCACCGCACCGCGCGCAATGTGCCCGCGCGCCGGTTGGCCGCCGCGCTGGGCGGCGGCGACGTCGACGCCGAGCGGCTCGAACCCGAAGTGCCGCTGGATCGCCTGCGGACGTTCCGATCCTGGGCGCAATGACCATGGCCGACAAGGAGTTTCCTGTGCGCAGCGTGAACGGTGAGCACCCGCGAGCGGATCGGCGCGACCTCGCCGAGGCCATCGAACGCGGCGGCGG
Organism: Nocardia sp. CY41; assembly: GCF_009829325.1. Lineage (GTDB taxonomy): Bacteria > Actinomycetota > Actinomycetes > Mycobacteriales > Mycobacteriaceae > Nocardia. Next base: position 183,419 of record NZ_VUOS01000018.1, read on the forward strand.
TCTGGACGTGGCCGCGCTGCTGGCGCGCGCCGGGGGCGCGACGCGCACCGCGACGGCGGCCGTCGAGCGTCCCCGGGAATGGGACGTCGAGTCGCTCACGGCGGCGGTCACCCAGGTGGCGAACCGGTTCACCGCCGAGACCGTCGGGCCGGACACGGATTTCTTCGACGGCGGCGGCACGTCGGTCGCCGCGGTGCAGTTCGTCGCGACGCTGGCCGGCGAACTCGGCGTGCACCTCGAGCTGGACGACGTGTTCGCCGACGCCCGTCCGCGCAGGCTGGCCCAGCGCTGGCTGGGCTCCCCGCCGACCGGACAGGCCACCACCGTGGCGGTCCCGGAGACCGTGGACGAGCAGCTCGCGCAGATCATGTCCGATGTCGCCGGAGCCGACCGGCTGCCGTTCGTGGACCCGCCGCAGCGCGTCGTCCCGCGTCGGGTGCTGCTCACCGGCGCCACCGGCTTCCTCGGCAGCCATCTGCTGCTGGATCTGTTGCGCGGCAGCGACGCGCACGTCGTCTGCCTGATCCGCGCCCAGGACGAGGCGGCCGCCCTCGATCGGCTGGCCGCGGCGCTCACGCGGTTCCTGCTGCCGTGGTCGGCGGAGGTGCGCAGGCGCGTGACGGTGCTGACCGGCGATCTGCGCGAGCCGTGTCTCGGGTTGTCCGAGGAAGGCTGGGCCACGCTGGCGGAGGAGATCGACGCGATCGTCAACGTCGCCGCCGCGGTCGACTTCCTGCGCGGCTACCCGTCTCTGCGTAGCGGCAACGTCCTGGGCCCGCTGACCCTGGCGCGGCTGGCGGCGACCGGCAGACCGAAACCGCTGCACCACGTCTCCTCGATCGCGGTGTTCAACGAGCTCGGCATCGCCGCGATGGGCGAGGACGACCCGGTGGCGAACGTCGGCAAACTCGTGATCGGCTACGACCGGACGAAATGGGCCGCCGAGGCGGTGCTGCGGCGGGCACGCGAGCACGGGGTGGTCGTCACGGTGCTGCGCCCCGGCGGCATCGGCGGGCATCGCGAGACCGGCGCGCACAATCCCCGCGACCTCAACAGCGGCATCATCGCGGCGCTGTCGCGGTTCGGCACCGTCCCCGCGCTGCGCAATCTGCATGTGGCCCCGGTGGATTGGGTGAGCAAGGTCGCCGCGGCGATCGTGGGGGCGCCGGACGCGTGGGGCCGCAACTACCATCTCACCGGCACGCCGACCACGCTGGAGCAGATGCTCGGCGAGTCGGCGGCGATCGGCATGGACATGCGGGTGCAGCACTGGGCGGCCTGGTGCGACGAGGTGGTGGAACGCATCCGCACCGAGCCGGTGCCGGAGCTGGAATCGCTGGCGCAGGTGCTGCAGAGTCCCGTCGCCCGTCACCCGCTGGAGACGATGGCCTCCGCGCCCGCCGCGGGTGACGAGCGCACCCGCGCTTTCCTGCGCGCCCACAACCTGCCCGAGCCGGTCCGCTACGGCGCGCAGTCGCAACGCAAGACGCTGGAGATGCTCGCGGGCGGCGGCTTGGCGCGGCTGCCCCAGCCGGAGGACACGCCGTATCTGTGGTTCACCGAGACGCTGGTGGGCGCGCTCGGGCCCGTCGACGCGGCCGCCGACACCTCCTGCACGCTGACGCTGCGGCTGTCCATCGCGAGCACCCACCAGCTGGTGGCCGGGCGCACGGTCGACGTCAGCGGCGAGATGCGCTGCGCCCGGCTGCACGACGAACCGCTCACCGTATCCGGAGCGCTGTCGGTGCGCCCGCACGACGGCATTCCGCTGCGCCACGGGTGGAAGCATCCGCTGATGCACTACCGGTTGTCGCTGCGCGATGCCGAAGGCGGCGCGTGGTGGCTGTCCGGGTACAAATACGCCGAGGCGCGCCGCACCGTCGTCCGGCAGGCGCGCACGCTCACCGTGGAACTCGGACGCGCGGGCGAACCGGTGAGCCTCACCGGCGAGGTCGCCGTCCCGCTGGAGACCTACCTGCGCGATCAGATCGACGGCATCGAGGTGGATCCGCGCTTGTCCGAACGGCAGCGGCGGACCGCGAAACTGTTGTGGCTGAGCTGGTTCGGATCCCAGCTCGGCAAGGGCCTGCTGGAGCCGGCGTTGCGCGTGGGCACCGAGCTGCTGGATCTGCGCCGGAACGCGAAGGAGTCGCGCTGATGCTCACCCCCATCCGCCCGGGCGCCGCGCCCGCCGTGGAGGAGATCCCGTTCCAGGCCGCCGACGGCATTCGGCTGGGCTTGCGCCGTGTCGTCGTCGACGACGCCGACCGGCCCGCGGTCCTGCTGGTCCACGGCCACGGGGTGTCCTCGGACATGTTCCTGCTGCCCGAGATCCGCAACCTCGTCGACGCGCTGCTCGACGCGGGATACCAACCGTGGCTGCTGGATTGGCGCGGCAGCTGCCGCCTGCCCTACAACGCCGCCGGTCCGCGCTTCAGCTTCGACGACGTGGCCCTCTACGACCTTCCCGGCGCCGTGGAGCAGATCCGCGCGCGCATCGGCGACCGGCCGCTGTTCGTGGTCGCGCACTGCGTCGGCGCCCTGGCGCTGTCGATGAGCCTGGCCGCGGGATTGGTACCGGGCCTCGCCGGGGTGGTGGCCCAAGGTGTCTTCCTCACCCCCAAGGTGAGCAGCTCGGTGCGGATGCGCGTGCTCGTGGGCGGCGAACTGCTCGGCTCCCGCGTCCACCACGTCGAGTCCGATTTCCGAAAAGTGGGGCTGTGGTCGCGTAAAACGCTGCTCTACGCCCTGCTCACCCGGAAAGGCGAATGTACCGATCCCACCTGCCGGATGGTGCACGGCGGCTGGGGCATGGGTGTGGAGCTGTTCGTGCACGACCATCTCGATCCGCGTACCCACGACCGGCTCGCCGAGCTGTTCGGGCCGATCCCGGTCCATGTTCTTCCGCAGCTGCGGCGCATGGAGCTGGCGCACGCGGTGCAGCGCTGGAACGACAACGACGACCGCTACCGCGCGCTGCCGGAGAACGCGCTCGACCATGCCGATCGGATCGACTGCCCGGTGCTGCTGCTGTCGGGCAGCCGCAACGAGGTCTGGCTCGATTCGAACAAACTGTGCCACGATGTGCTCGGCACCCGGCATCCCCAGCTGGACGTCCGCTACGTGGAGATCCCTTCCTACGGTCATCTCGACACCTTCCTCGGTCGCGGCGCGGCCCTGGACGTGTACGGGCACATCCTCGAATTCCTCGACGGCTGTCGGCAGCCGGTCCCCCGATCGCGGGGCACCGTGTGAGCGAACCGAACGGCGACGGCCGTGCGCTGCGCATCGCCATGTTCGCGGACTTCCACCCCGCCACCCTCGGTGGCATCCAGACGTCGATGCGCGCGCAGCGCGCGGCGTTGGAGCGGCTGGGGCATCACGTCACGGTATTCACCATTCCGGCACCGCGATCCACACCGCCGGACCCGGATATCGTCCTGCTGGCGACCACGAGCGGAGTGACGGTGAACGGCTATCCGGTCGCCCTGCCCACCCGCCGCAACGCACGCCTCGTCGACGCGGTGTTCGCCGTGCGCGGCTTCGACGTCGTGCACGCGCAGACCACCTACGGCGCGGGCGTCGCCGGGTTGCGCGCCGCGCGCCGCCACGGCCTTCCGGTCGTGCAGTCCATGCACAGCCGCGACGACTCGTTCATCGAACGCAATTCCCCGTCCCCCTACCTCGCCGCGCTGACCACGCGCCTCCTGCACGGTGCGTTCGTCGGTCTGCGCGAGGCGATGCCGCGCCTGCCGGAAAGCCGCACCGCGCGGCACGCCTGGCGGCCGCTGGTCGCCCAGGCGCAGGCCGCGGACCAAGTCGTCGTGCCTACCCGGCATTTCGCCCGGCGGCTGGCCGCGCACGGCGTGGACCGGCCGATCCACGTGGTGTCCAACGGGGTCGACGACGATCTCGTGCGCGCGCTTCCCGAGCGCTCCGGCAGCCGCGATCGTGAGCTGCGAGTGCTCTGGTGCGGCCGGTTCTCCGCGGAGAAGCGGCCGCTGGACGCCATCGAGGCGGTGCACCGGGACGCGGGCTGCACCCTCGACATCTACGGTGCGGGAGCGCTGGAGGCGCGTGTGCGCGCGGCGGTCGACCGGCTCGGGCTGCGCGAGCGGGTCCGGTTGCACGGCGAGGTGAGCCAGGCGGAATGCCTGGCGGCCATGCGGTTCCACGACGTGCTGCTGTTCCCGTCCGCCGGGTGCGACACGCAGGGCATGGTGCTGCTGGAGGCGGTCGCGGCGGGCATTCCGGTGCTGCACTGCGACCCCGACGTCACCGAAACCGTGCCGGAGGGTGGGGAATTGCGTGCCCGTGATTCCTCGACCGACGCGCTGGCCGAGGCGCTGCGCGTGCTGGTGGAGCAGCCGGACCGGCTCGCCGCCATGCGGGAGGTCCTCGCCCGCCACGCCGGCCGGACGCTGCAGTCCCGCTTCACCGAACGCCTCGTGGCGGTTTATGCCGAGGCGATCACGGCGGCTTCCTCAGGCCGGTTGCCGTAGCGGCAGGCCCGCGGCCGCATAGATGGCATCGATGACGGTCATCGTCGCCACCGCGTCGTCCGGCGAGGTGAGCGCCGGCTCACCGTCGCGCACCGCCGCGGCGAAGGCGTCGAGCTGATAGGCGTAGGTGCTGCGGCGCGAGATCTTCTCCGTGCGCCTGCCGCGCTCCGAACGCACCCACAGCCTGCGCGGCAATTGCGGCGCCACCGGGTTGAGCAACCGCAGTTCACCGCGCTCACCCACCACGCGCGCGCCGATGCGAAGCACGTCCGACGACCACATCGAGCAACGCACCCGGCCGGTGTGACCGGACGGGAAACGCAGTTCGGCGCTCATCGCGCGGTCGATGCGCGGGCCGCGCAGCTTCGCGGTGGCCGCGACGACCTCCGGTTCCTCGCCGCCGAACACCCTCGCCATGTGCACCGCGTAGCAGCCCGCGTCCATCAGCGCCCCGCCGGCGAGCGCGTAGTCGTAGCGGATGTCGGAGAATCGCGGCAGCGGAAAGCACATCGCGGCCTCCACCCGCACCAGCTCGCCGAGTTCACCGGAGGCGATGATCTGCTCGGCCCGCCTGGTCATGGGGTGGTAGCGGTAGTGAAACGCCTCCATGACCACCCGATCCGACCGCACCGCCAGCGCCGCGACCTCCTGTGCCTCGGCGGCGTTGGCGGTGAACGGCTTCTCGCACAGCACGTGCTTGCCCGCCCCGATGGCCTCCTTCGTCCACCGGCCGTGCAGGCCGTTCGGCAGCGGGTTGTAGACGGCGTCGATATCCGGCGCGGCGATCAGCGCGGCGTAGCTGTCGAAGACCCGCTCGATGCCGTGCTCGCGCGCGAACGCACGTCCGCGTTCCGGCTCGCGCGCGGCCACGGCGGCGACCACCACGTCCGGGTGCGCCCGCGCGGGGCGCACGACAGCGGCGGGGGCGATGCGGGCGGCGCCCAGGATGCCGATCCGCAGGGGTTGCGTCATGGGCGCGACTGTAGCAATGAATCCGTTTGCGCGGCCGTGGGTTCCGTCAGCGCTGCGGTGCGTCGCCGTAGACCGTCAACCAGATCGCCCGGCCCAGCGCCTCGGCGAGCGCGTCGTCGGTGACGCCCGAGCCGGAGGAGAATCCGGCGGCGATCGCGCGTTCCACCATCGAGGTCAGCACCACGGCGGTGGCCTGCGGGTCGATCGCCGGGCTGATCCGGCCCTCGGTCCGGTCGGTCTCCAGGCGCGATCGCACCACCTGCACGAACGAGGCGACCCGGCCGCGCCAATACGCGCCGACGTCGCGGTCGTAGGCCGCCACCTCGCTCAGCGCCAGCAGCAGCGACCGGTGCTCGCGAAACCCCGCGATCATGGTCCGCACGGCCGCCACCACGCCCGCCTGCCCTCCGGTGTGCTCGGCGATCCACCAGCGCTCGGCGGCCTCGAACAGATCCGCCGTGGCCAACTCGGCCATGCGGATCAGCAGTCGGCTCTTGTCCGGGAAGTACCGGTAGAACGTCGACCGCGCCGACTGTGACGCGGCGGCGATCCGGTGCACGGCGATCTCGGTGTAGGGCGTGCCGTCGGCGAGCAGGTCCTCCACGGCGGCGAGGACGCGTCGCTCGAACTCCGCGCGCCGATCGTCGACCGGTTTGCGCGCGTTTCTGGGGACGCGGGTCAGCGAGGGCATCCGGCTCCTCTCTGCGGCACGGGCCGCGTTGCTCGGCTGTGCCGGGTCGGGTGCGTCTCCCCATTCTGCCGACACGGCACCGATATTGACATTCGGGCGGCCACCGCTCACCATCGATCGGACACAGTGTCCGAGACTATGTGACCGAGGTGTTCGGGCATGCGCGGATCCCCCTCTCCGGCAATCGAGTACACCGATGTGGTGGTGGTCGGCGCACGCTGCGCGGGGTCCGCGGCCGCCGTCGCCTTCGCGCGGGCCGGGCGTGACGTCCTCGCACTGGACTCCGCGCGGTTCCCCTCCGACACGCTGTCGACGCACCTGCTGTGGCCCGGCGGCCTGGCCGAACTGCGCCGCGTCGGTGCCCTCGCGCGTGTCCTCGGGCTCGGCGCGCCCCCGCTGACCACGGCCTTCGCTGACGGCGGCGGCTACCAGGTCCGGTCCTCGTTCACGCCGGTGGACGGCGTCGACTACGCGATGTGCGTGCGGCGGACCGGATTGGACGCCGCGCTCGTCGCCACCGCTGTGGACGCCGGCGCGCGGGTTCGCCAGGGCGTCCGGGTCACCGACCTGCTGTGGTCCGGCGATCGCTGCGTGGGCGTCCGCTATGCCGACGGGGATGGCGCTCGTGAGGTGCGCGCCCGCCTGGTCGTCGGAGCCGACGGACGTCGCAGCACGGTGGCCCGGCTCGTCGGCGTCGACCGCCCCCGGCTGTCCGCGCCGAGCGGACGGGACTGCTACTTCGCGTACTGGTACGACGGCGCGCCCGATCAGCGGCACATCGCGTCTCAATGGCGGTCCGGTCCCGATCTCGGCACCGCGTTCCCCTGCGACGACGGCTTGCTGCTGAGCCTCGTCCAGCCGCCCGCGCACCCCGGCGAACCGGGCGCGGGGCGCGCCGAGCGCCGCTATCAGGAGGCGATCGAGCAGCTGCCCGGGCTGCAGCGGCGCCTGCGGGACTGCCGCCGCGTCGGGCGAGTGCGTTCGGCCACCCGCTTGGCCTCCTACTTCCGGCACTCCACCGGCCCGGGGTGGGCGCTGCCCGGCGACGCGGGCCATTTCAAAGATCCGGTGACCGCGCAGGGCATCCGCGACGCTCTGCGCTACGGCCGGCTGCTCGGCGAGCTCACCGCGCCGGCCCTCGACAACCCCGAGCACCTCGACACCGCATTGGCCGCGTGGGAACGGCTGCGCGATCGCGAATGCCTGAGCGTCTACCAGTGGACCAACCGGCTGGCCCGGGGCACGGCGATGCGACCACTGGAGATCGAGCTCTATCGCAGAGCCGCAACCGATCCCACGCTGGCGGACGCGGTGACCGAAATCTTCTCCCGCACCGTGACTCCCGCGGAGGTCTTCACTCCCGCACGCGCGGCGACGTTCGCGGCGGGCGCGCTGCGCGCCTCGTGGCGGGCTCCCTGGCCGATCCTCGCGGACCTGGTGGGCGAATGCCGCGACGCGGTCTCCGAACGGAGGGAGGCCTGCGCATTCACGCGCCCCGATCCTGCCGACGCCATCCAGTCCCGGCCGCCGCGGCGCGCTCTCGCGGCATCTTCAGGAGATCGACATGCATGACTCGCGTCCTCGGCCGACCATCGACCTCACCCGCCGCGACCTGCTGCGCGGCTCGCTCGCGGCCGGCCTGGCCGTCGCCGCCGCACCGGCGCACGCGGCCCCCACAGCACGCTGAACGCCCGGGCCGCGCACCGGGGGCAAGTCGGTCGCGATCCTCGGCGGCGGAGTCGCCGGGCTGTCGGCGGCACACGAACTGATCGAACGCGGCTACGCGGTCACCGTCTACGAACCGGCGTTCCTCGGCGGCAAGGCCCGCAGCATGGGCGTGCTCGGCACCGGCACCGGCGGCCGGGCCGACCTGCCCGGCGAGCACGGCTTCCGGTTCTTCCCCGGCTGCTACCAGAATCTCCCGGACACCATGCGGCGCATTCCCTTCCCGGGCAATCCCGATGGCGTCGCGGGCAACCTGGTCCGGGTCGAGGGCACCGTCGCGGGTTTCCGGGGCAGGCCGCCGATCTACGCGCCGGTCGAATTCGGCGGCCTGGACCAGCTCGACCCGCAGCGGTTGCAGAACACCCTGATCGGCGCCTTCGGCTTCATCCCCGAATTACCACCGGCCGAACTGGCGTTCTTCGCCAAACAGATGGTCGTCTGGTTCACCTCCTGCACCGAACGTCGCTTCGGACAGTGGGAATACGTGACGTGGGAGCAGATCCTGCGCGCCGAGGGCAAGTCACCGGCTTATCGCGAATACCTGGTCAGCGCCCTGACCCGGATCACCGTGGCGGCCAAACCTCAGGTGAGTTCGGCCCGGACGATCGGCACCATCGGCGAGGCGCTGGTGCTGGCGGGCAGCGGGGCGATCCCGCAGTATTCCGCCGGTATCGACCGCATTCTCAACCGCCCCACCAATGAGGCTTGGATCGACCCCTGGGTGGCTTATCTGCGGTCACGGGGCGTGCAGTTCGCCATGGGCAAGCGGGCGACGCGGCTGCAGTTGCGCGACGGCAGGATCGCCTCGGCGACGGTGACCGATCCCAGCGGCCGCACCACGGCGGTCACCGCGGACTGGTACCTGTGCGCGATGCCGGTGGACAACGCGGTGCCGCTGCTCAGCGACGACATCCTCGACGCCGACCCGCATCTGGCCGGCATGCGGGAGCTGCGTACCGATTGGATGGTCGGCATCCAGTACTACCTCGCCCGTCCCACCGAGCTGCCGGAAGGCCACATCGCGGCGCTCGGCTCCCCGTGGGCGCTCACCGCGTTGCGACAAGCGCCGATGTGGGTGGGCGATTTCGCCGCCCGCTACGGCGACGGCACCGTGCGGGAATGCCTTTCGGTGGACATCTCCGACTGGGATTCCCCCGGCATCCGCTTCCGCCGTCCGGCCAAACAGTGCACCGCCGCCGAGATCGCCGAAGAGGTGTGGGCACAGCTCACCGAATGGCTCAATACCGGAACGGGCTGGCTTCGTCCCGAGGACATCCGCTCCTGGCATCTGGACCCCGGGATCAGCTGGAGTCCGAGCGGCATCCACAACGCGACGCCGCTGCTGGTCAACACGGTCGGCTCCTACGACCATCGCCCGCAGGCGCGCTGCGCCGTTCCGAACCTGTTCTTCGGCGGCGACCATGTGCGCAACAACATCGACCTGGCGACGATGGAGGGCGCCAACGAATCCGGACGCGCCGCGACCAACGCCATCCTCGATGCCGCCGACGACCCGGCGCCCCGCGTGCCGATCTTCCCGCTGGTGTCCTTGCCGGTGTTCGAGCCGTGGAAACGCATCGACGCCGACCGCTACCGGGCCGGGTTGCCCCACCTGCTCGACGTGTGACCGGGCGGCGTCTCGGGATATCCGTCCGGGGCGCTCAGGACGCCTCGGCGGCGGCGCTGCTCGTGGTCGTCAGGATCGTCTGCGCGACCAACCGCGGGTCATCGATCATCGGCACGTGACCGGTGTCGGGCAGCACGGAGTACACGGCCTCGGGCAGCCGAATTCGGGCGATCGGGCCGTGGATCGGTTCGGGCAGCACCCGGTCGTGTTCCGCCCAGGCCACTGTGACCGGGCACGGCAGCGGGGCGAGCGGAGCGATCTGTTCGTCGGTGCCGAGCAAGTCGGCGGTGACGGTGCACCCCAGCAGGTCGCGTAAGCAGGTCATGGCCTGCGCCGCGCTGAGGCGATCACCGTGCACGGCGATGTTGCGCAACGCGATCCGCCGCACCACCGCGCTGCGCAGCCCCAGCGGGGCGAGGAATCCCAGCAGCTGCCCGGTGAGCGCCTCACGGGTGATGCGGCGAGTCGCGGCCGACCGGCTGCGGTCGCTGGAGTCCCAGAACCCGGCGGGCGAGAGCGCGCAGACGGTCTCGGCTCGACCGCGACGGGCCAATTCGATCGCCATCCAGCCACCCAGCGAATTGCCCGCGAGGTGCACCCGGCGCAGCCCCAGCCCGTCGAGCCGCCGTTCGATGTCGTCCACCAGATGCTCGACCCGCGCCGGTCGCCGCAGGGCGGGCGGGCCGCCCCGATGGCCCAGCGCGGTCGGTGTGATCACCTCGTGCCGGGCGGCGAGCAAGGGCGTGACGTCGTCCCACACCCGTTCGGACATCGTGACACCGTGCAGAAGAACGAGCGGGGGCTTGCTGGGCATTGGCGTCCCTTCGATTTCGTAGTGCGGTCCGGAAGGTGGATACCACAACCTCGCCTATGGTGACAGCCCAAAGGCCGACTGCACCGATCGATCGGCGAAGTTTGCTCACCGGAACGCTACGCGCCGCGCGGGTATCGCAGGCACACCGCGGCGGAGGCTCCGGTTTCCGTTCACCGGAGTATGAAAGCGCCGCAATGTTCTCCATGAAGCGAGCCCCTGGGGATACACCGAAGCCGTCCCCGATCCCGCGGCGATGTCGAAACGCGCGATCTCGGCGCCGGTGGCCGTAACGAGCAGCCGCAGAAGCGATCCCGCGATTCGTCCGAACGGCGCGCCGTCGGCGGACGCGCACACCACGACGCGATCGACGCCGGGCTCCACTCGAGCCGAGTCGACCTCGAACGCGTCGGCCGCACCCTGCCCGCCGAGGTATCGGACGGCGCCGCAAAGGCGTTCGGGTTGGTTGTAGAACACGAAGTCCGCGTCCGACCGGACCCGGCCTGCCGCGCTCGACAACAGCGCCGACAGGTCGGGTGCGGGCACGCCGGGGCCGGCCGGCCACTCCAGGACCGCGCGCACAGCCGGCGCGGCGACGGGCGCGTTCGCCCCTTTGCTCAGGTGGGGCACGCCCTCCAGCGTGCCGTCCGCGGGCGCGCGGGCGCGAATGTCCGCCCGGTCAGACGGCTTCCGGCCGCCACGTGGCCACCGCCCAGATCACGACGATGTTCAACGCGATCACCAGGATCGACCACGCCGGGTAGTACGGCAGCCACATGAAGTTCGCGATGATCGACAGGGCCGCCAGGCAGATCGCCGCCACCCGCGCCCACGTCGCGCCGGTCATCAGGCCCAGCGCCGCGATGACCAGCAGGATGCCGATCACGATATGAATCCAGCCCCAGGTGGTGGTGTCGAACTTGTAGACGTACTCGGCGCCGACGATGATGAGTTCGTCCTCGGCGACGGCCGAGATGCCCTCGAAGATCGACAGCACACCGACGGTCAGCAGCAGGATCGCGGCCGCTATGGACGTGCCCGCCGCGATGCCACGGCGGACGGGGTGTGGCTCCGGTTCGGTCATGTGCGTCATCGGTCGCCCCCTTTCTCGGGAAGTAGTGGACGGACGCCTTCCGAATCTCCACCAGTCACACCGTCCGGCACTTCACCCGTTTCGGGTGACTCCGATATTTCGCGGCCTTGCGAAATGAAAATTCCATAACGACGACACACGACGGGATCGAGCCGACTTCCCATTGGGTATGTTCCGCTACCGAGGCGCGGTAGTGATCTGTCAGCACACGGCCCGGGAGGCACGGTGACCACCTCGCACGTCCCCGCTCTACGCCGCATCCCCGCCGCGGCGGAATCCGCTGCCGAGATACCGGCGTTGCCGTTCACTCCGATTCCCCGGCCCACGCTCTACGCCGACGCCGACCGGTTGTCGTCCGCTCGCGACGGACACGTGCTGCTGATCTGCGCGCCCGCTGGGACCGGGAAATCCGTGCTGACGGCCGACTGGGCCGCCCGGCGCGCCGCGAACGGATCCGATGTCGCCTGGCTGACCGTCACCGACCGGCTCGACGATGCCGCGGCTCTGTGGACCGCGCTGCACGCGCGCTTCGACATCGCGGTCACCGCGTGCCCCGGACCGCCGATCGCCCAGGCCGCGGCGCTCGTCGAAGCCCTGTCGGCACGGACGACGCGGACGGTCCTCGTACTCGACGACGCTCATCTGCTCACCGACCCGCTCGCGCTGGCCGGCGTCGAATACTTCCTGCACCACGCCCCGCAGACGGTCACGACGGTGCTGTGCGCCCGATTCGCTCCGCCGATCCGCTGGCACGTCCTCGACCTGCACGCCCGGCTCACCCGATGGGGTCCGGGCGAACTCGCCTTCACCCCGGCCGAGATCGACACGCTGTGCCGGGATCACGGCTGCGAACTCACCGGCGCCGAACTCGAGACGCTGTGCACCCTGACCCAGGGCTGGGCCGCCCTCGTGCGCATCGCCGCGACCCAGGTGGCCGCCAGGTCCGACGACCGCGGCGCGGCGCTCACCGTGCTCGCGCGCCCGGCGCGCGCGATCGCCGACTATCTGACGAGCGAACTCGTCACGGGCCTGCCGCCCGCGCTGCGCCAGTTCCTCACCTACACCAGCGTTCCCGTCGCGTTCACCGAGCAGCTCGCCGACGAGCTCGTCGGCGGCGGTGCGGGGCATCATCTCTACGAGCTCGATCGGATCGACTTCCCGATCGCTTCCGTCGTTCGCGACGGCGACGTGTGGTTCTCCTGTCATCCGCTGGTGCGCGCTCTCTTCCTCGCCGAGGGCCGCCGCCTGGGGCCGCAGCTGTGCGCGGAACTGCACCGCCAGTCGGCCCGCTGGTTGTGCTCGGCGGGGCTGCCCGCTGCCGCGCTGCCGCACGAGCTCGCGGGCGCGGACCCGCACCAGCTCCGCGAATTCCTGTCGACCTGCGCGTTGCGCATGGTCCTCGACGGGATGGGCGCGACGTTGTTCGATCAGCTCGCCCGCTCGGCGCCCGACCTGCTCGACGACCCGTTCCTGTGGCTGGTGCGCGTCGTCGACGCGTTGGTGGCGGGCAGCACCGCCGCCGCGGTGGCCTGCCTGGACACCGCGCGGGCGCGCCGCGCCGCGAAGGTCTCCTTCGCGTCCCACGAGCGGCTGGACGCGCTCACGCTCGCCGCGACGATCGACGTCGCGGCGACCACCGGGGCCGTCCCGACCCGGATCCCGGACGACGTCGCGCCGACCGGCGACCCCGATCTGGACGCCTACACCGAGATCCAGATCGGCACCGCCTTCATCGCGAGCGGCGCCGTCGAACGCGGCGAACAACTGCTGCATTCCGGACTCGCACTCGCCGAGCACGCGACCCGTCCCCGCTTGGTGCTGCGAGCACTGACCCGGTTGGCGTTCGCCGCCGACGCCGTCGACGCCGCCACCGCGATGCGTGACCGCGCGGCGCGTGCACTGGCGATCGCGGAGGAACACGGCCTGCGGGAGACCACCGATGCCGTCCAGGCGACCGCTGTGGCCGCTTACGGCGCCTACCTGCAAGGCGAGACGCCCGACGCGGCCCAGGTCGAATCCCTCCTCACCGAGCGTGTCGATCACGACGGTTCCTGCGGACCGGTCGCCGGTTGGCGCGGCCATGTCGTGGGCCGGTTGCTGGAGCTCGAGCGGGCCGAGGGACAGTCGGCCGCGGTCGACGCGCTGCGTCGCAGCCTGCTGGCCCTGCTGGAGCACCGGGCGGTTCCGGCCGCCACGGGCAGCCTGATCCTGCCGGTGGTGTGGGCGCTGCTGCGTGTGCACGATGCCAGGACGGCGCAACTGCTGGTCGAACGCGCCCGCGGCATCGTCGGGGAAGTCCCCGAAGTGCGCTTGGCCGATGCGGCGCTGCACGCGGTGGCCGATCGTCGCAAGGCGAGCTGCGCGGTCCTCGAACCGCTCCTGGATCGCGCCGGCGACCTGCGGCCGGTCAGCGCGGTGACCGGCTGGCTGCTGTACTCCGCGGCGCAGCACGAGTCCAGGGCCCCCGCCAAAGCGCTCACCGCGCTCGAGCACGCGCTCGGGTCCGCGACGCCGCACCGGCTCCTGCGCCCGTTCCTCGACGTGCCCGCCGCGATGCCGCTGCTGGACAGCTACGCGGGCCGGCTCGGCCGGGCGGAGAGCTTCGCGGAGTCGATCCGGCGGCATCCCGCCGCGCGCCGCAGGCCCGCCTATCCCGCCTTGACCCACACCGAGATGACCGTGCTCAAACAGTTGCCCTCCGGCCGCACCGCCCAGCAGATCGCCGAGGACCTCGGTGTCTCCGTCAACACCGTCAAAACCCATCTGCGCGGCATCTACGGCAAGCTGGGCACGAATTCGCGGGTCGACGCGCTCGACCACGCACGCCGCGGCGGCCTGCTCTGACCTACCGGCGCCCGCGACGCCTTCCCGCCGCTGAGCGCGGTCTTACGCTGAGATATGGCCCTCTCACGTCGCGAACTGTTCCGAGTCGGCGCCGCAGGGTCGATGGCGGTCCTGGCGGGCACCGCGGCCGCGAGCAGCGCCCGCTTTCCCGCCCCGCGGCGGCTCGGCGACCCTTTCTCCCTCGGCGTCGCATCCGGCGATCCGGCCCCCGACGGCGTGGTCCTGTGGACGCGGCTGGCGCCGGACCCGCTGGCGCCGGACGGTCTCGGCGGCATGCCGGTGGATCCGGTCACGGTCGACTACGAAGTGGCGCACGACGAGCAGTTCCGCCAGGTGGTGGCCCGGGGGTCGGCGGTGGCCACTCGCGCGCTCGGCCACAGCGTGCATCCGGAGGTACACGGCTTGGCGCCGGACCGCTGGTATTTCTACCGGTTCCGGGCGGGTTCGGCCGTGTCGCCGGTGGGGCGCACGCGCACCGCCCCGGAACCCGGACAGGCTCTGGCGCGGCTGCGGTTCGCGTTCGCCTCCTGCCAGTCGTGGAGTTCCGGCTACTACACCGCCTACGAGCACATGAGCCGGGAGGACCTGGACCTGGTCGTGCATCTGGGCGACTACATCTACGAGCGGGCATGGCTGCGCGGGCGAGCGGGCGTCGCCATGGGTCCGCATTTCCGTGACGAGGCCGTTGACCTGCCCGGGTACCGGCTGCGTTACGCGCTGTACAAATCGGAGCAGCCGCTGCGCGCCGCGCACGCGGCGTTCCCGTGGCTGGTCACCATGGACGATCACGAGGTCGACAACAACTGGGCGGCCGATTCCCCCGGGATCGGCCTGGACATCTGGCGCGTGCCGGCCCTGTTCCGCCGTCGCCGGGCCGCCGCCTTCCAGGCCATGTACGAGCACCAGCCGCTGCGCCTGGCACAGCTGCCGTCGGCCGCGGGCGTCGGGCTGCATCGCCGCTTCCGGTTCGGTGACCTCGCGGACATCACGATGCTCGACACCCGCCAATACCGCACACCGCAGGTGTGTTCGGACGGCGTGGTCAGCGGGTGCGCCGAGCGTTTCGCGCCGGAACGCACGATTCTCGGCGATGCACAACGGGATTGGCTGATCGACGGGCTGACCCACTCGCCGGCCCGCTGGCAGGTGCTCGGCAACCAGGTCGGCATGAGCCAGAACGACTCCGATCCGGGCCCTGAGATCACCGTCTCCACCGACGCCTGGGACGGCTATGTCGCCGACCGCAACGCCGTGCTCGGCGCCGCCGCGGCGCGCGGCATCGGAAACCTGGTGGTGATCACCGGCGACCGGCACGAGAACCAGGCCGCCGACCTGCGGCGCGACTACTCCGATCCCGGTTCACCGGTCGTCGCGGCGGAATTCACCGGCACCTCGATCACCAGCAACGGCGACGGAGCCGACTTCGGCGACAAAGGCCGCAGGCTGCTCGCGGCGAACCCGGACGTCAAGTTCTTCAACGCCCAGCGCGGCTACGTCCGGGTGGAACTCGATCATCAGCTGTGGCGCAACGACTTCCGCGTCGTGCCCTATGTGCGCCGCCCCGGCGCGCCCATCCACACGCGCGCCAGCTATGTCGTCCAGAACGGGATTCCGGGTGTGACCGAAGCATGGAGTCCCGGAAACCCGCCCGACCCGCCGCCCGCGCCGGATGCCGCCAGCCAGGCCGACGCCGACCGCGGCCACCGCTGACCTCTAGGCTCGAGCGGCCGCCTGCTCCGAACGCAGGATCAGCACGGTGATCTCACTCGGTGCGAACACCCGCAGCTGCGGCCCCCAGAACCCGGTGCCGCGGCTGGTGTAGAGCTGAGTGCGATCGCCGTGGCGGCTCAGCCCGGCGACGACGGGTTGATCGAGGCGGACGAGGTAGTGGAAAGGCCAGATCTGGCCACCGTGGGTGTGGCCGGAGATCTGCAGCGCCACACCCGCGGCGGCGGCCTCCGCGATCTGCTTGGGCTGGTGGGCGAGCAGGACGACCGGCGCCTCCGGGTCGGCCCCCGCGAGCGCGGCGGGCAGGTCGGGACCGTGGCCGGGCAAGGCGACGCCGGTGGGGTCGTCGATGCCCGCGATGACCAGCCGATCCTCGCCGCGGCAGACGATCTCGTGCCGGTTGTGCAGCGGCTGCCAGCCCAGCGAGGCCATGTGATCGATCCAGCCCTGGGCGTCGCCGAAGTATTCGTGATTGCCGGTGATGTAGAACCGGCCGAGTTCGGCCTCGACCTTGCCGAGCGGGTCGACCTGCGCGTGCCGCTTCGCCACCGATCCGTCCGCGAGGTCGCCCGCGTGACAGGCGATATCGGGACGCTGCGCGTTCACCACCTCCACCACGCGTTCCGACCAGCGCAGCCGATCCAGTGCTGCGTAATGGGTGTCGGTCACCACGACCATGCGCAGTCCGTCCAGCGCTGCGCCGAGCCCGGGAATGCCTACCTCCACCGTGCGCACCCGCGGCACCCGGCGCGCCTCGACCACGCCCCACACCACCAGCACCGTCGTGGCCGCGAGCACGCCGACCGCGACGATCCCGGAGCGCGCCGGATCGGTCACGCCCGCGACGGTCAATCCGGCGCGCGCTAGATTGCCCAGCACCGACCAGCTGAACAGCACCCACATCACGCCGAGCAAGGTGTCGCCCACGATCGAGGCCGCATCCGATTGCGCGGGCCCGTGCCCGAGGAACATCGACGCGGGCAGGCTCGCGAACCCGAGCAGGAACAGTGCCGAACCGAGCCAGAACAGCGGGCCGGATTCCGCGGTGGGCGCCGCCACGAGCGTCCACCAGGGCAGCAGGAACAAGACGGCGGGAATCGCCAGGAACAAGATCAGGCGGGGCACATACTTCAAGAGGGCTCGTCCTCGTGCGCGGGTGTAGCGCGCGGTCCCTCTCCGGCGCCATGGGCGATGTCGACCATAGCAGCGGTCATGCCACACCGAGCCGCTCGGCGGCCACGGTGAGATCCTTGTCCCCGCGGCCGGACAGGCACAGCACGATCAGGGACCCTTCGGGAATCTCGCCCCGGTCCGCCATCTCCATCAGATGGCCGACGGCGTGGGCGGATTCGAGTGCGGCGAGGATGCCTTCGGTGTGGCTGAGTGCCTGCATGCCGCGCAGGGCGACCGCGTCGGTGGCGGCTCGATAGGTCACCCGGCCGCTGTCTTTCAGATGGCTGAGCTCGGGGCCGACGCCGGGATAGTCCAGTCCCGCCGCGATGCTGTGGGTGCGCGCGATCTGGCCGTCCTCGTCCTGCAGCAGATAGCTGTAGGAGCCGTCGATCTCACCGGGGCTGCCCATGCACAGGGTGGCCGCGTGCTCGCCGGTGTCCACGCCGAGCCCGGCCGCTTCCACACCGATCAGCCGCACCCGCGGGTCGTCGGCGAACGGGTGGAAGACGCCGATGGCGTTGCTGCCGCCGCCCACGCAGGCCAGCACGTAGTCGGGCAGCCTGCCTTCGAGGCGTGCGATCTGGTTCCTGGTCTCCACACCGATCACCGTCTGGAAGTCCCGCACGATCCGCGGGTACGGCGCGGGCCCGGCCGCGGTGCCGAACAGGTAATAGGTGCTGTCCACCGCGGCCACCCAGTCGCGGACCGATTCGGTGATCGCCTCCTTCAGCCGCCGCGAACCGATGTCGACCGGCCGCACCTCCGCGCCGAGCAGTTTCATCCGCATCACGTTCGACGCCTGGCGCCGCATGTCCTCGGTGCCCATGTAGATCACGCAGGTCAAACCGAGCATCGCCGACACGGTCGCCACCGCGACGCCGTGCTGGCCCGCGCCGGTTTCGGCGATGATCCGTTTCTTGCCCATCCGGCGGGCCAGCAACGCCTGCCCGATGGCGTTGTTGATCTTGTGGGCGCCTGTGTGCGCCATGTCCTCGCGCTTGAGATACACCCGGGCGCCCGGCACACCCAGCAACTCCCCGAAACGCGGTACCTGATGCAGCAACGTGGGACGGCCGACCCGATCGCGCAGCAGCTCCCGGTACTCGGTCACGAAACCCGGGTCGGCGGTGGCGAGGTGGTAGGCGTCCTCCAGTTCCAGCAGCGCGGCCATCAGGCCCTCGGGGACGAATCTGCCGCCGAACACGCCGAACCGGCCGCGCTCGTCGGGGAACATCTCGTGCCGGGATCCGCGCACCGCCACGTCAAGGTCAATCCTCATCAACACCAACGCTTTCACCGCCAACGAGCCGACGGGTCAGTCCGTTCCGCTAGCGCTAGCACAACCCCACGGGTTGGCAACGACCGAGTTAACAGACTAAATCGTTCGGTTGGCTAAAGTGTTCTCACTGGTGGAGGCGATCCGCGCGGCCGGCCGGCCGGCGCCTGGCTACCGGTCGGCAGGCATGGTGGCGGAGATCTGGGCGACCAGCCGCCACGGCCGTTCTGTATCGGTCGTGGCCTTGCCGCTGGTGAGGATCGCCCCGGACAGCCCGCGCGCCGGGTCGGCCCAGCCGTACTGGGTGGTCAATCCGCTGCGCCCGAAATGGGATCCGGTGTCGCGGCCGAATTTCGACCGGCGCCCGCCGAGTTCGAAACCCGCTCGGCTGACACGTCCGGCGACGCCGGGTATCCAGCGCGCCGGGCGCACCGCGTCCTCCAGCGTCTCCGCGCGGATGACGCGGCGGCCGTCCGGCCCGCCGCGCGTGAGAATCTCGTAGAACCGCGACAGTTCGGACGCGGTCGTGATCAGATTGCCCGACGGCAGCTCGGCGGTGAGGAACCCGTCGGTCGCCGCGCGCGACGCCCGGTCCATCCGTCCACCCACCGCCTTGCGCGCCAGAAAGCTCGCGGTGCGGGAGGGAGCCGGACCGGTCTTCACGCTGGGCACGACCTTGTCCAGGTCTTCGGGTCGCACACCGAAGTTGGTCCAGCGGAATCCGTACGGCTCGAGCACCTGCTCGGCGAGATGCTCGCGCAGTGGCTTGCCGGTCGCGCGCCGCACCAGCGAGCGCACGATCAGTCCGAGGGTGAGCGCGTGGTACACGCGGAACCGTCCCGGCTTCCAGCTCGGCACCAGGTCGGCCAGCGCTTGCACGGCCAGTTCCTCGTCGAGCACCAGATCGACGCCCTGATACGGCGGCGGGACGAAAGGTATCCCGGCCGAGTGCGAGAGCACGTCGCCGATCGTGATCGCCGCCTTGCCGTTGGCCGCGAACTCGGGGATGTAGCGCGACACCGGCTCGTCGAGGGTGAACGCGCCCTGTTCGACGAGCATGAACATCAGCGCACCGGCCACTCCTTTCGCCGTCGAGAACCCGCAGAACGGCGTGTCCGGGGTGGCCAGGATCTTGGCCGCGTCCGGCCCGTCACCCGGCGCAGTGCCCCAGCCGTGGCCGATGGTGCGGTTCAGCGCGATCTTGCCGTTCCGGCGCAGGCAGACCTGGATCGCGGGGGTGGTGCCCAGGCGGTACCACGCCTGCACCGACTCCCACACGGACTCCACGTCGGCGCGGCTGAGCCCCGACGCCGCGGGATCGTCTTCGGGGCCCCGGGTCGTCACGGCCTCCAAGTCGTCGGCGATCGGCACGGTTCCAGCCGTTGGTGCGCTCACCCGGCCAGCTTATCCACCGTCCGCGCCCTGCCGCCGCGCTGCTCGGAGGGCGGCGGACCCGCCGCCGCCCTCCCCGGTTGCCGCGAACACGGGATTCGACAACCCTGGGCACTGCCGATCGACACTTCCCCGGGAGCCGACATGCCGATCCTGCTCGCTCGCGTCATCGCCGTCCCGGTCAGCCTCTGGCTGATCGCCGCCCTCGCCGTCAACGCCGACTACCGCGCAGACAACATCTTCGCCCTGCCCGACGCCGCCTTCTCGCTCCTGCTGCTCATCGCCGCAGCACTACCCACCCGCCCAGCTGTCCCCGCCCTGATCACCGGTTTCCTCTTCGGCGCGGGCGTGATAACGGTCGCTGCCCTCGACCGCTTCGACCGCACCGACACACCCCAGGGCATCTTGAACCTCGTTGTCGCGGCGGTCTATCTCACCTGCGCTGTTCTGCTGATGCGTCGGCAGGAAGCAGCAGCCACCGCGTAGCGAGAACAGCCGGTCATGTACCGCCGCGGCCGACGTCGTCCGGTCGTCACCGAGGCTGAGGTTCGAACCTTCCCCGCATCCACTCTGATCGACTGGTGCGGTGCCCTCGTTCAGTACCGCTACTCGAATCCACACCTTGGATGGTCTTCGCCTCGCCGCTACCGCGGTCACTCCCGAGCGCATGGACGCGGGATCCACGTCAGCCATCACGCAATCGAGGGCGTCACCTGCCGATCGCGATCGGCGTTCTACCTGCAACCTCCCTGACACCGCGCGGGGCATTGCCGGACTCTCGCTGCGATCGCGGACACGACGCACTCCGACAACGGGCGTACTCCGCCGGTCCTTCAGCAGGAAAACAAAGTCCGCCCGCGGCAGCCGTCACTGCATTGCCGCGTCACGCACATCGCAATCAGGATCTGCGGCCAACCGCGCCAGCAGTCGGCGCGCCTCGCTGCCTCGGTACCGGCGCAAGGCCCATGCAAGGCTACAACGGACTTCCGGGTTCGGGTGATCGATCAAGTGTGCGACGTCAATGACGTCACCGCGACTCCTTCGAGCCAGTCCGTAGAGGGCGTCGATCAGATCATCGTCGTTGTCCGCCTGACGCAATCGGGCCAGCAGTTGCGGTTTGGTCAGCTCCAGCTCGTCTGTGGCGAACCGGTGACGAAGGTCAGCGGCCTTGAACTCACCGCGCCCCAAACACGCCGGACACGCGCAGGGCCGCCGGCCGTGCGCGTTCGGGTGATACCGCCACCCCGTTACCTGCCGCACCTGCCGAATCCGATGTAGTTCGGCAGGTGTGATCGCGCGAGGCACCAGGATCTCATACCCTCGCGCGTCCCCGACATGAAGAATGACCGAAATAGCCTCAGCCGCAGTCAGTTCTGTCTGCGCCGCGCCGTAGTGTCCGACGAGGACCGGCTCGTCGTCGGGAATCCGGAAGTCCACGGCGACGATCAGCCGCTGGCCGCCGCGGCGCAATTCGCGCAACCATTGATGCGACAGTACATAGGACGGCATCACCGGCATACAGAACACTCCGCGACGGAAGCCGTTCGCTGCGATGCCCGCACGGCGGATACGCCGCGCGTTCTTCTCCGGCGTCAGATGCACCATCAGGGCCATAACGCGAGCGTAGTGGTTGACCGACGATGGCAGCCGATGTGTCAACCGACTCAGATAGCGCACCCCGCCCAGGAGCCGGTGTTTCGCCCGTTCCGGAAACCAGCATTACCTGTCGCGGCCGAGGACGCTGCGGCGACGTGCCACACGGTTAGGTCGGGTGCTCGGCAAGTCGCCCGGGGCTGTCGGCGTGGGTGCAATCATCGGTCGCCGTCCGATCACCGCTCCTCGCCCGGACTACTGAGGCATGCGGCCGACGGCACCACGAGTACTGCCGCCCTGTTCGTGAGATCGTCATGGACCACGGCTGCATGCTCTGGTCGCGGCTCTCGCCGACATCTCAGTCCTTCGGCGCAGGATTGATCGTGTCGCCGTACCAGCTCAGATCCGATTTCTCGGCGATCTCGAAGACCTCGAAAAGATCGTCGGCCACAACCGCATCGATCAAAGCCCGTGAACCGGCGACGATCGTGGAGTCGAAGTCGATCTCGCTGGCCACGACCCACGCGTGGTCGGCGGGCCAGAGCAGCTGGGGCGTCACTCCGGGGAAGTCGGTCGTCCATCCCAGACCCGCCGCATACACCCAACCGGGGTCGGCGAGTTCGGAGAGACTGGTGTCGAACAGCAGGAAGTCGCGTCCCGGCCACTGCAGGAAAGGCCCTGCCTCGACCGCCCGTCTGACCTGCGGCGCGACCGAGGCAGCCAACTCGGCGTCGATTCGAGCTCGCTCGCGCTCCAGGTTCTGCGGATCGCCGTCGGTGGACGCGACGAACACCGCGCCCGAGGATGTGTTCAGCTCGCCGAATCCATTCCAAACGCCGGCCGTCAACTCTTCCGGGGCCTCGGTGGCTGCGCGCAGGTGGACCGTGAGCGCGGCCAGCAGGCTCGGGTCGAACCACCCCTCGACGCTCTGGCCGACTCTCCAGCCGTCGTCGAACGACATCGCCGCTTCGTCCTCACCGTCGGTGAGGTTGCGCCACTGCACCAGCGGGTGCATCACTCTGCCGTTGCGCACGGCGACCTCGGCCCACGGCCACATCGCCTCCTCCACGATCTCGGGATTGCCCCATTCGTCGGTGACCGTGACGTCGCGGCGGGTCGCCTCGACCGGGTGCAGGATCCGCGCATAGGCCTCGAAGCCGGTACCGGCGACGCCGCCGTGTTCGCCAACGCGCGCCAACAGCCACCCACCACGCTCGACATCCGTTGTGAACTCCACCCAGTCAGCCTAGTGAGCCACGCCTGACGGGCAGCTCTGTCTCTGGCGTCGCCTCCGTCGAGCCGCTGTAGCCGTTCGGGGATCGACCGCGTCTGCCCGCGGTGCTGCGCGCCACCAGCGGCTGCACCTGGACTACGGGTTCATGGCCTTGCTACGCGTGAACCGAACACGCCGCGCGATCACCGCGTCCAGCGACCAGCGGCCGGGCCCGACCCACAGCAGGAAGATCAAACCGAGCAGCATCGCGAAGTCGGTACGCGCGTCGTGGGCCATCCCCCAGAAGCCTTCTACCCCGTGAAATCCGCCGGGGCGCAGCTCCCGTAATTTGGTCAACACGATCGCCCCGCTGATGTCGATCAGCAGCGGCACCGCCGCCGGCCGCGTCAACAATCCGAGCACGATCAACGCGCCGCAGGCGATTTCGACGACACCGTCGAGATCGGCGAAAAACGTCGGCGCCGGTATCCCGAGCTTGTCGAACCGACCCGGGCCCAGCGTCTCCGGATAGAGGAACTTCTGGATCCCCTCGCTGAGGAACACCAGTCCTACCGCCACCCGGATACAGATCACCGCCGCGGGCCCGTCCGCGCCGAGCATTCGCGACCACGACTCTGTTCCCGTCATCGGCCTTCGCCTCCCGATATCGTCACCCGACCCTACCGGCGAGCGCGCCGCCGCGGACGGACTCCACGCCTGGACGCTACCCATGATCGACGGGCGCCCGATCGCTGTCACCAGCAGCATCGACGGCACGGTGCAGGTCTGGGACCTGTACACCGGTCGCGAACGAGCCGTGCTCTACCGGTCACACCAACTGGGTCCGAGCCGTCGCCGGCAGTCACATAGACGGCTGACCGATCGCCATCACCGCCAGCGCCAGCCGCACACTGCGAATATGGGATCTCACGACGATGACTGGCATCGCGGTGCTCGACTGCCCGTCCCCAGCACCCCTCGTCCGCACAGGTCCGAACGATGAACTGCGCATGGCCCTCGACAACGACATCGCAGTACTCGCGTATGCGCGGTGGCGCCGCGCGGGGCGATGACCGATGAGCAGGTGGCCAGATCATCCACCCGGGACAGGCCGCACGGCGCGCCGCCGCCGTGCATGCGGCGGTCGGCGCCCGTCGCCCAATGCCAATACAGTCGGGTCGACCGGTTCATAACGACGGGAGCGGCCTTGGGGGTGGCCTGGAATTCCGACGGCAGCCGGGGCGCCGGTGTTGTTGTGGCGCGCCGACAGAGCGCACCTGTCCGATCTTGGTGACCATCTCGTCGCCGAGAAGATTGTTCGCTGCCTCACCGAGGCGGCGGTCATTGAACACCGCCCACGACCTGCATCGCACCGGAAGAAGGGGCGCTCAGTGACGTCTCGCGCACCCGAAGTTCCGTACGATCGAACACTCGAAGCGACCCCTGATGGGAAGGGGACGGTGGAGCGCGGTGAAGGTGAGACGACCGTCGGACTCGATGACAGCCCTATTCCGCTCGCGCAGCATCCCGGCGGAGCATCGAACTCGTCGCGGCCGGGTTTCTGTCAGGACCTCTCGCAAGCAGGCGACACCCCTGCCGACGTTGCATTAGAGCACTCGTCGTGCGTTCTCACTGAAAAGCCGACTCTTGGTCGGTTTTTGCCCCGAAAAGGCGACTAATGGCCGCGGTGAGCGGTCCAGACGAGGCGCTTTCCGCATTTCCAGGTCTAGAACCAACTTACATAACTTTCATATGATGTTAGAAGTGCGAACTACCGATGACATTGCTTTGATTCCGGAGGATCATAAGATATTGACCGGCTCGGAGTAGGCAACACGGACCGCGCCTTGTAGTCGACAAAGGGCTACAGGCAGGTGAACTGACTATGCCTTTGGTTGTGGAGGTTTGGCCCACACCGAAGGCTCGATGATGCTGGACATATATCACGTACCGGGACCAATCATGAGCTATGCCGAAACTATCAAGTCACAGCAAGAAACCCCTCTAAGTGCAACGAGCGACGAACCACAATTACCGCGCAAATTTGAAAGAGATGACATTCAAAGCAGAGAAGTGATGTGGAGCGCACCGATCTCTCACGGCGATTGCACGCTATCGGGTCTCATCTTCGGAACCCTTGATAAAGGACCAACCTTCCGGTTCCGTTCGGACGGAACCTGTGAGCTTTTGGCCAGGTTTTTCTCGACTGACTCAGGTGATGCTTGGGTCATCCACAACCTCTATTTGCAGGACGTGAACGGAACGGTTCTTTTCAAGATGCCGAAGTTCTCCAGCCCCGGAACAGTAACCGAGAACCAGGTAATCGACTGGGTTCGACCGCTACTGTATCCCGCCATTCACTTTCCGTACATTACTCAGGTGACTATTACTTGTAGTTGCTGAACTCCTCCTCCGTTCGCCGTGCCCCTGCCGCTCCTCGCATGGGCGGCGCGCATTTTACCCGTAACCACCCGGTAGTTGTTGTTGTGCTATTCGGCAGCTGAGACTGCACGAGCCAGGTGGCCGCGAGCGGGGGTCTTCATAGCCGCGACGACTCGCCGTCCTCGGGGAATTGATCGTTCAGGGGTCTGGGTCGCCGGCGCCGCCATGTTGATCAGGCTGGCTCGTTGGCTGAGACCGCCGCTGCTAGATAGTCGGCCCAGCTGGAATGGGCGAAGGCGGCCCACTGCTGGGCCGAGCCGATCGAGATGCGCGCAGGCTCCGATACGAAGGTCGATCCTCGATGGCAGGATGCGGGTGTGGGTGACCATTTCGAACGAATCATCGATCTCGACGTAGCCTCGGCCGACGCGAGCACACTGGCCGAGCACGTGGTGGACTGGATGGTGTCGCGGCGATGGCTGCTTCGGCAGACTTCGCGCGAGGCGATGTACAGCCTCCAGGTCGACGAAGGCTATGTGCCAGGCCCCGACTGGCCGCAGATCACCCAGGAGTGGGGCGCCGATTGGATTCCCGGCCCGGTCGCCGTCATCGTCGGCCGCCACGACCACTATCCCGGGCAAGGCGGCATCGAACCTGCCTCTGCGGTATGCCCACGCTGCCAGGCCACCACTGTGATCATCGACTACCCGCACCGATGGGAGGCCGATCCCGCTGTATGGCAGCCGTTCTCGGACGCGATCGACGCCTGGAAGCAGACAGGCACCGGCGCAGCGATCTGCCCCGCCTGCACCGCACCGAGCCCCATCACCGCCTGGCAATGGGCAGACGGATTCGCCTTGGGCGCTCTCGCCTTCGACTTCTGGGGTTGGCCGCCCCTCACCGAGGCCTTCGTCACCGATTTCGCTGCCCGACTCGGGCACCGAATCGAACACCACACCGGCAAGTTCTGAACCGAGGCTTCCTACGATCGAGCAGGCACTCCCTGGTTCAGTTCGTCCGGAATCGCGTTGATCGGCCGGCGTGGATAGCGAGTCGGGGCAATCCAGCACGTGAGCTCCCCTGATCGAGAAGGTCGCCCTCGGCGGCGGCGTGCTTCGGGTGCCAAGATGACGCGATGAGCAGCGTGTCGAGGCAACCGGCCAGCGAGGAAACCGTGTATCTGTTCATGGATTACGGGCAGTTCCGCATCGACGGCGGCGTCGAGAGTCCGGTCGATGAGCTCGAACTCCTCGACCGCGCGCTGGCGGCGCATCCGTTCGCCTCCGATGGTCTGGCGGTGATGGTGTTGAGCCCGCACCAGAACAACTTTCATATGCCGGTGACGGTTCAGGTGTGGGACGAGCGGCCGCCCGGCGATCGTGCCGAGTGGCAGCAGGTGTGTGAGACGAGGTTGCGAGTCGGACCGGAGGGCATACTCTGCCTGTCGTCGCCGACCGACGGCGCGGTCGACTGCGCGGTTCCCGAGGGCCGGTATCTGATCGAGATCAGCGGCCGTGGATTCGTCAACTACGGCTGGCCTGGGTCGACCGAACCCGGCGATGTGTGGCGTATCCGGCTCTGGCCGGACGACAGCAGTGAACCGCTACCGGCTGTGCAGTGGGACATGCCCGGATACGGTGTGCCTGACAATATTCCCCTGCCCGACGTCACCGCGGCGGTCGACGACACGGAGGAATGGGTCGTCGTAGTCGACGACAAAGGCTCTCGCCGCCTGCGCATCGCCGAACTGCAAGAACAAGCGGCCGCTTTCCAGCGGCGGCGCTGGGGCGGGGAACCCATACCCCGGCTCGAAGATCACCCCGGCGCGGAAGACCTCGCACGCCATGACCGCGCGGTCGCCGAGGCCATCGCCACAATGGGTGATCCCGAGTTACGGCGATTGGCGCACTGGTCGGCGACCCAAGCCTGCGCGAAAGCCGGGCTCACCGACCGGCCGTGGGTGTGGCCCGCCTTGGCGGCGCTGCGGGACGGCCGACCGCTGCCGCCCCCGTTCGATGACATGGACGCGGCCATGACCCGGCTGCACGACGAGGACTTCGGCCCGCCGGACGACGAGCACGTCGGCACCATCGAAGCAACGATCGTCCCCGGCTCGGCCGCTGCGGCGGCGAACCCTTTCGATCTGGGCCCGATCCACCGCCCGTCCTTCGCGCTGCCGACCCTCATCGACGCGTACCAACCCGACGCACTCGATGCAGCGATGACGGCCCTGTACGCCACCGGATTGGTCTTCGGCCGCGAGGTGGACACGCTGTTCGCCGCCCTCAGAACGGAATTCGGGATCTGCTGAGCCGAAAGGCGGGGACGATCGTCAGTTCGGCGGCGACGATAAGGGCTACGACGGTGAAGGTCCCGTGTGTTCCGCCTGGGGAACGCTTGGGGTCGTCAGCCTGATCAGCACCGAATTCGAAGGCCGGGCCCGCGACGCCAACGGCCAGTGGTGCGACAAGGGCAGCCATCCACCAGCCACGACGGCGACAACAACCCCGGCAACTGAGCCGCAATCAGCGCCGCGACGGCCGCTGGAGAAAGGGCTAAGTTCTCCGAGGGAGTCGTCGATGTCGGTCGCTTCCAGTACGACCGTCGACACGTCGCCCATCGGCTTCCTGCTCCTGGTCCAACGTTCTTGTAGCCGCCCGTCGGGAACTCCACAGCCCAGTGCGAGCGGCCGTGCGCGGCCGCACGGCCTGCCCTGGCTCGATGTACCGAAAACGGACTCGTACCAGTAACTTCGGGCTTTCGGAACCATTCGCCGATCCGCTCCGTATCGAATACCCGCAACTGCGACATGTCGACGTGGTATCGATGGAACAGGGAGCTGAAATCGTGCCTCGAGCATATGGCCGACCTCTTCGGCTCAGATCAGCGCGCGGCGTGACTGCAGTGTGATTCCGTCCCCGTGCCGTCGGCAGCTCCGAGGCACCAGCGTGCGCCTCCCAGCTGGGTGCCGGCGCCTTCGAGGACGGAATCTCGCCGAGTACCTAGACGGCTTCGAGCAGCCCGGTGGGCTCACTCGGCGCTCGCTCGAGCGAGCGCTTCATCGGCAAGCGCTACCGCCGCCTCGACCGGCGCGTACGTGGCCAGCGCGGCGACGAGGTCACGGATTTCGCTGCGAATCGACGGTGCCAGCCGGGCGTGGCGGGCGACGTCGAGCTCGTTTGCGATGGTCAGGACGGCGAAATCACGGAGTTCCGTTCCTCCGATCGTCTTCGAGCCGCCGCTGAATCTGTCGGTCACGGGCAAGGGCCGTCGGCCGAGCTCGCGGTAGGTGCGCGAGCGATCGCATGCGCCGTAGAGGTACACCAGCGCCGCCGCGTCGGGGCCGATGACGTGATCCAGCCGCTGGCGATCCGTGCTCGGCAGCAGGGCATGCGGCAACCCATCGGTGCCGTATGACGCGTGGCAGATCGACGCCAGCCGGGTTCGTGGCGCCGAGTTCCATTCGACCGTGAGGGCGTGCACCCGACGAAGGTGCTCGAACAGGGTCCCGCCTGGGTGATCGATCTGTTCGGCGCCGAGCGTGCGCTGTAGCTCGAACGCGCGGCGGACGACGTCGTCGGTCCCGAGCCACTTGGTGGCGTGGGCCGAAACGATGCGCGCGAGTTCCGCCGGTGCGTCGCGAGCGACGAGGTGCCCGGCGTCCGGTACGCGGGTAACGGTGACACGCCGGTTGGTCATGCGTAGCCGGTCCACGTCGGCGTCGCCGAGCGGAGACCGTCGTCCTCCCCGCACGAGCAGGATGGGCAGGTCCGATGCCGCGATGATCGCGTGAAGTTCGGAGCGGGACGCGAGAATGTCGTCGGCGAGCTCGGCATCGCGGGCGAGGAGTCCGTGGTCGTCGAGCCAGCGCCGGGCGCGATCCGCATCGATATCGGGCACGACGTCCACGAGCACGAGGCCGGCGACACGCTGCGCGACGGACGACTCCGCGAGGGCGGCGACGGCGGCGAACCCTCCGAGGGAGGCGCCCACCACGACGATCGGCGCCGGTTCGCGAACCACCATCTCGATCACGTCGTCGGCGATCGCCCGCAATGTAGTCGCCCGCCCGGAGCTCTCGCCGTGCCCGCGCAGATCGAAGGCCACCGTCCGCAGTCCGCACTCGGTCATCTCCTCCGTGACCGGTGCCCAGACATCGCGTCGCTCTCGGCCCGCGTGAAGCAGCAGGACCGTGGGGCCCGCGCCGGTCACCGTGGCTCGAAGTGTGACGTCGCGCAGCGTGAGGGTCATGTCTGTCATCGCTGATTCACCTCCGTGCCGAATCTTTCTCCGAGCGCCATGATTTCGACCATCGGCATACCCTCTTCGATTTACCTTGAGCCGTCGCGGTAACGATACGCAGCGAAACCTTGGCTAGTCAAGGTAAGATTCCGAGGTGACCAATTCGAGAACGCGCAGATCACCGGACGAAGCCCGTCGGTTGATCCTCGATGCCGCGGCTTCGCTGCTGGCCGAGGGAGGCGTCGCCGCTGTACAGGTGCGCGCAGTGGCAGCACGGGTCGGCATGACCGACGCCGGCGTCTCGCATCACTTCGGCAATCGCGAGAAGCTGCTCGCCGAACTCCTTCGCCATGGTGGACGCCGGCTTCGAGCCGCGCTCCAAGACGTCATCGCCGCATGGCTGGAGCACGGCACCGATGTCCTCGAGCTCGTCGAGTCGCTCGAGTCCGTGTATCGGAGCGGCTATGGCGAACTCGCGGTGGCGCTGCACGCGGCGGGTTGGCGCGACCGCGGTGGCGGCATGCTCGACCCGGTCGTCGACGCCCTGCATCGGAGTCGGCCTCCCGGAAGTTCCCTCGACGAGACACGACTCGCGGTCGCCGCCCTCCACCAGGCGATGGCAACCGAGCCCCTTTACGGCAGCGATTTCCGTCGGAGCGCCGGCCTCACCGGCGCGGCAGCGCAAGACTCGACCGCTCACCTGCGCTGGTGGGCAAGCCAGCTTCAACGCGCACTCGACATCGAACCGGCGCGCCATTGACCCGAGCGGCGGTCAATCCCCTCGGCATCAGAAGTGCACTCCGAATCCGGTGTTCCCGCGTGATGACCAGTGGCGGGAAGCCATTCGCGACGAACACACCGCACGCGGACGCGATAAGCGGATCAGCGCCGAGCCCGATGCGGTAAAGATCGAACCCTCAGTGTGTGGCACAGGTAGTCAGGCGCCGGACATCCAGTCGAGGAATGCCCGCACGGCCGCACGAGCAGCGGCCGGGTCGGAGGCCGACGGCGCCACGGCCCCCCTCTTTCGGAGTTCGGCGCATTCGGGTGTGAGTGTCGGCTGTTCGGCCCGGCGGTCAGTGGGGTGGGTTTGCCGCGCGATCAGTCGCAGGGTTTCGAGCTCGTCGATGATGACGGTGGCGTCGGACGGTTCGCAGAGTGGCCACCACCAGCGCCTTGAGGCGAGAAATCTCACCCGATGAGTACGAACTGCCCATCACAGGCTATTGTCGATCAAGTGCGTGACATGTCACGCCAAGCGTCGTAGATCGCATTCGCTTCGCAACCAGCGTTTGCCGCATCCGCTCTTCTTACGGCGATCGATTTTGCCCATCGGCAATCTCGCCACTTCGTGCCCCCGGCGCGGACCCGGAAGGTCCACAGACGGCTCGGGCACCACCTGATGTCCGAAAGGCACCACAACACCTATGAGTTCTGCTGACATCTCTTTCGCCGCGCTCGGTGTGAGCGCACCGCTGGTGAAGGCGTTGACTCGCGCCGGGATCACCGAACCTTTTCCGATCCAGACCGACACCCTGCCCGATTCGCTGGCCGGACGCGACGTGCTGGGCCGTGGCCGGACCGGCAGCGGCAAGACGCTCGCCTTCGCCATCCCGATGGTCGACCGTCTCGGCCGCGGTCTCGCCGGTAGGCGCGCACCGAGCCGCCCGACCGGCCTGGTGCTGGCGCCGACTCGGGAATTGGCCACCCAGATCACGGCCGCGCTGCAACCCCTCGCCGCGGCCTATCGCATGACGGTCACCACGATTTTCGGCGGGGTCCCGCAGAACCGGCAGGTCCGGGCGCTGCGCGCCGGTGTCGACATTGTCGTCGCCTGCCCCGGCCGGCTCGAGGATCTGATGAACCAACGTCTGATCTCCCTGGATGCCGTCCAGGTCACCGTGATCGACGAGGCCGACCACATGGCCGACCTCGGGTTCCTGCCAGGCGTGACCCGCATTCTCGCGGCCACCCCGAATGACGGTCAGCGCCTGCTGTTCTCGGCCACCCTCGATAACGGCGTCAACAAGCTGGTCAGCCGCTTCCTGCCGGATGCCGAGCTGCATTCCGTCGATGAGGCGAACTCCCCGGTCGCCGCCATGACCCATCACGTTTTCGAAACCGCGAGCGTCGAAGCCAAGCGCGAGGTCGTACACCGGCTCGCCTCGGGTTCGGGTCGGCGAATCCTCTTCATGCGCACCAAACATCAGGCTCGCAAACTGGCCAAGCAGCTGACCCTCGCCGGAATTCCGGCCGTCGATCTGCACGGCAACCTCTCGCAGAGCGCCCGCGACCGCAACCTCGCGGTCTTCGCCGCCGGTGATGCTCTGGTGCTGGTGGCGACCGATGTGGCCGCCCGCGGCGTGCACGTCGACGGTGTCGAGCTGGTCGTGCACGTTGATCCGCCCGCCGAACACAAGGCGTACCTGCACCGCTCGGGCCGTACCGCGCGGGCAGGCAACTCCGGTGAAGTGATCACCCTGGTGCTGCCCGGCGAACGACGCGACCTGGCCGACCTCATGCGCAAGGCCGAGATCACGGTGACCCCGCAACGGGTCACCGCCGATTCGCCCGTGGTGGCCGAGCTCGTCGGCACGATTGCCCCGTTCGTCGCGCCCTCCTACAGCGAGCGGGCGGCACGTGAAGACGACCGCCGTAGCAGTGGCGGCCCGCGCAGGGGCAGCGGCGGACCGCGCCAGAGCAGGGGCCGTCGCAACGGCAGTACGGCGCAAGGTCGGTCGCACGCCAAGCCGCGCGCTCACTCCGCGCGCGGAACGGTCGCATAGGCCCCTTTTTGTTCGCTCCCCCAGGCAAACCCATGCCGAGATCGCCGCGTCGCTGAGCATCGCCAGCGGATTGCCGGGCATCGAATGCTGGTGAACATGGCTGACGACGCCGGTACTGGCGGGCAACCCATCGAGCGCGAGGCACCGCGCCATCGTCCTGGTGTACAGCGGAGGGGTCACCAGAGAGAGGGCGGTTTCACCGATGCGCAGGGGGCTGGCGGGCACCGCGGACTGGGTGGTGAAACGCAGGTCTCGGGCACGAACCAGCCACCGTTTCCCACTACTGCTGTGCTGATCGCCGCTGTCGTGGATGGCGCTGTCCAGGCGGTTGACCGCGGTGATGGTGACCACCTTGTCCCGGGTGGGCAGCATGGCCGCGACCTCCGGCCAGGTCAGCGGTGCGGCCGCACCCACGCTCGGGTTGTCGCCGAAGCCGATGGTCACGCTGGTCACGATCAGATCCACCGTCACCAGCCTGCCATTTCCGCTCGATCTCGAGCCGCTGCCTTGAAGTGCTGACGGCCGACGCGACGCGTAAGCACCGCCTGAGCCTCACCAACTCCTGCCGAATCGAGGCGTGACGGGAGCATGGCTGCTCCGAGGACCCCGCGACCGGTCGTGATCGACGTTATCGCTTCGAGTCGCTTGTGGCGGCGCGCCGTTATCGAGAGTTGAGAACGACTTACAGTCGCCGGCGGCAACTGGTCGATCCGCATCGAAAGGCCGAGACTGGTTACTGCCTGCCCGCGACATCTCGGCACGCGACCACCTGGGTCGCGCCGACCTCGAAACCGCTGGATCGGGCGAGGTGCGTGGGTCTCCGCCATCGACAGGAAGGAGGCTGAAAATGAATCACTCGAAAGTGGACCCCACCTTCTATCGGAGCGCAGCGGAGGCGGCTGCCGCCCCACCGGAGCGACTGGCATACGTTGTCGCGTTCGACCGCGCGGCACAGAAGCCGGATGCGCTGTCGGTCATCGATGTGGAACCGGGCTCGGTCACCTACGGGCACGTGGTGGGCTGGACCGAAGTACCCCACCTGGGCAATGAACTGCACCATTTCGGCTGGAACGCTTGCAGCAGCGCCCTGAAGCACGAGGGCCACCATATGGAGGGGCTGGCTCGGCGGTACCTGATCGTGCCGGGTCTGCGCTCGTCCCGTCTGTACGTCTTCGACACCCAGCCCGACCCACGCCGGCCCACCCTCGACAAGATCGTCGACAGCTCCGAGCTCGCGGCCAAGGCCGGCTACTCGCGTCCGCACACGCTGCACTGCGGCCCGGACGGCGTGTTCATGACATGCCTCGGCGCGGCGGACGGATCGGATGGGCCGGGCGGGATCGCGCTGCTCGACCACGACACGTTCGATGTCCTGCGGCAATGGGAGACCGACCGTGGGCCGCAATACTTCGCGTACGACGCCTGGTGGCATCTCAATCAGAACACGCTGGTCAGCAGCGAGTGGGGGACCCCGTCCATGATCGAGGACGGGCTCGAACCGGAATTGCTGCTGGAAAACCAGTACGGCCACGCGATCCATTTCTGGGACCTCACCGCCGGTCGGCACCAGCAGCGGATCGATCTCGGCGAGCAGTACCAGATGCCACTCGAGCTGCGCCCTTCGCACGATCCGGACGCCACCTGGGGGTTCGTCGGCGTGGTGATCTCGACCGAGGATTTGTCGGCCTCCGTGTGGCGTTGGCACCGCGACGGCGGAGCGTGGGCGGTCGACAAGGTGATCACCATCCCGGCCGAGCCGGCTGATCCGGACCTGCTGCCGCCGGCGCTGAAACCGTTCGGCGCGGTGCCACCACTGGTCACCGACATCGACCTCTCGGTCGACGACGGATTCCTCTACGTCTCGTGCTGGGGTATCGGGGAGCTGAAGCAGTTCGACGTGCGAGATCCGGCCAACCCGAAACAGACCGGGTCCGTCCGGCTCGGCGGGATAGTGGGCCGCACCGCCCACCCGGCAGCGCCGAACCAGCCGATTGGCGGTGGCCCCCAAATGGTCGAGGTCAGCCGTAACGGCCGACGCGTCTACGTCACCAATTCGCTCTACGGCGCGTGGGACGACCAGTTCTACCCCGACGGCGTCGGCGCCTGGATGGCCGTGATGCGCACCGATCCCGACGGCGGAATGACCATCGACGAGTCCTTCTTCCCCCACGACCAGGACTTCCGAGGTCTGCGGGTGCACCAGGTGCGCCTGCAGGGCGGCGACGCCTCCTCCGACTCGTACTGCTACCGATAGTTACTATGTGCCCACTGCCACGTTCGGCATCCCACCGATCCAGCAGTGCGGGCAGCTCCTTGCCCATCCATACGAAGAACTCGTGCATATCCCGCACTCGCGCGACGTCCTCGCCGTTCGCGTCGTCGAACAGTGCCAGCCCGCGGGAGGTCGTCTCGGTCAGTTGGTCGTACGTGCCGGACTGCTGCCTGGTGAGCTCGGGCTGGATGCCCGGCCGCAGGGAATAGTAGTCGCGGCGGTCGCCGGGCTTGTCGACCCACCGCATGGTGGTGAGCGTCTGGCCTGGCTCGCCGGGACGAGCCGTTACCGCAAAAGGGGAACCACCGCCAGCGATCAAGACATGATCGCACTCACGCTACCGGAGATCCGACGCCTCACCACCGCTCTGCTCCTACCCGCCGTCCGCTGCACCCACCACGTCTGGACACGGTCGAACTGGCGCCGCCGACGACAACACCAAGCCCGCCTCTCCCACTACCGACGCCGAGGACACCCACTCACCTAACTGCCGTTGCAGTATCAGCCCGGCAGATCACAAGCCGGCCTGACCGGACTCCTGCCGTTCCTCACCGGACTCGACCCAAGACTACGATGCGGCGGTCGCCAGGTTGACCCAGCTCGGCAGTATCGACAGCCGGCGCAGCATTCCTACCCCATCAGCGTTCGGGCACGCGCACGCCGCCATCGAATATCGGCGAGCCGGTTTTCGAATTCGTGCAACGGAATGTTGACCGACCCGGCCAATGGATTCCAGCATGTGCTCGGCACGTGCCGGGTGTCGAGCACTATAACCCCGCGCCCGACGGCTTCGGCCGGCCCTACGGAGGTGGCGACCGGGTAGCTACCGGTTGCCGGTCAGGTCGAGTCCGTCAGCGATCACTACCGCCCAGTAACGGTTTCGTCTATGTTTCGAATCGAGGGGCACTGGGTCGATGCGATTAACAGAGAACCGAAAAGTCCAGGACGACTATTACACCGCATCGACTTCGCACCAACCCATGCCGCACCGCAATACGCTGACGGTGTAACTGATTACGTTGTGGCACAGCGTGATTGGTGAGCCAGTTCACAAAAGTGCGTCGTGAGCATCCGGAAACCTCCAATTTTTCCCCAGGTGACCAACCGGACACACACCGAGCGTGAACTTGGTCCATCGGTGACCACCCGGACACCAGCGGGCGCACTGCCAATCACCGAATTCCCACCCGACCACGCCCAGGAGACGAACCATGTCGGCACCCACCACATCGACCTCTGAGATCGACAAGGCGATCGAGGAGAACATCGCGAAATCGCTCGCCGAAATCCCGCACCCGGCCCTGCCGAAGGGCACCAGTATCTACGGCGGCACCAAGATCTTTCCCGACTATCAGGCGGAGGCAGGGGAAACCTATTTCACGCTGGTTCACGGCATCGCCCATGAATCATCGGTGAGTTTCGTGGCCATCCTGCAGGCGACGCGCGCACTTCGCAAAGGTTTCGAATCCGCCATCTACTTCTACGGTCCCGGCGCGATCAACTGCCTTGCCACCCGCGGCTTTCCGACCACGGGCGACAGCGGGTTCCCCGGTGAGCAGAACATCAACGAGGCCCTCGCCACCTTCATCAAGGAGGGCGGGAAGGTGTTCGCCTGCCGGTTCGGTCTCGCCTTGCACGGTGCCCGCGAGGAGGACCTCATCGAAGGTGTGATCCCGGCGCATCCCCTGGACGTGCAGGACGCGCTGATCCACTACGCCCGCAAGGGCGCCATCATCAACTCCACCTACCAACTGTAGGCCGACCGTCATGACCGAGGTATCCACGCGAGTAGATCTCGCACTCTTGGGAATCCGCGTCGATGTGCCGGTGCAGCGCCGTTCCGGTGCCGGCCCCAGTGACGACGGTCATGTGCTGTTCGGGGGTGCCGGCGCTGCCATCCCCCTCCGCCCGGAGAGCCCATACACGATTCGTGCCGATCGGCTGCTCTACGAGGGCACCGATCTCGGCGTGACCGTCGAACCGGTGCGCCGACCCCTTTTCTACGACCTGCGCACCGCCGACGGCGTGGCGTACGAGCAGATCGCCAGACTGCATGGAAAGGATGTGCTGGCGACCACGGTGGTGCAGACCTGCATCCGCTACGGCGAAGACCAACGGTGCCGATTCTGTTCGGTCGAGGCATCTCTCGCGTCCGGCAGCACGATCGCCGTCAAGCGACCGGATCAGCTCGCCGAGGTCGCCGAGGCGGCAGTGCGGCTCGACGGTATCCGGCAGCTGGTGATGACCACCGGCACCTCGGCCGGAAAAGACCGTGGTGCAAAGCACCTCGCCCGCTGTGTGCGAGCCGTCAAGCAAGCGGTGCCGACCCTTCCGATCCAGGTGCAGTGCGAGCCGCCCGGCGACCTTGCGACTCTGAGCCAGCTACGCGACGCGGGAGCCGATGCGATCGGCATCCACGTCGAGTCGCTCGACGACCGAGTGCGTGCTCGATGGATGCCGGGAAAGTCCACCGTGCCGCTGTCCGACTACCGGGCAGCCTGGGCCGAAGCAGTGCGAGTGTTCGGCCGTAACCAGGTCTCCACCTATCTACTCGTCGGTCTGGGCGAAGACCCAGACGAATTGGTCTCGGGTGCCGCGGAACTCATCGCCATGGGCGTGTACCCGTTCGTGGTGCCGTTCCGGCCGCTCGCGGGAACCCTGGCCGTCGACGTCGACGGTGCGAGCCCGCCGACCGCGGCGGTCCTCGAGGACGTGACCCGGCGCGTGGCAGCGGAGCTACGCCGGGCCGACATGCTCGGCACGGACCAGAAGGCCGGATGCGCGGCGTGTGGGGCGTGCAGTGTGCTGCAGACCGCAGGAGGCTGAGATGACGACGACCGAACCGACGGCCGCACCCCGATCCTGGATCGACGAACTGTCCGGAGTACGTGCTTCATCGCCGGATTACTGCGTCCTTTCCGGAAATCCGTCCCCGGCCGACCCCGCGGGCGGATTCCTCATCCAGCTCGCCGATACCCGACATGTCGCCGTCTATCGCGCATTGCGCCGACAGAACTTCGTTACAGAGCAGGGCATGTTCGCAGGCAGCGACGCCGACGACATCGATGACGACCCCCGGGCCCAGATCCTGGTCGCGATCGCCCCGGACGGAGCCCTGCTGGGCGGAGTGCGCCTGGCACCGGCCACCGCCGAAGACCTCGGGTGGTGGACCGGCAGTCGATTGGTGGTGGACTGCGGGCGTCGCACCCATGGTGTGGGCCGTGCACTCGTGCAAGCGGCGTGCGCTTATGCCGAAACCCATAACGTTCTTCGGTTCGAGGCCACCGTGCAAACCCGCTACCGGTCGCTGTTCTCCCAACTCGGGTGGACAGTGCTCGCCGAAACCACCGTGGCAGATACACCGCACCTGAAGATGCGCTGGCCGATCGACCGAATCGAGCGGCTGGCCCGAACCACCAAGGCAATGCTCGGGCAAGCGCTGTCCGAGCTGGGCGATACACCGACGACACTGGGCGGCGCCGGATTCCGAGGCGATGACGGCGCACCGGTCCCGGGCTGCGACCTGGTCGCCGCGTGCGACGCGATCCTGCCTTCCATGGTCGAACGGGACCCGGAATGGGCCGGATGGTGTGCGGCCCTGGTCAACCTCAACGATCTCGCCGCGATGGGTGCAGAACCGATCGGCCTTCTCGACGCGGTCGCCGCGCCCACCCGGTCGCTGCTGACCCGGGTGCTCCGGGGCCTGGGTGCCGCCAGCCGCATCTGGGAGGTGCCGGTGCTGGGTGGCCACACCCAGTTGGGTGTCCCGGCGGCGCTGTCGGTCACCGCGCTCGGCCGTACCGCCCGGCCGGTGCCAGGAGGGGGCGGCGAGGTCGGCGACGAGCTCCGGCTGACCGCTGACCTGGGCGGCGGCTGGCGGTCCGGATATACGGGGCGACAATGGGATTCGTCGTCACATCGGAGCGGCACGGAATTGCGGGCACTGGGCCGGTTCGTCTCGGACACCGGTCCGAAGGCCGCGAAGGATGTCAGCATGGCCGGCATCGCCGGGACCGCGGGGATGCTCGCCGAGGCCAGCGGTGTCGGGGTCGAGCTCGATGTGGCGCGCATCCCGCGCCCGCCGGGCGCCGAGCTCGCCGACTGGATCACCTGCTTCCCCGGCTTCGCGATGCTCACCGCCGATCGCCCCGGCACCCCCGTCAACCCGGTAGGCCCGGCGACGACCGCCGTGTGCGGCGTGCTCAGCGCGACTCCCGGCGTGCGGCTGCGCTGGCCTGACGGAGAAGTCACTCACGCGCTCGACAGCGCGGTAACCGGATTGGGACACTCATGACCGAACTATCGATCTCCGTGGCCGCCGCCGAATTCGGCCGCGACATGGAGGCGTGCTACGCCACCATCGGCTCGCTGATCGAACAGGCGCAGCAACGCGGTAGCCGACTACTGGTGCTGCCCGAGGCCTGCCTGGGCGGCTATCTGCCCAGTCTGGGCGGCGGTGGGGAGAGCGAGGAGGCCAAGCAGCGCCGTCTACGCAGTCTGCCGCCGGCGCTCACCCTCGACGGCCCGGAACTGCGCCGCATCGCGGCGATGGCGGGTGAACTCGTCGTCACTCTCGGATTTTGCGAAGCCGATGGTGATCTCCGCTACAACGCCGCCGCGACACTCACCGGCGACGGGGTTCTGGGCTCCTACCGCAAGGTACATCAGCCCCTCGGCGAAAACCTCTGCTACGCTGCCGGATCCGAATATCGCGCCTTCGACACCCCGGTCGGCCGCATGGGCATGCAGATCTGCTACGACAAGGCATTCCCCGAAGCCGCACGAGCGCTGGCACTGGACGGCGCGGAGATCATCACCTCGCTCTCGGCCTGGCCCACCGCCCGCACCGCCACCACCGAACGACTCGAAGACGACCGCTGGACCCAGCGCTTCGATATCTTCGACCGCGCTCGCGCAGTCGAGAACCAGGTGGTGTGGGTCGCGTCGAACCAGGCCGGGACGTTCGGCTCGTTGCGCTTCGTGTGCAGCGCCAAGATCGTCGGCCCCGGCGGCGACCTGCTCGCCACCACCGGTACCCGGTCTCGTCACCGCGACCGTCGACGTCGATCACGCACTCGAATTGGCACGCGGCGGCGGCATGTACAACCTGCGCGACCGACGCCCCGAGCTCTACCACAGCGTCGTCGCCCGCCATGGCGTGGTCGGGCAGCCCGCGGTGCCCGAAGAGCTGGAGGCGATCCATGCCTGAGGTGACATTCGACATCCGCTGGCCGGACGGCAATGTCCAGTCCTGCTATTCGCCCTCGCTGGTGATCCATGATCATCTGGCCACCGGCGTCGACTATCAGATCGACGACTTCCTGACCCGCGCCTCGAGCGCTTTGAACAGCGCGGCCGAGCGGGTGCGCGAGAAGTTCGGCTTCTACTGCACCTCCGCCATGCAGACCCTGGACGCCATCGAAGCAAGCGCAGCACAGGCCCGGACATCACCGGGCACGGTACGCGTGCTGTCGATGACTCCGCCGTCGGTCGAGGCGGCAAACACCGGAGGAAAACCATGACCCCGCAGACCGACTCGGGTACCACCGTGGAGCACCGTGACGTCGTCGTGATAGGCGCGGGACAGGCCGGGCTCTCGATCAGCTGGCATCTGACCACTCGCGGCATCGACCATGTCGTCCTCGAGCGCGACACCATCGCCCACGAGTGGCGCGACACCCGCTGGGATAACTTCACTCTCGTCACTCCCAACTGGCAGTGCGTGCTGCCCGGTTACCGTTACAACGGACCCGACCCGCACGGCTTCATGAAACGCGATGAGGTCTACACATGGGTCCGCGCCTATGCCGACACCTTCGATCCGCCGGTTCGCGAACACGTCGCCGTCACCGCGGTCACGGTATCGCTCGACGGCGGCTTCGACATCCAGACAACGTCGGGCCCACTGCATTCCGATCAGGTGGTGGTCGCAGTAGGCGGTTACCACACGCCGATCGTGCCCCGCTTCGCCGAGCGGATGCCGAGCTCGATCCAGCAACTCCACTCCGCCGAATACCGCAGCCCTGCGGACCTGCCCGACGGCGCCGTCCTCATCGTCGGTACCGGCCAATCAGGAGCACAGATCGCCGAGGACCTCCAT
Organism: Nocardia sp. CY41; assembly: GCF_009829325.1. Taxonomy (GTDB): domain Bacteria; phylum Actinomycetota; class Actinomycetes; order Mycobacteriales; family Mycobacteriaceae; genus Nocardia. The sequence goes on from NZ_VUOS01000018.1 coordinate 223,841, forward strand.
CTGGAGGGTCGGCGGGTACATCTCGCGGTCGGGACCGCGCCCCGCGTCGCCCGCTTCTACAGGGGCCGCGATTGCGTCGCATGGCTGGAGGACATGGGCCACTACGACATCCCGATCGAAGATCAGCCGGGTGGGCTGGGCAAGCGGGAGAACACCAACCACTACGTCACCGGTCGAGACGGCGGCCGCGATATCGACCTGCGCCAATTCGCGGTCGAGGGGATGGCGCTCTACGGCAGGATGGTCGATGTCGCCGACGGCACAGCGTACTTCGAGCCGTCGCTGGAGCGGGACCTCGATGCCGCCGACGCCGTCGCCGAGAGCATCAAGGACTCCATCGACACCTATATCGCCCGTGCTGGCATCGACGCGCCCACCGAACCGCGGTACCGCCCGGTGTGGCGTCCGCAGCGCGAGATCACCGAACTCGATCTGTCGGCAAGCAATATCAGGTCGATAGTGTGGTCGGTCGGGTTCCGTACCGACTACCGGTGGCTGCGCGTCGGCGTCTTCGACGGTGAGGGTCACCCGTGCCACAACCGCGGCGTCACGACCACGCCCGGGCTGTACTTTCTCGGGCTGCCCTGGCTGCACACCTGGGGCTCGGGCCGCTTCGCCGCCATCGCCCGCGACGCCGAGCACCTCGCCGGGCAGATCACCGCCATCGCCCGCACCACCGCGGCGGCCTGAGGCGGACCCATGACCGTCACCCGAATAGCGGCTGTCGCAGCACATTTCGGCGCAGACATCGCCCGCGCTCTGGACAAGATCGCCGGTATCATCGACCGGCTCACCCAGGACGGCGTCGACCTACTTGTGCTACCAGATGCGAGCCTCGGCGGCTACATCGGAGACCTCCGCAACCCGGATCCAGCCGCCGGGCCTGAGGCCATCGACCCCGATGGACCCGAGTTCCGGCTGTTGTGCCGGTTGGCCGGGGATATGACGATCTGCGTCGGCTATGCCGAACATGCAGACGGTGCCCGCTACAACGCCGCAGTGTGCCTCACCGGCGACGGGGTGCTCGGCCGCCACCGCAAAGTACACCAGCCGGCCGGCGAACACCTCGCGTATGCGGCCGGAGATCGCTTCGCGGCATTTGATACCCCGGTCGGCCGGATCGGCATGCTCATCGACTACGACAAGACGTTCCCGGAATCCGCGCGAGCTCTCGCTCTCGACGGTGCCCGCACCATCGCGGCGCTGTCGGCCTGGCCCGCCAGCGTCACCGATCGCGCCTCCCGGATGCCCAACGATCGGCAATCCCGCCTCTTCGACCTGTACGACCAGGCCCGCGCCGCCGAGAACCAGGTTGTTCTCGCATCGTCCAATCAAACCGGAATCACCGGCAACCTGCGTTTCCTCGGCCAAGCCAAAGTGGTCGGCCCCGGCGGTGACATCCTCGCCAAAACCTGGTCCAAGGGCGGCCTAGCGGTGGCGGACCTCGACATCGATGCCGAGGTCGAGCGAGCCCGGCGCGTCCTGCGGCACCTGGACGAACGCCGTGTCGACGCCTACCACAACTTGATGACCGAAAAGAGCGGCTACTGATGCGGATCGCACTTCTCACGTACTCCACCAAACCCCGTGGAGGTGTCGTGCATACGCTCAATCTCGCCGAGTCGCTCGCCCGGCTCGGCGCGGATGTCACCGTATGGACGCTCGGACGTGGCGGGGATGCCGCCTTCTTCCGCCCCGTGGATTCCTCCGTGACAGTTCGCGTCGTTCCCTTCACCAGTGCCGACGGCGAACAGGTCGGGACGCGAATCATGCGCTCCATAGACGTACTGCGGCAGGCGTTCACTCCCGAGGAATACGACATCGTGCACGCACAGGACTGCATCAGCGCCAACGCCGTCGACTGCCGCATCCGCACCATCCACCACCTCGACAACTTCACCACCCCCGAACTCGCCCGCTGCCATGAACGCGCCATCGTCGAGCCTTACGCACACATCTGCGTGTCGGCCGCCGTCGCGGCCGAGGTTGAGGCCGTTTGGGCTCTGCGCCCCACCGTGATTCCCAATGGCGTCGAATACGACCGCTTCGCGGCCGCCGCAGATGACTCTCCCGACGCCACGGATGCCCGCGTCGCCTGGCGACGCCGACTCGGCCGGTACATCGTGGCCGTCGGCGGCATCGAACCCCGCAAAGGCAGCATCGACCTGCTCGAGGCGTTCGCCCTGCTACGGCACGATCATCCAGACCTGCACCTCGTCTTCGCAGGCGGCGAAACACTCTTCGACTACCGCGACTACCGGATCCAGTTCAATGCTCGCGCAACCGAACTCGACATCCGACCCACCATCCTCGGCACCGTCCCACACACCGAACTCCCCGCACTCGTGGCGGCATCGACCCTCCTCCCGTTCTTCTCCACCAAAGAGGGATTCGGGCTCGCGGCCATGGAAGCCCTAGCCGCCGGAGTCCCAGTCGTAGCACGCGATCTCCCGGTGCTGCGCGAGGTATTCGGCGAGGCCATCAGCTACGCGGCCACTCCCGCCGAGCTGGCCGCAGAACTCGCGCGAGCATTGGTTCCCGACCCTTGCCGCACCGAGCACGGCAAAGCCCTCGCCGCCCTGTTCAGCTGGGACCGAACGGCCCGAGCCCACCTCGAGTTCTACCGCACCCATTCCACAGCAGTACCGCCCCGAATGCTCACCACACACCGCTGAACCAGAGAACATGGGAATCCCGACCAACATGGGGAACTCCTACCTGGCCGCCAACGGCGACCTGCCACCGGCCACCAGCGGCGACTCTGTCATGGCCACGGACACCGACCGCCCCGGAAAGTGAGGCTATTCTCCAGGCAGCCCGATGTCGACGACCTGTTTTCTGCCTGGTCGGTCCCGGTAGACCCCGCCCGTCGCAGCACCCGGCCTCGAACCCGTCCCGTCTGCGCGGCCATGGCCGCACTCACCCCAGCACTGATCAGGACAGCACCAGCCACCTGTCAGCCGATCCCTTCTGGTCCGCTGCTAGACCGTGACTATCTTCTTGCCGGCGTGGAGCCCTTTCTCGAGGTGGCGGTGCGCCTCGACGACGTCGTCGAGGGCGAATACCTTGTCGATGGCGGGCCGCAGTGCGCCGAGGCGTACACCGGCGTTGAGGAAGGCCGCCATGCGCTTCACCACGACGGTGTCGAGGGTGTGCTCGAAGCTTCGGTAGCTGAAGATCGTGAGCGGCGCGCTTGTCGGGAAGGGTGTGGGCCGAGAGTCCAGAAAGCCTGCGGCAACCAGTGTTCCGCCGGGGCGGACCGCCTTCAGGAGGTCCTGCTGGCCGGGGCCCATGACAACGTCGAGGACGATGTCCGCGCCGGTCCCGCCGGTGTGGCGGCGGACGGCTTCGACGACGTCCACGCCGTCGGTGGCGATGACCGCGGCGGCGCCGGCGGCGAGCAGGTCGTCGGTGTTCGCAGTGTGCCGAGTGATGGCGATGGGCACGGCGCCGATCTGATTGGCGATCTGCATCGCCGCGCGGCCGACGCCGCCGGACGCGGCAGTGATCAGGACGTGGTCGCCGGGCCGCAACCTCGCCTTCTCGACGAGCGCGCCGTAGGCGGTGGAGTACGCGACCCAGATCGCCGCCGCCTCCGTGATTGCGAGCCCGGCAGGCCGGGCGAGGACCCGGCTCGCGGGAACTGTGGTGTATTCGGCGTAGCTGCCCCTGACGCCAGCGTCCGGAATGGCCGTGAGGATGACCGGATCTCCGACCTTCAGCCCGGTGATCTCGGGGCCCAACGCATCAACGACGCCGGTTCCTTCAACGCCGAGGCGAGCGTGTGGCAGGGGGACGGTTGCGGGCGAGGTGCCGGAACGCATCATCTGGTCGAGCGGGTTGACGGCAAACGCTTCGATCCTGACCCGTACCTCGCCGACTGCGGGCTCGACGACCGGTTCCTCGATGATCTGCATGACATCCGGCCCGCCGAACTCGTTGAACACGACGACTCGTGGCATGGTGACTCCTCCGCATCCAGTGCTGATTTCGTTGCTCGCGGATGACGTTACGGAGTCGTGGGTTACCTCCTGGTACCTTTGATTTTCATGCAGAACGCGGCTGGACCTGCTTTCCTGGCCGACTGCCCCACGCGCCTGGCGGTCGAGATCATCTCCGACAAATGGACTGTGCTCGTGCTCTTCGGGCTCAGCCATCAGCCTCGCAGGCACGGTGAGCTCGTCGACCTCATCGGCGGTATCTCGCGCAAGGTCCTCACCCAGACGCTGCGCCGACTCCAGCGGTACGGTCTGGTCGAACGTCATGCCGAAGCGCCCCGGCGAGTCGAGTACAGCCTCACTGACCTCGGCAAAACCCTCGTCGAGCCGATCGAGGTCCTGACCAACTGGGCGAGGGATTACGGCGGCGCCATCATCGACTTCCAGGAGGCGGCGGAAGCCGCTACTTCTGCTCAGGCACGCACGGCGGGTTGACTCGGCGGCCTCGCAGGCGGGGCTGCGACCGTCGATTTGCGCGGCGGCTTGTCGGCCAGCGGCCCGCTGGTGGTGATCGACGGCTCCACGGGCCGAGCCGCCCGTTTGCGAGAGTTGCGGGGGACGGCCCACCTTGCCACGCAGGCCAACAGCGGCGTCATCCCCCGCCCGTCGACTTCGGGTGACTGCGCCGATATCACCATCCACAATTGCCGCGGTCAGCTCCATGAATACAGAAACGTAGACATGCTCGACGCTGGTGCGCAGTTGCTCGTCGACAGGAATGAATCAACCTGCGTCGGAATCGATTCCGGCGACGTCAAGGCCGAGTGCGGCGGTGTTGGGTCGCCGTCCCACGCCGACGAGCACCACGTCCGCGTCGAGTTCCCGGGCATGCTTCCGCCGACGGTCACCACAGCGCGTTGGTCCGCGCGATGGCTTCGCCCGTCGAGTTGGTGAGCACGGTGATGCCGCGTTCGGTGAAAGACCGGCCCAGCGCGGAGCCCACGTCGGCGTCCTCCCCCCTGGAACAGCGGAACGGTCGAAGGCCACGTCGGTATCATTCTGTGGAATCTCGAAAGTCAAGCGACATCGATGTCAGCTGAAGTACTCGTGCACAACGATGCCCCTGCAGACCTCCGCCATTCACTAGGTGGGCCAATGACGCCAGTCCCACGCGGATCGCGGCATCAACCGAGTGTTCGGGCTGTGTGGCGGGGTGGGGCTACCTATGGGTTGGGTATCGGCCGTCGGCGGCCGCGGTGAGTCGGCAGGCCAGGGCGCGTACGGCGTCTTTGAGGGTGTCGGGGTGTTCGATGACGAACGGACGATTCAGGCCGGCGAGGACCGGGGGAATCCAGTCGAGTTGTTCGGCCCGGATTCGGACCCGGACCCACGGGCGGGTGTCGGCCGGCGGTGAGTCGATCTCGTGCATGGTCGCGATCGTCGCGGGGAGCAGCGGGCGGACCTGGCTGAGCGTGCCCTGCACTCGAATCGATACCTCGTGCCGGTAGGGCGCCGTGGCAAGTGCGGACAGCAGGTGAGCTGCCGGCTCGAATCCGGTGGGCGGAGTGAATGTTCCGGGCAGTGTGGTCACCGCGGTGATGCGGTCCACCCGGAACTGGCGTAGTTCGTCGCTGTTGCTGTCCTGCCCTGTCAGGTACCACCGGCCGGAGTGGTCGACGAGCCCATAGGGGTGCACGGTCCGCTCGCTGGGCCGCCCGTTTCGGTCGGTGTAGTCGATCGCGACCGGTCGGTGCTCGCGGGTGGCCTCGGCGAGGCGGAGCAGGACGGTGGTCTCGACAGTGACTTCCGGGCAAGCGTCGGCGGTGAACTCGACGGTGTTGATCAGTGCGTCCAGCCGGGCCGTCAGGCGGGTGGGCACGACGCGGCGGAGTTTGGCCGTCGCGCTGTCGGCTGCGCGGGCGGAAGCTGTCGATCGGTCGGCGCCGCGGTTGGTGAGGAGTCCGAGTAACACCGCCACCGCCTCGTCGTCGGTCAGCATCAGCGGCGGCATTCGGTACCCAGGGGCGAGCTGGTATCCCCCGTAGCGGCCCCGAACCGATCGGACGGGGATATCCAGGTCGGTGAGATGCGTGACGTATCGCCTGACGGTGCGTTCATCGACGCCGAGCCGTCCGGCCAGTTCACCGACGGTATGGGTACCGCCGGCCTGCAACAGCTCGAGCAGGGCCAGCACTCGGGCGGTGGGGCGCGTCATCTCCGAAATTCTCGCATCTATACCGGGCGGAAACTGTCCCGTATCGACTCTACCGTGGCATGCGGCGGTGGAACTTCCGCCTCATCCGACAGCAGGAGCACATAATGAAGCTCGTCTCGATCCGCCTGATCACCGATGACATCCAGCGGTTGGTCAGCTTCTATCAGCACGTGACCGGTGTCGAAGCAACCTGGGCTACAACGGATTTCGCTGAAATCGTCACACCGGCCGGCACCCTCGCGATCGGAAGAACCCGCACCGTGGCGCTGTTCGCTGCGGGCAGCGCGCGCCCAGCCGACAACCACACAGCGATCATCGAATTCCTGGTCCCCGATGTCGATGCCGATTACCGGCGGTTGCGAGACGTGGTCGAGGATTTCGTCAACGAGCCCACGACGATGCCGTGGGGGAACCGGTCGTTGCTGTTCCGCGATCCCGACGGCAACCTGATCAACCTCTTCACGCCGGTCACCGCGCAAGCCGTCGCAAAGTTCACCTTTTGACATCCGCCCATCGGCATTTCAGGATGGTGGTCCTACCACTGCCTCACCGATCCATCAGGATTCGTGCTCTCGCCGCGGCAAATCACGGGGCTGCTAGCTCTCAGCGCGCACACGCCCGGATCCGTGGATCAACGACCGGGGGCCGCAACGAATTGGTGACCGTGTTCGCGGAGGAACTCGGCGAACGTCTGCGGCGAACGGCCGATGGCCTCGGTGAGTGCGGTGGTATCGACCGGCGGGGCCGATGGCAGCTGGGAGAACACCGCACCTATGGCCGAAATGTGCTGCGCCATCGCTGGATTGACGGACGGTTCGGTGCCGTTGTGTGCGAGGGCTTCCAGTTCGCGCTGCCATCGACCGGCAGGGATGGAGGTGTATCGGACCGGTGTTCCCGTTTCGGCTTCGATGAGGGCGGCGATCTCGGCGTGGCTGTGCACGGCCGCCCCCTGCGGGTAGAGCGTGGTGCCGCGAGGGTATCGGACTGGGTCGGTCAGCGCGGCCACGGCGAGATCGGCGGCATCGAGACCGCTGATCCACGGCACCGCACCATCGCCGAAACTGTTGGCGAAGCTGCGGGTCTCGCGGATGGATCCGGCGTGCAACAGCACGATGTTCTCGTAGAACAGAGCCTTGATCCGCAAGATCGTCGGTTCCAGTCCCGCCCAGGACAGCACCTGCTCGGCGGCCCATTGCGCGCGTCCCAGCCCACTGGGGTTGTCGGGGGCCGAGACCGCCATGGACATCACGACCAGTCGCGGCATGGTCTCGGCGTGCCGGATCGCGGAGGCCAGATTGGCGGCGGCCTGCACGATGCCGGGAGCGACCGGATAGGTGAAATACACGGTGTCCACGTCCCGCACGGCCGCATCCAGCGTCCGGCGATCCAGCAGATCGCCCACGACGATTTGCGCGCCGAGAGCGCGAAGGTGTTGTGCGCGTCCGTCATCAGTGCGTACCAGCACGCGGACCGCGTGGTCATGTTCACGAAGACGCCGCACGACATGTGAGCCGGTGCCGCCGTGTCGTCCGCCCGCACCGATGACCAGCGTGGTGGTTCGGGGGCTGTCGGAGGAGAAAGTCACAAGTGCGCCTTCCGGTCGTTCACCAGGGTGAGATGTGGCAGCTCGTGGTCCGGCTGCGACGCCCACGCTAGAACCAGTAACTACTATTATGCAAGTTACTGTAGGGTCACTGTGGATGGCGAAAGGATCAGCAGGTGCGGCGAACGAGTTTCCAGGCGATGGGGTGCCCGATTGCGGGCGCTCTGGAGTATGTCGGCGACTGGTGGACGCTGCTGATCGTGCGCGATGCGCTGGACGGGTTCACCAGATTCGACGAGTTCGAACGCAACCTCGGCATCGCCCCGAATATGCTGACCAGGAGATTGCGCACTCTGGTCGAATCCGGGCTGCTCGAACGCAGGCGCTACAGCCAGTCCCCGCCCCGCTACGAGTACGTCATCACCGACAAGGGGCGAGACCTTTCTCCGGTCCTCGTCGCCCTGTACGCCTGGGGCCGCAAACACACGGGATCGGATGCGCCGAGCGTGGTCCTGACCGATCGCGACACCGGGGAGGAGATCATGCCCGGCCTTGTGGATCAGCACAGCGGACGCCCTCTCTCGGCCGTCGACCTCGCCTTCCTCGCCGGCCCAGGGGCCGACGGTTTCATGCGCGAACGTCTCGACCCCGAGTTGCGGGCGGCGCGGCGCCGACGCGCCACCAACTAAGCGCACGTCTCCTTTGAAGGACTGCTGCCGGACCGAAAGATCGCGGAATCACTGTCCGGCAGCACCATCGGGGCCTGGCGTGGTGACCACCTATCCGCTGAGTGCGAGCCGGGAGTTCATGTTGAGCTTCACCTCGCCGTAGGGCAGTACGTGCGACCAGAACAGCGGGGTCAGGCCGCGTTTGTCCTCTGCGGTGCGCTCGACCGGGCCAGTCGGGGTCAGTCGAGGAGACCCTGATGGGCCGAAGGCCCCGGGCCGTCCGGGCGAGGCGGAAGGCTTCGTGCCACTTAAAGACGGTGACAAGTGGGTTCCCAACCCGAACGGTAAGGGGTCCGGCCGGCTCGACGCGGATGGGCGTGTGTGGGTGCCAACCGGTCGAGGCTCGACAGCGCACAGCGGCCCGCACTGGGACGTGCAAGAGAAGAAAGGTGGTTATACGAACGTGTACCCAGGCGGGAAGTCGCGATGAACAGCACCGGCACCGTGGTCATCGAGGCCACCGGCGTCACCTATTACTCGCCGCAAGACGAGGCTGCGTTTTTCGGGCCAGTGCCTGTCGCGCTGCAATGTCGAAGACCTCCAGCCGCGCCCACCAGGCACGATCGGCGAACCGAACGGCCATCGACCGGCCGGCATCGCTTCTCGCACCTGCCGGAACCAGATCAGCCGCGCGGTGAAGCAGACCAGGAAGGTCCATGGGCCATTTTCGATCAGGGCGGCGACACCGGGGACGTAGGCCTGCTGGGTGGTCTCGGTAAGCGCCGTATCGAGTGGATCGAGGGTAACCTGCAATGCGGTCACCAGGTGCGACCGAATCAGCGCGGGCTGTGACAACTGCTATGCCCTGCCGATGGCCAAGTGGTTCGAAGCAATGGGCGCGGCGCAATATTAGATCGACGGTGACCCTCGACCAGTGGCTGGTACCTCCCGCAGTGTACGTTCCCATGATCGGAGAGATATGAGTTCGCCTGGGGGATACGACAGGTTCCTCGAGCATATCGAGGGCAAGCTCGGCGGGATCAAACACGTCGAAGGCCCTGAGGTGAGCGGTTCCAACCGGGGATACGCGCTGATCTACGCCCACCTCGCCGATCCTGGTGTCGCCACGGTGACGACGAACGGCGTACGGTTCCAGCAGATCACCTCGATGCTGCCGGCGGAGTTCACCTGCTCACTGCAGGAAGACCAGGAACGCATCGCGCGCTACCTGGTCGACACCGTCGCCGGCCTGGCCATCAGCAGCGGCGGCGGCCTCGAATACGAACAGGTCGTCGTCAAGAACGATCAGCCGATCATCGCGGACACCGCGATGCACGGCATCCTTACTTCGCCGAGCCCCTTCTTCGGTGGGGAGTTCGACCTCTACCGCGACGACAACGGTCAGCCGTCGTTGCAGATCATCACGCTGCTCCCGGTGACCTCGGCCGAAGCTGACTTCGTAGAGGAAGCCGACGCCGAGGAGTTGTACGACATCTGGCGAGAGAACCGGACGAATCTGCTGAGCGTCTACCGCGAGTCCGCGCTCTGAAGCTGCCGAATGCAGAACTGGACTCGACACTGCGCCACACTCGGCCGTCCCGGCTGACCGGCCGACGCGCTGTCGCTGAAACCCCGCTCAGCGCTATCTACTCGAGGAACTCTACGACGTCCTTGGCGAACCGCCGGTCGGCGATCGCGCTGTTGTGGTCACGCCCGGCATAGACCAACAGCTCGGCGTCTCTGAGCCCTTCGGCGGTGTCACGGAACATGGCAACGGGATAGGCGAGGTCCTTGTCGCCGCCGATCACCAAGGTGGGCGCGGCGATGCCGGCGAGCCGGTCACGCAAGTCGAACGTGTCCTCGGCTTCGATGACACGGATCGCGTCGGTGTAGTCACCATCGGCAGGACGCATCATCGGGTCGATCATCCAGAGAAATCCAGCCATCAGCCTCCTGCCGAGACGTGACGTCGACGCGATCGACGCCCACGCGACTGCGGGCCGCTTGCCTGCGGCGGCGCGCTCGGCGAACAGTCGCATGGCATTGCGTCCCTCCATGCTCAGTGCATACGCGGCGCTCGCGAGGACAAGCCGTCGTACGGCTGCGGGGTGGTCGTGCGCGAGTTGCAAGGCGACCGAGCCGCCGGTGGAATAGCCGACCACGTCCACTGCACTGTCGAATTCTCCGGTGAGTCCCTCGGCGAGGTCGGTTGCGATGTCGGTCATCGTCAGGCCCGCGGGCACTCCAGGACGGCGATTGAAGACGTAGACCGTGCGATGTGCGGCCAGCGGCAGGAACGGCTTGATCATGTACTTGCGCGCCCCGCCGTCCAGGTTGCCGTTCTCTGGAGTCGATCCTGGCAAAGCAATCAGCGGGGCTCCGTCGCCGAACCTGAGATAGGGATGGCCGTTGGGGCACTTCCCCTCGCAGATATCCAGTTTGGCGGTCATTGGCACTCCTCCGGAACAACGTGACTCGATTGGTGTCACGCTATCGGTATCGGCCATCCCAACCAATCGGTCACTCCATGAGCTTCCCCCGCTGAGCCGGTGAGGTCCCCGCCTCGGCCGAATCACCTCCTGTGCAACGTCTGTCAGCTCGGCTAGCGATCGATCGGCCGACGTACCGACACGAACGGTTCGCAGCTGAGACACCTCGGCAAATTTCGTCGGGTCAGCACCCTGCCATGTGCATAGTGGTGTCGAGCGATCGTCATCGGTCCAGATCGTGTATCGGGTCATGGACGTCGACTATCTGGCCTATGATCGGACGGACTCGATCATGCGAGCTGTGGCTCGTCCCTATGTAGGGTTGGAACTGATGGTGAGTACCGAGCACTCACGGCCCGCTCGACGGCGACAAGCCAATGAGCGCGCAATATATCGTCAACTGCGCGAACAAGATACCGCATTCGGAGATGCAATTGCCTCTCCACATCGGCTGATCGCAGTGGTCTTCGACAGCGAGCTATCGGATACCGGGGACCTGACCAGGAAAATCCGAGTACTGCTCCGGCTGGGCGATCTGCGAGGAGACCCGCCAGAATATCGTTGGCGTATACCACATCCACCGCAGCGCCCTCCGTTTGCGCTCGACATTCGAGTGCTGCCGAGTCCATTACCATACCGTATCGAGCAGACAGAGATATCCACCACCGTCGCTTGCACGACCGCCGTATTCGATCTGTCGAGCTGCATGGTCGACGAAACCATCGAGTTGAATTTCTGTTACTCTCTCGAAAATTCGGTGGACACAACAAGTCGAGGCATCTTCTCGAGAAGGCACACGTTTGTGTGGACGTACACCTTCGTGTCTCGCACCGATTACTTCGAGACCAAATTGAGCTTTCCCAGAGGCGCGAGCCTGAGCGTGGACAGCAATGAAACATCACTGCATGCGTTGGAGCGGACAGCGGAGATAGATGGGCGCGCCGTGTACTCGTATACGAGCTGGGAGCCGAGGCAAGGGCAGACGATCAGTGGTTGCGTCACCTACCGACTCTGGTCGTCTACGATCGAACCGATCATCGCGATTGCCGGCGGCACCGTCGTCGCAATCCCGGCGGCATTTGCGACAGATGCGCTCACCGGGTTTACCACGTTCGCACTCGCTGTCTTGGTCACAGGATTTGCCCAGTTTGCAATCGGACGACTGAAGTAGGCCGTATACGCATTTCAACCGGTCCTGCAACGTTACGGGAAGACATGTCGCTATCTGGAGCTCGAGCATTCGACTGGTCGACGCTCCCCGCTGCCTATCCGGCGCAGTACGAACGTCTCAATGAGAGCTACGGGCAGGTCTACACGGCTGCGGCGGAACGACTGGTCACGGTTGCGGGAATCGGCCGAGGCAGCACTGTGGTCGATGTGGGCGCAGGCAGTGGCTTCTCCGCCGAGATCATCGCGAGAGCGATAGGACGCCCAGGAAACTTATTAGCCGTCGATCCAAGCGTTGCGATGCTCGATCGAGCACGCGAAAGAATCTACCCGTGCTCCATCTTCTTTCGCGCGGGTCGGGCATCCGATGTCCATTCGATCGCCGCCAGCAATGGATTCTCAGGTTGTGATGCCGTTCTGTCGAGCTTCACCTACTATTATACCTTTCACAACAGGCGCTCACTACATCGCGCCGTACACGGCATTTTGAAGCCGGGCGGAAAGTGGGCCTTCAACCTCACCAAATATCTCGGGGCGCTAAGGATAGCAGGGAAGGTATACAATGAGTTCGGCGACGTCTACGTCGACCATTTGAAGTCTATCGCAGCACGTCACGGAATACGTCACGGTGACCGAAACGAAGAGGAATCCGACCAGTTCGCCGATACAGATTGGGAAGTGTCGGAGCTGCTGGCCGCCGGCTTCACTGATATCGAGGTCGAGGCCTGGGCGCTACCGATGACACCTAGCGCAGCTTTTCGTTTCACGCTGGACGGATTTTATAGCCATGGATCGCGAGTCACCTTTCTTCCGGCCCTCATGGACCTTCCGATCGGCAACCGCATCGAGATCATGCGCGAGGCGCTGACCGAATGTTCGAAAGAACTCGACTCCTATCCCCGACCGCATATAGCGAATCTCGTTGCGATGCGGCCTTGATTCCGTGCAGAGCTATGCCGAGACGCAATGTCGATAATGGAACGTATTTGGAGACGACGCTACCACTCCAGGTGCGTTGTAACGACGTTTTTTCTGCAGCAGAACGGGTGATGCCATCTGGCAGGCCGGAGGCCGGCCGGTATCAGTCAAAAGTGACGTAGTCGCGCCGGCCGCGTGGTTCATCTCGGCCGTATTCGGGCGATGGGTCCGTAGAGTCGTGGGGGTGCGGGAGCCCGATTGGTATTGCGATGAAGTGATTCCACGGCTGGTCGAGGTGGATGTCGTGGTCGAGACGGACCAGGTTCTGGCCTTTCGGCCACCGAATCCCGGTTTCGGAGCCGAGCATGTGATCGTGGTGCCGAAGAAGCACGTTCGATCCCTGCTGGAACTGGATCCGGTCTTGGGGGCGCGCCTATTGGAGGTTGTCCAGGCCGTTGCTCAGCAGGTCGTGCATGAGCACGGCGGTAGCCAGGTCCTGACGACTCTCGGCGACGAGCAACACAACAGGCATCTTCATATGCATGTGGCCGCCGGAGCGGGCGTGGCCAGATTCGTGACTCGCAGCGAACTGCAAGGGTAGGCCGTTGATTTCCGTAGCTTCTACGGACGGGGTGCCCGATCCACGATATGGCGAGACGGCTTGTCAGCCGGTCATGCCGAATCGCTCGTTGACGCGGCCGGAACCACGGCGAGCCCGATCTCCCGGGCGACGCGGTGACCGGATTCGGCGGCGCCGTCGATGTAACCCGCCCAGCGGGTGGCGGTTTCGGTGCCTGCCCAGTGCAGCGGGCCGGTCGCGGGGCGCAAGGCGTGCCCGAAGCGGGTGAGGGTGCCCGGTGTGGTGAACGCGCCGTAACAGCCGCGGCTGTATTCCTCTTCGGCCCAGTCTTTTTCGATGTAGTCGATCGCTGTACGGGCGCGCGGACCGAAGTAGCCCACGAGGTCGTCGATCACCTGAGCGCGTCGGTCGGCCAGGGCCAATCGTGAGCCGACGTCGGCGTGGCGGCCTTCCAGGAAACCGACGAGCACGCCGGGTGATCCGGCGGGTGGGGTGTTGTCGAACACTGTCCCCAGCGGTCGATGGTCGCTGTTGGCCTGGCCGCTCCACCCGTCCGCTCGCCAGAACGGTTCGTCGTAGACGACGTTGATCTTGATGACCCGGCCCATCGGCATCCGCTGGACGAGCTGGTCGCGGTCACCCGGCAGGCCGGGGGTGAAGCGGATACGCGCGGCCAGTGGCGGCGGCACCGCGATCACCGCGCGACGCGCCCGCACGACGGTCCCGCCGCTTCGGACACGGACACCGGCATCATCCCAGTCCACCTCCGTTACCGGACTGGTCAGAACCACCCGATCGCCGAGCTGCTCAGCGAGAGCCAGCGCGATCGCCTGGGTGCCACCGACCACCCGATCCTGCTGGGCTCCGCCCTTGACACCGATCATGGAATCGAGCCCACCACCCGCACCGAGGTAGAAGCTCGCCCACAACGCAGACATGTCCTCGGGTCCGGTGGAGAACACCGCCTCGGTGACCACCCGGAAGAACGCTCGCCCTTGCGCGGTGTGGGTGGCGCGGCGCAGCCAGGTGTCGAAGGTTTGCGAGTCCAGCGCTTCGGCTCGATCCGCCCGCCACGGCTCGGTCCGCGACACCTGCCGTCCGATGCGGTCCAATCGCCATTGCGCCTGGGCGATGTCGGCCAAGGCCAGTGGGTTCATCCGGGGAATCCGGCCGGCGTACTCCGAACGAGATCCGCCGAGTTCGGCGATGTGGCGGCCGACGGTATGCGTCGGATGAGTCTTCAAACCCAGCTCATTGATCAACGCCATCGCTTCATGCTGCGTCGGACCGACCCACTGCCCGCCGACCTCGATGGGCTCACCACCGGGCAACTCGGCGTTGAGCAGACGCCCACCCACCCGGTCACGCGCTTCGAGCACCAAGACTTCATGGCCGGTGCGCACCAGGTCGCGGGCAGCAACAAGGCCCGCTATGCCCGCGCCGACGATGACGACATCCACGGATTTGCCCATCTCGATCCTTACGGTCGTACGCTATGCATCTGACATACATAGTGTATGTGATAAACGTACAGTATGGACTCGCTGCGTGACAGGCACATCGAGAACACCCGCCGGACGCTGCTCGAGACCGCGGCCCGGCTGTTCGCCGAGCGGGAATACGCCGACTTGTCCGCCGAGGAGCTGGTGCGCGCCGCCGGGTTGACCCGAGGCGCGCTGTACCACCACTTCGACGGCAAGAAAGGACTGTTCGAAGCCGTCGTCGAAGAGTTGGAAGACCACGCGGCACAACGCATCAGGGCTGCCATCGACTCCGCGACAGACCCCTTCGAACGCGTCGACCGCAGCCTCGGGGCTTTCCTCGACATCTGCGCGGAGCCCGAGTACCGCCACATCGTGCTGCTCCAAGGCCCGATCGCGCTGGGCTGGCGCCGCTGGCGAGAAGTGGACCAGCGCCACCTCAGCAGCCTGGTACTCGAGGGCGCCCGCGACCTGCTGGACGCCGGCCTGATCCAGCCCCATCCACCGGAACTCCTCGCGAGCGCCTTCTACGGCGCCCTGACCGAGATGTCACTGACCATCGCCGAATCCGACGACATCGAGAAGGGCCGCGCCGAGGCTGCCGCCTTGGCACGTGCACTCCTGAGCGGGCTCGCCGTCAACCGACCACAAGAATGACGGTGCTCCGGCCACCGCGGAGCCGGCCCACGTCGCCGTTTCAGAGCAGTCGACGACGCTTACAGACAGCGCGACGAAACGTCGACGACAATCCTCGACCGCGCACCGACCGCCGACACCGTCTGCAGGCCGCCCCGCTACCTCGACACGCCCTGTGTCCGGTACGTGCCCGAGCTGCTTCAGATCGTCGATGGTGTCGCTGATCCGGCTTTCCGAACTGCGCATTTCGCGGCTCCGCTCGCCTTCCTGCTGCCCGATCAGGCCTTGATGAGGGGCGGCCGTACGGCCAAGCACCGACAGCTGCCCGCTACTTCCGCTGATGCCTGGCTTGCCGGGATTACGCCAGGCACGCGGCTGGTGGCGGGTGAATACCGACGTGGTCCATCGGCGGATTATGGCGGTGGTTGGCGACTTCGACGGGACGCTGTGCCGGTGGGCAGTGACGTCGCTGTGGGTAACGTGTTGTTGATTCGGCGTGGCGGGTCCGGCCGGTGGCCGGGCGTTTCGGTGGGCCTCGGTGTCTCGGATTCGTGCGGGACCCGTGGCGGATCATCAGGTGTTGAACGCGTGCAGGAGCGTCGTGGCGAGGGTCTGCTGCGCGCCGTGGGCTTCGAATGTGCTGACTGGCTGGAACCCGAGGCGGGTGGCGAGGCTTAGTGAACGCTGGTTGGCTGTCTGGGTGACGATCAGGACCGGCTGGTCCGGGAGTTCGGCGGCGGCGGTGCGCAGGGTGGCCGTTGCGGCTTCGAATGCCAGTCCGGCGCCCCAGGCGTGGCGTCGCAACAGGTAAGTGAGTTCGAGTTCTTCGTCGCCTTCGGTGAGGTGTCCAGGTTGGTCGGCAGGGCGGCGGGTGAGCATCAGTGTTCCGATGAGCTGGTTCGTTTCCTTGTCCGCGATGACGTAGACGCCGGGGCTGGCTGTGACGTTGGCGGTGCCGACTGCGTCGAGATATTGCTCGACACCGGCGCGGGGCCGCGGACCGCCGAGATATGTTCGCACCTGGGGATCGGTCTGCAACTCGATGAAGCCCTCGCGGTCGCCATCGTGCGCTTTGCGCAGCAGAAGACGGTCGGTGGTGATTTCCGGGGCCGAGAGTGTGGACGGTTGGCTCACGAGGTCATGATTCTGGCTGCCGCAACTCCGTCAGGTCAACGAGGTCCGGCACCGGGTCGTCGTGTCGGTGAATGTGGACTGCACCCCCCGCCCGCGAAGACCGCCGCCGAGCGCTGGCTGTGCTCTCATGGGGTGGTTCCACGGTGGTGATCTCGAACGTCAACTGTCCGAAGGCGGCACCGCTCACGTGCCCAGCCGACCCTGATCCGTCCGAATCCACTCCGAGGTTCCGTCCGGGTGACGATGGAATTCCCAGGCGGTATAGTCGCCGTCCTTCTCCACCACCTTGACGTGATCGGCGAAGCCGTCGTGATCGACGTCGGTCCACACCTGCATCGCATCGTCGCCGGTGATGGTCATGCTGTCGAGCAGACCGTCTTGGTCGATGTCCTGGGTGGGATGGTGCAGTTCGACGGCGCCCAGGCCGCCTAATTCGGAGTGCGCGTCGATATGCGGTAGACCCAGGCCCGGCAGATCACCCGACGTGACCATGGCCCCTGCTTTCGGACACCATGCCTTGGAGGAACTCAGCCAGCATCGGCCCAGAGTATCGAGGTCTTGGCCGCCATTCAATACCTTGTACCACTGGTCGCCGAGTTCGAAGCCGACCGAGGCCACCTGCGCACCCGCGAAGGCATGACCCAGGCCCGCGCCAAGAGCCGCCTCGAAGGCAAACAGCCGAAACCGCCACTCGCAGTGGGCAAAACCAAGCATCGCCGCTACCACGCCCCCGACGACGACGCGAGCCCGGCCGACCTCGCCGCGGGATACAGCTTCGGCCGCTCCATAGGAGAGAAGTCATTCGCACTGTCGCGCCGCGCGTTTCGACGTGGTGGATGTTTTGCTCGCGGACACCGAGACCGTGCACGTCTCGACTGCGCGCAACGTCCCTTTGCTGCCACCGCTGCCCCGCAGCTTCCGGTTATCCTGAACCTACTGCGCGGTGCTCCTGGGCCGACTAGTGCCCGGGCGCGGCCTGCAATTCGGGTGCGGCGGCGGCCAGCAATGCGTCGCGGTCGCGGTTCAGCGGAGGATAGATCCGCCGGGTGTTGATGGCGCGCTTGGTATCTTTGGCCTGCTCACCGGACGCGACCACGTGGCGGTCCCAGCCCTCGGTATAGACCGCTCCTGCCGGTCCGAGGTCGAGAACCGTGACGTACCAAGGGATCCGCAGCGGCTTCATCGGCTTATCCAGAAGATCGCCGATGACGTTGTATCCCGCGTATCGTCCCATCGGGCGGCTGTGCTGGCAGGACATCACCGACACGTGCTCTTCGTCCATTTTCGCGGCAGCGACGTCACCGGCGGCGAATACTCCGGGCACACCGTGGACCCGCAGATAATCGTCGACGGGGAGTCGGCCCAGCCGGTCGCGGTCGACCCCGAAATCCGCGGTCAGCGGGTTGGCCCGCATGCCGGCACACCAGACGACAGTGGCGGCGGGCACCACTTCACCCGAGGAGAGCGTCACGCCGCGCTCGTCGATGGCGACGACCCCGACGCCCACCTTGGTCTCGACCCCGGCGTAGGCCAGCGCCGCCTCGATGACCGGTCGCGCCGATACGCCCATGTCCGAGCCGACGAACGGGTTGCGGTCGATCAGGACGACCCGCGGTGCGACGGCACGCGCGGCGAAGGTCTCGGCGAGCAACGCGGGCAGCTCAGTCGCCTCCTCGATCCCCGTCAAACCCGCCCCGACGACGACTACTGTCGCGGCCGCCGGGTCGGCGGGGCCCTCGGCGAGCCGGCGCAGGTGGGCTTGCAGTCGGGTCGCGGCGTCATAGGTGTCGATGTCGAAACCGAACTCTCGCAGGCCAGGGATATCGGGCCTGACCACCTGGCTGCCCAACGCGAGCACCAGCCGGTCGTAGCCGTGAACGCCCGCGGTGGATTCCACAACCCGCGCCGCAGTATCGATAGCCGTCACTTCGCCGACCATGTGCTCTACTTCGGCCGGATCGAGAAGGGCGCTCAGGGGGATACGGGATGTGCTCAGATCGGCTTCGTAGTCGCGCACGCGAATGTCGTGATAAGGCGTGGCACTGATCATCGTGATGTCCACGGTTCCGACCGCCACCCCGAGTTCGTCGAGCCGCCGGGCCGCCGCGAGCGCCGCCCACAGACCCGCGAACCCGGACCCGAGAACCACGACACGCGAAGCATCGGTCACTGCAAGGCGCCGCACCTCGTGATTCTACGACCGCAGCCGGACTGCGCGATTCTTGATGCTGCTGGTCAGGACGCTTTCAGGGCCCGGGCCCCACGAAATCGCCGTACAAGCAGCGCGACGGCTCGGCACCGGTTGCCGGGCCGTCAGCCGTTCCACTTCGTGCTCTGCCGCCGACCTGCGCCCTACACGGGGTTCAGCCGGGGAACCGGGCTCCGGACGGATACGGTGTGCTCCGACCGGGATCGGACAGCGAGTGTGGAGCCGAGTCGGCTATAGCATCGCTGCCGGGATGACCGAGATCAGTCCGCCGTCGACGAGGATGTCCTGCCCGTTGATGTAGGACGCTTCGTCTGATGCGAGGAAGGCGACCGCCGCCGCGACGTCCTCCGGGGTTCCGACCCGGCCGGCGGCGACCGTGGTGGCGATCGCGGACTTGACCTCCCCGGATGCTTCGGCCTGGAAGGCCGGGGTATCGATGTATCCAGGGCTCACCGAGTTGACACGGATGCGCCGGGCCGTCAGATCGGCGGCGAAGGTTCGGGCCAGACTCTGCACCGCGGCTTTGCTCGCGGTATAGAGGGCCGCGGCGGGCGCGCCGCGGTACGCGGCGAAGGATGCGTTGATGACGATCGCCGCACCGTCCGGCAGGAGGGGCAGCGT
The DNA here is from genome assembly GCF_009829325.1 of Nocardia sp. CY41. GTDB lineage: Bacteria > Actinomycetota > Actinomycetes > Mycobacteriales > Mycobacteriaceae > Nocardia. The sequence goes on from NZ_VUOS01000018.1 coordinate 243,440, forward strand.
CTTCTGGATGGTGAAGAACGCGGCCTTGAGATTGGTGTCGAGGACGCGGTAGAACTCGCCTTCGGTGACCGCATCAAGGGTCTGGAACGCGCCGATGCCCGCGTTCGCGAACACCACGTCCAGCCGGCCGAACCGGTCGCGGATAGTTGTGGCCAAAGATCCGAGATCGGTGAGATCGGCTGCATCACCGGCAATTCCGAGTGCCCGATCCCCGAGCTCGTCGACCGCCGCGTCGAGCCGGGCCTTGTCGCGCCCGGTGACGATCACCCGCGCTCCTTCGGCGATGAGCCGGTGCGCGGTGGCCAGGCCCATGCCGCTGGTGCCGCCGGTGACGAGTGCGATCTTGCCGTGGTATCGGGAACTGTCGTGCGTCATGGCTCGAGCGTGCCGACGCTGCGCCGGAGCAAACAGTGCGCATTTATGGGGGGTGTGGCACCACCACGCTGCGGCGTCAGGCGGACGACGCGACGCGCAAGCGATGCAACCGTTCCAGGCGCTGCGCGGTCGCGGTGCCCGGCCGCGGGTTGTACAGCACCAGTTGCCATTCGGGATGGTCTGCGACCGTCAGCGTCGTCGCGTCGAAGAACAATTCACCGAGGTCGGGATGACGCAGCGCGTTCACCGCCTGCGCCGGCACTCCGACTTCCTGCCGCTCCCAGAGTTCGGCGAATTCCGGGCTCACCGACCGGAGACTGTCGACCACCCTGCGGAAATCGGTGTCACCAGGACAAATGGCAGCGCTTGCCCGATAAGCGGCCACGATGGCAGGGGCGTTGTCCGCCCATACTTCGTCCATCGCGCGATAGCGGGGATTGGTGAAATAGGTGAGCAGGCAATTGTATTCGCCGTCGCCGTAGCCGAACACCACCCGCGCGGTGTCGTTGAAGGTGAGCACATTCCAGTACCGGTCGCGCAGCACCGCAGGCCGCCCGTCCCAAGCGTCGATCAACTGCTGCACCTCCGGCGTGACGGCTGTGCCCGGCGCGCACTCGAGCGGAGGCGGATTGAGTCCTGCCAGCAGGTACAGATGGATCCGTTCCGGTTCGCTCAGCAACAGGACCCGGGCGATCGCATCGAGCACCTCGTCGGAGACGGTGATGTCGCGCCCCTGCTCCAGCCAGGTGTACCAGGACACTCCGACCCCGGCCAGCACGGCGACCTCTTCCCGTCGCAATCCAGGCGTGCGCCGCCGGCCCGTCGCCGGGATGCCGACATCCTCCGGCCTCAGCCGCGCCCGCCTGGCGCGCAGGAAGTCACGTAACAACTCGCGGCGTCGCGGCACGGCTTCGCTGGTCATAAGCCACGGTAACAAGCGACCCGCCCGGGGCGGCGGGGCTCCGGCCGTCGCAGCGGTCACTGCCGGGCCGCATCGCGACCTCGACGACGCGCACCGCGCGGCGTCGCTCGATAGGCTCAGTGCGGCCATGGGCGAAGTCGGCGTGCAACATGCCCGACGAGTCCTCGTCGCGGGGAGGATCCCGCCGCGACACCGGTCGCCCGACACGCAACGGGCGCTGGGCGTCGAACGCGGGCGGGCGTCGAACGCGGCTCACAGCGGCGCCCGGGTAGTCCAACGCACCCGCCCGGATCCGGACGGCCTGCGCCAGGTGTCCTGGCGAGTGGTGTCGTTGTCGATGTCGGTCTCGAACGTCGCGTCCCGTCGCGGGTCGCCGCGCCGGAAAGACCATACGTACCAGCGGATGACCACGTCGACATCGGTTGGTGGCCCTCCGAGGACGACGGCTGGGCCACCGGTGAGTGGTCGGCCGCGATGGCGTGCGCGGCGCCTGTGGGGCGTGCCGTCCACATGCTCGCCGACGCAGGCGGGATGCACGGACGGCGCGGCACGGGTATACCGGACCCGGTCTGCGGACTCGCCGCGTGCTGCGAGCCGGTGTCAGCGGCCGTGCAGCCAGCTCTCCTTCAGTTTCCAGTGGTTGTCCCACCACGCCTGGACGGCCGCGGGGTCGGCGTTCCACGGCGGCGGCGGAGATTCGCCGGGGAAGAGGTAGGTGTCATCGGGGACCGCGGCGGTGGTCGGCGACGGGCCGGGCGGTTCGGGCGAATATGTGGTGGTGGTCGGCCGGTGCCGCTCCTGTGAAGGTTGCGGCTCGACCTGCGGTGGGACCGGAGCAGGCGGCAGGGGTTGCGCGGCCGGCGCTTGCGCCTGGTCGTCGAGGGGGTACGGCCCTGGCGCAGGTGGCACGGGCGGTCCAGGATACGGCTCGGGAGGGGCTGCTGGGCCGGGCAGAACGGCGATCGGGGCTTGCTCGCCCGCGGCGGCAGGTGGGGCCGCCGCCGGATTCGGGACGACGGGCTGGGCGGCGGAGATCGGCGCCTGCACGGGACCGCGGACCTCGGCGTCGGCCGGTCGGCCCTCCCGTGCTTGTGCGACCGCGATCGCCGCTCCGCCCAGTACTGCGGCCGCGGCCGCTCCGGCGAGAATGACGCGTCCGGGATGCCGGCGATCCGACGTCGCCGGTGCCGCCGATGTACTCCGGAACGGAGCCGCGGCGACCAAGGCCGCGCCGTAGGCGGCAGCGTTGGCATGGTCGGGCGCCACGATGACCGGTGCGGCGAGTCCGCGCCGCACCGCGGCCACGACGTCCGGGTTTCCCGCCGAGCAGCCACAGAGAACCACCGCATCCGGCGACAGCTCGGCCGCCACCAGCGCGGGCCGGATCCGGTCGATCGCCGACTCCGCGGTATCGGCGTCGACGACACCGGACGACCACGCGCCGGAGGTGCGGATCTGGTGGCGATCCGGGCCGGTGACGAGATACGACGTGTGGTATCCGACGACCTCCAGCGCCAGCAGGGTGTCGTACCGCGCCACGTCCGGGAAGTCCTGGAGCAGCGCCAGCAGCGCTGTTTTCGTCGAGACGAGCGACGATGATCGCCACGACACCGATGACAGTTGCGAGACAATTGCCCGCCGCTCGGCCACCGTCCGGTAGGCCACGGCTACGTCATCGATTTCGGTACCGGCCCCGGCTTCGTGCGTCAACGCGTCGAGCGCGGCGGCCACCGCGGCGGCGGTCGAGTGTTCGACCGGCTGTTCGACGTTCCGCAGCACGTCCGGCCGGGTACCCCGTGGCGCCGTCGACGCGAGCATCACGCCACGCACCACGGCCTGTTCAGCTGATATTCCGACTGTGGCCCTCATGAGATCACCTCTGCTCGACCGGTCTCGGACGGGATTCGTCACCGCGGCCGCCGACGATCGGTCCGGGTTCGGATCCGGGCCACACGCTCGCCGAACGCCCGCCGCACGAGATGACGCTGTCGAAGACCACGAGGGCAAGCCCTGACCGGTAGGTGCGGGCGTGCTCAGAGGTGCCTGGCCTCCTCGGCGCCGCTGGTAGATGCCACGTGTTAGCTAACGATCAGAATACGTCTGTTCCCGCGGTCCGGATACGGCTTCGAGGCAGCGTCGCGCGGGATGCGACAACAATCTCGGCGAAATGACTTACCGCCTTCGTGCAACGACCGGCGAAGTTCACGGTGCGATCGGCCTGGGCGGACTGGGAGACCTTCTGTGGTCGGCCGCGGATGCCCCGGAATCGGGTGCTGCTTCCCGGCCGACACCGCGGTGTGGACGGCGGCGAACGACCCTGACACCGGGACCGTGCCGCCTTCGGGTCCGCGGGGAAGTGAGCGGTGTTCATTCGTCGGCCGGGTCGTAGGCCCTGGGCGACCGGACCCGCCACCGTCGTGCCGGGCTCCGCCGTGGCGGCCACGCTGCGTCGGCCCCGGTTGGTCCCCCGGATTGTTGCCTCGACTACGCCGCGACTCCGGCAAATATTGCGATGGGCGTCGAGACCCCGCAGTTCAGCCTGTCCCTGCGCCACCCTCGGCCCGCCCTGCACCGAAGCAGCAGCCCGAAGGCGAGACCCCGATGACCGCCGCCCTGGGATCAGCCGGCAGGCGGCGGTTGCGGTGGGGCCGGGAGCGGGATGACGATGCCGAACGGCAGGGTGATCCCGGGCGGCGGCGTCGGCGCGGGCGCGGCATCGGGAACCGGTTCGGGTTCGGGTTCCGGCGCGGGCGGTGTGGTGACGGCTGGTTCGGGGTTACGCGGTTCGGGCTTGCGCGGTTCGGCTTCCTGCTCCTGCGCGCCAGTTACCGGGCCGGTGGCGGCGTCCGTCTCGGGTTGCGCGCATTCGGCCACTCGGGCGTCGGCGGGTGCGGCGCCGCTGTCCGGATTGCCGGACGCATCGGGGCTGTTCGCGCCGGGATTCGGTAGCTGCCAGGGCGCCGCGCCGTAGGGTTGGCCCGGCACGAGCGGTATGCGCGCGATGCCGGGCTGCCCCGGTTGTGGCATCGGCGCGGGAACCGGTTGGGCGACACAGGGATTCACCGGCGCTGGCGGCGGGCAGAAGATTCCGCACGGAATCGGTGGAAGGCCCGGGATGGTGATCATCACCTGCGTCGGCGGCTGCTGCTGCGGCGCGGGCACGCGCGGCGACTCGACCGGTGCAGGCGCCGCCGTGGTCACCGCCGTCATCTCCGAACCAGGACCCACCGGCGAGAGCGTGCCCGGTGCCACCAGATCCGGCGAGATCCGCACCTGCGTCGGCGAACCCCCCGTCCGATACGCCGCCGACCAACTCAGCACATTCGCCGCGTACGCCATCGAGTTGTTGTACCGC